>NZ_CP017755.1:2033151-2710868 GCF_001854325.1 Cupriavidus malaysiensis
CCTTCGCGCAGGCGGAACGGCTGGCGCGCGCCGCCACCGGCCCGCACCGGCTGCTGGCCCTGGACGGACTGGTACACAACGCCGCCATCGAAGCCGACGAGGCCGCCAACTTCTGGTCGCCGATCGCGGCCTCGCTGCGCAGCGGCGCCCTGGCCGTCGCGCCTCCGGCGCACGACGCTCGTCCGCCGGCCGGCACGCCGGCGCGGCGCGGATAGCGGGATAGCGCGCGGGAAAGCCGCTGAACGGCGCGAAGACGGCCGTCGCGGCCGTCGCGGCCGTTGCGGCCGAGGCAAGAGGAAAAGCAAGAAGAAAAAAGAGGGGAAGGCAGGCGCACGTTCCCGGAGCCGAGCCCGGCCCCGCGCCCGGGCGGCGCCGGCGCGCTGCGGTGCGCCCACACCAGCGGTGACCGGTCAATCTACTCCTGCCGCGCGCATCCGGCAACCGGCCATGTGGATGAGTTGCGACGCTGCCGCGTGTCACAGTGGCGCCCGGCATTCTTGTCTATAGTGCTCACATGGCCAGAACATCGAATCGCCGCTGTTGACAGCCCTGGAGGTACTGCCATGCGTTTGTTCGCGAACCTGTTCAGTCAGCCCACCCCGGAAAAGATCGCCGCGCGGGAACTGGAGAACATGAGGCTGACGCTGTTCCAGGCTGAACGACGACTGCTGGAAGCACAGATGCAGGTCGACTATTACCGCGATGTCATCGCCTTCCTCGAGGACGTGGCGGCCACCGGTGTCGAGGGCGTGGTCGACAAGCGCCGCGCCGCCGCTCGCCCCGCCGCCGAAACCGCGCCGGGCGCGCGCCTGGCCCCCGGCCTGACCACGGTGCCCATCGTGCCCTCGGCCGCCTGACGGGGCGGACGCGCCCCGGCGGCGTAGCGGGCCGGCGCCCGCCATACCGGCCATCGCCGGCTGTGCGATACTCGCGCGGCCGGCCGGCCGCGCGTTGTGGCCTGGCACGGGCACTCCCCAGGAACAGGCCATGAACGAACTGCTGCCCGCCATCGAACTCGAGACCGCGCCCGCGCCGGCGTTCACCGTCATCTGGCTGCACGGCCTCGGTGCCGACGGCAGCGACTTCGTGCCGGTGGTGCCGGAGCTCGGCCTGCCCGCGGCGCCAGGCGTGCGCTTCGTCTTTCCGCATGCGCCCGCCATGCCGGTCACGTGCAACGGCGGTTACGTGATGCCTGCCTGGTATGACATCTACACCCTGGACAACGCGCGCCGCCATGCCGATGAAGACGGCATTGCCGCCTCCTGCGAGGCGGTGCGTGCGCTGATCGCCAGGGAGAACGCGCGCGGCGTGCCCTGTGCGCGCATCGTGCTGGCAGGCTTCTCGCAAGGCGGCGCGATCGCCTATACGGCCGGCCTGACGCATCCGGAGCCGCTCGCCGGCATCATCGCGCTGTCCACCTACCTGCCGGCACCGGCCCTGGTGGACGCCGGCATGCGGGCGGACAACCTGGCCACGCCGATCTTCGCCGCGCATGGCAGCGAGGACGACATCGTGGCGCCGGCGCTGGGCGAGCAGGCACGCGACGCGCTGCGCGAGCGCGGCTGCCAGGTGGCCTGGCATACCTACCCGATGCCGCATTCGGTGTGCCTGGAAGAGCTGCGGGACATCGGCGCCTGGCTGCGTGCACGGCTGGCCGCGGCGCCGGCCGGCGAGCCCTGAGCGGGACCTGAGCGAGCCCGATCGAGCCGGCCATATGGTAGTCTCGCGTCCTTCCTGAATTCCGCCACCCCGTGCACGGCATGAAGCCCGCCCCGATCGTCCGACTCGATTTCAATACCCGCAAGGCCCTGCTGTTCGCGCTGACCGCCGAGCGGCTGTCCGCCTACTACGAGCACCGCACCTGGCTGACCGAGGCCCAGGGCGCGACGCTGGCCGCGCAATGGCTGTCGCGCTCCAAGCTGCAGCTCGCGCTGGCTGAGCGCCGCCTGCTGTCCGAGCTGAGCGACGAGTTCGCGCGCCAGCTCGCCGGCACGCTGTCGCGCGAGGCTGGGCTCTATGCCTCGCACGAGATGATGGAAGCGCTCGACCCCAACTACCAGTCGGCCTTCGCCCACGACCTGCTCGACGAGTGCGCGCGCCTGCTGCGCGAGCGCGGCGTGGAAGAGTAAGGCAACGGTAAGGCAACGGCGGCGCACGGCAAGCGGCGCAGCGGCGCCTGCGCGCGCCGCAGTGCAGGCTCAGCGGCCTGTGGTGCGCGCGGCGCCGCGGCCCCCGCGGCCCCCGCGGCCCTTCTCCAGCTCGGCCATGTCGAGGCGCCGGAACACCGCGGCCGAGGCCAGTGTGATCAGCCCCACGGTGAGGAAGGCCAGCCGGTAGGCACCGCCGCCCATGCCGGCGTGAGTGGTGAACAAGCTCACCAGCCCGCCGCCGATGGTCACACCCAGTCCGATCGCCAGCATCTGCACCATCGAGAAGAGGGAATTGCCGCTGCCGGCGTCTTCCCGGCTCAGGCCCTTCAGCGTAACGCTGTTCATGGCCGCGAACTGCATCGAGTTGGTGGCGCCGAACAGCGCCAGCTGCGCCGCCGCGAGCGCCATCGGCCAGCCCGGCGCGATCGCCGCGAAGGAGGCGATCGACGCGCCCACCAGCACGGTGTTCACCAGCAGGAAGGTGCCATAGCCGTAGCGGTTGACCAGCGGCACGATCCAGCGCTTGGCGAGGGCGCCGGCCAGCGCCGCCGGCAGCAGCATCATGCCGGAGTGCAGCGGCGAGTAACCGAGCTGAAGCTGCAGCAGCAGCGGCAGCAGGAACGGCACCGCGCCCGAGCCGATGCGGCACACCAGGTTGCCGGCCAGGCCAACGCTGAAGTTCGGCTCGCGGAACAGCGCCAGGCGGAACAGCGGCGCGCGGCTGCGGCGCGCATGGGGGATATAGAGCAACGCCGACAGCAGGCTGGTGGCGAACAGCGCGCCGCTCCACAACGCGTGGGCCGCGCCGCCACCGCCGCCCGGTGCGTCCAGCGCGAGCGAGAAGGCCACCATGCACAGCGACAGCAGCCCGCAGCCCAGCCAGTCGAAGGGCGGCGCCTGCAGGCCGCGGTCGGCCGGCAGGTAGCGCAGCACGGCCGCCAGCCCCAGCACGCCGATCGGCACGTTGATGAGGAAGATCCAGTGCCACGACACGCTCTGCACCAGCCACCCGCCCAGCATCGGCCCGAAGATCGGGCCCACCTGGCCCGCCACCGAGACGAAGGCCAGCGCGGCGATGTACTGCTCGCTGGAGACATTGCGCAGGATGGCCAGGCGCCCGATCGGCAGCAGCATCGAGCCGCCCAGGCCCTGCACGACGCGGGCCGCCACCAGTTGCGGCAGCGTGTGGGCGCCGGCGCAGAAGAGCGAGCCCAGCACGAAGATGAGAATCGCGGCGAAGTAGACGCGGCGGGTGCCGAAGCGGTCGGCCAGCCAGCCCGAGGCAGGCGTCAGCATGGCCATGGTCAGTGTGTAGGCAACCACCACCGGTTGCAGCGCCAGCGGGGTCTCGTCGAGGCTGCGCGCCATCGAGGGCAGCGCGGTGTTGACGATGGTGGTGTCGAGCGTCTGCATGAAGAAGCCGGCGGCGACGATCCACAACATCGGCATGCGGGGGGAATCCTGGGTCATTGTCCTTCTCGGTAGTGCCGCATGCCGCACGCCGTGGCACGCCGGGACTGCTGGCATGTTAATCAGCCGCGCACCGATCGTGAACCCCGCTGGCGTCATTGACTGCCATCGGATTTGCCGATGACAATGGCGCATGCTCAATCCGGTCTGGATCCAAACCTTCGCCACCGTGGCCGCGGCCCGCAGCTTTACCGACGCCGGCCGCCAGCTCGGCCTGTCGCAGTCCTCCGTCAGCGAACACATCCGCCGCCTGGAGGAAAACGTCGGTCGCCGGCTGTTCGTGCGCGACACCCATTCGCTGGCCATGACGCCCGACGGCGAGGCCCTGCTGGTCCACGCACGGCTGATCCTGCAGGCGCTGGCGCGCGCCGAATCGCAGTTCAGCGCGCCGCGCCTGCAGGGGCGCGTGCGCCTGGGCACCTCCGACGATCTCGCCCAGGGCCCCCTGCCCAAGGTGCTGGCGGCCTTCCGCAACTCGCACCCGGACGTGGAGCTGGAGATCACCATCGGCATGACGGGCAAGCTGTACGAACTGATGGATGCCGGCACGCTCGACCTGATGATCGGCAAGCGCCGCGACGGCGAGCGCCGCGGCGTGCCGCTGTTCCACGGCGCGCTGGAATGGCTGGCGGTGCCGGGCACGGTGGCCGACCTGAGCCGCCCGCTGCCGCTGATCCTGGTGAATGAACCGAGCGTCACCCGCGCCGTCGTGCTCGACACCCTCGCCAAGGCGGGCGTACAGTGGCGCATCGTGTGCAGCAGCAGCAGCCATTCCGGCTGCGTGGCCGCCGCACGCGGCGGCCTGGGCCTGACGGTGCGCGCGCGCGACCTGGCCGGGCGCGGCCTGGTGCCGCCGGTCAATGCCGACAGCCTGCCGGCGCTGCCCCAGGTCGAGTTCATCTCGCTGGCGGCGCGGCGCCTCAGCCGCCCCGCCGAGACGCTGCTGCGCCTGCTGCAGAAGAGCGACCTGCGCGGTTCGCGGCTGGACGACTGAGGCCGGCCGCCCTCCGCCCGTGCCGGCAACGGCACCGGCCGCGCCGGCCTGCCGGTCCCTCCCCCGTCCAAACGGTTGAGGTCATCCAAAAGCATGTCACCCGATTTACCGCGCCGCCTCCAACCTCCGGCCACTGTCCCCGTGCCCACACATATCGCTTAATGGACCTATACAAGGCCGCCCGCTACGTGGCGACCCGCACAGACGGGCAGCCGCTGTCGGTGGCGTCCGCTTGGTGGCGTCCGCTGCCGATGGCGTCCGCCTTGGTCTTCAGGGGAAACGGGGAGAAGCGCATGTTGGAAACCATCGTCGACCTGTCCGGCAATCAACTGCTGAAGCGCCTGCCGGAGCGCGAACGTACCGCCCTGCGGCCCTACCTGGAGCCGGTCAACCTGCGCGCCGGACAGCTGCTGAGCGATTCGGGGCAACGCATCCGCCACGTCTATTTCCCGATCAGCGCCATGATCTCCATGCTCTCGCTGCAGGAATCCGGCAGCACCGTGGAGCTGGCCTCGATCGGGCACGAAGGCCTGGCCGGCCTGCCCGCGCTGACCGGCGGCGAGACCATGCCCAACCGTACCGAGGTACGCAAGAGCGGCGTGGCGCTGCGCATCGCCGCCGGCGACCTGCGTGCCCAGTGGCCCATGCTGCCCACCCTGCAGCGCATGACCCTGCTTTACATGCAGGCCCTGCTGACGCAGGTGGCGCAGACCGTGGTCAGCGTGCGCCACCACTCCCTCACCGAGCAGCTGTGCCGCTGGCTGCTGCTGGCACTGGACCGCGCCGCCGGCAACGAGCTCGACGTGACCCAGCAGACCATCGCCGACATGCTGGGCGTGCGCCGCGAAGGCGTCACCGAGGCGGTCGGGCGGCTGGTGCAGCTGCACCTGATCGAGCACAGCCGCGGCCATATCACGGTGATCGACCGCGCCGGCCTGGAGGGCTATTCAGGCGAGTCGTACCGCATCGTCAAGCACGAGTTCGACCGGCTGCTGAGCACGACGGCCTGAGGCAGGCCGCCTCACAGTCCTGCCGAGGGCAAGGCTCGGTAGGCGCCGAACAGGTGATAGGGCGTGGTCGACGGCATGTCGGTGCGCAGCACCTCGCCGGCCGGCCCGAGCACTTCATGCCAGCCGCCGGCGTGCAGGAACCGCGCCTCGAAGCACCCGGCCCACTCCGCCAGCGTGGCCAGCGAGGCCGTGCTGCCCTCCAGCGCCAGCGCGCGGGCGAACTCCGTCTGCGCCCAGATGCGCTGGGTGGCGTCCGTCACGCTGCCATCCGCCGCCAGCGCCGCGCCGACGCCCTGGGTGGCGGCATCCACGCCGAAGCGTTGCGCGAAGGCGAAGGCGCGTCGCAGCGAGGCCTCCAGCGCCGATCCGCCGAACACTGCCGGCGCCATCGCCACCAGCGCAAACCACTCGAACTGGTGCCCCGGCTCGATGCGGTTGCCGGGCTCGCCCTGCGGCAGCTCGGCCACGCAGCCGTTGCCCGGATCGACGAAGCGCGCCAGCACGGCCTCGCCGATCTCGCGCAGGCGCTGGCCGTACCAGGCGTCGCCGGCAATGCCATAGGCGGCCAGGTAGGCCTCGGTCAGGTGCATGATGGGGTTCTGCAGCACCGGCGCGCCGCTGTCCCCATAGCCGGCATCGAGCGCGGAACGGTACAAGCCGGCGCCGTCGGCGAAGCGTGCCTCGATCAGCGCCGTGGTGCGCGCCATCAGCCGCAGTGCCGCCTCGCTGCCGCTGCGCTTGTGGTACTCGGCGCAGGCGAACACGGCAAAGGCGTAGGTATAGAGGTCGCGCGCCCGCTCCAGCGGCTCGGCGGCCGCGTCGACGCTGTAGATCCAGCTGCCCTCGCCGTCGCCGAAGCAGGCCTCCAGCGAGGCGAACAAGGCCGCCGCGTGTTCCGCGTCGGCGCTTCCGGGCAGGCCCGCGTGGGCGAACACATAGAGTTGGCGCGCGCAGGCCATGGCACGGTAGCGCACCGGCGGCAGCGGCGCGCCGCTGCCGCCGTCGAGCGCCTCGTAAGGCAGGCGCAGGGTGGGGTTCCAGCCGGCGCCGCGCCACAGCGGCAGGATGGTGCCCGTGTAGTGGCGGACCAGGGCGTCGACGCGGGCAGCGAGTCGGGGCGGGACGGTGGATGAGGCAGGCATGCGGCGTGTGATGGACAGGGTGCGGGAGGGCGCAAGCCGGCAAGATACTGGAAATGGCGCGCCGGCGGAAGTCCGCTGGAGCCCCGCGCGCCCTGAGCCCCCCGGAGGCACCGGACGCAGGCCGCGGCCCGCCGTCGCCTTTCGCCCCGCGCCGCCGCCGTCTACATTGAAGGATGGAAGACACTCACACCGTCTGTTCCACCAGGCGTTCCCGCGCGGGAGGCTGCCATGACCCACCACCCCCTGACCCTGACCGACCGGCACCGCACGCTGGTGCTCCACGTCGTCGAAGACCACCCCGGCTCCTACTGCTGGCGCATCGTCGTGGAAGAGCGAGGCTGCGCCGCCGACTGCGACTCCACCATCGAATCGCCCGCCGCCTATCCCTCGCATGCGGAAGCCGAGGCGGCCTGCTGGGCGGCCGGCAACCGGCTGCTGGACGGCATCCGCCTGGCCGGCGAATCACGTGCCCACTGAAACGCGCGCCCGGGGGGCTGCGCAGCGACCCGCTTAGCCGCCGCTCAGTCGCCGCCTGGCGCACGCTGCGCCCGGCAACCGCCCCAAGTGGCCGGTTCGGCAGCCCGTGCGTATTGTTCTTGCACCGCGCCATGGATGCGCTAGGCTGTAAGCCTCAGGGGCGGACGCATGTCTGTGCGCTGCCCCACCTTCCCGCATGGTCCCGTGTGGGAATTCCGCCGTTCCGACCCACCGCCGGCCCCGTGCCGGCGCAGGCCGCGTCGCCCCGGACGGCTGGCAAACGTGGGAGCGCGCCATGGCCAAGCCCGTTGTCAGTCCCCAGCGCTTCGTCGAGATGCTCAACGAGCGCCTGAGCAGGCACCCCCTGTACCGGGAGGGCATGCACGTCTACGCCATTCCCCAGCACAGCCCGCGCCCGCGCAGCCTGGTCTGCGTCGGCCCGCGCGGCACCGCCGGCGTGTGCGCCACCATCGAGGTCATCGTGCGCGGCGAATGCGACGTCTTTCCGGACATCGCCCAGGAGTGGGAGCTCAACGGCCCCCGCCCCGGCAGCCTGCCGCACTGAGCCCACCGCACTGAGCCCACCGCACCGAGCCCCCCTCCAGCCAGCTTTCCCGTCACCCTTCCCGCCTGTCTCGGCGCCGTCTCAAACCCGCTCCAGCGGCCGGTGCGGCAGCGCCGGCAGCATGACTTCGATGGCATCGCCCGCGCGCACCGCGCCGCCCGCCAGCACCACCGCCATCACCCCTGCCCGGCGCACCAGCCTGCCGTCCGCATCGCGGCCGAGCACCTCCTTGAGCAGGCCGGGCCGGAACGCTTCGATCTGCGCACAGGGATTGCGCAGGCCGGTCAGCTCCAGCACGGCCTCGGCGCCAAGCCGCAGGCGCGTGCCGACCGGCAGCGCCAGCAGGTCGAGCCCCGCCGTGGCGACGTTCTCCCCCAGCGCCCCGTGCCCGAGGCCGAAGCCCTGGGCCGACCACTGCGCCAGCAGTTCGTCCGCGATCAAGTGGACCTGGCGCAGGTTGGGCTGGCTGGGATCGACCGCCACGCGCGAACGATGCTGCACGGTGACGCCGGCGTGCGCGTCCCCCTCCACGCCGAGACCGGCCAGCAGGCGGATTTCCTGCACCACCTCCTTGCTGAAGCCGTGCACGGCGCTGCGCGCCACCGCGGCCACCCGGGCATCCGGCCCGGCGCCGGCCGCCCTCACGCAGCCTCCAGCGCCACCTGCGGCCGCACCGGCGCCGCCGCCGCATAGCCGGCCGCGAACACCAGCCGGCCGGCCGACCACGTATGCGTCACCAGCGGCTGGCCCGCCACCGTCGCCACCGCGACCAGGTCGGCGCGCAGGCCTGGAATCAGGCCACCGCGGTCTCCAAGGCCGCAGGCGCACGCCGGATTGGCGGTCACCATGGCGAGCGCGCGCCACAGTGGCTGCCCGGCCTGTTGCGCGGCGGCAAAGGCCGAAGGCACCAGCGTCGACGGCTGGTAGTCCGAACACAGGATGCTGGCCACGCCGGCGCGGATGGCGTCGATGGCGCGCATCGAGCCGCTCTGGCTCTTGCCGCGCAGTACATTGGGCGCCCCCAGGATGGTCGGCAGCGCCCGCTCGCACGCGGTACGCGCCGTCTCCAGGTTGATGGGGAACTCGCTCATGCGCACGCCCAGCGCCAGCATGGCCTCGATGCGCTGCGGCGAATCGTCGTCGTGGCTGGCGGCCGGGATGCCCAGCCGGCCCGCGCGCGCCAGCAGGCGCTCGACGCGCCCGGCCACACCCTCGCGCTCCTTCAGCTTGCGCTCGGCGACCTCGCCGGCCGCTTCGCGGCTCATGCCGTGGTTGCCCATCAGGTAGGCCAGGTAGGCTTCCACCGTCTTGAACTGCCCCTGGCCGGGCGAGTGGTCCATCACCGAGATCAGGTCGACCACGCCCTCGTCCATCAACTGCTCCAGCGCCGGCACCGCGGCCGCGTCGGTCACCTCGTAGCGGCAGTGCACGCGGTTGTCGACCAGGCTGTGCGCGCGGAAGGCGGCCACCCTGCGCACGATGTCGGAGGCCGTCTGGTTGTTGCGCACGCCGGCCTCGTGGCTGGAGAAGGACAACGCATGGAAGGGTGTGGTGATGCCCGCGGCGGCATTGCGCCGATCCACCTGCGCCACGGCGAAATCGAGCGGGAACAGCACGTTGGCGCGCGGCTCGGCCTCCTTCTCGATGGCGTCGCAGTGCAGGTCGACCAGGCCGGGCAGCAGGTACTGGCCGTGCAGGTCGACCACCTGCGCGCCGCGCGGCACGGCGGATGGTGCGGGCTCGATGGCGGCGATACGGCCGTCTTCGATCAACAGGGCGCTGTCGGCCAGTTCCTGGTCCGGCAGCATCAGATGGGCATGCGTCAGGTAGATCGGTGGCATGTTCGGTTCCATGGGCAAAGGGCCGGGCGGCCGCTCAGGCGGGCCGGGCGGCGGCGGCGGCGGCGGGCACCATCGTTTCGCCCGTCGCCGGGCGCAGCGGCAGCAGCCGTGTGGCGACGGCGTCGCGCACCGCCTCGTCGTGGAAGATGCCGACCAGGCAGCGCCCCTCGGCCAGCGTCTCGCGCATCAGTTCCACCACCACCGCGCGGTTGTCGGCGTCGAGCGAGGCGGTGGGCTCGTCCAGCAGCAGGATCGGGTGGCCGCCGATGAAGCCGCGCGCGATATTGACGCGCTGCTGCTCGCCGCCGGAGAAGGTGGCCGGCGGCAGGCTCCACAGGCGGCCCGGCAGGTTCAGCCGCGCCAGCAGTGCCGCCGCGCGCTCGCGCGCGGCCTCCTGCGGCACGCCGCGCGCGAGCGCCGGCTCGGCCACCACATCCAGCGCCGAGACGCGCGGAATGGCGCGCAGGAACTGGCTGACATAGCCCACTACGTCGCGGCGCAACTGCAGGATGCGCTGCTCGGGCGCGCTGCTCAGCTCCACCCAGGCCTCGCCGGCGCCGGCCGGGTCGCGCAGGCGGATGCTGCCCTCGGTGGCCAGGTAGTTGCCATAGAGACAGCGCAGCAGCGTGCTCTTGCCGGTGCCCGAGGGACCGGCAAGCACCACGCACTCGCCACGCGCGGCGTCGAAATCGACCGCGTGCAGCACCGGCAGCCGCACGCCGCCCTGGTTGTGCAGCGTGAACAGCTTGCCGAGCCCGCGCACCTCGATCATGCGTTCGGTCATGCGCCCGGCCCCGGCCAGGGGACTCCGTACTTCGTCGTTCATGTTCAGACCTGCAGGATGGAGGAGACCAGCAATTGGGTGTAGGGATGCTGCGGATCGTCGAGGACCTGGTCGGTCAGGCCGCTCTCGACCACGCGGCCACCCTGCATCACCAGCGTGCGGTGCGCCAGCAGGCGCGCCACGGCGAGGTCGTGGGTGACGATGATGGCGGCCAGGCCGAGGTCGCCGACCAGGCGGCGCAGCAGGTCCAGCAGGCGTGCCTGCACCGACACGTCGAGCGAGGCGGTCGGCTCGTCCATGAAGACCAGGCGCGGATGCGTGACCAGGTTGCGGGCGATCTGCAGCCGCTGCTGCATGCCGCCGGAGAAGGAAGCCGGCGCGTCGTCGAGGCGGCCGAGGTCGATCTCCATCTTCTCCAGCCAGGCACCCGCCGCGGCGCGCAGGTCGCCGTAGTGGCGCTCGCCCACCGCCATCAGCCGCTCGGCGATGTTGGCGCCGGCGCTGACCTGCATGCGCAGGCCGTCGCGCGCGTGCTGGCGCACGAAGCCCCAGTCGGTGCGCGCCAGCAGGCGCAGCCGCGCGCTCGACAGCGTGGCCAGGTCGGTCATGCCCTGTTCGCGCACATCGTAGTGCAGGCTGCCCGACTGCGGCGGCGCCTGCATCGACACCGCCTGCAGCAGCGTGCTCTTGCCCGAGCCGGACTCGCCGACCACGCACAGCACTTCGCCGGGATAGAGGTCGAAGCTCACGTGGTGGCAGCCATGCACGCCATCCCAGGTGCGGGTCACGTCCCGCACCGACAGCAGAGGACGGTCCGCGCTCATGCCGCGCCCTCCCCGCCATGCATGCCCTGCGTGCCGGCCTGCGCCTGCTGGCGTCCGGCGCAGTATTCCGTATCGGAGCAGACGAACAGGCGGGTGCCGCTGTCATCCATGATGATCTCGTCCAGGTAGCTGTCGGAGGCGCCGCACTGCGCGCAGCAGGTCGACCACTTCTCGACGGTGAAGGGATGGTCGTCGAAATCCAGGCTCTTGACGCTGGTATAGGGCGGCACGGCGTAGACGCGTTTCTCGCGCCCGGCGCCGAACAGCATCAGCGCGGGGCTGCGGTCGAGCTTGGGATTGTCGAACTTCGGGATCGGCGAGGGCCGCATCATGTAGCGCCCGTTGACCGTCACCGGATAGTCGTAGGTGGTGGCGATATGGCCGTGATGCGCGATGTCCTCGTAGAGCTTGACGTGCATGGCGCCGTACTCGGACAGCGCGTGCATGGTGCGCGTCTCGCGCTCGCTCGGCTCCAGCCAGCGCAGCGGCTCCGGGATCGGCACCTGGAACACCATGATCTGGCCTTCGGCCAGCGGCGTCTCGGGGATGCGGTGGCGCGTCTGCACGATGCTGGCCTGGGCGGTGCGCTCGGTGGTGCGCACCCCGGTCACGCGCGCGAAGAAGCGGCGGATGTTGATGGCGTTGGTGGTGTCGTCCGAGCCCTGGTCGATCACCTTGAGCACGTCCTGGCTGCCGATGATGGCGGCCGTGACCTGGATGCCCCCGGTGCCCCAGCCGTAGGGCAGCGGCATCTCGCGCCCGCCGAACGGCACCTGGTAGCCGGGAATGGCCACGGCCTTGAGCAGCGCCCGGCGCAGCATGCGCTTGGTCGATTCGTCGAGATAGCCGAAGTTGTAGTGGGCGTCGCGCGCGGCGCTGTTGTCGGTCGGCGCCGGCGCGGCGGCGGCCTGGGTCGGGATGGCAGCGTTCATGCCAGCGTCTCCTCTTGCGTTGCGGCAGGCTGCGGCGCGGCGGCGGCCGGCGCCGGCGCGGCGGCCTCGCGCTCGGCGCGCAGGCGGCGCAGCAGCTCCAGGTTGGCCTGGAAGTCCACGTAGTGCGGCAGCTTCAAATGCTGCGTGAAGCCCGAGGCTTCGACATTGTCGCTGTGGTACAGCATGAACTCGACATCGTTGGCGGGCGCGTCGGCGGCTTCGCCCAGCTCTTCGGCGCGCATCGCGCGGTCGGCCAGGGCCATCGACATCGCCTTGCGCTCCCCATAGCCGAACACCAGGCCGTAGCCGCGCGTGAAACGCGGGCCGGCCTCGGCATTGCCGCTGAACTGGCTGACCATCTGGCACTCGGTCAGCTCGATCTCGCCGACGGTGACGGCAAAGCCCAGCTCTTCCACGAACAGCTCCACTTCCGCGCTGCCGTAGCGGATCTCGGCCGCGAACGGGTGCGAATTGCCGTAGCCGCGCTGGGTCGAGTAACCCATCGACAGCAGGAAGCCCTCGTCGGCGCGCGCCAGGTTCTGCAGGCGCGTGGCGCGCTCGGCCGGCAACGTCAGCGGCTCGCGCGTCAGGTCGCGCGGCGCGGGATCGCCGGCGGCCGGCAGGTCCGGCTCGATCAGCGCTTCGCGCTCCAGCAGCTCGGTCACGCGCGGCATGGCGGCCGCCAGCGGCACCTCGGCGGGCGGCAGCGGGTCGGCGACGCGCTCGGCTTCCAGGCTGAAGTCAAGCAGGCGCTGCGTGTAGTCATAGGTCGGGCCCAGCACCTGGCCGCCCGGCACGTCCTTGTAGGTGGACGAGATGCGGCGGCGCAACTGCATGGTGCCGGTATCGAGCGGCACCGTGTAGCCGAAACGCGGCAACGTGGTGCGGTAGGCGCGCAGCAGGAAGATGGCCTCGATCAGGTCGCCGGCCGCCTGCTTGATGGCCAGCGCGGCCAGGTGAGGATCGTGCAGCGAGCCCTCGGCCATCACGCGCGACACCGCCAGTGGCATCTGCTCGCGGATCTGCGCCAGGCTCAGTTCCGGCACGGCGGGATCGCCGCGCCGGTACTCGTCCAGCAAGCGATAGGAATTCAGGATGGCGCGCTCGCCTCCCTTGACGGCCACGTACATCTCAGTCCTCCATGCGGGTGGTGCGCGGCAGCGCGCAGAAGCGCGCCCCGCTGGTCAGCATCAGGTCCACGCCGAGCGGGAAGCGCGCATGGTTGGCGCGCCATTGCGCGCGCAGCCCCGGCGGCAGTCCCTCCACCTGCAGCGCCTGGCGCTGGGCGATGCCGGGACCGCTCAGGCTCAGCGCCTCGCCCTGCTGCAGCGAGGCGACTTCCAGCAGCAGCGTGGCGGAGCGGTCCGGATAGGCCGGATCGCCCTGCGCGCAGGCCGACAGGGCCGGGGCGTCGAAGCCCGCCGGCACCGCCACGAACGCCGCCGCCGCGGGCGTGTCCACCAGCGGGCACCCGCAGTGGAAACGCAGGAAATCGCGCGCGGCTGCCGGCACCTGCGCCGGCAGCCACACCGGCGTGTCGCCGTCGGCCAGCGTCAGCAGCAGCGCCGCCATGGCGGCGCCGAGACCCTGCGGCGCGCCGCAGGCGAGCGCGGGTGCCTGCACCCGCCCGGGGTGGGCCATGGCATCCAGGGCGGCACGGAACACCTGCTGCGCGTCGCCGACCGGGTCGTCGAAGCCGGCCACCAGGCCGGGACCGGCGCCACCGGGCGCCCGCAACTCCATCGTCTTGTCCATCTCAGTCCTCGCCCCTGACCATGGTGAAGAAATCCACGCGCGTCTGCGCCGCCACGGCGGCCTCGGCCGCGCGCCGGGCCGCGTGCGCCTGCGCCAGCGGCGCCAGCACCTCGGCCTCGATGCGCGCCTGCCACGACGGCAGCTGCAGCAGGGCATCCAGCACGGCTGCCTGTTCGGCATGGCGCAGGCTGCGCCCCTGCACATAGGCCACGCCGACTGCGGCGCCCTCGCTGCCCTCGCCATCCAGCGTGACGGCGCAGCGGCTGACCGTGGTCTCGCCCAGGTTGAACTGCGCTCCGGTGCCCCCGGCACGCGCGCGCACCATCGCCATGCCGCACTCCGGCCGGCGCAGGAAGCGCCAGGACGGCAGGCCGCCGGCCTCGCGCAGGCGGCCGAAAGCCGTATCCAGCGCCTCGTCTCCGGCCAGCGCCAGCACGCGCATCCAAGCCGCGCGCCCTGCCTGGCCAGGTGCCGCAGACGCCGCAGACGCCGCTCCGCCGTGCTGGCGGGGAATCCCGCTTTCGCTCATCATCACCCCTATACGTCTATACGTTTAGATGTAAAATTACCACCAACGGCAGCACTACACCATAGGCGCATGAAGCTTTGATGACGCACCCGCGGCGGAGTCGGACTCCTCGCACGGCGGCGCCACGCGGCACCGCAATGAGGCAAAATCGCACAATGACGATGAATGCTTGATGACAGAAGGCAAGGCAATGGCCGAACAAGAAGTCGAACGGGGTTCCGGCGTAGCGGTGTGGCGCCAGATCGGCGAGGCGCTGGCGCACGATATCCGCACCAAGCTGTACGGGCCGGGCGAGCAGCTCCCGCCCGAACCGGAGCTGGCGGCGCGCTTCGCCGTCAACCGCCACACCATCCGGCGCGCCATGGGCGAACTGGAGCAGAACGGACTGGTGCGCATCGAGCAGGGGCGCGGCACCTTCGTGCAGGAACACGCGATCGACTACGCCATCGGCCGCCGCACGCGCTTTTCGCAGAACCTGGCCAGCCAGGGCATGCGCGGCCACAACGAGGTCATGGAGGCGCAGACGCTGCGCGCGCCGGACATCGCCAGGCACCTGGGGCTGGCCCGCAGCGCGTCCATCCTGCGCGTGCAGACGGTGGGCAAGGCGGAGGAACGCACCATCGACGTGGCCGAGCACTACTTCGATGCCGGACGCTTCGACGGCCTCGACGAGCAGATGCGTACCACCAAGTCCATCTCGCGCGCGCTCGGCCACTATGGCATCGCCGACTACACGCGCAAGTGGACGCGCATCACCGCCACCCTGCCGAGCGCGCCGGTGGCACGCCTGCTGAACCAGCCCAAGACCCGGCCGGTGCTGCAGGTGGAATCCCTCAACGTGGACCTCGACGGCCAGCCGCTGCACTACAGCCTGGTGCGTTTCGCCGGCGACTGGGTGCAGCTCACGGTCGCCGATCCCGACTGAGCCGCCCGGCGCGGTGCCGGCAACGGCACGGCGGGCCGCCCTCACTGGTCTAGACATCTGTCTGTCATCTCTCAGCGATAACTTCGCCGGCATGGACACCTACACTTCCCAACCGACACCGCTCGCGGGCCTGACCGGCCGCCGCGTGCTGGGCGCCGACGGTATCGGCGCCGCCACCCTGCCCTTCGATGGCGGGCGCATCGCCACCGGCCGCAGCGCCGGCGCCTGCCTCGACGCCGGCGACCTGCTGGTGCTGCCCGGCATCGTGGACATCCATGGCGACGCCTTCGAGCGCGCGGTGATGCCGCGCCCCGGTGTCAGCTTCCCTTACCAGGCCGCGCTGTTCGACGTCGACCGCCAGTTGCTGGCACACGGCATCACCACCGAACTGCACGGCGTCACCCTGTCGTGGGAAGGCGGCCTGCGCGGCGAAGCCTACGCGCTGCGCATGTTCGACGCGCTGGAGCGCCAGCGTCCCTTCTTCGGCGCCAGCCATTTCGTGCACCTGCGCTTCGAGAGCTACCACCTGACCGGCATCGACACCGCGCTGGACTGGATGGCCAGCGGCAAGGTCAAGCTGCTCGCCATCAACGACCACCTGCCGGGCATGGCCAGGCGCCTGGGCGACGAGCTCAAGGTGGTGCAGTATGCCGACCGCGCCGAATGCGACAGCGACACCTTCCGCAGCCGCCTGCGCCAGGCCAGCCAGCACGCGGCCGAGGTGCCGGCGGCGATGGCGCGCCTGATCGCCGGCGCGCGCGCGGCCGGCCTGCCGGTGGCCTCGCACGACGATCCGGACCGCGCCACGCGCCAGCACTACCACCGCCAGGGCTGCGCCATCGCCGAGTTCCCGCTGACCGTGGAAACCGCCCAGATGGCGCGCCAGCTCGGCAACGACACCGTGTTCGGCGCCCCCAACGTGATGCGTGGTGGCAGCCACACCGGCGCGCCCGATGCCACCGAGATGGTCAGCGCCGGACTCTGCACCGTGCTGGCTTCCGACTACTACTACCCGGCCCCGCTGCAGGCGGCCTTCCATCTCGCCCGCCTCGGCGTGGCGAGCCTGCCGGCGGCCTGGGACCTGGTCTCACGCAATCCCGCGCGCGCGGCTGGCCTGCGCGACCGCGGCACGCTCGCGCCGGGACTGCGCGCCGACGCCATCCTGGTCGACGACAGCGTGCCAGGCTTCCCACGCGTGTGCGCCACCATCGTCGGCGGCGTGCTGCGCCACGCCACCCAGGGCTTCGGCCTGGCCGCGCCGCAGCCGGCGCGCGCCGCCGCATGAATCCCGCGTGAGAGCCACATGAAGGCCGCCATCCAGCAAGCTCACCGCTACGCCGTCTACCTGGCGCCGGCCGAACCCTTCCGCGGCATCGGCAGCCGCTGGCTGGGGCGCTGCGCCGACACCGGCGCCGCGCTGCCCGCCGCGCCGGACGGCGAGGCCCCGCCGGCAGCCTGGACCCGCGCCCCGGCCCACTACGGCCTGCACGCCACGCTGAAGGCGCCCTTCCGCCTCGCGCAGGACCGCACCCCGCCCATGCTCGACGCGGCGGCCCGCGCCTTCGCCCGCGGCCGCCAGCCCTTTGCCGCCCGGCTGGCGCTGCGCAACCTGCGCGGCTTCCTGGCCTGGTGCCTGGACGACAGCCCCGCGGGCGACGAGGGCCGGCGCCACATGCATGCGCTGGCCGACGATGCCGTGCGCGGCTTCGACGCCTTCCGCGCGCCGCCCACGCCCGAGGACACCGCGCGCCGCCGCCCCGAGCAGCTCGGCGCCGCCGAACGCGAGATGCTGGCGCGCTGGGGCTACCCCTACGTGTTCGACACCTTTACCTTCCACATCACGCTGACCGGCCAGCTCGACCCGGCCGCGCAGCAGGATGCCACCGCGCGCCTGCAACGGCTGGCGGGCGGGCACGCCGCCACGGCGATGCCGGTCGCGCGCATCAGCCTCTACGTGCAGCCCGAGCCGGGCGCCGATTTCGTCGTGGCACGCCACTATGGCTTCTCGGGCGCGGTCGAGGACGGTGCGGGCGCGGCCTGGCTGGGGACGGCGGCATGATGGGCGGCATGAAGGGTGCCATGAGCGGCGCACTGGTCTACGTCATGGGCCCCTCCGGCAGCGGCAAGGACTCGCTGCTGCGCGCGCTGCGCGAAGGCCTTGCCGATGGCGATCCCGTGCTGGTGGCGCACCGCTACATCACCCGTCCGAGCGACGCCAGCGAAGCCTCGGTGGCCCTGACGCCGGCCGAGTTCTCGCGCCGCTCGGAACTGGGCTGCTTCGCCCTGCAATGGCGCAGCCACGGCCTGCACTACGGGGTCGGCATCGAGATCGACGCCTGGATGGCGCGCGGACTCACCGTGGTGGTCAACGGCTCGCGCGAGCATCTCGGCGCCGCCCACGCGCGCTACCCTGGCCTGCACGCCGTGCAGGTCCAGGTCCGGCACGAGGTGCTGGCCACGCGCCTGGCCGCGCGCGGGCGCGAGTCCGGCGAAGCAGTGGCGGCGCGCCTGGCGCGCGCCACGCAGCCCTTCGACCTGCCGCACGGCTGCCGCCTGACCCGTCTCGACAACAGCGGCCCGCTCGAACAGGCCGCCGATGCCCTGCTGCGCCTGGTGCGCGCGCCGATCGCCGCCTGAGGGCACCGCCTGAGGGCGACGCCTGACTCCCTCCCGGCGGCGCCTGACTCCCTCCCGTGGGCCTCAGCCCGCCGCACGCACGCAGCGCGCCGCCATGGCGAGATAGTGCGGCAGCGCGGGCGTGGCCAGCCCCACCACCTTCGCCAGATCGTCGTAGCGGCGCAGCCGCACGGCAGCCAGCGCATGCGGGCCGGCGGCGAAGGCTTCGGCCTGCTGCGCGTCGAACGGACCGCCCTGCAGCGCCAGGCTGTGCTGCGAGGCCGGCGACAGACCGGCATGGTAATCCGCGTCGCGGGCGCACAGATAGCGCTTGGCGGCCACGTGCAGGCGCACCGGCTCGGTCACTTCCGCGCCGAACAACGTCGCCAGCGCGTCCGCGCCGGCTTCCTGGTGGCGCATGTCTGTGGTACTGCTTTCGGCCAGCATCAGGTGCCCGATGTCGTGCAGCAGCGCCGCCACCACCAGCGGCTCGGGCTCGCCCGCCTGCTCGGCCTGCCAGGCGCACTGCAGCGCGTGTTCGGTCTGGCTGATGGCCTCGCCGCCGTAGTAGTCGTTGCCGTGGCCGGCGAAGAGGGCTTGGATGCGGTCGAGGGTCAGCATATCGGAGGGGATGGTCATGGGGAAAATCGAAGGGATGCGCCAACGGTGCGCGCCAAGCCTGGTGTCTTGGCTCCCTTTCCCCGCATGGGGAGAGGGTTGGGGAGAGGGGTGGTTTGGCAAGGCGCCACGCATGACGAAGCCGTCGGTGTGATCCAGCACGTGAGCGCAAAGACGAAGCCGAGGGTGTGTCCAGGCCAACGTGCTCAGTCAGCGCCTGCCCTCTCCCCCGGCCCCTCTCCCGCAAGCGGGAGAGGGGTGACAACAAACGCGGTACTGGCCGCGCCTCAGACCAGCACCTTGCGGATCTGCGCGGACAGCACGTCGATCGCCGTGACGAAGGCGATCACGATGATCATCACCGCGCAGGTCTGCGCGTACTGGAAGCTGCGGATGATCTCCCACAGCACGGTGCCGATGCCGCCGGCGCCGACGATGCCGACCACCGAGGCCGAGCGCACGTTCGACTCGAAGCGGTACAGGCAGAACGAGATCCACAGCGGCAGCACCTGCGGGATCACACCGAACACGATCTCCTCCAGCGCGCAGGCGCCGGTGGCGCGCACGCCTTCGACCGGGCGCGGGTCGATCGCCTCGACCGCTTCGGAGAAGAGCTTGGCCAGCACCCCCATGGTGTGCACCCAGATCGCCAGCACGCCGGCGAACGGTCCCAGCCCGACGGCGACGATGAACAGCATGGCGAACACCATCTCGTTGATGGCGCGGCAGGCGTCCATCAGGCGGCGCACCGGCTGGTAGACGGCGGGCGGCACGATGTTCGATGAGCACAGCAGGCCCAGCGGCACCGCCATCACGACGGCGAGGAAGGTGCCCCAGATCGCGATCTGCACGGTCACCACCATTTCGTCGAGGTAGTTGCGCCAGTCGCGGAAATCGGGCGGGAAGAAGTCGGCGGCGAACTTGACCATGTTGCCGGAATCGCGCAGCAGGTCGAGCGGACGCATGTCGGCCCCCTGCCAGGACAGCGCCAGCATGGCGAGCACGATCGCCCAGACCAGCAGCAGCGGCAGCGAGGTGCGCGGCGGCCGGGCCGGCAGCTTGTTGGTGGCGGAGGAAGACATGGCGGGCCGGGGGGAGAAGGACATCGGTGGACTCGGAAAACGTGGCCGCGCGGGCCGGCCCTTGCCGGCCCGCGCGGGAAGCGGCGTTGACGCCTTACTGCGTGGCGGTGGAAGCGGCGGTTGCCTTGTCGAGTTCAGCCAGGCGGCGGGCGACGTCGGCCAGGCGCTTTTCCTTGTCGGCGGCGGCCAGGGTGGTGTCGGTTTCGATCTTCTGCTTTTCCTTGGCCAGTTCGATCTGGCGGATCGGCACCAGCTGGGCGTCGCTCGACGGACGGAAGCCCTGGTAGGTCAGCTTGGCCAGCACCTGCTTCTCGCGCTCGGCGTCGGCGCCCTTGCCGTAGTTGACGAAGAAGGTCTTGATCCTGGTCTTCAGGTCGGCCGGCAGGTCCTTGCGGTAGACCAGCGGATCGGCCGGGATCAGCGGCGACTTCCACAGCACGCGCACCTGGTCGTAGGCGTTCTTGCCGGTGTTGATGCGGTAGCGCTCCATGTTCTCGGTGTTGTTCACCGCCACGTCCACCTGCTTGTTCAGCACCGACAGCAGGTTCGACTCATGGTTGCTGATGCGCATGGCCTTGAAGAAGGTCTTCGGCTCGATCTTGTTGGCGCCCCACAGGTAGTAGCCCGGCACGGCGGTGCCCGAGGTCGAGTTCGGATCGCCCGCACCGTAGCTGAGTTCCTTGCCGCGCTTGAGCACGTCGTCCAGGGTCTTCAGGTCGCTGTCCTTGTTGACGATCAGCAGCGACCAGTAGCCCGGGTTGCCGTCCTTGTCGATCACCGAAGCGAACACTTCGCCGCTGGCGCGGTCGACCGCCTCGATCGCCGACTTGTTGCCGAACCAGGCCACCTGCACCTTGTTGAAGCGCATGCCCTCGATGATGCCGGCGTAGTCGGAGGCGAAGAAGGGCTTGACCTGCATGCCGAGCGCCTTGCTCAGGTCGTCGATGACGGGCTGCCACGCCGCCTTCAGGTTGGACGAGGTCTCGGTCGAGATCAGCCCGATGTTGATCGTCTTGCCCTCCTGGGCGGCGGCCGGCACGGCGATGGCGCTCAGGGCGAGCACCGCGAGAAAGGTTCTGCGGAACATGGTGGACTCCAGTGGGGGGATGGCAAAGGCCGAGGGACAATCGGGTGGCCGGCGGCCGTGTGCCGCCGGCCGCGCGGGACGCCCGCGGGCGTCCCGCCAGGTTCAGGCGGCGACCAGGCCGGGCACGGCTGGCATCGCGCCGGCGCCGGCCGGCGCCGAGGGCTCGAGCAGCTCGGCGGCCTCGGTGCCGTACAGATCGCGCAGCATGGCCGCGCTGAGGGCTGCCGACGGGCCGTCGTAGACCACCTTGCCGTGGCGCAGCGCGACCACGCGCGGGCAGTAGCGCATGGCCACGTCGACCTGGTGCAGCGACACCACCACGGCCGTGCGGCGGCTGCGGTTGATCTGCGCCAGCAACTCCATCACGCGCCGCGCGGATTCCGGATCCAGCGACGCGATCGGCTCGTCGACGAGGATCACGCGCGCGTTCTGCACCAGCGTGCGGGCGATCGCGGCGCGCTGCTGCTGGCCGCCCGACAAGGTCGAGGCACGCTGAAATGCATAGTCGTCTATACCAACCTGGGCAAGCGCTTCCAGGCCGGCATCGATCTCCTCGTTGCGGAAGAAACGGATCAGGCTGCGCCACAGCGGAATGCGCGGCAGCATGCCGGTCAGGACGTTGGTGATCACCGGCAGGCGCCCGACCAGGTTGAACTGCTGGAAGACGAAGCCGATCTCGCTGCGCACCTGCCGCACATCGCTCGCCAGGCGCCCGCCGCGCTGCACGCAGCGGCCGTTGACGAGCACCTCGCCGTCACCGGCATCGCCCTGGGCAAAGCCGGCCACGTGGCGCAGCAGTGTGGATTTGCCCGAGCCCGAGGCGCCGAGCAGCGCGACCATCTCACCCGGCGCCACGGTCAGCGTAACGTTGTCGAGCGCCTTGCGGTCTGCGCGAAATGATTTAGACAGGCCGCGCACTTCGATTGCATGCGTCATGCCGCTTCTCCTTGCTTGAACGGTGCGCAGATTCTGGCCGGTGCGGATGACAGAACGATGAAGCCGCGCGGCGAAGGCGTTCGACGCATGGGCGCCGGGAAAACGAGGCACCTGCGCCACCCCGCCCCGTCCGCCGCGTCACGCCGGCATCACAGAGTCGTCACCGCTCCGTCACTCAGCCGCCATCGAGCCGCCATCGAGCCGCCATCAAGCCGTCGACGCGGATTCACGCGCGTTCACGCCAGCGCCGCGTCACGGCGCCTCAGCGCCTCAGCGCGCGGCGGCCTGCAGCGTATCGCCGGCCGACGCACGCCCCCTGCCGGCGGCCTTGGCGCGGTAGAGATTGTCGTCGGCGCGGCGCAGCAGGCTGGCCAGGTCGTCGTCGCCCCGCAGCACCGCCACGCCCACGCTGGCACCCAGCCTGGCCTCGCCCTCCGGCAGCGGGAACGGCTGCCGCGCCGCCTCCACTACCTTGGCGGCGAACAGCAGCGCATCCTGTTCCGCCCGCATGCCTTCGAGGATGGCCGCGAACTCGTCGCCGCCGAAGCGCGCGGCCTCGTCGCCGGCGCGCAGCGCAGCGCACAGCCGTTCGCCGAACACCTTCAGCACGAGGTCGCCGGCGGCGTGGCCATGGGTGTCGTTGACCGCCTTGAAGTGGTCGAGGTCGACGAACAGCAAGGCCAGCGTATTGCCCGTGGCGCGCGCCGCGCGGATCGCCGCTTCGGCGGTGCTTTCGAAGCCCGCGCGGTTCAGCAGGCCGGTCAGGTGGTCGGTCAGGCTGGCGCGCAGCAGCCGCTCTTCCTCGCGCTTGCGTTCGGTGATATCGGACAGCACCGCATGGAAGCCGACGACACTGCCACTGCCGTCGCGCTGCGGCAGATAGGTGCTCTCGACGTAATGCTTGACACCGTTGCGCATGCGCGCGCGCTCGAACACCACGCGCTCGCCCTGCAGCGCCAGCCGCACGTGCATGGCGATATCACGGTACTCGGCGTCGCCGAGGAAGGCGTGCAGCGTCTTGCCGATGACCTCGCCGCGGCCGACGCCGAAGCCGCGCTCATACGACAGGTTGACGAAGCGGTAGACCTCGTCGCGGTCGATATAGGCGACCAGCCCCGGGATGGCATCGGCCAGCGCGCGCAGCGTGGCCTCGCTGCGCGCGACCGCGTCGGCATTGGCCTTGTCCGCGCTGATGTCGCGGATCACCGCCGAGAAGCGCTCGATGCGGCCGCTGTCGTCATGGTGGGCGATGATCATCTCGCTGGCGGCAAAGGGCGCGCCGCCGCCCAGCATGGTGGTCTCCCCCAGCCACATGCCATGCCGGCCGGCATGCGGCAGGATCTCTTCGGCCAGCCGCCGCATGGTCTCGGGCGGATGGAAATCGGCATAGCTGTGCCCTGCCAGCGGCGCGGCCGCGCCGAGGCCCGCGCGCCGTCGGCCGGCCGGATTCAGGTAGATCAGGTTGCCGCGCGCATCGAGCTGGGCGAAGAAGTCGGACGAAGCGTCGAAGATCTCCAGCAGGTGGCGCCGTTCGCTCTCCGCGCTCTCGCGCGCCGTCACGTCCTCGATGGCGCCGACGAAGCCGCGGAAGGTCCTGCCCAGCATCACCGGCCAGCTGCTGACCGCGATCGCGCGCACCTCGCGCCCGCGGCCGTGCTCGATATGCTGGAGCGCCCGGTAGGGGACGCGCCGGCTGACCGCGTGCTGCCAGGCGTCGCGCACGCCGGCCCGCTCCTGGGGCACCAGCAGGTCGTCCCAGTGCAGCGTACTGCCGGCCTCCAGGCCCGTGATGCGGCGATAGGCTTCGTTGACGCTGACGGTGCGCCCCTGGGCATCGGTACGGAAGTAGCCCAGCGGCGAGGCGTCGATGATGGCCGTGGTCACGCTGCGGCGCGTCTCCAGCTCGTCGAGCAGCGCGTCGAACTCCACCGTCAGCGCGTGCACGATCTCGCCGCGGGGCGGGACGTCCTGCGCGCCCGGACGCGGCACCGGGTCGGTGGAATCGCGCGTGGCCATGATATGGCGGATGCCGCGCCGGAGCCGGTCCAGCGATGCCGTGATCCAGCCGCACGCCAGCCAGGCCAGCAGCATCGACAGCGCCGTGCCGCCCAGCACGCCGGCCATGGCCGGCGGCTGCCAGACCGCCGTCGCGGTCAGCAGCAGCGCGCTCGTGGCGCCGGAAAACACGATGATGCGGCTTCGGATCGACCAGGGCATGTGAGGAATTCCGCGGCAAGCGCCACGGGAGCCGCGCGCGCCGCGCGCCACACCGTGGCAGGCGACTAGCCTACGTCGATTCCGGGTCGAAAGGAAGCCACCGCCCCCCCAGGCGCCGGGACGATGGGGCGGAAACAAGGAGAAAGCGGGAGAGCGCCCGGCGCGGCGGCCGCTGCCGCCCCCTCCGCGCCGCGCCTCAGTGCGCCACCATGAACACGTTGACGCAGTCCTCGAGCTGCTGGGCCTGCCGCTCCAGCCGCGCCGCGCCTTCGGCGGCCTGCTCGACCAGCGCCGCGTTGCGCTGCGTCAACTGTGCCACCTGCCCCACCGCGCGGTCGATGTGGCCGATCTCCTGGCTCTGTTCGCGGCTGGCGCCGGCGATGGCCATCACGCTCTCCATCAGCTTGCCGACGGTGTCCTCCACCCCGCCCATCGACGCCCCCGCCGCGTCCGCCGCGGCGCCGGCAAGCCCGATCGAGCGGCTCGAATCGTCCAGCAGCTGCTTGATCTCGCGCGCCGCGGCGGCGGTCCGCTGCGACAGGCTGCGCACCTCGCCGGCCACCACCGCGAAGCTGCGCCCGCCCTGCCCGGCGCGCGCGGCCTCGACCGCCGCGTTGAGCGCCAGGATATTGGTCTGGAAGGCGATGCCGTCGATCATCGAGGCAATCTCGCCGACCTTGAGCGACTGCCGGCCCAGCGCCTCGGCCAGCCCGACCACCTTGCGCACCTCGCCGTTCGCCGCCGCGGCGGCGGCCGCGGCCTGCCGGGCGGCGTCGCGCATGCCGTCGGCGCCGCTTGCATTGCGGCGCGCGCTGGCCGTGATCTGCGACAGGCTGGCGGTGGTCTGCTCGACCGTCGCCGCCTGCTCCTCGTTGCGCTGCGACAAGTCCGCGTTGCTGTCCGCCTGGCTGCGTGCCGCGGCACGGATGACGTCGGCGGCGCCGCGCGCGTCCAGCAGCACGCCGACCAGGCGCGCATTCATCTGGTTCAACACGCGCCCGAGCAGGCGCGTCTCGGCATCGCCGCGCTCGGGAAAGCGCTGCTGCACGCTGCCGCTGGAGACCGCGAAGGCGGTCGCGTTGAGCTGCTTGAGCGGCAGCAGTACCTGGTGCGACAGGTAGGCGGCGGCCCCCACGCCCAGCGCGGCGCCCGCGGCGAACAGCGCCCAGCCCACGGCGCCGTGCGCCGCGCCGCCCGCCCCGGGGAAGGCGGCCCACAGCGCCTGCGCCAGCATGGCCAGCACCAGCGCCAGCATCACGCCCCACAGGCGCACATGGACCGGGCTGCCCAGCACGCGGCCGGCCAGCCCGGCCAGACCCGTGCGCCTGACCTCGCCGCCGCGCAGCTCGAAGGTGCGGTCCCGGCCGGCGCGGATCTTGCGGTAGAGCGCATCCGCCGCCCGCACCTGCGCCGGCGTCGGGCGGGTCCGCACCGACATGTAGCCGACCTTGCGTCCGGCGGCGAACATCGGCGTGACGTTGGCCAGCACCCAGTAGAAGCCGCCGTCGGCACGGCGGTTCTTGACCACGCCGGTCCACGGGCGGTCGGCCTGCAGCGTGCGCCACATGTCGGCGAATACCTTGGCCGGCATGTCGGGATGGCGCACGATGTTCTGCGGCGCGCCCAGCACCGCCTCGCGGGGGAAGCCGCTGCTGCGCAGGAAGGCCTCGTTGGCATAGGTGATGCGGCTCTCGGTATCGGTGCGGGTGACGATCACTTCACCGTCCGGCAGCACGTACTCGTTGTCGTTGATCGGTAGGTTCTCGCGCATGGTCTTGCCTGTGGGTAGATATCCGCGCGCTTCTTGCCGCCGTCGGCAAGCGTGATCCGGGACCAGCCGCCTCCGGCGCGCGCGCGGTGCGGACTGGCGGCGGGCCCTAGCCGGCCCCGCCTTCGCCCGCGCCGCTCGTCTTCAGGAAATGCAGCAGCTCGCCGATCGGCATCGGCCGCGCCAGCGCGAAGCCCTGCGCGTACTGGCAGCCCTCGGCCTCGAGGAAACGCAGTTCCTCGCGCGTCTCCACGCCCTCGGCGATCACGCCCACGCCCAGCGCCGAGGCCAGGTGCAGGATGGCGCGTACGATCTTGCCCGCGGACGCGCCCTGGCGGATGCCGGCGATCAACTGGCGCGCGATCTTCAGCGAGGCGAGCGGGATATGCCCGAGGTAGCCCAGGTTCGAGTAGCCGGTGCCGAAATCGTCGATATAGATGTCCACGCCGGCGCGCGTCAGGCTTTCGAGCGCCGCGGTGGAGCCGTCGTCCTGCGCCACCAGCGCGCCTTCGGTGATCTCGATCTTGAGCGCGCCCGCGGGCAGGCCGGCGCGTGCCAGCAGGGCTTCCAGCTTGCCGCTGAGACCATGCGCATGCAGTTCGTCGGCCGGCATATTGACCGACACGCTGAACGGCCGGGCCAGCTCGGCACGGGTGCGTGCAAGGTCCTGGCAAGCGCGTTCGAGCACGAAATCGGTCAGCTTGCCGCCGAGCCCGAGATCGTGCACCACCGGCAGGAACTCGGTCGGCGGCACCGGACCGAGCGTGCGGGAATTCCAGCGCACCAGCGCTTCCGCTCCGACCGCCTGCCCGTTGCGCAGGTCGAACATCGGCTGGTAGGCCACCCACAGCTCGCCGGCGCTGAAGGCGCGCCGGATCGCCTGGTAGATCTGGTGGTAACGCTCGGCGTTGCGCTTGAGCGTGGGCGAGTAGTGCTTGGTGCGGCCGCGCCCTTCCCGCTTGGCTTCGTAGAGCGAGATGTCGGCCTGCTTGAACAGGGCCTTGCTGTCGCCGCCATCGTCGGGAAAACGGCTGACGCCCATGCTGGCGCCGACATAGAGCGTCATGCCGGGCAGCACGATGGGCGCCTCGACCTGGTCGGAGATGCGCTGCAGCAGAGCCTCGCGGTCGCCTTCGGTAAGCGGCCCGGCCAGCGCGATGGTGAATTCGTCCCCGCCGAGCCGCGCCACGATGTCGCTGCCCCGCACCGCGCCGGCCAGGCGCGCCGCCACCTTGACCAGCACCTGGTCGCCGATGTCGTGGCCCAGCGCATCGTTGATGCCCTTGAAGCGGTCGAGGTCGATCAGCACCAGGGTCACGCCCTGGCAGCGCTCGCTGCTGGCCGACAGCAGGGCGTCGAGACTGTCGAAGAAGCTGGCGCGGTTGTGCAGCTTGGTCAGGTCGTCGTAACAGGCCAGTTCGCGCAGGCGGCGCTCGGCCTCCAGCCGGAAGGTGACGTCGCGCCCGGCCGACACATAATGGGTTATCCGGCCCGCAGCATCACGCAGCGGCGTGATCACTTTCTCTTCCGAAAAGAGAGAACCGTTCTTCTTGCGGTTGAGGAAAATTGCTTCGAAAGATTTACCGGAGGCAATCACCGACCATAATTCCCGGTAGAAATCGTCGCCCATCTCGCCCGATTTCAATATCGCCAGGCTTCGCCCTACGGCCTCAGCGCGGGAATAACCTGTCAGCTTCTCGAAGGCGTGGTTCACATAGATAACACGCCCGTTCGGCTCGGTAATGACAATCGAATCGCCCGCCTGCTCCATGGCGAAGGCGTAGAGCGAAAGATTATCAGTCGCGCAGGCCGGACCGCACCGCCCCGTTTCACCGGCACACCTGAGCTGCATCGCCACCTGACCCCGTCTTGAAAACCCGGGGAAAATACGCAGCGCCGCGCCCGCCCCCGGGTGAGCCCGCACCAGAAAAAAATGGGCTCGATATTTTATTCAATAATCCGACCCCACGCGCGCCCGAAACCCCATGACAAGTGCCTCGCGCGACATTTCAGCGCGCGCAAACGTCATTTATGCGGCACCTGGTTCTGCGCCCGGGTCGCCGCCCTCCGATACAAGCCGGCCGAATAATTGTATTGATTTAACTCAAGCCGGATCCGGGCCAGTATGTGTATAGTCGCGCCCCGTGTAAAGCAATATAAATTGATACGGAGGCAGTAGCTCTACTTATGGCTCGCAGACCCACCATCGAGCAGCTGCGCATGTTCGTCGCCGCCGCGGAACACCACAGCTTCACGCTGGCCGCGCGCGCGATGCACAAGACGCAGGCGGCCGTCAGCATGCAGATGCGGCAGCTCGAAGAGATCGCCGATGCCAGGCTGTTCGAGCGCGGTGCGCGGCAATCGATGCTGACCGGGGCCGGCGAGGCGCTCTATGCCTATGCCAAGGAAATGATCTCGCTGGAGGACGAGGCCTGGGGCGCGCTGCGCGACAGCGCCCGGGCCCGCCTGCGCGTGGGGGCGCCCGAGATCTACCTGCCGCTGCTGGCCGAGGTGCTGCGGACCTTCGCCGAGAGCCGGCCGGAACTCTGCATCGAACTGGTGTCCGCCTCCACCCTTCAGCTTGCCCAGCGCCTCAAGGACGGCCGCCTCGACGCCGCCATCGGCGTACGCGGCCGCTATCTGGACGGCGAACTGCTGTGCCGCCAGCCGATGCGCTGGGTCTCGCACAGCTCGGCCGCCGAGATCTGGCTGCGCTCGCCGCTGCCGGTGGCGCTCTACGAGCCGGGCAGCACGGCCCGCACCCATATGCTGGACGCGCTGCAGCGGACCGGCGTGCGCCATCTCTGCGTGCATGAAAGCAATTCGGTGACGGGCGTGCTGGCCGGCGTGCATGCCGGCACCGCGGTGGGTGCGGTGCCGGCGCAGGCCGCGGTCGGCCCGGTGCGCCTGCTCGGCGCCTTCGACGGGCTGGCGGAAATCGAGCCGCTCGACATCATCGCCGCGGCGGGGCGGGACCCTGCCCCGCCGGCGCGCCGCGACTTCCTCGACGCGCTGGCCACCGCCTCGCGGCACTGGGACATCACGCTCCAGTAACCGCCGCCGCGCCTCGGGACACCTCGGGAACCGCTCAGGGCTTCGGCCGCACCGCGTCGGCGGTGCCCTGGATGAAGGCCTGGATCTTCACGACATCGTCGGCGCTCAGCTTGCCGGTGAAGTCCGGCATGCCGCGCGAGACGAAGGGGCCGTTGAACAGCATCTTGTCGAGATGCTCGATCGGGCCCGCGCCGACATAGGCCAGGTTGGGGATGTTGCCGCCCTTGTCGACGCCCGGCACCCCGTGGCAGAACACGCAGTTGTTGACGTAGAGCTTCTTGCCGGCCTCGACGTGAGCGGGGTCGTACTTGACGCCGCTCAGCAGCTCCGCCATCGGATACGCGCTCCACTCCGGTGCCTTGGCCTTGCCGCCGAGGGCGAAGGTGTACACCGTGCCCGGCGCCTGGCGGTCGGTGGCACGCGCGCTCAGCCCGAACACGCCGCCCCAGCCCACCGCCACCGACACGTACTGCTTGCCGTCGACGAGATAGGTGACGGGCGGCGCCACCACGCCGGTGCCGGTGGGCGCCTGCCACAGCTTCTCCCCCGTGGCCGCGTCGTAGGCGATGAAGCGGCCGTCGGCGGTGCCCTGGAACACCAGCTTGCCGGCCGTGGTCAGCGTGCCGCCGTTCCACGGGCTGGCATAGTCCTGCTGCCAGGCGGCCTTCTGCCGCACCGGGTCCCAGGCGATCAGGCGGCCGAATGGCTTGCTGGCCGGCGGCGCCTCGTTGACCAGCATGCCGAGATTCCAGCCCACGCCGCTGTGCGCCTCGGCCGAGTCCTTCTGGTTGTGCTCCCAGCGCTTGTCGTCGGCCAGCGTGAGCGGCACGTGCTGGGCCGGAATATAGGCCAGGCCCAGCTGCGGGTTGAACGACATGGCGTGCCAGTTGTGCGCGCCGAACGGCCCGGGCACCGCGTCCACCGGCTTGCCCGAGGTGTCGAACAGCGGCGTCTCGATGGGCCGCCCGTCCTGGTCGTAGCCGCTGGCCCAGTTGACGTCGACGAAGTTCCTGGCCGAGATGAACTTGCCGTTGGTGCGGTCGATGACGAAGAAGAAACCGTTCTTGGGCGCGTGCAGGATGACCTTGCGCGGCTGCCCGTCGATCTTCAGGTCGGCCAGGATGATGTCCTGGGTCGAGGTGTAGTCGGCGTTGTCCCCCGGCGTCTCCTGGTAGTGCCACACGTACTTGCCGGTGTCGGGATCGAGCGCGACGATCGACGCCAGGTAGAGGTTGTCGCCACCCTTGGGGCTGCGCTGCTTGCGGCTCCACGGCCCGCCGTTGCCGGTGCCGATATAGAGCAGGTTCAGGCCGGGATCGAAGGCCATGCTGTTCCAGACCGTGCCGCCGCCGCCGTTGACCCAGTACTTGCCGCTCGGGTCCCAGGTCTTGGCGGCCTTCGCCATCGCCTCGTTCTCGTAGGGCCTGGCCGGGTCGCCGGGCACCGTGAACCAGCGCCACTTCTGCGCGCCGGTGGCGGCGTCGTAGGCGGTGACATAGCCGCGCGCGCCGTACTCCGCGCCACCGTTGCCGATGATGACCTTGCCCTTGACCACGCGCGGCGCGCCGGTGATGGTGTAGGAATGGCGGTGGTCGGCGATGGTGTCGCGCTCCCACACTCTCTTGCCGGTGGCGGCATCGATGGCGACCAGGCGGCCGTCGAAGGTGCCAACGTAGACCTTGCCCTGGTACAGCGCCACGCCGCGGTTGACCACGTCGCAGCAGCCCTTGTAGCCGAGCCGGCGCGGCACCTGCGGATCATAGGTCCACAAGCGCCGGCCGCTGCGCGCGTCCACCGCATGCACGACGCTCCAGGGCGCCGACACGTACATGACGCCGTCGACCACGATCGGCGTGGCCTCGACCCCGCGCGTCGACTCCAGGTCGTAGCTCCAGGCCAGGCCCAGCTCCTTGGCATTGCCCGTGTTGATCTGGTCCAGCTTGCTGAAGCGGGTCTCGCCGTAATCCAGCCCATAGGACGGCCAGTCCGCCGTGCGCGCCGCGTTGGCCTGGATGCTCGCGCCGTCCACGCGTGCCGTGATGGCGCGCAGGCGCGCCACGCCCGGGCCGGCGCTGTCCTGCGCGCCGCCCGCCGCGCCCGCCAGCGCCGGCAGCAAAGCGCCTGCCGTCAGTGCCGCCGCCAGTGCCGCCGTCATCCCGCGGCGCGCCATCCGTGCGCCATCGGCCTTGCCTGTCGAATCCTTCATGGTCGTCTCCATATATTGTCCTTGTCGGGTTGCTTCTTGTCGCCGTGCTTCCTGTCGCTGGCCGCGGCTCAGAACACCTTGAGCAGCCGCAGGTTGACGCGGCTGCCTTCCATTGGCCCGTTGCGCACCGCGATGTCCTGGCCGTAGGTCGCCAGCAGCTGCAGCGTCGGGCTGGGGAACCACGCCGCGCCGATCGAGAATTTCGAGGTATTGGTGCGGTCGTTGCGCGACACCCCATCCACCTTGCTCTCGCCACCGGCCGCATAGGACAGGCCGCCGCGCAGGTCCAGGCTGTCGGTGACGGCGTAGCGCAGCCACGCCTGGCCCTGGAACAGCGGATCCTGGGTCAGCCGGGCCGAGTTCGCGCCGAACTGGCCGTTGGCGCCGTAGAAGGTCACGTCGGCGACCAGGTCGAGCGTGAAGCGGCCCACCAGCGGCGTGATATAGCCGGCCTGCAGGGCGAATTTCCAGCGGTTCTCGCCCAGGTTCAGCGCCCGGCTCTTGTCGTAGCTGCCGACCGGCACATAGAGGAAGGGGGTGATGCCGAAATAGCGCTTCTGCTCGGGCTGGTTCAGCAGCCAGACGGTGGCGGCCAGGATGGGATCGGCGACACCGGCGCCGCTGCCGAGCGCGCTCAGGTCCTTGCTGCCGCGCAGGCCGCCGAAGGGCAGCAGGATCTGCGGATCGACGGTGAAGCCGCCGATGTCCATGAAATGCACATAGCGCAGGATGCCGATGTCCGAGTTCAACCTGCCGCCCGCGACCTGCGTGCCGCCGGCATAGACCTTGTCGCGCTCGGCGTGCTGGTAGTACAGCAGGCCGAGGTTGGTGCCGGCCGGCAGCGCGGTGTAGTCGCCGGCATCCACGTCGATGGCGTGCGCCGGCATGGCCGCGCAGGCCAGCGCCACGGCGGCCGAGGTGGCGACGGCGCGCAGCCGTCGCCGCAGGCGACCGGGGGTCGTCTGTCCAGGCTTCATGTTTCCTCCGTTTCTCTCTTCTTTTTCGTTGTCTTGGTCGCCGCGCTGCGGCGGCTGCGGGCACGCGCGCGGCGTCGCGCGCGTGCATACGTGCGTACGTGCGGCAGGCTCAGCCGACCTGGCGGTGGGCGATGTTGAGCACGCTGAGCTGGGCGAACTCGGCCAGCCCTTCGGTGCCGAACTCGACGCCGATACCGGATTCCTTGGCGCCCACCAGCGGGATGTGCGGGCCGAAATGCAGGTGGTGGTTGACCCACGCGGTGCCGACGTCGAGGCGGCGCGCCACCTCGCTCGCGCGGTCCTCGCTGGCCGACCACACCGAGCCGCCCAGGCCGTAGGGCGAGGCATTGACGCGGGCCACCGCCTCGTCGATCTGCTCGTACTTCAGCACCGGCAGGATGGGGGCGAACTGCTCCTCGGCGACCAGCGCATTGTGGTCAGGCAGGTCGCGCACGATGGTGGGCGCGACGAAATAGCCGCCGCCCTTGAGCGGCGCCCCGCCGGCGAGGATGCGGCCATCGCGCCGCGCGGCGGCGAGAAAGCGGCCCGCCTTGTCGAACTGCATGGCGTTCTGCAGCGGGCCGATGGTGACACCGGCATCGGCGCCGTTGCCCACCACCGCCTGGCTGGCCAGCTCGGCCAGCGCCTCGCACATGCGGTCGTACTGCGAGGCGTGCACGTACAGGCGCTTGAGCGCCAGGCAGACCTGCCCGCAGTTGTAGAAGGCGCTGCCGAAGATGCGCGGGGCGACCTCGGCGACGTCGGCGTCGTCCAGCACGATGGCACCGTCGTTGCCGCCCAGCTCCAGCGTGATGCGCTTCAGGCGCGGCCCGGCGCTCTCCATGACCTTCTTCCCGGTCGCGGTGGAGCCCGTGAACGAGACCTTGGCCACATCGGGGTGGGAGGTCAGCAGGCTGCCCAGGTCATTGCGGTCGGTGATCACGTTGAGCACGCCCGGCGGGAAGATGTCGGCGGCCATGGCGCCGAGCTGCAGCGACGCCACCGGCGTGGTCGGCGCGGGCTTGAGCACCACCGTATTGCCCATCAGCAGCGCCGGCGCGATCTTGTAGGCGGCGATCAGCACCGGGAAGTTCCAGGCGGCGATCGCCGCCACCACGCCCAGCGGCCGGTGATGGACCTCGATGCGATGGGTGGCATCGTCCTGCACCACGGATACCGGCAGGCTCAGGCCGGCGATGTGGCGCACGAAGGCCTGCGCGAACGCCAGTTCCTGGCGTGCCTCGGCGAGCGGCTTGCCCTGCTCCAGCACCAGCGTCGCGGCAAGGTCCTCCGCATTGGCCTCGAGGCCGTCGGCGAAGCGCAGCAGCAGCGCGCGGCGCGCCTCCAGGCCGAGCGCGGCCCAGGCCGGCTGGGCCGCCTTGGCTGCCGCCACGGCCGCATTGGCCTCGTGCTCCGTGGCGCGCGACACGGTGGTGAACACCTCGCCGGTGGCGGGATTGACCACCTCGAGTTCCGCGCTGCCGCGCACCAGCTTGCCGCCGATCAGCAATCCTGCGATGTCTTTCATGTCCTGGTCTCCTCGTTGGTTCTTTCTTGTGCTGCCGAGTGATTGAGCTATTGAGCTATCGAGCTATCGAGCTGTTGTTCGGTGAGGACCTGTGCGGCCCTGAACGACGGGACGGCACGCGGCCACCCACGCCCCGAGCACAATGCAAAGCGCGTGCCTGCCGCGCCGCCTGCCCTGGCACACGCGGCGCCAGGCGGCTGGAAGGGGCTGCGCGCACGCCGCGCCGTGGAGATGCCCTGCGCGGCGGCGCGACTTGAGACACCGGCGACAGCCGTGGTGTCTCAGGAGCGGGCACTGTCTCGCGCCGGTGAGACAGGCAGCCGCGTGCCTTGCCTGCGGTGGGCACGTGGCACTGGCATCGGCAGGGGACGGGGGAAACGGAAAGCCGCTGAGGAGCGGCGAAGAGGACAGGACGGCCGCGCTGGATGCGCTGGATGCGCTGGATGCTGGATGCTGGATGCTGGATGCTGGATGTGCGAGATGCACGCTGCGTGCGCGGCCGGCGCAAGGCACGCCGGGGCACGCCGGCGCGCGCTCACCTGGCGCGTTCGCTCAGCCGCGCTGCAGCCGCGCCAGCTTGCGGTACAGCGTGGCGCGCGAGATGCCGAGCACGCGCGCCGCCTGCGCGCGGTTGCCGCCCAGCTCCGACAGCGTGCGCTCGATCGTCTCGCTTTCCAGGTCGGCCAGCATGGTGGAGCGCGCCGGGACCGCAGCGGCAGCAGCGGTGGCAGCGCCTGGCGCGGCCGGCATGCCGGCCTGCAGGTGCGCGACGGGCGGCGCCACGGCCAGCGCGGCCGCCTGCGCCAGCCAGGTCTCGTCGAAGTGCTCGCGCCCCACCGTCTCGCCGCCGCCGGACAGCGCCAGCGCCGCGCGCAGGGCCTGGTGCAGTTCGCGCACGTTGCCCGGCCAGGCATGCGCCATCAGCAATGCCATCACGTCCGCATCGAGACGCTTGCGCCGCCCGCCGGCGAGCGCGTCGACCTGCGCCTGGATCAGTTCGGCCAGGTCGGTGCGCTCGCGCAAGGCCGGCACCTGCACCGAGAGGCCGTTCAGGCGGTACAGCAGGTCCTCGCGGAAGGCGCCGGCGCGCACCAGCGCCGGCAGGTCGCGATGGGTGGCACAGATCACCGAGATGTCCACCGGGATCGCGCGATGGCCGCCCACGCGCGTCACGCTGCGATCCTGCAGCACGCTCAGCAGGCGCGCCTGCAGCGCCAGCGGCATGTCGCCGATCTCGTCCAGGAACAGGGTGCCGTGGCTGGCCTGCTCGATCTTGCCGATGCTGCCGCCCTTGCGGCCGCCGGTGAAGGCGCCCTCCTCATAGCCGAACAGCTCGGCTTCGGCCAGCCCTTCCGGGATCGCCGAGCAATTGAGCGAGACGAAGGCGCGGCCCGGCCGGCTGGCCTCGTGCAGCGCGCGTGCCAGCATGCTCTTGCCGGTGCCGGTTTCGCCCAGCAGGATCACCGGCACCTGCTCGCGCAGGACCGTGGCCGCCTTGCCGAACAGCCGCGCCAGCCTGGCGTCGGCCAGCACGCAACCCTGCGCCGCGCCGGCGGCCGCCGGCGTGGATGGCCGTGGCGCGCCCGCGCCCGGCGTCGCGGCCTGCGCCCGTGTTGGAGCCGGCGCAGGCTCCAGCGCGACGAAATAGCGCTCGCCCCCACGTCCGTTCAGCGTCGCCGCGCCCGCCGCGCCGGCGGCCGCAGCGCGCAGCCCGCCGGCAAAGACCTCGTCGAGCGCGCGCGGCGCCCAGGTCCCGCCCGGCCGCCCCAGCATCTGGCGCGCCGCGCGGTTGGCCGCGACGATCACGTCGTCGCGCGAAATGGCGACGATGCCTTCGGCGGGCGTGCCCAGCATGCGCGGATCGTGGTGCAGGCGCAGGATGCGGCAGCCGGCCATGCCGGCGTACATGCGGTTCTCGATCGACATGGCGGCGGCCTGCACGCGGCTGAGCGCGTAGGCCGGCAGGTCGATGCCGAAGCCCGTGATATCCAGCACGCCGACCAGCCTGTCGTGCGGATCATGGATGGGCGCCGCCGCGCAGACCACGTCGATCAGTTCTTCGAGATAGTGCTCGCCGCGGCGGATCTCGATCGGCAGGCCGCCTTCGCTCAGCACGCAGGCCGGCGCATTGGTGCCCAGCGCCGCCTCGCTGACGCGCTTGCCGCCCACCAGCGCGCGCGCCTGCGACGGCCCGGCGCCCCCCTGCACGGTGGAACTGACGATCACGCCTTCGGCGTTGGTGCAGAACACCAGCCAGTGGCGCGACGGAAACGCGCCCGCCAGGATCGCCATATCCTCTTCGGCGCAGGCGATCAGGGCCTGGTGCTCCGCTTCGAGCCGGCGCAACTGGCTGTGCGTGACGAAGTTGGTGCCGAGCGCGCGGTCGCCCGGGCGCAGCCCGTAGGTGGCGGCACGCTGCCAGGAACTGGCGATGCGCTCGGGGATGGTGCCGGGCGGCACCAGCCGGCCGTCGAAGAACTGGCGCCGCGCGGTGCGCACGTCGAGGGGAAGGCTGTCTGCGGCTTGCCTCATTGGGGGGCTGTCTCCGTGCGGCTTGTTATGTTGTGCCCGGCGGCGCGCATCGCGCGGGGCGGCGCCCGGGTGGTGGATGACTTTAGGTGAGGCCCCGGGCGATTTCAAGCGCGCCGGCGCGCGCCTGCTCGTTTTCCCCGAGGCCGCCGGCGCGGCGCGTGCGGCCACCGTCTCGCTTCGATCCACGCGGTGTCTCAGGATGAGACAAGCGGGTCGGCACAGCGTCCGCACACCGGCCGCCGCCGCGCCCGCCCCGCCTCGCCCGGCGTGCTGCCCGCGCCACCCGGCGCGGGGGCTTGCCGCCCGGCTCAGGCCCATGCTATGGTGCGCGTTCCAGGAGAACGGAGCATCCCGGCAGGCTGCCGGTGCCGCTCCTACCGAAGGCGTACCCCCGAAACGCTCAGGTGCAACAGACTGGATACCGAACCAACTGGAGAGCGTCGCGGCAGGCTGGCAGACACCAGCGCCGGCGGCCGCCGAAGGGGCAAGCCGAAGTCCGGGTGGACCAGGCGAATCTCTCAGGCAAAAGGACAGTGGGGGCAGGCGTGCGACACCGCACGCCTGCCCCTTTTTGCTTTCCTGGAGCCAGAGAAATGAAAGTCATCGTGATGGGCGCGGGCGTGATCGGCGTGGCCTCGGCCTGGTATCTCGCCAAGGCTGGCCACGAAGTGGTGGTGCTCGAACGCAATGCCGGCGCGGCGCGCGAAACCAGCTTCGGCAACGGCGGCCAGATCTCCGTCAGCCATGCCGAACCCTGGGCCAATCCCGCCGCGCCGTGGAAACTGCTGCGCTGGCTGGGCAAGGAGGATGCGCCGCTGCTGTTCCGCCTGCGCGCCGATCCCGCACAGTGGTCCTGGGGCCTGAAGTTCCTGCGCGAATGCTCGGCGCGCCGCTCCACCCACAACATGATCCAGCTGCTCAACCTGGGCACCTACAGCCGCGCCAGCCTGCAGGCGCTGCGCGCCGAAACAGGCATCGAGTACGACCACCTCAGCCGCGGCATCCTCCACTTCTACACCAGCGCCAAGGAGTTCGATGCCGCCATCGAGCCGGCCCGCATCATGCGCGAGCTCGGCTGCGAACGCCAGGTCATCGGTGCCGACGAAGTGGTGCGCATCGAACCGGCGCTGGCCGCCATCGCGCCGCGCCTGGCCGGCGCCACCTACACCAGCGCGGACGAGTCGGGCGACGTGCACCGCTTCACCACCGCGCTGGCGGCGCGTTGCGAGGCGGCCGGCGTGCGCTTCCGCTACGGCGTGCGCGTGCAGCGGCTGCATGCCGACGGCGGCGGCATGCGGGCGGTGGAATATGCCGACGACAGCGGCGCCTACCAGCTCGAAAGCGCCGATGCCTACGTGCTGGCGCTGGGCAGCTTCAGCCCGCTGCTGGCGCGGCCGCTGGGGATCAAGCTCGATATCTATCCCGCCAAGGGCTACTCGGCGACGCTGCCGGTGCTCGATGCGGAACGGGCGCCCAGCGTCAGCCTGACCGACGACGAGTACAAGCTGGTCTTCTCCCGCTTCGGCGACCGCCTGCGCATCGCCGGCACGGCGGAGCTTAACGGCTATGCGATGGAACTCAATCCGCTGCGCTGCGAAGCCATCGTGCGCCGCACGCTGGAGATCTTCCCGGGCATGAGCCGCCCGGAACTGGCGCGCTACTGGACCGGACTGCGCCCGGCCACGCCGGGCAACGTGCCGTACATCGGCGCCAGCAGCGTGGCGGGGCTCTACCTGAACACCGGCCACGGCACGCTGGGCTGGACGCATGGCTGCGGCTCCGGGCGCGCCATCGCCGACATCATCAGCGGCCGCGCCCCGGAGGTGGACTTCGCCTTCAGCGGCGCCCTGCCCCAGCGGCGCGTGGCAGCGGTGGCGGCCACCGGCGCCAGCGCGCGCTGAGCGCCGGCGCAAACGCTGTCTATCCGTCGCCCGAAGGCTTGTGGCAGGAAGCGGGCGACGGGAGGGCGTCTCAGGGCGCCGCCGCGATCACCTCGGCGACGGCCGCCGTCAGCTTGCGCGCGTAGGGCACGTGCAGGAACTCGTTGGGACCGTGGGCATTGGACTTCGGCCCCAGCACGCCGCACACCATGAACTGCGCCGACGGGAAGCCGGCCTGCAATGTGTTCATCAAGGGGATGGTGCCGCCCTGGCCGATATAGGCCAGGTCATGGCCGAAGTGGGTGCGCGAGGCCGTGTTCATGGCCTGTTCCAGCCAGGGCGCCAGGCCGGGCGCGTTCCAGCCGTTGGCCGCGCCGGCGGCGGGCTTGAAGGTGACCTTGGCGTTGTAGGGCGGGTCCAGTTCGAGCAGGGCCTTGAGATCGGCCGCCGCCCGCGCAGCGTCGACCAGCGGCGGCAAGCGCAGCGACAGCTTGAAGGCCGTGCGCGGGCGCAGCACATTGCCGGCATCCGCCAGCGACGGCAGGCCGGCGGCGCCGGTGACCGACAGCGAGGGCCGCCAGTTGGCGTTGAGCAGCACTTCCTGCGGATCGGCCACCACCGGCAGCACCGGCCGGCCGTCCTGGCCGCACGACCAGGGCATGCCCTTCCATACCGCCTCGCCGAGGATGCGCGCGGCCGCCTCGGTCTCGCGCAGGCGGTCGGCCGGAACCGGGCAATGGAAGGCGTCGGGCAGGATATTGCCGGTGGCGGCATCCTCCAGGCGCTCGAACAACTGGCGCATCACGCGGAAGCTGGACGGCGCGATGCCGCCATAGGAGCCCGAGTGGATGCCCTCCTCCAGCACCTCCACTTCGAGGTCGCCCACCACCAGGCCGCGCAGCGAGGTGGTCAGCCACAGCTGGTCGTAGTTGCCGGCGCCGGAATCCAGGCAGACCACCAGGCCGACCCGCCCCAGGCGCTGGCGCAGCGCGTCCACATACGGCAGCAGGTCATAGCTGCCGGATTCCTCGCAGGTCTCGATCAGGCCCACGCAGCGCGGGCGCTCCACGCCCTGCGCATCGAGCGCGGCCAGCGCCGCGATGCTGGCGTAGACGGCATAACCGTCGTCGGCGCCGCCGCGGCCGTAGAGGCGCCCGTCCTCCATCTTGGGCGTCCAGGGGCCGAGGTCGCGGCGCCAGCCGTCGAACTCGGGCTGCTTGTCGAGGTGGCCGTACAGCACGATGGTCTCGCTGCTGCCCGAACGCGTGGCGGGCGTCTCGAAATAGAGCAGCGGCGTGCGCCCGGGCAGGCGGATCACTTCCAGCTTGAGGCCGCGCACCGGCTGGCGCTCGACCCAGGCGGCGGCATCGGCGACGACGCGCTCCAGGTGGCCGTGGCGGGCCCAGTCGGCGTCGAAGGCAGGACTCTTGGCGGGAATGCCGATGTAGTCGGTCAGCGCGGGGACGATCTCGTCGTTCCACTTGCGCTCGACGAAGTCGCGCAGCGCGGCGCTGTCGGGCGCGCGGGTCGGTGCAGCCGTGTCGGTGGTCATGGTGCGTCCTGGCAGGTGGGAAGCGGCGCAGGCGGCCGGTGCGAGGCATTGTCGCACAGCGCCGCCCGCGCACGGGACGCACGGCCGCGGAACGCCGCGGCCAGGGTTGGGGCCTCAGGCCGCGGGCATCAGACGTCGATGGCCGAGTCCGACTTGACCTTGCGGCGCAGCTCGAACTTCTGGATCTTCCCGGTCGAGGTCTTGGGCAGCGGCCCGAAATAGACCGCCTTGGGTACCTTGAAGCCCGCCAGCAGCGAGCGGCAGTGCGCCATCAGTTCCTCGGCGGTGACGCTCGCGCCTTCCTTCAGCTCGACGAAGGCGCATGGCGTCTCGCCCCACTTGGCGTCGGGCTGGGCGACCACCGCCGCCGCCAGCACCGCGGGATGGCGGTACAGCGCGTCTTCGACCTCGACCGAGGAGATGTTCTCGCCGCCGGAGATGATGATGTCCTTGCTGCGGTCCTTGATCTTGACGTAGCCGTCAGGCATGCACACGCCCAGGTCGCCGGTGTGGAACCAGCCGCCGGCGAAGGCTTCGCGCGAGGCCTTCTCGTTCTTGAGATAGCCCTTCATGCAGATATTGCCGCGGAACATGATCTCGCCGATGGTCTCGCCGTCGGCCGGCACCGGCTCCATGGTGTCGGGATCCAGCACCGCCACCTGCGACTGCAGGTGGTAGCGCACGCCCTGGCGGGCCTTCATCACCGCACGTTCTTCCTGCGACAGCGCCGTCCAGCTGTCCTGCTCGGCGCACACCGCGGCCGGGCCGTAGACCTCGGTCAGGCCGTAGACGTGGGTCAGGTCGAAGCCCATGGCCTCCATCTGCGCCAGCACCGCGGCCGGCGGCGGCGCGCCCGCCACCATGCCGCGCACCGGCCCGCGCAGCCCTTCGCGCCAGGCCGCCGGCGCGTTGACCAGGGCGGTATGGACGATGGGCGCGGCGCAGTAGTGAGTCACGCCTTCATCGCGCATCAGGTCGAAGACCAGCTTGGGCTCGAACTTGCGCAGGCAGACGTTGACCCCGGCGCGGGCCGCCACCGTCCACGGGAAGCACCAGCCGTTGCAATGGAACAGCGGCAGCGTCCACAGGTAGACGGCATGCTTGGGCATGTCCCATTCGAGGATGTTGGAGACCGCGTTGATGGCCGCGCCGCGGTGGTGGTAGACCACGCCCTTCGGGTCGCCGGTGGTGCCCGAGGTGTAGTTCAGGGCAATGGCATCCCACTCGTCGTCCGGCAGGCGCCAGGCGTATTCCGGGTCGCCGCCGGCGAGGAAGCTCTCGTAGTCGGTCTCGCCGAAGGGCTGGGCCGGCACGGGGCCGAGCGCGTCATGCACGGCGATCACCTTCAGGCCGGGCACTTCCAGCGCCATCTGGCGCGCCACGTCGGCGAACTCGGTGTCGGCCAGCAGCACGCGCGCCTCGCCGTGGCGCAGCATGAACAGCAGGTTGGCGGCGTCCAGGCGGATATTGAGCGCATTGAGCACCGCGCCCGCCATCGGCACGCCGAAATGGGCCTCGATCATGGCCGGGGTGTTGGGCAGCAGCGCCGCCACGGTGTCCCCCTTGCCCACCCCGGCCGCGGCCAGCGCGCTGGCCAGGCGGCGGGTGCGCGCGTAGGTGTCGCGCCAGTTCTGCCGCACCGGGCCGTGCACGATGGCGAGCCGGTCGCCATACACTTCGGCAGCGCGGGCGATGAAGTCGATGGGAGTGAGGGGAACGAAATTGGCCGGGTTCTTGCCCAGGCCCGTCTCGAAGTCGGTCGGCATGCTTGGAGTCTCCACGTGCGCCGGCGCGGACCGCGCCCGGCGCTGTTACTTTTTGCGCTGCAAGGCTATCATCGCACACGCCGCCGCACTGTCGCCTGGATGACAGTGCGCCGCGCGCGCCGCATTCCGCCGCTTCCAGCGCTTCCGCCGTCCTGTCGCCGCCACCGCCTTGCCAGCCGCTTTCCGCCTGCCGCCGCCTGCCGCCATGACCACCGAGCCCCCGTCCGCCGACCCCGGCCCTGCCCCGCAGGCCGCCGCCGTGCTCGCCGGCCATGCGTGGTTCGACGCGCTGGCGCCGCACCACCAGGCCCTGGCGGCACGGCAGACCCTGGTGCAGGACTACGCGGCAGGCGCCTACATCGCCCGCCGCGGCGAGACCTCGCGCTACTGGATCGGCGCCGACACCGGCCTGATCAAGCTGGCGGTCTATACCGCCGATGGCCGCGGCTGCACCTTCTCCGGCGTACCGGCCGGCGGCTGGTGCGGCGAAGGCAGCGTGCTCAAGCGCGAACCGCGCCGCTACGACGTGATCGCCATCCGCGATTCACGCGTGCTGCTGGTGCCGGACGATGTATTCCATACGCTGCTCGGCGAAAGCCTGCCCTTCGCCTCCTTCGTGGTGCGCCAGCTCAACGAACGCATGGGGCAGTTCATCGCCATGGTGCAGAACGACCGCCTGCTGGGCGCCGACGCGCGCGTCGCCCAGGCCATCGCCCAGCTCTTCCATCCGGCGCTGTATCCCCGCACCAGCGCCGTGCTGGAACTGTCGCAGGAGGAAATCGGCCTGCTCACGGGCCTGTCCCGCCAGCGCGTCAACCAGGCCCTGCGCCGCCTGGCCGCCGACGGCATGGTCGACCTGTCCTACCAGAGCATCCGCGTGACCGACCTCGAGCAGTTGCGCCGCTTCGGGCTGTCAGCGCTATGAGCGCTATGAGTGCTATGAGCTCTCTACCGCGCGGCCGGCATACAATGCCGGCACGGCGCGCCTGAAGCGCGCCGGCTTCCCGACCCGTCATGGCCTTCCAGATCCCCTCCGAACTTCGCCTGAGCCGGCTGCGCTTCCCCTTCGCCGTGCGCGTGGAAGCCGTGCGCGGCGTGGCACGGCTGCGCGATGCCAATGCGCGGCGCGAGGTCCGGCCCGGCGATCCCTTCGTGGTCCCCGCCTTCGCCCACTTCGACTGCGACCTGCAGGCCGGCCCCGGCCGGCCGGTGGAGCTGACGCTGACCGCGGTGCCCGACCAGGCCTGCCCGCGCATGCTGCTGGCGGGCGGGCAGGAAAAATACTGGTCACGCGCGCTGGCCCATGCGATCTTCCTGCAGCCCCGCCTGGCCTGGAACGCCACGCTGGCCGCCGAACGCTGGCACGTGGCGCCGCGCCTGGTGCGCGCGCGGCTGTTCGCCGAGGGCGAGGCACTGCACGCCCTGCTGCGCGAGCAGCGCGTGGCGCACGCGCTCTATGCGCTGGCGGTGCCGGGGCTGCCGCCCGACACCGCCACGCCGGCCGGCCTCGGCCGCCTGGCCCAGGCAGCCGGCCTGCGCGACGCCGCCACGCTGGCCAACGCCTGCGCCAACCTGCACGGCATGCACCCCGCCTGCCTGCTGGCGGCGCCCGGCGCGCCGGCGGCCGCGCGCACGCTGCCGGGCTGGCATCCGGCCGCCGCCTGAGGCGGCGCAGCGGCGGAACGGCTCAGCGGCGGCCGGAAAATCCGGCGCCCTCCTCCGGTCGTCGCCAGCGGTGCACGCGGGCGCAGGCAAGGTCCGTCAACGTGAGCCCCATCACGCATGCCCGCCACGGAGGCGCCAGCCCGGCCCGCCTGCCCCCTACTCCAGCGTGATATGGTGCGCCCGGATCAGCGCGCCCCACTTGGCCTGTTCGCGCCCGACGAAGGCGGCGAAGCCGGCGCGGCTGTCGCCCATCGGCTCCAGGCCGAGATCCTGCATCTGCTTGACGACCGCCGGGTCCTTGAGCGCGGCGACGATGGCGGCGTTCAGCTTGTCGACCGTGGCGGACGGCGTGCCGGCCGGCACCACCACGCCTTGCCAGGCGAAGGCGGTGAAGTCCGCCAGGCCGGCCTCGGCGAAGGTCGGCACGTTGGGCAGCACCGCGGCGCGCTGCTCGGCGGGCAGCGCGATGGCGCGGATGCGGCCGGCGCGGATCAGCGGCGCGGCGGCGGACAGGTCGGCCATCATGAAGTCGACCTGGTTGCCGGCGAGGTCCTGCAGTGCCGGCGGCGTGCCCTTGTAGGGCACGTGCACGGCCTGTGCCTTGAGACGGTCGAGCATCAGCTGGGCGCTCAGGTGGTGCGGGCTGCCGGTGCCGACCGAGGCGTAGGTGGCCTTGCCGCCGTCCGCTTTCAGCCACTGGATGAATTCGGCCAGGGTATGGGCCGGCACGCGCGGGCTGGTGACCAGCACCACCGGCAGCCGCACCAGCGGCGTCACCAGGGTGAAGTCGGCCTTGGCGTCATAGGGCAGCTTGGGATAGAGCGCGGGGTTGAGCACCAGCGTGCCCTGCCCCGCCGTCAGCAGCGTGGCGCCGTCCGCCTTGGCGCGCGCCACGTCCTGCGCGGCCAGGATGGTGGCGCCGCCCGGCTTGTTGTCCACCACGATGTTCTGCTGCAGCACCGGCGAGATCTTCTGCGCGACGATGCGGGTGGCGAGGTCGCTGCCGCCCCCCGCGCTGTAGGGCACCACCCAGCGCGCGGGCGGCTCGGCCCGCGCGGCCGTGATGCCGCCGAGGCCGAGGCCGAGGCCGGCCACCAGGGCGAGCGTGCCGAGCCTGGCGCGGCGGCGGGAAGGGAAATGGCGCTGGCGCTGTGCTGCCGGCATGGTCGTGTCTCCTTGGAATAGGGCGTTGTTCTGTGTCTTGGCCCCTGGCGCGGCAGGGCGGGCGTCAGTAGGTCTTGTCCTGTGCCGCTCCGGCGGCGGCGGCGGGCGGCGCCGCCTTGAACTGCGCGGCCAGCGCCTCGGCGCCGCGGGCCAGCACGGTGGTGTCCACGCCGACGGCGGTGAAGCGCGTGCCGAGGTCCATGTAGCGGCGCGACTGCGCCGCGTCGCCGCTGAGGATGCCGGCCGCCTTGCCGGCGGCGCGGATGCGCGCGATGGCATCGGCGATGGCCTGCAGCACCTCGGGGTGGCCGGGGTTGCCCAGGTGGCCGAAGTCGGCGCTGAGGTCGGAGGGGCCGATGAAGACGCCATCGACGCCCTCGGTGGCGAGGATGCCATCCAGGTTGTCCAGCCCGGCGCGCGTCTCCACCTGCACCAGCACGCACATCTCTTCGTTGGCGCGCGCCAGGTAGCCGGGCACGCGGTTCCAGCGCGAGGCGCGCGCCAGCGCGGCGCCGACGCCGCGCACGCCCTGCGGCGGGTAGCGCGTGGCGGCCACGGCGGCGGCCGCTTCCTCGCCGGTCTGCACCATCGGCACCAGCAGCGTCTGCACGCCGATGTCGAGCAGTTGCTTGATCAGCACCGCATCGTTCCAGGCCGCGCGCACCACCGGCCGCACCGGATAGGGCGCCACGGCCTGCAGCTGGGCCAGGATGGACGGCACCGTATTGGGCGCGTGCTCGCCGTCGATCAGCAGCCAGTCGAAGCCGGCGCCGGCCAGCAGCTCGGCGGTGTAGGGGCTGGCCAGGCCCAGCCACAGGCCGATCTGCTGCTCGCCCGCCTGCAGTGCGCGCTTGAAGGTATTGACAGGGAAATCCATGGGGAAACTCCTCGGGCCGCACGCGGCCCCGGTGCGGGGAGCGCGGGTGGCGCGCTCAGGCGAAATGGCAGCCGACCGTGCCCAGCGGGCCGTAGTCGACGTGGAAGGTGTCGCCCGCCTGGGCCACCACCGGGCGGGTGAAGGAACCGCCCAGGATCACCTCGCCGGCCTCCAGGCGCACGCCGAAGGGATGCAGCTTGTTGGCCAGCCAGGCCACGCCGTTGGCCGGGTGGTTCAGCACGCCGGCGGCCACGCCGGTCTCCTCGATCACGCCGTTGCGCGACATGATGGCCGAGACCCAGCGCAGGTCCACGTCGAAGGGCCGCACCGGGCGCCCGCCCATCACCACGCCGGCGTTGGCCGCGTTGTCGGAGATGGTGTCGAACACCTTGCGCGGGCGCTTGCTCTCGGGATCGATGGACTGGCTGCGCGCATCGATGATCTCCAGCGCCGGGATCACGTACTCGACCGCGTCATAGACGTCGAACAATGTGCAGTTCGGACCCGCCAGCGGCTTGCCGAGGATGAAGGCCAGCTCCACCTCCACGCGCGGCATGATGAAGCGGCCGGTGGGGATCTCGCCGCCTTCGTGGAAGAACATGTCGTCCAGCAGGGTGCCGTAGTCGGGCTCGTCGATCTGCGACGACATCTGCATCGCGCGCGAGGTCAGCCCGATCTTGTGGCCCTTGACAGTGCGGCCTTCTGCCAGTTTCAGCGCGACCCATTCGCGCTGGATCGCATAGGCATCCTCGATGGTGATGTCGGGATGGTCCAGCGAGATCTGGCGGATCTGGACACGGGTCTTCTCCGCCTGGTTCAGGCGTTCCGCCACCTGGCGGATCAGTTCGGGACTCAGCATGGGGACTCCGGCGGCGCGAGCGCCGCGACAATGAACGGATGGGCCGGCTCGGCGTGCCTCAGCCGGCCTTCTTGAAACGGGCGTGCACGTTGTTGTGCTTGTAGCTGCCGCCCTCGTTGAACTCGGCCAGTTCCATCGACAAGGCCAGGTAGCGCCTGGCGTAGAGTTCGGCGAAATGCTGCTTGATCGCCTCGAACAGCTCGTCGCAGGCCTTCTTCTTGACCGCTGCCTCGCGCCCGGCGCCGATCTTCAGCGTCACGTGGACGAAGGCGTAGTCTTCCTCCCCGTCGGCCATGCGGTAGTCCGCCAGCGCGATGGCGCGCGAGCGGATGCCGCCGATGGGAAACACCCCGCCCTGTGCGATCAGGGTGTCGTTGATGGTCTTCAGCAGTGCCGGCACATCGGCTTCGGCACGGATATTGTCGGTGTACTCGACGATGACATGAGGCATGGCAGTGCTCGCGGAATCTCGGCAAAGGATCAGGGCAGCGGAAAGATCGCGTTGATCTGGCCGGTACCCGAACTGGTGAAGTAGTCGGTGACGATCTCCACCGGCTTGTCATAGGCGTCCCAGCCCAGCAGCCCCAGCAGCATCGCCGTGTCGTGCATGCCGCCCTCGCCCACGCACAGCTCGTTGTACTCGGGCAGCATGCGGCAGAAGGTGGCCCAGTCGCCCTGCTTCCACAGCTCGACCACGCGCAGGTCGACCTGCTTGTAGAACTCGCGGCTGATCTGGTGGATGCTCTCTTCCGGGCTGTTGTTGTCGTTGAAGCGGTGCGACAGCGAGCCGCTGGCGAGAAAGGCCACGTTGGCATCGCTCTTCTCGATGGCCTCGCGCAGCGCGACGCCGAAGCGGCGGCTCTCGTCGAGCTGGTGCCAGGCGCACCAGCCGGCGATGGAGACCACCTTGAAATGCTGGTCGCCGTTCATGTAGCGCATCGGCACCAGGGTGCCGTACTCAAGCTCCAGGCTGCCGATCTCGTGCGCACGCGTCATCACGCCGTGCTCGCACGCGGTCTGGGCGATCAGGCGGCCCAGCTCCGGGTTGCCCGCATAGGCATAGGCCATGTCCTTGATGAAGTGGGGCAGCTCGTTGCTGGTGTAGATGCCCTCGAAGCGCGCGTTGCAGTTGACGTGGTAGCCGGCGTTGACCAGCCAGTGCACGTCGGACACCACGATGGTGTCGACGCCCAGCTCGCGGCAGCGGCGGCCGATCTCCCGGTGCCCGGCGATGGCCGCCGCGCGGCAGCCGTGGTGCTTGCCGGGCAGCTCCGACAGGTACATCGACGGTACATGCGTGATCTTGGCGGCCAGCGAAAGCTTGCCCATGGTCTTGTCTCCTTCCTGTGGCGCCGTGCCTGCCGGCCTGCGCCTTGTCTGCCTTGCTTGCCGGGTTCCGGCCAGAGCGATGGCCCTTATCCTTCCTGCTGCCTGCTTCCTGCTTCCTGCTTCCTGCTGCCTGCTCCCCTCTCGCGCCCGCGGGAGAGCGGTCGGGGGTGAGGGCCGGCATTCGGCAGTACGACGGCGTTCACCTCATGCCAGCGCCTGCCCACTGCCCATTCCCCCCGGCCCTCATACCCCCCACTTGGGGATATGGTGGCTGCCCATCGAAATACACACGTTCTTCACCTCGGCAAACACTTCGAAGCTGTACTCGCCCCCCTCGCGCCCGGTGCCGGATTCCTTGGTGCCGCCGAAGGGCTGGCGCAGGTCGCGCACATTCTGGCTGTTGACGAAGACCATGCCGGCCTCGATGCCGCGTGCCAGGCGGTGCACCTTGCCCACGTCCCGGGTCCAGATATAGGAGGCCAGGCCGTAGCTGGTGTCGTTGGCCTGCGCCAGGCCGTCTTCCTCGTCCTTGAACGGGATCAGGCAGGCCACGGGCCCGAAGATCTCTTCCTGCGCCACGCGCATGCGGTTGTCGACGTCGGCCAGCACCGTCGGGCGCACGAAGTTGCCGTGTTTCAGGTGCGCGGGCAGGCCTTCGGGCAGTTCGGGGCCGCCGGCCAGGATGCGCGCGCCTTCCTGTTCGCCCAGACGGATGTAGCCGGTCACCTTTTCCCAATGCTGGCGCGTGATCATCGCGCCGACATGGGTCTGCGGGTCGGTCGGGTCGCCCACGCGCAGGCGCGCGGCGCGCTCGGCAAACTGGCGCACGAATTCGTCGTAGACGGTCTCCTGCACGAAGATGCGCGAGCCGGCGGTACAGCGCTCGCCGTTGATCGAGAAGATGGTGAACAGGGCCGCGTCGAGCGCGCGCTCGAGGTCGGCGTCGTCGAACACCAGCACCGGCGACTTGCCGCCCAGTTCCATCGAGAACTTCTTCAGGCCGGCGCGCTCGATGATGCGCTTGCCGGTGACGGTGCCGCCGGTGAAGGAAACCGCGCGCACGTCCGGATGGCGCACCAGCGCGTCGCCGGCCGTGGCGCCCAGGCCCTGCACCACGTTGAGCACGCCGGGCGGCACGCCGGCTTCCAGCGCCAGCATGCCGAGCTGGTCGGCGGTGAGCGGCGACAGCTCGGACATCTTCAGCACGGCGGTATTGCCCAGCGCCAGGCAGGGCGCGACCTTCCAGGTGGCCGTCATGAAGGGCACGTTCCACGGCGAGATCAGCGCGCACACGCCGACCGGCTGGTAGAGCGTGTAGTTGAGCATCTGGTCGTCGACCGGATAGGTGCGCCCGTTCATCTGCACGCACACCTCGGCGAAGAAGTTGAAGTTCTCGGAAGCGCGCGGGATCAGCTGCTTGCTGGTCTGCGCGATGGGCAGGCCGGTGTCCTGCGTTTCCAGCGCCGCCAGCTGCGGCACGTTCTGCGCGATCAGCTCGCCGAGCCGGCGCATGATGCGCGCGCGTTCCTTGGCCGGTGTGTTGGCCCACTTGGGAAAGGCCGCCTTGGCCGCGGCGACGGCGGCGTCGATCTCCGCCTCGCCGCCCGCGGCGACCTCGGCGATGGCCTCGCCGGTGGCGGGGTTCCAGGTGGTGAAGCGGTCCTTGCTGTCGACCTGCTTGCCATCGATCCAGTGCTTGATCATCTCAGTCTCCTTGCTGCCGGCGCCCGGCAAGTACGTGTGTCCGCTGCGCCCGTCGCTTCAGTCGGTGCTGCCGTATCCGCCCGCGGCGGCGATGGTGTTCACCAGCCGTCCGATGCCCTCGATCTCCGTGACGACCTCGTCGCCGGGCTGCGTGTCGGCCAGCCCTTCCGGCGTGCCGGTGAGGATCATGTCGCCGGCTTCCAGCGTCATGAAGCTGCTCAGGTAGGCGATCAGCCACGGGATGCCGAAGATCATGTCGCGCGTCGAGCCCTCCTGCGTCAGCTTGCCGTTGACGGTGGTGCGCAGGGTCAGGTTCATCGGGTCGTCGATATCGTCGCGGTCCACCAGCCAGGGGCCCAGCGGCGTGCAGGTATCGCGGTTCTTCACCCGCAGGTTGGGACGGTAGTAGTTCTCGAGGTAGTCGCGGATGGCGTAGTCGTTGGCCACGGTGTAGCCGCGCACATAGTCATAGGCATCGGCTTCCTTGACGTGGCGCGCGGTGCGGCCGATCACCACCGCCAGCTCGCACTCGTAATGCATGTACTTGACGCCGTCCGGGCGGATGGTGCGGCCGCGGTGGCCGATGAAGGTGCCCGGCCCCTTGAGGAAGACCAGCGGTTCCTCCGGTGCCTTGAAGGCCAGTTCCTTCGCGTGGTCGGCATAGTTCAGCCCCAGCGCGAAACTGGTGCGCGGCGCCACCGGCGGCAGCCACACCACCGCGTCCTCGGCCACTTCGCGGCCGTCGTCCAGCTTCAGCCGGCCCGCGCCGGCAGGCCGGGCACCGTGGACCAGGCCGTCATACGCAACGCGCGCGGTCTTCATGCTGCCTCCCCGCTACGGGCGGCCGCCACCACGCGGTGCTGCAGGCGGCCGACATGCTCGATCTCGATCTCCACCACGTCGCCGGCGCGCGCCAGCGGCGCGCCCTCCGGCACGCCGGCCAGCAGCACGTCGCCGGCTTCCAGCGACATGAAGGCGCTGACTTCCGCCAGCAACTGCTCGACCGGACGGATCAGGTTGGATGTGTGGTTGCGCTGCCGCACCTCGCCGTTGATGCGCACCGAAAGCGCCAGCGCGCCGGCGTCGGCCACCGCCGCGCGGGGCGTGATCCAGGGGCCGATCGGGCAGTAGCCGTCGCGGCACTTGTGGCGCACCGCCGGACGGTAGTAGCTGGCGTGGGGCACGCTGACGTCGGACACCACGGTGTAGCCGGCAATGTAGTCGGCAGCGCGCGCCGCGTCGATGCGGGTGGCGCGCCGGCCGATCACGATGCCCAGCGCGGCGCCGATCTCGAGCGTCTCCGTGCCGGGCGCCAGTTCGACCTCGGCGAGGTGGCCGGCCAGGGTGTTGGCCGGCTTGAGGTACAGGATCGGCGCCGCCGGCGGCGCCTGGTAGGGCGCGGCGTGGACGCTGTCACCCAGGGCCGCCAGCGCGCCGCGGTAGTTCAGCAGCGCCCCGTAGACGGTGCCGGTCACCGCCGGCAGCCAGCGGAAGGCCGCCGGGTCCAGCGTGCGGCCGCCGTCCAGCGGCAGCCCGCTCGTTGCCTCCACCTCGGCGGTGGCCGGCTGGCCGCCGCGCACGGCGATCCGTGCCAGCCGCGTCATGCTTGCGCTCATGGTCTCCTCTCGCTCCCGATGGACCGGTGCCGGCCGCGGGCGCCATGCCCGCGTGACCGACGCGCCGGTCTCGTGCTCACTCATTGATTAACATGTTAATTAAAAAGACCGCTGCTTTCAAGCACCGTGTCTCGCGCCGGCGCCGGCACGCTCCAGCCTTGCGCCGATGGCCGCCGCCGTCACCCTACGTCACCTTACCGTGCTGTCATGGCGCTGTCATCGACGCTCCGCACAATGCCGCCCAGACACGGTTGCCGGTGCATCGACGCGCCTGGATGACGCAGCGCAACATGCGCGCATACCGTGACGGGCCTTGACGCCCGCTTTTTTTCGACTGAAATGAAAACGTTTTCAAACCTGCCGGCACGCCGCCTGCAAGCAGCCCGCCGATGACGCAAGACGATGCCCCGCTTCCCGGCGCCGCGACCCTGGCCGATGTCGCCGAGGCCGCACGCGTGTCGCTGGCCACGGCCTCGCGCGTGTTCAGCAGCCCGGCGCTGGTACGCGACGCCACCGCCCAGCGCGTGCTCGACGCCGCCCGCACGCTGCGCTTCCGCCCCAACCTGCTGGGCAGCAAGCTGCGCGCGCAGCGCACCCGCATGATCGGCGTGATGCTGCCGACGCTGGAGAACGCGGTTTTCGCCGAGTGCTGGCATGGCATCGAAGAGGCCGCGCTGGCGGCCGGGTATTCGCTGATGCTGGTGACCAGCGGCTACCGGCCGGAGCGCGAACGCGAGCGCGTCGAGTACCTGCTGCGCCACCGCGTCGACGGCATGGTGCTGACCGTGGCGGACGCCGCCCGCAGCGCCGTGCTCGACCAGCTCGACACGGAAGACATCCCCTACGTGCTGGCCTACAACCAGGCCGGGCCGCGCGGGCGGCGCCACTCGGTCTCGGTGGACAACCGCGCCAGCGCCTGCGCCGGTGTACAGGCCCTGCTGGCCGCCGGGCACCGGCGCATCGCCGTGGTGTCGGGCGCCTTCATCGCCTCCGACCGTGCGCGCCAGCGCTTCGCCGGCTACCAGGACGCCATGCGTGCGCAGGGCCTCGCGCCCGCCCCCGCGCTGTGCCTGCCCTCGCACACGGCCAGCAACGCGGACCAGCTGGCGGCGCTGATGGCGGGCCCCGGAGCGCCCACCGCGCTGTTCTGTACCAATGACCTGCTGGCCATCGGCGTGATCTCCGACCTGCGCCGCCTGGGCCTGCGCGTGCCGGCCGATGTCTCGGTGCTCGGCTACGACGGCATCGCGCTGGGCACGGCGGTCGAGCCCGCGCTGGCCACCGTGGCGCAGCCCAGCGGCGAGATCGGCGCGCAGGCCATCGCGCGCCTGCTGGCCCGGCTCGAACCTGGCGCCGCACCCGCCGGCGCACGCGTGACGCTGCTGGCGCATGCGCTGCGCCCGGGCGGCACCATCGGCGCGCCGCCGGGTGACGCTGCCGCAGCCGGTGCCGATGCCATAGTCCCCGACGCTTCATCCGACGCTGCGCCCGCAGCCCTTTCCGACGCTGTCCCCCCCGCAGTCCAACCAAGGAGTTCCTGATGCATCCGATTCGTTCCTGGCGCCGCGGCCTGCGCGCGATCGCACTGGCCCTCGGCACCGCCGCGCTCAGCCATGCCGCCGCCGCCCAGACCGCGATCTGCTACAACTGCCCGCCCGAATGGGCCGACTGGGCCGCGCAGATCCGCGCCATCAAGGACAAGACCGGCGTCACCGTGCCGTTCGACAACAAGAACTCCGGCCAGTCGCTGGCGCAACTGGTGGCCGAGAAGGCCAGCCCGGTCGCCGACGTGGTCTACTACGGCGTGACCTTCGGCATCCAGGCCCGCAAGGACGGCGTCACCGCCGCCTACAAGCCGGCCCACTGGGCCGACATTCCCGACGGCCTCAAGGACCCGCAGGGCAACTGGTTCGCCATCCACTCGGGCACCATGGGCTTCATGGTCAATGTCGACGCGCTGCGCGGCAAGCCGGTGCCGCAGTCGTGGGCCGACCTGCTCAAGCCCGAGTACAAGGGCCTGGTCGGCTATCTCGACCCCGCCAGCGCCTTCGTCGGCTACGTCGGCGCGGTGGCCGTCAACCAGGCGCTGGGCGGCACCCTGGACAACTTCGGCCCGGCCTTCAAGTACTTCAAGGACCTGCAGAAGAACCAGCCCATCGTGCCCAAGCAGACCGCCTACGCGCGCGTGCTGTCGGGCGAGATCCCCATCCTGCTGGACTACGACTTCAACGCCTACCGGGCGCGCTACAAGGACCACGCCAACGTCGCCTTCGTCATTCCGAAGGAAGGCTCGGTGGTGGTGCCTTATGTGATGAGCCTGGTCAACAAGGCTCCGCATGAAGCCGAGGGCCGCAAGGTGCTCGACTTCGTGCTGTCCGACGCCGGCCAGGCGCTGTGGGCCAATGCCTACCTGCGGCCGGTGCGCGGCACCATGCCCAAGGACGTGCAGGCGCGCTTCCTGCCGGCCGCCGACTACGCGCGCGCCAGGACGGTGGACTACGGCAAGATGGCCGAGGTGCAGAAAGCCTTCAGCGACCAGTATTTGAAGGAGGTGCGCTGAGGGCGGGGCAGGCGTGATCGCACCATCCCCGCGATAGTTTGCTCCCCTCTCCCACAGCGTGGGAGAGGGGAGACAACCCAGCGCGGAGTTCGTGCCCGCGCCCATGCCCACTCAGCGGCCATCGAAACCACGACTCCCACCCAAGCCATGCCACGCCGCCCCCCGCTCCTCTTCCTCTTCGCCCTGCCCGCGCTGGTCGTCTTCGCGGCCTTCTTCTGCCTGCCGATGGCCAGGCTGCTCGCCGTCAGCGTCGGCGGCGAACAGGGCGCCGGCGTCTACTGGACCATGCTCAGCAGCCCGCGCTACCTGCACAGCCTGCTGGTGACCGTGCTGCTGTCCGGCACGGTGACGCTGGCCACGCTGCTGATCGCCGGCGTGGCCGGCACCTTCCTGCAGCGCCACCCGGTGCCGGGCAAGCCGGTGCTGGTCGCCATGCTGACCTTTCCGCTGGCCTTCCCGGGCGTGGTGATCGGCTTCATGGTGATCATGCTGGGCGGCCGCAACGGCCTGCTGGCGGCGCTCGGCGACCAGCTGGCCGGCGAGCGCTGGACCTTCGCCTACGGCCTGGCCGGCCTGTTCGTCGGCTATCTGTACTTCTCCATCCCGCGCGTGATCCTCACCGTGATGGCGGCGGTGGAGAAGCTCGACCCCTCGCTGGAAGAGGCGGCGCGCTCGCTCGGCGCCGGCCCCTGGGGCGTGGTGCGCGACGTCATGCTGCCCGCGCTGATGCCGGCGCTGGTGTCGAGCGGCGCGATCTGCTTCGCCACCAGCATGGGCGCCTTCGGCACGGCCTTCACGCTGGCCACCCAGCTCGACGTGCTGCCGCTCACCATCTACAACGAGTTCACCAACTACGCCAATTTCGGCATGGCCGCCGCGCTGTCGGTGCTGTTGGGCGCGGTCACCTGGGCCCTGCTGGCGCTGGCGCGCTGGTTCTCGGGCGACGCCGTGGCCGCCACCGCCTAGGAGACCGCCTATGTCCTCCCTTCCGAATGCCCGCCAAGGCCACCAGCCCCGCCGCGCCGGCTACTGGCTGCAGTTCGCGCTGACCGCCGCCGTCTGCCTGTTCATGACCGCGCCGGTGGTGCTGTCGGTGCTGGCCGGCCTCACCAACAATATCTTCATCGGCCTGGCCAGCGGCCTGACCACGCGCTGGCTGGGCGAGGTATGGGCGCTCTACCGCGGCACCATCTTCCTCTCGCTGGGCATCGCGCTGGCCTGCCTGGCCTGCACCCTGGTGCTGGGCGTGCCCGCGGCCTACTACATGGCGCTGCGGCGCGGGCGCCTGACGCGCCTGGTCGAGGAACTGCTGATGCTGCCGGTGGCCGTGCCCGGACTGGCCACGGCGCTCGGCCTGATCCTGCTCTACGGCGGCTGGGCGGCGCTGCGCACCAGCTGGGTCTTCATCCTGATCGGCCACGTGCTCTTCACGCTGCCGTTCATGGTGCGCGCGGTGCTGGCCGTGCTGTCGGCCATCGACGTGCGCACGCTCGAAGACGCCGCCGCCAGCCTGGGGGCCTCGCGCCTGCAGCGCTTCTTCGGCGTGGTGCTGCCCAACTGCCGCCAGGGCATCCTGGCGGGCGCGCTGATGGTGGTCACGCTGTCGGTCGGCGAGTTCAACCTGACCTGGATGCTGCACACCCCGACCACGCAGACGCTGCCGGTCGGCCTGGCCGACAGCTACGCCTCGATGCGGCTGGAGATCGGCTCCGCCTACACCATCGTCTTCTTCCTGATGATCATTCCCCTGCTGGTGCTGATGCAGGCCCTGTCGGCCGCCGGCGCACGCGCGCGCAAGCACCGCGCGCCGATGCCCGATGCCGCCGGCGAGGCCACCTCCATCGCTGCCCCCGCCGCCCAGCTTAACGCCGAGACCCGCCATGCATGACACCATTCCCATCCGCCTGCGCGGCTGCGCCAAGACCTTCGCCGACGGCACCGTCGCGCTGCAGCCGCTCGATCTCGACATCGGCGCCGCCGAGACCGTGGTGCTGCTCGGGCCCTCGGGCTGCGGCAAGACCACCACGCTGCGCCTGATCGCCGGCCTGGAATTCCCCGACGCCGGCGGCGAGGTGTGGTTCGGCGAGCAGGACGTGACGGCGCTGCCGATCGAGAAGCGCGGCGTCGGCATGGTGTTCCAGAGCTATGCCTTGTTCCCCAACATGACGGTGGCGGAGAACATCGGCTATGGCCTGCGCGTGCGCCGCCTCGACAGCGCCGCGCGGCGCCGCCGCGTCGACGAGATGCTGGGCATGATGCACCTGGAGGCGCTGGCCGACCGCCGCGTCGACCAGCTCTCCGGCGGCCAGCGCCAGCGCGTCGCGCTGGCGCGCGCCATCGCCGTGCAGCCGCGCGTGCTGCTGCTGGACGAACCCTTGACCGCGCTCGACGCCAAGCTGCGCGACACCCTGCGCGCCGATATCAACTACCTGCTGCGCAGCCTCGGCATCACCGCCGTCTATGTGACCCACGACCAGGCCGAAGCGATGGCGCTGGGCGACCGCATCATCGTGATGGACAAGGGCCGCATCGCCCAGACCGGCACCCCGCAGGAGATCTACCGTGCCCCCGCCAGCGCCTTCGTGGCGGACTTCATCGGCACCATGAACCGCCTGCCCGCCAGCGCGGCCGGCGGCGCCTGGCAGGTGCCGGGCGGCTGGCTGCCACGCGCCGCGGAGGACGGCCATGCCCAGGCGGAACTGATGTTCCGGCCCGAGGACGTGGCCCCGGCCGCCGACGGTGAGGCGGCCGCGCTGCACGGCAGCGTGCTGGCGGCCCTCTTCCTCGGCTCCTGCACGCGGCTGCTGGTCGATGTCGGCGCCCCCGCGCCGCTGGTGGTCGACACCGCCCGGCGCGGCGACTGGCCGGCGGGCTCACGCATCGGCCTGCGGGTCGAGGCGGCCCACCTGATCACCCTGCCGGCAGCGCCGGCCGCCGCCGCATGAACCAGCCACCGGGGCCGCGCCACCGCCCCCCGCCACCGATCATCCTCCTTCTGCCATGACAACCGACACCTACCTGATCGCCCAGATCACCGACCTGCACATCAAGGCCGGCGGACGCCTTTCCTATGGCGTGGTCGATACCGCCGGCGCGCTGCAGCGCTGCCTCGACACCCTGCTGGCCGCGCCGCAGCGCCCGGACGCCGTGGTCGCCACCGGCGACCTGGTCGACTTCGGCAGCGAAGAGGAATACCGCTTCCTGCGCGGCCTGCTGGCCGCCCTGCCGATGCCGGTCTACCTGCTGCCCGGCAACCACGACAGCCGCGCCATGCTGCGCCGGGTGTTCCCCGACCACGCCTACCTGTTCTCCGGCGGCGCCGGCGACGAGCCGGTGCACTACGCCGTGCACGCCGGTCCGCTGTGCCTGGTGGGCTTCGACTGCACCGTGCCGGGCCGCAGCGGCGGCCGCGCCGACGCGGCCGGCCTGCGGTGGCTGGATGCCACGCTGGCCGCGGCGCCGGCCACGCCGACCTTGCTGATGCTGCACCACCCGCCCTTCCACACCGGCATCGGCCACATGGACACGCAAGGGCTGGAGGGCGCCGCCGACCTGGAGCCAGTGGTGCGCCGCCACCCCCAGGTGGAGCGCGTGCTGTGCGGCCACCTGCACCGCCACATCGTGCGCCGCTTCGGCGGCACCCTGGCCATGACCGCGCCCGGACCGGCCCACCAGGTGGCGCTCGACCTCGATCCGCAGGCGCCCTCGCGCTTCCGCATGGAGCCGCCGGGCTACCTGCTGCACTGGTGGCATGCCCGGCACGGCCTGGTCACCCATGCCGCCGCCAGCGGCGACCACGGGCCGGCCTATCCCTTCTACGATGCGGATGGCAGGCTGATCGACTGAGGCCGCGCGGACTCAGTGCCCGCGCAGTGAGGCGGCCCGCTGCGCCGCTCTACTGCGCCGCTCTACTGCGCCGCTCTACAGCGCCGGACTACTGCTCGGACAGCACGAAGTCGTAGCGGCCTTCGTGGAACGGCGTCTCGAAGCCGAAGCGACCGGCCAGCGCGTCGCCGGCACCGCGCTCGGCGTACGCGATCACCAGCGCCGGCTTGACGCCGAACACCGCGTCCGAGTCCAGGTAGGGATCGCCGGCGTTGAACACATGCGTGACCAGGGTCCGCTTGCCCTCCGCCTCGATCATGAAATGCAGGTGGGCGGGCCGGTACACATGCCGACCGGTGGCCGCCATCATGCGTCCCACGGGACCATCGTCCGGGATCGGGTAGGACACCGGCAGGATGGTGCGGATCGCGTAGTAGCCGTCCGCGTCGGTGCGATAGCGGCCGCGCAGGTTGCCGTGCGGCTGCGCGGTGTCCTGCCCCGAGTACATGCCGTTGACCGCGGTCTGCCAGACGTCGAGCGTCGCGCCGGCCAGCGGGCGGCCCTCGGTATCGCGCACGTGCCCGTGCACCAGCGCCGGGCTGCCGGCCGTGAGAGCCATGTTCTCGCCGGTGGCGCGCTCGGGCATGCCGGCCATGTAGAACGGGCCGAACACCGTGCTCTCGGTGGCGCCGGCCGGCTTGCGATGGTTGATCGCATCCACCAGCATCGACACGCCGAGCGTGTCCGACAACAGGATGAACTCCTGGCGCACCACGCCGTCGCAGGTCTGCCCGGTCTCGGTCAGGAAACGGATCGCGGCCATCCACTCGGCCTCGCTCGGCTCCACCTCGCTGACGAAGGCGTGCAGGTGGCGCACCAGCGCCTGCATCAGGTGCCGCAGGCGCGGGTCCGGGGTCCTGGCGAAGGTGTCGATGACCTGCCGGGTCAGGCGCGCTTCGGCGGCATGGGCTTCGTTCATGGCGTGTCTCCTGGGTCGGCGCCTGGCGCGCCTGTCTGTGTTGTCCGGCTCTCGTTCGGCTCTCGTTCGGCTCTCGTTCGGCTCTCGTTCGGCTCTCTTTCGACTCTCTTCCGGCTGGCTTCCGCCGCCGCGCTCAGGCCGGCGCCTCGCCGTGCCAGGCGCGCCTGAGCATGGCGAGCACCTCGTCATAGGTGACGGGGCGCGGATTGTCGTAGGGGTTCGCCACCGCCAGCTGCGCGGCGCGTTCCAGGCCGTCCTCCGGCATGCCGATCCCGGCCAGCGCCAGCGGCACGCCCAGGCGCTGGTTGAGGGCGAACAGCAGCGGCCCGGCCTCCTCGGCGGCGCTGCCGCCGAGCGCGCGCGCCACGCGGCCGAGCGCCTCGGGCGCGGCGGCGTGGTTGTAGTGGGCCGCATGCGGCAGCACGATGGTGTGCGTCTGTGCATGCGGCAGGTTGAAGGTACCGCCCAGCGTGTGGCACAGCTTGTGGTGCAGCGCCATGCCGACCGCGCCCAGGCAGGCGCCGGCCAGCCAGGCCCCGTACAGGGCGCCGGCGCGCGCCTCGCGGTCGGCCGGGTCCGCCACCACGGCAGGCAGCGCCCGGGCAAGTGCGCGGATCGCTTCCTCGGCCATCAGGCTGATGATGGGATTGGCATCGCGGGCATAGAGGGCCTCCACCGCATGGGCCATGGCGTTCACGCCCGAACTGGCCGACAGCGCCGGCGGCAGGCCCAGCGTCAGCAGCGGATCGTAGACCACCGTGCGCGGCAGCACGCGCAGGTCGCGCCCGGTCTTCTTGAGGCCGCCGTCGGTGATGCCGTAGATCGGCGTCATCTCGGAACCGGCGTAAGTGGTCGGCACCGCCACGATGGGCAGGGCCGAGGTCAGCGCGATGGCCTTGCCCAGGCCGATGGTGGAGCCGCCGCCCACCGCCACGCAGCAGTCGGCGCCCAGGCGGGCCGCTTCGGCGCGGGCCGCCTCGGCCGATTCCAGCGGCACGTGCATCACCGCGCCGGGGTGCACGCCGGCGGCGCGCTCTCCCAGGGCCTGTGCCACCTGTTCCCCCAACGCCCGCTGGCCGGGCGTGGTCAGCACCAGCGCGCGGCGCGCGCCAAGCGCCGCCACCTCTTCCGGCAGCCGCGCCAGCGCCCCGCTCTCGAACACCACGCGCGACGGCAAACCCTGGTAGACGAACCGCATGCTCCCCCTCTCCGTTCCGGTCACTGCTCACTGGTCACTGGTCACTGGCCCGGCACGATGCGGCGGCCCTGCCGCCACATCGCCGTGCCTTGTGCATCATAGCCCTGGCGCGGGGCGCCTGCCGGCGGACGAAAAAAAACCCACTGCCGGGTGGTAGTGGGTAGACGAAGTGGTGCCGCCGGCCCAGCGGGGGCAGCGGCTGTCGCATCATCGCAGCCCGGTGGCCAAAGCGGAATAGTCCATACGGACTAAGCTGCGGAAGTCCCACACCCGCCTTCGTGCCGCGCATCGGGCACATGGACAAAGCCGCCGGAATGCGCTTCAATCACATCGCCGCGCACCGGTGGTGCGCCATGCACCCGCCGGGCACCCCCGTGTCCCGGCACCGTCTCCGCGCTTCTAGTCCACATGTCCCGCGCCAGCCTGCTCCTGATCGACGACCACACCCTGTTCCGCACCGGCCTGCGCCTGGTGCTGGCGGACTCGCCGCGCGTCGCCACCATCGTCGAGAGCGGTTCGGTCATGGACGCGGTGCAGGCCTTCGGCGGGCAGGCCATCGACGTCCTGCTGCTCGACATCCAGATGCCCGGCCTGAATGGTATCGAAGGGGTCAAGGTACTGCGCCGCCATTTCCCGCAGGCGCGCATCCTGATCGTCTCCGGCACTTCCGGGCTGGAGGGCGTGCCGGCCGAAGTGCGGCGCGAACTGGCGGGCTTCCTGCCCAAGTCGGCCGACACCCGCCAGATCGAGGAGGCGCTCGCCCGCTGCCTGGACGGCGGCAGCTACTTCGCCACCGAGCGCAGCGGCGCCGCCGCGCCGGCGGCGCGCTACCAGCCCAGTCCGCTGACGCCGCGCCAGCTCGAGGTGCTGGAGCAGCTCAGCCTGGGCCGCTCCAACAAGGTCATCGCCCATCATCTCGGCCTCTCCGAGAACACCGTGCGCGTGCACGTGGCCGCCATCCTCGACCACCTGGGCGTGGTCAGCCGCGTCGAGGCCATCCTCGAGGCGCAGCGGCGCGGGCTGATCCACGCCCGCTGAGCCCGCCCGCCGGCCAGCCAGACGACAGCCCGAGCCCGCGCGATGCCCCGCTCCTTCCCACGCCTGCCGCTGCTGCCCCGCTTCGACGAGCCGCGCCTGCTGGCCGCGCAGATGGGGCTGCTCGACGAGAGCTTCGGCGTGGCCATGCTCGGCAGTTCGCTCGCCGCCGTGATCCTGGCCGTCGGCCTCAGCCTGACCCATCGCACCCTGGGCCCGCTGCCCTGGGCCGCGGCCATGGTGCTGGCCTGCGCCGCCGCGCACTACGGGCGCTTCCGCATCCCCGAGCGCCTCAGCGAGGCCCAGGCGCCGCGCTACGCGCGCGCCGTCACCATCGTGCTGACCCTGATCGGCGCCCTGTGGGGCCTGGTCGCCTGGCTCTACCTGGACGTGCGCTCGCCTTCCACCGTGATCTGCGTGCTGTCGCTGCTGGCGGGCATGAGCGCGGCCGCGCTGGCGGTGTTCTCTGCCTGCCTGCCAGTCGCGGTGGGCTTCTTCCTGCCGGCCATCGTGCCGGTCTGGCTCGTCTTCCTCGCCACCGGCGACCTCGACTACCTGCCGATGTTCCTCGGCACGCCGCTCTATCTCGGCGTGCTGATCGTGTTCGCGCGCAACTATGCGCGGGTGGCCCGGCACTCGATCGCGCTGCGCTTCGAGAATGTCGACCTGATCCACCAGTTGCGCGAGCAGACCGCGCGCTCGGAGCGCGCCCAGCGCGCCGCCGAGGAAGCCAACCGCGCCAAGTCCGTGTTCCTGGCCTCGGCCAGCCACGACCTGCGCCAGCCGCTGCACGCGCTCGGCCTGTTCGTCGTGTCGCTGGACCGCACCCCGCTCGACGCGCACCAGCGCCAGTTGACCGAGCACATCCGCTCCTGCTCGGGCGCCGCGCGCGAGATGCTCAATACCCTGCTCGACTTCTCCAAGCTCGACGCCGGCGTGGTGGTGGCGCGGCCACGCGCCTTCCGCCTGCAGCCGCTGCTGCACAAGCTGGAGAACGAGTTCGCGCCGCAGGCCAATGCGCGCGGCCTGGTCTACCGCACGCGCGACACCACCGCGGTGCTGTTCGGCGACCCCACCCTGGTCGAGCTGGTGCTGCGCAACCTGATCGCCAATGCGATCCGCTACACGCCGCAGGGCGGTGTGCTGGTGGCGTGCCGGCCACAGCGGCGGCCACGCCAGCCACCGCAGCAGGCCCGGCTGGAAGTATGGGACACCGGCATCGGCATTCCGCCCGAGCAGCAGCGCGCGGTGTTCCGCGAGTTCCACCAGCTCGGCAATCCCGAACGCGACCAGCGCAAGGGGCTGGGGCTCGGCCTGGCCATCGTCGAGGGGCTGGCGCGCACCATGGACACGCGCGTCACGCTGGCCTCGCGCCCCGGGCGCGGCTCGGTGTTCGGCCTGCTGCTGCCGCTGTCGGCCAGCGAGCCGGAGGAAGCCCCCGCCATGCCGGCGCCCAGCAGCCTGGACGGCCTGTCGGTGCTGGTGATCGACGACGACGAGGCCATCCGCATCGCCATCTGCGAGCTGCTGGCCGGCTGGGGCTGCCTGTGCCGCGCGGTGGACTCCGAAGCCGAAGCGCTGGCCGTGTCGGACAGCTTCACGCCCGACCTGCTGCTGGCGGACTACCGCCTGCGCGGCGACCGCACCGGCCTGCAGGCCACCGAAGCGATCCGCGCGCGCCTGGGCCGGCAGGTGCCGGCCATCATCGTCACCGGCGACACCGCCGCCGACCGCCTGCGCGACGTGCATACGGAAGGGGAAACGCTGCTGCACAAACCCGTGGTGGCCGAGGCGCTGCAGGCCGCCATGCTCGCCAAGATGCGCGAGCACGGCTGGGTGCGGTCGGCGCCGGCGCAGGACTGAAGCCGGCCGGGCGCCGGCACCCGGATCTCAGATCTTCGGGATGTGCAGCGCCTTGCTGACCATGAGGGTGCCGGACAGCGCGAACAGCAGCACCAGCGGATGCAGGTCGGCCGGACCGAGGCTCCATACCCCGCCGGGCAGCGCGTCGCCGATACGCTCCTGCGCGGCGCACCAGGCCAGCACGGCGGTCAGCAGCACGCTGGTCGGAATCGGCGTGCCTTCGAAGTAGGCCACCTTGTCGCTGCCGGCTGAGAGCTGCTCGGCGGTCACGTTGAAGCGCGCCAGCCGGCTCACGCCGCAGCAGACGAAGTAGATCAGCACCGCCAGGTCCCAGCCGCCGCGCAGCCCGGCGGCAAAGGCCAGCACGGCGGGGCCGACGCCGAAAGAGATGATGTCGGCCAGCGAATCCAGCTCGCGGCCGAGCGCCGAATGCTGGTGGCGCCAGCGCGCGATGCGGCCGTCGAGCACATCGAAGAGGAAGGCCGCCGGCGCCAGCGCGGCGGCGACGAAGAAATCGGCCGGGTCGCGCCCCGCCACGTAGAACATGGCGAAGAAGACCGAGCCCATGCCGCAGGCGGCGTTGCCCAGCGTGAACAGGTCGGCGAGCTGCAGCTCGCGCAGCATCGTGAAGTGCTTGGGGCGTTCGATCGGGGATGACATGGCAGTCCTTGGGCTCTGCGCCGGCACGCTAACGATAGGCCAGGAGCGCCGCCGGCGCCAGCCGGCGGCACGCTGGGCCGTGTCTCACGCGCCGTGCTCCGAGCACGCTGATCAGAGCACCGTGCTCGCGTGTCCGACCTTGGGCGCCGCGGCGAAGCAGTCGCCGACCAGGCGGCGCCACTCGAGGAAGTCGGCCGACTCGCGGAAATGGACCATGTGGTCTTCCACGGTGTCCCAGGACACGACCAGCGTGTAGAGGGACGGTTCTTCGATCGACTTGAGCAGATTCAGGCCGTGGCAGCCGCGCGCGCGCAGGAAAATCGGCTTGGCCTGCGCCACGCCCTGCTCGAACTGCGCTTCCATGCCGGGCTTGATCGAAAACTGTGCGATTTCGGAAATCATGTGGGTGTCTTCCAGGAGAGATGGGAGTCCGGGGAGCGTCCCGCGCGCACGGCCAGCGCGCGCGCCGGGACGGCACCGCCACCCGCATTGTGCATCGGGAGCGGCGCCACGGGAACCGCACGGCCGCCCGCCGGACATGGCGCCGCGGCCGCGCACCTGTTGCTTGCCACCTGTCGCTTGTCATGTGCCTCGGCTAGAAAGGCGCCGGGCAGGCGGCGGCTCCCGGAGGGAAGCGAACGAGGCGGACGCAGCGGATGAAGCGGATGAGGGCGCAGGCCAGGCCAATGTATGCCAACCAGTCATCGTCCCGTCATCGGCATTGCCTAGCATCCTGCGCTTTGCTGTTCATGCCAATCGTGCACCAAAGCACGAATCTCTCCAGGAAAGAGCCACCCCATGCGCCTCCACTACACCTTACCCACCCTGCTCCTGCTGGCCTTGCCAGCCCACGCCGAGCTTTTCATCAGCGAGTACGTGGAGGGCACCTCCAACAACAAGGCCATCGAGATCTACAACCCCGATGCCACCGAGGCCGACCTGTCCCTCTACAAGATCGAGCAGTACAACAACGGCGCCAGCACGCCCACCAGCTCCTTTGCGCTGACCGGCAAGCTCGCGCCCGGCGCGGTCCACGTGATGGCCCACAGCACGCTGGCCGCCGTGCTCGGCGCGCGCGCCAACCAGACCGTCGGTTTCACCTTCAACGGCGACGACGCCATCACCCTGACCCGCTCGGGCACCGTGGTCGACCACCTCGGCCAGGTCGGCTACCAACCCCCGGCCGGCTTCTGGGGCACGGCCGAGGCCGGCACCAAAGACCATACGCTGCGCCGCAAGTCCACCGTCAAGCAGGGCGATACCGCCACCACCGCGGCGTTCGACCCGGCGTTGCAGTGGGATTCCTACGCGGTGGACGACTTCTCCGATCTCGGCCAGTACAACGGCCAGGGCGGTACCACCCCGCCGGTGCAGGCGGTGTGCGGCGCGACGGCAACCGCCATCGCCGATATCCAGGGCAGCGTGGCCCCCTCGCCGATGGCGGGCAAGAGCGTCGAGGTGGAGGCCGTGGTGACGGCCGACTACAGCGGCGCCAACGGTTTCAACGGCTTCTTCGTGCAGCAGGCCGACGCCCAGCGCCGCAAGCTGCCCGGCGTGTCCGAGGGCCTGTTCATCTATGCGCCCGGCGTGACCGCGCGCGCCGGTGACCTGGTCCACCTGGTCGGCAAGGTCGAGGAGAAGTACGGCCAGACCCAGCTCACGCTCGCCACCGGCGGCTTCGCCAGCTGCTCCAGCGGCCACAGCGTCACGCCGGTCGACGTCACCCTGCCGCTGGCCGGCACTCAGGCGCTGTCCGCCTACGAAGGCATGCTGGTGCGCCTGCCGCAGACGCTGACCGTCAGCGAGACCTATGAACTCGGCCGCTACGGCAGTGTGCTGCTCAGCAACGGCCGCCTGCCGCTGCCCACCAACGTGGCCCCGGCCCAGGGCGGCGCCGCCGCGCAGGCCGCCGCCAACGCGCTCAACCGGCTGGTGCTGGACGACGGCTCCAACCAGCAGAACCCGGGCAGCGTGCCCTACCCGGCGCCCGGCCTGTCGGCCGCCAACCCGGTGCGCGCCGGCTACACGGTCAGCGGCGTGCAGGGCGTGCTGGAGATGCGCTACAGCGCCTGGCGCCTGCAGCCCGTTCCCGGCGCCACCGCGCCCGCCTTCAACGCGGCCGGCAACCCGCGTACCGGCGCGCCGGCGCGCCACGCGCAGGCCGACGTGCGCGTGGCCTCCTTCAACGTGCTGAACTACTTCAACGGCGACGGCAAGGGCGCGGGCTTCGACGATCCGAACAACCGCGGCGCCAAGACGCAGGCCGAATTCGAGCGCCAGGAGGCCAAGATCGTGGCCGCCATCCGCGCCATCGATGCGGACGTGGTCGGCCTGATGGAGATCGAGAACGACGGCTACGGCGAACTGAGCGCGATCAAGCGCCTGACCAGCCAGCTCGGCGCCGACTGGCGCTTCGTCGATCCGGGCGTGGCCAAGCTGGGCGGCGACGCCATCACGGTGGCGCTGATCTACAACAGCCGCAACGTGGAACCGGTCGGTGTGCCCGCCACCCTCGCCATCGACGATAAGAACCGCCAGCCGCTGGCGCGCACCTTCCGCCGCATCGGTGGCAGCCACAACGTCACGGTGGTGGTCAACCACCTGAAGTCGAAGGGCTGTACCGGCGCCACCGGCAAGGACGCCGACCAGGGCGACGGCCAGAGCTGCTGGAACCCGACGCGCCTGCGCGCCGCCGGCCTGATCGCCGACTGGCTGGCCACCTCGCCGACCGGCGTGGCCGACGCGGGCAAGCTGCTGATCGGCGACCTCAACAGCTACGCCAAGGAGGACCCGGTGCTGCTGTTCGCCGACAAGGGCTACGCCGACCTGGTCGCCAGGTTCGTCGGCAAGGATGCCTACAGCTATGTGTACGGCGGCGAATCGGGCTACATCGACCATGCGCTGGCCACCGCCGGCCTGGCCGAGCGCGTGCGCGCCGTGCACGAATGGCATATCAACGCCGACGAGCCGATCGCGCTGGAATACTCCTTCGCCTACAAGAGCACCGAGCAGCAGCAGACCTACTATGCGCCGGACGCCTATCGCTCCTCGGACCACGACCCGGTGATCGTCGACCTGTCGCTGAAGACCACGGCAGCCGGCAGCGCCGGCACCGAGGGCAATGGCAGCACCAGCGGTAATGCCGGCAGTGCTGGCAGTGCTGGCAATAGCGGCGACTCGGGCGCCGGCTCGCTCGACCCGCTGATGTGGCTGACCCTGGCCGCCGGCGTGGCCGCGCTGGCACGCCGCCGCTCGTGGCGCGCCTGAGCGCCACGCACGACCGCGCCGGCCGCGCGGGTGTCCCTGCAACGGGATGCCCGCGCCGGACCGGCTGGCTGGCGCGCAGTCCGGTGCATCCCGGCTTCCTGGCGATCGCCGTGCTGCTGCTGGCACTGCAGGCCGGCGGTCCGGCGGTCGCCGCCGCGCTGCGCTACGAACGCGCCGCCATCGCCGGCGGCGAACTGTGGCGGCTGCTCTCCGGCCACTTCGTCCATCTCGGCTGGGCCCACTGCCTGCTCAATGCCGGCGGCCTGCTCGCGCTGGCCGCCATCCTGCCGGCGCCGCTGCGCGCCGGGCGCTGCTGCCTGCTGCTGGGCGGCGCCATCGGCATCGCGCTGTTCGCCGCCTTGCCGGACCTGCAACGCTACGCGGGCTTCTCCGGCATCAACTACGGCCTGGCCACGCTGGCCCTGCTGCCGCGCTGCCGCGGCGAGGCGGTCGCCGTCCTGCTGCTGGCAGCGCTGGTAGCCCGGGCCGCCTGGCAATGGCTGGCCGACGGCGGCGCGGCCGATGCCGCGTGGCTGGGCGCGCCGCCGCTGGCAGCGGCCCATTTCGCCGGACTGGCCGGCGGCGCCGTGCTGGCGCTGGCCGGACCGCTCCGGCGCGCGGCGCTACGCTGACCGCCCCTGCAGCACCGCCCTGCCCCCGTCAAGCCAGCGCGCCGGCGACCGAGCCGGCGGCATGGGACGGCGGGGCGGACACGCCGCGCGTATCCATGCCGGCCAGCTGCCGCGCACCATCCGTGTAGACGTCATAGCGCCGGCCGCGGGCGCCGTCGCTGTACACATCGGGGTGGCGGGCGGGATCGGACGACACGCCGCTGCGGTCAAGGCCGGCCACCTGCCGCGCGCCCTCGGCATAGACATCGAAGCGGCCACGGCGAGCGCCATCGGTAAAGACATCGCGCCTTGTCATCGAGGCTTCCGGGGCCATCGCGGCCGGCATGCCGGCGCCGGTGGCAGCATCGCGCATGGCGGCATGGGCCGCCCCGCCCAGCGGCAGGACGGCGCCGGTCACGAGGGCGGTGGCGAACAGGGTCTTGGCGAACAGGGCTTGCATGGCAGTCTCCGGCAACGGGGGAATGAGCCCATTCGTCGCGCCGGCCAGCGCCCCCTTACAGGCTGCCGCGAAAAAATCTCGGGCAAGCCCCGGGCCGCCGGCTCAAGCGACCGCCTCGCCACGCGCCGCCGCCGGCCGGGCCTGGTAGTCCGCCTGCAGCGCCGTGCGGCGCTGTGCGGCCTGCTCCATGCTGAGCGCCTTCACGTGGCCGTAGCCGCGGATCTGGTCCGGCAGTTCCGCCAGTTGCACGGCAATATCGAGGTTCGCCGCCGACAGGGTGGCGGCAAAGCCATCGCACAGGGCGATATAGTCCTCGACCAGCCGCCGCTCCGCGCGCCGCTCCTCGGTCCTGCCGAAGGGATCGAACCAGGTGCCGCGCAGCCCTTTCAGGCGCGCCAGCAGGCGGAACGCCGTCAGCATGCCGGGACCGAAGCGCCGCTTGAGCAGGCGCCCCTGCGCATCCTTGCGCGCCAGCAGCGGCGGCGCCAGGTGGAAGGCGAGCTGGTAATCCTTGCCCGGTTCGCCCTCGAACTGCGCGCGCAGCTTGTCGAGGAAGGCCGGGTCGGTATACAGGCGGGCGACTTCGTACTCGTCCTTGTAGGCCATCAGCTTGGCCAGGTTGTGCGCCACCGCGCGGGTCAGCGCCAGCCTGCCGCCGCCCGGCAGCGCGGCCTCGGCGGCGCGCACGCGCTCGACCACGGCGCGGTAGCGGGCCGCGTAGGCCGCATCCTGGTAGGCCGTCAGCAGCGCCTCGCGCCGGCGCAGCAGGCCGTCCAGCGTTTCCGGCAGCGGCAGCACCTTGGCCGGCGCCGCCGCCGGCAGGCGCGCGCGCACCGCCGCCTCGCCCAGGTGGGCCAGCGCCCGGCCCCAGGTGAAGGCGGCCAGGTTCTTCTCCACCGCCACCGCGTTCAGCTCGATGGCGCGCACCAGGCTGGCCTGCGCCAGCGGGATCCAGCCCTTCTGCCAGGCGAAGCCCAGCAGCAGCGGATTGGAGTAGATCGCGTCGCCCAGCAGGGTGACCGCCCAGGCATTGGCGTCGAGGAAGGCGCAGGCCTCGCCCACGGCGGCGCGCACCTCCTGCTCGGCGGAAGCGCCGGGAAAGGTCCAGTTGCGGTTGCCGATGAACTCGGCGGTCGGCGTGTTGGCGCTGTTGACGGCGGCGGCGGTGACGCCCTGCCGCATCTTCGACAGCACTTCCGGCGATGCCGACACGATGGCGTCGCAGCCGATCAGCAGGCGCGCTTCGCCGGTGGCGATGCGGGTCGCGTGCAGCCCGGCTGGCGCCGGCGCGATCTGCACGTGGCTGAGCACGGCGCCGCCCTTCTGCGCCAGGCCGGCCATGTCGAGCACGGTCACGCCCTTGCGTTCCAGGTGGGCCGCCATGCCCAGCAGGCCGCCGATGGTGACCACGCCGGTGCCGCCGACCCCGGTGACGAGCACGCCGTAGGGCCGCTCCAGCGCCGGCAGCACGGGCTCGGGCAGCTCGGCCGCGTCCACGCCCGCGCCGTCCTTGCCGGCGGCCGCGCGCGGCTTGCGCACCTGCGCGCCCTCGGCGGTGACGAAGCTGGGGCAGAAACCGTTGACGCAGGAGAAGTCCTTGTTGCACGAGGACTGGTTGATGCGGCGCTTGGTGCCCAGGTCCGTCTCCAGCGGCTCCACCGACAGGCAGTTGGACTTGACCGAGCAATCGCCGCAGCCTTCGCACACCGCGTCGTTGATGAAGGCGCGCCGGGCCGGGTCGGCCATGGTGCCGCGCTTGCGGCGGCGGCGCTTCTCGGTGGCGCAGGTCTGGTCGTAGATCAGCACCGTGACGCCCTCGGTGTCGCGCAGGCGCAGCTGGATGGCGTCGAGCTGGTCGCGGTGGTGCACCGTGACGCCGGCCGGCAGCATGCCGCCGTCGCCGTACTTGAGCGGCTCGTCGGTCACCACCACGATCTCGCGCGCGCCCTCGGCCGCCACCTGGTGGGCGATCTGCGGCACCGTCAGCACGCCGTCGACCGGCTGGCCGCCGGTCATCGCCACGGCGTCGTTGAACAGGATCTTGTAGGTGATGCGCGCCTTGGCGGCGATGGCCGCGCGGATCGCCAGCAGGCCCGAGTGGAAGTAGGTGCCGTCGCCCAGGTTGACGAAGACATGCTTCTCGCTGGTGAAGTGCATCTGGCCGGTCCAGGCCACGCCCTCGCCGCCCATCTGGCTGAAGGTATCGGTATTGCGGTCCATCCACATCGCCATGTAGTGGCAGCCGATGCCGGCCAGCGCGCGCGAGCCCTCGGGCACGCGCGTCGAGGTGTTGTGCGGACAGCCCGAGCAGAACCAGGGCTTGCGCTCCACCGTCAGGCGCGGCCGCGCCGCCTCGCGCTCCTTGGCCTCGATCAGGGCCACGCGCGCGGCGATGCGCTCGCGCACGTCGGCCGGCAGCTCGGCCTTCTCCAGGCGGCGCGCGATGGCCTTGGCGATCAGCGCCGGCGACAGTTCGTAGTGCGCCGGCAGCAGCCAGTTGCCGCGCGGCAGCGACCACTCCCCGCCCTGGTTGCCGCGCTCGTCGAACTTGCCGTAGACCTTGGGGCGCACGTCCTCGCGCCAGTTGTACAGCTCTTCCTTGAGCGCGTACTCCAGGATCTGCCGCTTCTCCTCCACCACCAGGATCTCTTCCAGCCCGGTGGCGAACTCGCGCGCGTCCTGCGCATCGAGCGGCCACACGCAACCGACCTTGAACACGCGGATGCCGATGCGGCGGCAAGTGTCGTCGTCCAGGCCCAGGTCCACCAGCGCCTGGCGCACGTCCAGATAGGCCTTGCCGGCGGTCATGATGCCGAAGCGCGCCTGCGGCGAATCCAGCACCACACGGTTGAGCTTGTTGGCGCGGATATAGGCCAGCGCCGCATACCACTTGTGGTCCAGCAGGCGCGCTTCCTGCGCCAGCGGCGGATCCGGCCAGCGGATATTGAGCCCGCCCGCGGGGACGGCGAAGTCCTCCGGCAGCACCACCTGCACGCGCTCGGGATCGATCTCCACCGAGGCGGTCGACTCCACCACGTCGGTCACGCACTTCATCGCCACCCACAGCCCCGAGTAGCGGCTCATGGCCCAGCCGTGCAGCCCGTAGTCGAGGTATTCCTGCACATTGGCCGGATACAGCACGGGGATGCCCGCCGCCAGCAGCACGTGCTCGGACTGGTGCGCTACCGAGGAAGACTTGGCGGCATGGTCGTCGCCGGCCAGCACCAGCACGCCGCCGTGCGGCGACGAGCCGGCCGAGTTGCCGTGCTTGAAGACGTCCATCGAACGGTCCACGCCCGGGCCCTTGCCGTACCACATCGAGAACACGCCATCGCGCGTGGCGCCGGGGAACAGGTTGACCTGCTGGGTGCCCCACACGGCGGTGGCGGCCAGGTCCTCGTTGATGCCCGGCTGGAACACCACGTCGCTGGCGGCCAGGTGCGGCTTGGCCTTCCACAGCGCCTGGTCCAGGCCGCCCAGCGGCGAGCCGCGGTAGCCGGAGATATAGCCGGCGGTATTGAGGCCGGCGGCGGCGTCGCGCGCCTTCTGCAGCAGCGGCAGCCGCACCAGGGCCTGGGTTCCGCTCAGGTAGACGCGGCCCTTCTGCAGGGTGTACTTGTCGTCGAGGCTGGCGGCCGCCAGGGTGTCGGCGAGCGCTTGCTGCTCGTCGGGCGAGAGGGGACGGTTCATGTGCATTGTCTCCGGCTGCACGGGTTGTCCGGCGAGTGTAGGATTGCCCCTCGCTATCGTAAAATCACGAAATCTCAGCCCTGGTATCCGAAAAACACATGGCAAGCCGGCAATCCCCTCCCCCCGCCAAGGACGCCAAGACGCGCGAGACCCCGCTCTCCAAGGAGGTCACGCTGCGCCAGTTCCGCTACTTCCAGGCGGCGGCGGAAACCGGGCAGTTCTCCATGGCGGCCACGCGCGAGCACGTCTCGCAGTCGGCCATCACCAATGCGGTGCTGGCGCTGGAGCAGCAGCTCGGCGTGCGCCTGTTCGACCGCCTGCCGCACGGCGTGGCGCTGACCGCGGAGGGCAACCACCTGTACCAGCGCGTCACCCATATCCTCGACTCGGTCGAGGACGCCCTGCGCGAACCGCGCTACCAGGTGCGCGAGCTGGCCGGCACGGTGCGCTTCGCCGCCTCCTACACCGTGCTGGGTTACTTCCTGCCCAGCCTGCTGGCGCGCTTTCGCGCGCACTATCCCGACGTGGTGTTCGACCTGTGCGACATGGACCGCCCGCAGATCGAGGCCGCGGTGCTGTCCGGCGACATCGAGCTGGGCGTGGTGCTGCTGTCGAACGTGACGCGGCCCGAGCGCTTCGCCCACCGCACCCTGCTCCGCTCGCGCCGCCAGCTATGGGCGCCGCCCGGCCATCCGCTGCTGCAGGGCGGCGCGCCCACGCTGAAGCAGATCGCGGCCTGGCCCTATATCCTGCTGACGGTGGACGAAGGCGAGGAATCGACGCTGCGCTACTGGCGCAGCAAGCGGCAGACGCCCGCGGTCGCCTTCCGCACGGCGTCGATGGAAGCCATGCGCGGCCTGGTCGCGCATGGCTTCGGCATCACGGTGCTGTCCGACATGGTGTTCCGGCCCTGGTCGCTGGAGGGCAAGGAGATCGAAGCGCGCCCCATCGCCGACGTGATCCCCGACATGGAAGTCGGCCTGCTGTGGCGGCAGGACGCCACGCTGGCCAGGCCGGCCGAGGCGCTGCGCGACTTCCTGATCTACGCCTGCGGGCGGTGATTGGCGGTGATTGGCGGTGATTGGTGTGGATTGGCGGTGATGGGCGGTGATGGGGGTGCCGAGGCGGTGCGGCAGGCCGCACATGGCAGCCGCCGCGCCCGGCCCGCATTCAGTTCTGGCGCCGCAGGCCCTGGGCCAGGTACAGCACCACGGCGGCGTTGGCCAGCGCCAGGCCGATGTGCAGCAAGGTCGGATGCACCACCGCCTGGTACAGCTCCAGCGGGATATAGATGCCGCCCGACCACACGCCCAGCCAGCTCGCCCAGGCGCGCTCGCGCCACAGGCCGTAGGCCTCGGTGAAACGCATCGCGGCATAGGCCAGCGCGGAACCGCCGATGGCCCACAGGCGCGCGTCGCTGGGATGGTCGAACAACTCCAGGAAGACACGCGGATAGTGCATGCCGGGGTTGAGGTGCAGCTTGCGCACGACCTCTTCGGCCGCCGACTGCGCGCCATGGTGGAGCAGCGCGATCAGGCCCAGGCCCGCCAGGATCACCAGCGCGCCCTTGGCGGCCTCGAACAGGGCCACGCCCTTCAGGCCCAGATGCCGGCTCGGCTTTGCCATCGGATTCCCTTCTCTTCTCTGTTGACGGTTGACGGTCGACTGCAGTCAACGGTTGCGATGGCGCTATTGTGCAGCATCCGGCGGGGCGGGGCGCGGCAGAGCCTTGCGTGCGCACCCGCCCGCCGGCGCGCCACAATCCGACAGGCCATGGCATCACCGCAACGTCAAGCGACGCTGAGAAAAAGTCTGCGAGTTGTCAGCGCCTCAATTGCGGCAATGGCTGACTAGACATCTGTAACGCCGACGAGGCGACTGTCTGCGGCCCCCGCGCCCGATTCCTCGGTCCGTCCCCGCCGCAATGGCCCTGCGCATGGAACAGAATTGCCAGATACGGGGAAAAAGCGACCCAGGCAGCACACAACACCCAGTCGCCATACATCCGCCTAAAGCTATTGGGCAACTATCCGTATACCTATGAGTCGCTCTCCTCTTAGTGTCTTCGGCACAAAGAGCAGTCTCCTTTCGGCCTTTTCCTACGCTTTCCGACATGTTACCCGGAGCTTTATCGCAGGACAGCTACGATTTAGCTACAGAGTTGCCGTCCATCTTTGGTGCGGAAGAGAGTCGGCTCGTTGGCGAGGAACCCCGCAGGTTCGAAGGCGCATTGTCCACCTTTGCCGTCAGTGCGCTGCTAGAAGCCTCTGCCGGGCTGGCCGTTCAGGTGAACGAGCAAGGTCACATCGTTGCGGCGTCGCTGAAGTCCGCCGATGTCCTGGAATATTCCCGCGACAGCCTGTTGCAATGCCGCCTGGCCGACCTTGTCACGGGGCAAGACCAGGATCATTTTCTCCGGGCCTTTCATCTGGCTTGGGAACACGGTTCAGCCTCGACCCAGCCGTTGCAGTTCTCCAAGGGCCTGACCGGGTCAGCCTGGCTGGAACTGCGCCTCGTCGTACTCAATACCGAAGGTGCTGCTTCGCTGGTCGTCTATGGTCAGGATGTCACGGCCTGGAAGCAGAACACTGACGAACTGTCTCGGGAGATTTTGCGTGACCCCTTGACTGGTCTGGGTAACCGCCTCATGGTGCGCGAGGAATTGCAGTTGGCGATTGAGCGCACCCAATCCCAGAACACCCACATTGCTGTGGCCATCCTGGACCTGGATGGGTTCAAGAAGATCAATGATTCGCTCGGTCACGATATCGGGGATGAACTGCTGCGACAGATCAGCAAGCGGTTGAAAGCTGCCGTACGTGAACACGATATCGTCTCGAGAGTCGGTGGTGATGAGTTCGTCATCGTGCTGCCCAATCTTTCGACCGAGAAAGAAGCACGAAGCGTGGCAACGCGGATATTGACCACTATCCAGCAACCCATCCCTCTGGCAGGCCATCAACTGCAGATGTCCACCAGCATCGGGCTGGCCTTGTATCCCCAGCACGGAAGCAGCGAAGCCGACCTGATGAAGAATGCTGACGCTGCCATGTACCGGGCGAAGGAGCAAGGCAAGAACGCCTACTGTGTTTACAACTCTGAGATCGGTATTCAGAAGGAACACGCCTTGGCGATGGAGCTGAGCATGTTCCAGGCCATTCGGAACGGTGAGTTCGACTTGCACTATCAGCCCATCTGCAGGGCCATGACTCGGGAAGTGATCGCTGTCGAGTCTTTGATGCGCTGGACGCACGATGAGCAGGATGTTCCTCCGGCCGAGTTCATTCGGCTCGCCGAAGAAAACGGCCTGATTCATCTGTTAGGCGGATGGGCTCTGCGTACGGCGGCGATGCAATTATCGCAATGGGATAGTGTCGGTCTGCGCCTGGACTACTTGACAGTGAACGTTTCACCGGTTCAATTCTTGCACCCTGGCTTCCCGGCAACTGTGTACAAGGCAGTCCAGGACTCGGGTATCGAACCCCATCGGCTGGTGCTGGAAATCACTGAGGGGGCACTGATTCGTGACCCCAAGAAAACCGAAGCCGTGTTTGAGGAGCTGAAAGCCTTCGGTGTCAAGTTTGCGATTGACGATTTTGGTACGGGATACTCGAACCTGCGAAATCTGAAGCGGTTCCCTTTGACCAGCCTGAAGGTCGACCGAAGCTTCGTCAGCGAGGTTTGCGAGTCGTCGAATGATCAAGCCATCGTGTCACTTATCCTGCTGCTGGCAAAGGAACTCGGCCTGACGATCGTCGCCGAGGGCGTAGAAACCGAAGCGCAACTGAGCTTCCTGGTGGAGCGAGGTTGCACCTACATCCAAGGCTGGCTGGTGTCAAGAGCGCTCCCTCCTCACGTACTAGAAGAGCGCATTCATAGTGGAAAACTTAAGCTGGGCTCCTGATTCCAGCATTTCTTATATCGGGGGAAACGGATGACAAGTAAGAACCCAATTTTCAAGACATTGTGGTCGCGCATCAATGAGCGAGGTGACTTTCCCACTCTCCAGCGCAACATCAGCAGTATTGTTTCTGCGATGCACAATGAAGAGGCCAATACCTCTCAATTGGTATCCGTGGTGCTATCGGACTTCACCCTGACCCAGCAGGTGATTCGACTCGCCAACTCAGCCATGTATGCAGCTTTTGGCGGCAATGTGACGACTGTGACGCGCGCATTGTCCGTGCTGGGCGTAGACGCCATTGGACACCTGGCGCTGGGGTTGCAGCTCTTGGAGAACTTCAGCGGACTTGCGGAAACACGCGAAGCGGCTGGAAGCGAACTGCACCGCGTCTTGGTGGCCAGCGAATTTGCACGCAAAATCACGATCAGCAAGGGCCCGAAGGAGGCGGAAGAAGCCGTTGTGTGCACTTTGCTGCGGAATCTTGCGCGACTTCTTGTGGTCTTCTACTTCCCCGAGGAGTGGGTCGAGATTCAAAAGTTGTCGGCGACAGAGGGCATGGCCATCTCTGCCGCATGTGAGCAGGTTCTAGGAGTCAGCCTTGAAGAACTCGGCGAAGAAGTGACGCGACGCTGGAGCTTACCCCCGGCGATCGCTCAAAGTATCCAGCCCAAGCCGCTTGATGTGTCTACGCCTTTAGGCACGCATGTCGCCTGGCTTAATGCTGTGGCCACCCTCTCCAGCGACGTTGCCGAACAATTGCTGGAGCGGCGAGAAGCGGATTCGATTGGCGAAATGCTCACAGAACATGCAGCTTGGCTGGGGGTCGAGGATTCGCTCATGACGGATTCCGCGCTCGACAGTGCTTCGTATCTGACTCAACTGGAACAGGAAGGCATATCGACTCCGACTGCAGGTGGCCCGGTCCCATCCCAAGGAAAACCCGCGGATTCCGAGGCACGGCTGGAACGCAGTCTCGATGAAGTGGCCACAGTGGCATTGACAACACCCGCAGGTGCCTTGACCCCTCTCGTTCTTGAGTCATGGATGCACGCCATGGGCTTCGAGCGGTGCTTCGGCATGTTCCTGAATTACGCGACCAAGCGCTACGAAGCAAAGCTTGGTTTTGGCGCAGATATCCCGGCCAAGCTCTCCAGACTCTCGTTCGAACAAGGCTTTTTCCCGGATGTTTTTCATTTGGCGTTGACACAAATCGCCGCCATTTTTGTAGAAGACGCTGCCAGCAGTCCTATTATCAGTCGACTGCCCGAGTGGTATGTCCGGGAATTCGCGAAAACACGATCATTCATTCTGCTGCCCCTGCAGCTTCGCAATCGAGCAATCGGGCTTTTTTATGGTGATTGGGGACAGACGCCCTGTCCGGCAGTGTCGCGCCAGGAGCTCTCCAAGATGTACAAGCTGGGTGAAATACTGATGCAGAGCTTTGAGCGGGCAGTGCCGGCTGCGCCGCCCCCCGCCTATGCACAAGGTATCGGGGCCTGACGCCCGCACTCTCCCACTTTCCCACTCTCCTACCCGCGCCAACTCACCAACTGCCGAATCGTGTCCGGGTCGGTGACGGACCGACAGCGCGTCAGGACGGTCATGCGGCATCACCCCGGTTTCGGCATTCTGCACCGGATGCCGATATCGGCATAAGGTACACCGTCACGGCGCGGCGTCCCGTATGCCTTTTTCCAACCGCCATCTCACCAGATCATCCGCGCCTGGTCTATCGCGACCTGCCCTCCTTCTATGCCGGCGTGGTGTTCGAGGCCGTGCCGAAGTCCGCGTTCTATATCGGGGGCAAGCCAGCCAATGACTTCGTGCGCATTGCCGTCGATCACATCGCACGCCAGATCAACGACGACGAGACGAAACAGAGATTCCTCGCCGCCGTTGCAAAGCAACTGGCACCGTACATCGCGGAAAGAGGCTTGCGCTGGGAAATGCACGTCGACGAGACACCCTTCAGCCTGTGGACCATCCAGGGCATTCGCCCGCCGGTACCCGGCACGCCGCAGGGTGAAACATGGCGGACGGAGAACAGGCCGTCCGCCTATTGAGCCAGGACGGGGCGGACGGTGCTGGTGGCGGCCGCTGGGCGGGCATGGAATCAGGCTCCTTGATGCGCTCCTCGCAGTCGGCGCTGCCGCCAACCCTGAAATGGCTCGTGGAATCGCGCCCTGCCTCTCATCCCGGAATCATCGGTTTTTTGAGATCACACCACTCATGTATTGATTTAAATCGCGCAGGTCCTTGACGCTCCAAGCGTGGGGCGGCAGCTTTACACCATTCTCCTTCAAAGTCCTGGGGATCAAGTCTCCATTTGGACGGAGGATTACCGATGATACGATCACGCCAGGATAATCGACCAGCCGTTTCCTGAAAGCGGATGTTGTCAGATCAGGCGTAGGGGGATTGCTCTTATTTGCCAATGGCCCTGTCCCTTTGAGATCCGCGCCGTGACACACAGCACATCTCTGCATATAGAGACTTTTCCCATTGACATTTTCCGCGAAGGATAGCGATGCCTGAATCAGCGATGAAATTCCTAGCGAAGCGATGACTAATATTTTCATTCTTATGCAGCCGTTTTACAAATCAGGTCGAATCGATGGCAAACCCTCTAGGTGCCACTGCCACGCACCCCGCACACAGGATGCTGCAATGGCCCGACGGTAAGGCAAAGAGCATAGCCGCGCACGGACTCACGGCGCGAGCGTGATCTTCCCAGTGAGATCCGCCATGCGCGGTGACAGCCCCCTTCGATCAGAACGCAGGCATTGCGTCCTGATACGCCATGGTTCCCTGCATCAGGCGCCACCGGTAGATTGCGTGCGGATTCCCTTGCAGGTACTGCCATCACGCACGCGAGCGTGCGCGAAGCTCCGTGATGCCGTGCCTGATCTCGGGTTGCCCGCCTGCTGTCAGGCCATTTCACTGGCAGCTTCGCCAGCCAGCGCGACTTCCGTCGCGTCGGTCGCGGTGCTTTGCGCGATCGCGTGGTCGACTTCCGAAACCATGTCGCCCAGACCGATGACAACCGTGATATTCGGCGTCCAGTTCTTGCGGTCGGTGCTGGCCTCGGCAAACGTGGTCACCGTTGCCGTGTAGCCCTGGGCCCGTAGGTCAGAGGCCAGCCGCTGCGCGCGCGGCTCCAGCGCTGCCTGGGGGTTGTCTTCGTCGATATCGAGTACCAGCCTGGTCTCGAATTCTTCCTTGCCCTTCTGGATTGCCGTCTGCATTGCCTTGAGCTGCTTGTTCGCGAGCGCGACGAGCTTGCTGTACCTGGATTCTTCCTGGCTGGCGCGCAGTGCCTTGGCAGCGTTGATGATTTCGGTGCGATCCACGAACATGATGGCCTTTCGAGGTGAGGGAGAGAAAGCGCACGCGCCGCGCGGGCTTGGCTTCAGGAGCCAGCTTTTGCAGGGTGCGACGATAACTGTATAAATATACAGTACCCGCCGGCTAACCGGCAAGGGATGGTGCTGTGGAAGGTCACCTTGAGGGGAGCCGACTGGTGCCTTCCGACCCATCTCTGCCATCGGCAAAGCCCGTACCAACGTCTACAGTTCATCTCAAAACAGCCACCTAAACTGCCACCTAAACTCTCGCTGACGCGTTTTCTCTAGCGTAAGAGTTCCACAATCACGACATCTGTGTCGTCTTGCGCTCTCAACATGAGCCACGTTTCACCCCGAATGGCAATGCCATCGCGTCGCGTCAGCCTGATCGGCCCTACGTCCAGTCGCCCATGATCTGCGACCAAATAAGCAGAACCAGGCATCGGCAAAACGTACTGCATCGCCGTGCCTTCACGCAGCGTCGCGATACGCACGCGCGCGTCGGCGTGAATGGGCAAGGCGCCGGCGCGGACATCCTCCGGGTCCCCGCTCGCCAGCGTAACGAATCGGCCCTCGCGACATCCGAGCGAACAGGCTCGCGTCGAGCAGCGCGGCGTACTGGCCGGTGTGCGCGGGCGCAGCCAGATCTGGAACTGCCGTGCGGGTAGATTCTCCTCGTTGCGCTCGGCGCGATGGAGCGCCGCTCCGGCACTCATCACATGGATGGAATTAGCGACCAGACGCGTGCGATTGCCCGCGTCGTCTTCGTGCGTGATTGCGCCCGAACGCACCCACGTGACGATCTCGACGTCGCGGTGAGCCTGCAGGCCGAGGTCCGAGTGCGGCGCGAATTCAACGTCGTTCCACCCGTGGAGCGGACCGAGTTGTCCCTGGTCGGCGCGCCCGGATCCGCCCACGCTGAAATGCTGGCGCGTGTCGACACAGCCGCGCCGGACTGTGGCAAGTGCAAGAAAAGGCCGATGTTCAGTCATGACGGAGCTCGGTTCGAGTACGCTGGGTGCGGATTACGATGGTCAAATACCGCGTCCACCGCACCCCACGCACCCTGGCCACGCTCAGATCTGCTGCTGGCCGCCGTCGACAAACAATTCGATGCCGTTGACGAAGCTCGCATCGTCCGAGGCCAGGAACAACGCCGCGCTTGCGATCTCGCCGGGATCGCCGAGGCGCCCCATCGGGATCTGGGCCGCCAGATAATCGGCAAGCCCCTGGCGCTGGGCAGCATCGTCACCGGCAAGATCGAGCAGGCCGGGCGTGCGGGTCGCACCCGGGCTGATCGTGTTCACGCGGATCTGGCGGTCCTTGAGATCCAGGATCCAATTACGCGCGAAAGCGCGTACCGCAGCCTTCGAAGCCGAGTACACGCTGAATGCCGCCGTGCCCGCGCTGCCGGCCGTCGATCCTGTGAGAATCACCGATGCCCCCTTGGCGAGCAACGGTAGCGCTTTTTGCACCGTGAACAGCACGCCCTTCACGTTGCGATTGAAGGTGTCATCGAAATGTTCTTCGGTGATGCTGCCGAACGACAGCATCGAGCCGCCGCCGGCGTTCGCGAACAGTACATCCAGACGGCCCTGTTCTTCCTTGATTTGCGCATACAGCGCGTCGAGTTCGCCCAGCTTCGTGGAATCGACACGCACGCCGGTGGCTTTGCCGCCGGCTTCGTGGATGCTTTTCACTGCGGCATCGAGTTCGGCCTGACGGCGGCCCGTGAGATAGACGTGTGCCCCTTCGGCTGCAAAGCGCTGGGCGGTGGCGAGGCCGATGCCGCTGCTTGCGCCGGTGACGAGTGCGATCTTGTTGTCGAGTTTGCGTGCCATGGTATTGCTCCTTTCGTTCAGGCCAGTGTTTGCGTTGGTGTTGGGGTGTTGGGGTGTTGCGTGCTGCGATGTGAGGAGAATATCGACGGCCCGATCTTTTCGAAATAGAATTGATTGCAATCCAACGTTGCAAAAATGAAAAGATGAGGAAAAATGGCGAAGCTGCCTGATTTCGAAGGACTCGCGATGTTCGCGAAGGTCGCCGAGGAGGGATCGTTCGCGGCTGCGGCGCGCGCGATGGGCGTGTCGGTGGCGACGGTCTCGCGCGCTGTGGCCCGTCTGGAAGACCGGCTGGGCGCGCGGCTTTTCAACCGCACGTCGCGCCAACTGTCGCTCACCGAGTTTGGCCGGACGATCTGCGAGAAGGCCGGCGAGATCTATCGCCAGGCAGAGGAGGCGGAAAGCGCCGCGCGCGAGATGTCGGTGCAGCCGCGCGGCCTGGTGCGCGTCGCCGTGCCGATGTCGTTCGGGCTGCGCTGGGTCGCGCCGCTCCTGCCGGGCTTCTTTCGCAGGTATCCGGAGGTGTCGATCGACCTCCATCTATCCGATGCGTCGGTCGACCTGGTTGCCGATGGCTTTGACGCCGCGCTGCGCATTGCTGCGTTGCCGGATTCGTCGCTGGTGGCGCGGCGGCTGTGCGCGGTGACGCAATTCGTGGTGGCGTCGCCGGAATATCTACGGCGTGAAGGACGGCCCACGCATCCGCGCGAACTGATAGACCGGCCATGTCTCTCGTACGCATATCGCGCGCGTAGCGATGTGTGGCGCTTCACGAACGACGCGGGCGACGAGGAACCGGTGATGCCGACCGGCCCGCTGCGCGTGACAAATTCCGATGCACTGTTGCCCACGCTGCTCGAGGGCGTTGCGATCGCGGAACTGCCCGAGTTCATCGCGGGCGAATATCTGGCCGACGGCCGTCTTGAGGCGATTCTCACCGACTGGTCGCTGACGAAAGGCGGTCTTTACTTCGTCACGCCCTCGGCGCGCGCGCGGCCCGCGAAAGTCGCGGTGCTGTCGGATTACTTTGCCGAACACCTTTCCGAGCCAACATGGCGATGGCCCAAATGATGCAGCGGCGCAGTGGATCAGCCGGCGTTCATCATTGCATTTATGAAATGATGAATCTCAAACAATTCCATTTCGCGAATAAGTTCGCGAATAAGTTCACGAATATGGTCGGATCCGCATAGATCCGTATTCTCCTTTCCACCGGTTGCACGACCTCATGTCGCAAGCCACTCAGGCAAAAGGAAGGAGAATCACAATGAACACGCAAGCCACCCCGAATACGCCTGGTATCGCCACAGCCGCCTTCCTCAATGCGCTGAACAGCTATTTCCACTTCGATCCGAGATTTTCCAACCCGGCTTTCTTCAGGTCTTCCGGAGCCATCACAACGCGAAACTCGCAGTCAGCGTTGAACATTAGAAACCACGGCTCTACGAGTGCAGGAATCAGCGACGGCTCATCGAGGTTGACGACCAGGATGGCTCCGCGTGCTCCGTTTTGCTCGGTGAAATAGGCGGCTTCCGGCTTTGTTTCTTCTAGTATTCTCGCCATCACTTCTCCGATGGTGCCTTCGCGCACAAAAGCATTAAATGGCTCGTGGGGAATTCGTATGTTGAGAAGCATGCGCATGATCATCTTCCTTGCTTGCTTGAGGCCCTCAATGGGCTCTTCAAGCATAAGGGTTCCCCGACGTTGTTTTAGTGGGCCAGGCAACACAAGGCTAGACTCCTCGCTCATTCGTGCGGAACAGTACTGAGCTTCTAAAACCAGGGAACTGACGCGGGCGATAGACAGCGGCCGACGTCTGCCGTTTGTCGCGAACTGACGCTTGACTGTCAGCCCACGCTCGCCGGCGAACGCCGCAGTTGGTTGGTCGCGGTCGGATACCAGCCGTGAAACGGCGACCGTCTCTGGCCGACCCGTCCCGGCCGTTGGACAAGCCGCAGCAAGCGGCGGCTCCCCGACCGCCAGCGGCTGCCGGCTGGTCATAGAGCAGATATCGAATTTTCAGTAAGACAACGCCGCAACGGTCTTTGCGACCGTCTGCAGCGACTGCCGCAGCGCTTCCCGCGACACCGAAGCCAGCGCGAGGCGTATGGCGTGTGGTACATGCTTTGAAGTCGAGTAGGGATGTGCAGGGGAAACCAAGACCTGCTCGCGTATCAATGCTTTGCAAAGCGCGTCGGCACGCACCTCTTCGGGCATGGGTAGCCACGCGAAGTATGAGGCTGGATGACGCAGAGGTTTTAAATGTCCAAGGATCTCCGTGACCAGGGCTTGCCGTCGACAAGCATCAACGCGCTTCTCTGCTTCCAGCCGGGCTACGGTGCCGTCCTCGATCCAGCCGCAAGCAATTGCCGTCATCATGGCGGGAGTTTGCCAGGTCGTTGCGCGGATCGTGCGTTCCAGAGAGGGAATCCACTGCAGCGGCGCGTGAATCATTCCTACCCGCAGTCCCGCGGCAACGCTCTTGGAGAGGCCTGACACATAAACAGTGAGCTCAGGTGCAAGCGCGGCAAGAGGCGGCGGCGAACTATCCTCGAGGAATGCGTATGCGCCATCCTCGATGAGCATCAGCCCATGTTTTCTGGCGATCGCAACCAACTCACGTCTTCTCTGCGCGGCAATGACCCATCCAAGCGGGTTATGCAGCGTGGGCATGGTGTAGAACGCTCGTACTCTACGACGTTTGCACAACTGCGCCAGGGCATCGAGATCGGTACCCCGGCCAGCCGCGGGAACGGCCACTAATTCGATGCGGCAGGTCTCGGCCGCGAGCTTGAAACCTGGATAGGTCAGCGCGTCTGCCGCGACGACATCGCCGGGCTCGAGCAACGCCATACTCGTCACGCTCAGACCGTGCTGCGCGCCACTGACGAGTACAGTGTTTTCCATCGAAGCCGAGATGCCGCGACTGCTTAGGTGCTCCGCCATGATTCTCCGCTCATGGGCACGGCCGCCGTGCGGTTGATAGCGCAGGAGCGCTTCAACATCGCCCACACTCGCGAGCTGGCGCAATGCCGCCCTCAGCAGTTCCGTCTGACCCGGTACCGATGGACTATTGAAACTAAGGTCGATGGTCGGAGCACTCCAAGCGGGTAGATCCACGCCGTGGCCGCGCGGGAGCGCTTCCTTCACAAACGTCCCGCGGCCTACCTCGCCGCTCACCAACCCCATCGACTCCAGCTCGGCGTAGACGCGTGTAGCTGTGACCAGTGCAAGTCCTTCGCGCGCGGCCAGCTTGCGATGGGTGGGCAACTGAGTGCCGGGCCGCAGGCGTCCCTCGCGGATATCGGCTGCCAGCCGGTCGACTATCTCCTTGTAGCGAAGCTTAGGCATCGGGCAATGTTTGCATGACAATTTTTTGGATGTATTGATTATCAGCGCTACGCTCCGCCCAACAACGTCCGCACGTGTGGGAAAACACATCATGGAACTGAACGCCATCACCACCCTTGTCACCACTCTAGGGGTGTTTCTCATCTGCTTCATGAAGGGGGCGTTCGGTGGCGGCTTCGCCATCGTGGGCATCCCGATCCTCTCGCTGGTGATGGATCCCGTCACGGCGGGCGGCTTGCTCGCCCCATTGTTTATCGCTATGGACATCGCCGGATTGCGCTACTGGAAGCCGTCTACTTGGTCGAAGCCGGATTTGCGCCTGCTGGTACCTGGGCTGGTGGCGGGCATCGGCGTTGGCTACCTGCTGTTCCGCTTCCTCGATCACCGCGCGATCTCGATCGTGATGGCGGCGGTGACGCTGGCCTTCGTGGGGTTGTGGCTGCTGCGCGGCGGCGAGGTGACGGTGCGCCCGAGATCGTCGCCCAAAGCTGTCGCCGCAGGTTTTACCTCGGGCATCACCACGATGGTCGCGCACTCGGGTGGTCCCCCGCTAGCGATGTATCTGCTGCCGCTCGGCCTGAGTAAGTATGTCTATGCGGGAACAACAAGCATGTTCTTTATCGTCGGCAACCTTGTCAAGGCGGTACCCTGGCTCGCGCTGGCGCGCCCCACAGGCCCGGTGTGGATGCTGATGGGCATTAGCCTGCTCGCTGTGCCGACAGGCGTCTGGCTCGGGTGGCGCCTGCATGACAGACTCGATCAGCAGCAGCTTTATCGGGCATGCTATGGCTTGCTCGTCCTCACAGCGGCAAAACTCATGTGGGATGGAGTTGCGGGCTACGCGAGTTGAGGGTCTTCCGCGCGGCGCCGAATTTCGCCCACGCGACTGTTGAGCATACTCCCGCTGCCTCTAGTCCACTGAACTCCAATTCGTCTGGAGGGAGAATAGGACGACGGCAAACACCTAGCGAGAAGGAACGGAGACGGGCATCCACGAGTGGAACTGAGACGACTGCGGCTGGGCTTACTGCCCTGCTTCGATACATTGTTGGCGCGCCGCGGCCTCCTGGATCGCATCGGAGATGCGGGCTGCCTGCTCCGCCAGCGTGCGCGCTGCGGCGGCCACGAGACCTTGCAGCGCGTCGGTGGTCGTCTTATCCAGCATCGCCGGTTCGCCCGCATCATTCGCGGCCTCGTCGTTGATCAGGGCACGCGTGACGGCCTCGATGCCGTAGGCGATCGCCTGCGTCGTGTTCAGCAGATCGATCAGATCATTGGCGCAGGGAAGCGGCGTGCCGTTCGCGCGCGCGTCGGGCGCTACGCCGGCCAGTTGGTGCACGCTGGCGCTGCGCGCGAACTCACGGGGGCAGTTCATCGGCTTGGCGGTGGACTTGGCCATGGTTCACCTCCGCCGGCGTGATGACGGCCTGGCAGACCGCTTCGGCGTGGCGCTCGTGGAAAAGAGGCGGGCAACGATGCCGCTTTCATCGCGCGTGCGCTTGGCGACGTGGCCCGCGCCCGTGGCATGAGCCAGGTGGCCCGCGATGCGGCTGCATCCCGAATTGGCGGGCACCTGACAGCCAGGGGAGGCTCGCCCCGCCTCCGCGCTCCATTCAATCAATGCTTCTGCGCCTTGTAGGTGCCGACCAGCTCCGCCTCGGCCAGCACATGGCCCTGCATGGCGCGTTCCAGCGCGCTGCGGTCGGGCGTGCCGAGGTCCGGCAGCACCACGTCCAAGGCGTACAGGCGATGGAAGTAGCGATGCCTGCCCACCGGCGGGCAGGCCGCGCCGTAGCCGGTGCGCTGCCAGCCGTTGCTGCCCTGGCGCGTGCCGGGCGGCAGCCCGGCGGCGGACACTGCTTCGGGCAGCCCTGCGGTGTCGGGCGGCAGGTCGTACAGGATCCAATGCACCCAGGTCATGCGCGGCGCGGCCGGGTCGGGCGCGTCCGGGTCCTCGATGATCAGTGCCAGGCTGCGCGTGCCGGCGGGCACACCGGACCAGTCCAGCGGTGGCGATACGCCGGCCCCGTCGCAGCTGAAGCGCTGCGGCAGGACGGCACCGGCATGAAACGCGGGAGATGTGAGGGTAAGCGGCATGGCAAGCCTCGTCTGGGCAGGAAGCGAAGCCACCAGCAGCGGGCCCAGTATCAGGACAGCGAGGCGCGATCGGCGCGGCATGGCGGCTCCCGGGCGGTGCGCCGCCGGCATGCGGCGGCACTGATTCACCCTAGGGCGGCGCGCAGCGTCCTGCAAGCCCGGCACGCGCCGCGGGCGGTGCCGGAGCCGGCCGCCGCCCGCGGCGCGCCATGGCGCCTGCCCGCCACTTGGCGCCGGCCCAACCACCGCCGCGCGCACTTTCCCGCGCGGCTGCGCGCCCGCGCTTTGGCCGCCCGGCGCCGTGCGTGTAAACTGTGCGATTTTTCATTCCGGCGGTATGTCGCAAATGCCCCGGCGCACCGGTCTCAGCGGCCCCACGCTCATACGCGTGCTGGCCCGCCTGACCGACGCCGCAGCTCCCGAATCGAAGCGGTCGCTCTCGGACCAGCTCAGCCAGTGGCTGGGCTGGACCGAAGCCATTGCCTTGTCCACGGCCCTGAAAGCCCCTGCGGCCGAAACGGCGGCCGGCGCGCGCGCGCCGTCTGCGCAGTGCGATGCCGAGGCGGCGGAATGTGCGCGCGTGCGCACGGCGCTGGCCGAAGCCGTGCGGGAGGACGGCGCGCTCGCCGCCCGGCGCCGCGCGCCCGCCCGCACGGCGCTGCCGGAACCCGGCGGCACGGTGGCCTATGCGGTCTACCGCCAGCGCTATCTCACGTTGCAGCAGACCATGGAGACCGGCATCGCCGGCCTGCGCGGCCGCCTGCGCACCGCCCTCGCGGCCGGCGCGCCGGGCATGGCCAAGCTGGCCATGGTCGACGCCGTCATGGAGCGCGTGATGAGCGCACACGAGCGCAGCCTGCTCGCCGCCGTGCCGGGGATGCTCGAGACACACTTCACGCGGCTGCGCCAGGGCGAGGAAGTCCGGCTGGCCGCCGCGCTCGCCGAAGGCCGGCCCGCTCCCGTGGCGGCGGGCGCGTGGCAGAGCGCGTTCCGCCGCGATATGCAGAGCGTGCTGCTCGCCGAACTGGAAATCCGCTTCCAGCCCATCGACGGACTGCTGGCCGCGCTGCGCGCCAGCTAACCAGGACATCATGACCCGAACCCTCATTCCCTCGATCGTCTTCTTGGCAGGCCTGGCCGTGTTGGGCTGGGTCGGCGCCGGCTACGCGGCCAGCAACCTGCCGGCCCTGGCCGTCACCCTGCTGATCGCCGCCTGCTACGTGACCGGTGCCGTCGAGCTGCGGCGCTACCGCCAGGCCACCGATTCGCTGGCGCAGGCCGTGGCCGGGCTGGACACGGCCCCGGCCAACCTCGGCGACTGGCTGCAGCGCCTGCATCCGAGCCTGCGCCATGCCGTGCGCCTGCGCGTCGAGGGTGAGCGTGCCGCCCTGCCCGGCCCCGCGCTGACCCCTTACCTGGTCGGCCTGCTGGTGCTGCTGGGCATGCTGGGCACCTTCCTCGGCATGGTCGCCACGCTGCGCGGCACCGGCATGGCGCTCGACAGCGCGACCGACCTGCAGGCCATCCGCGCCTCGCTGGCCGCGCCGGTCAAGGGCCTGGGCTTCGCCTTCGGCACCTCGGTCGCCGGCGTGGCCACCTCCGCCATGCTGGGACTGCTGTCCGCGCTGTTCCGCCGCGAACGCATCGAAGCCGCGCAGGCGCTCGACGCCCGCGCCACCACCACCCTGCGCGCTTACTCCCAACAGCACCAGCGCGAGGCATCGCTGCAGTTGCTGGAGCGCCAGGCCGAGGCGATGCCGGGCCTGGTGGAAGGACTGCAAGCGATGATGCGTGCCGTCGCGCAGCAGAACCAGGAACTGGGCGAGCGCCTGGCCGCCAGCCAGGCGGCCTTCCACGACCGCACGGAGTCCACCTACAAGCAACTGGCCGCCTCGGTCGAGCAATCGCTCAAGGACAGCGTCGCCCACAGCGCCCAGGCCGCCGGCGCGGCGATCCAGCCGGCCGTCGAAACCACCATGGCAGGCCTGGCCCGCGAAGCCGAGACCTGGCGCGACACCGTGACGCACGCCGTGCAGCAGCAGCTGGACGGCCTGTCGGAGCGCTTCGCCACCACCACCGGCGCGGTGGCCGGCCTCTGGCAGCAGGCGCTCACCGAACACCAGCGCGCCGGCACGGCCCAGGCCGAAGCGCTGCGCAGCTCGCTCGACGGCTTCGCCGCCACCTTCGCGCAACGCTCGGCCGGACTGGTCGAGCAGGTCTCGGCGCGCCTGGACCTGGCCGCGGACAAGGCCGCGCAGGCCTGGGAACAGGCCCTGACCAGCCAGCGCGGCCACAGCGAGGCGCTGGCCGCCGACCACCGCGAGGCCCTGGCCGGGACGGCCGCGGCCTTTGCCGGGCAGGCCGAAGCGCTGCTGCGCACGGTCGACCGCTCGCACGCCGAACTGCAGGCACAGCTCGCCAGCCAGGACGCGCAACGGCTCGATGCCTGGACCAGCGCCCTCGGCACGGTCGCCGACGGTCTGCGCCAGCAATGGGAGCAGACCGGCACCCAGGCCGCCGCGCGCCAGCAGGCCATCTGCGACGCCCTGGCCCAGAGCGCCCGCGACATTTCCTCGCAGGCCGAGGCCTACAACAGCAAGACCGTCGCCGAGATCGACCGTCTGGTCCTGGCCGCCGCCGAAGCCCCCAAGGCCGCGCTGGCCATGCAGGCCGAACTGGCCGCGCGCGACGAGCAGCGCCTCGCCACCTGGACGGACTCCCTCGCCACCATGGCCCAAGCCCTGCGCCAGGAATGGGAACAGACCGGCACCCAGGCGGCCGCGCGCCAACAGGCCATCTGCGACGCCCTGGCCCAGAGCGCCCGCGACATTTCCTCGCAGGCCGAGGCCTACAACAGCAAGACCGTGGCCGAGATCGACCGTCTGGTCCTGGCCGCCGCCGAAGCGCCCAAGGCCGCGCTCGCCATGCAGGCCGAACTGGCCGCGCGCGACGAGCAGCGCCTCGCCACCTGGACCGAGTCCCTGGCGACCATGGCCCAGGCCCTGCGCCAGGAGTGGGAGCAGACCGGCACCCAGGCCGCCGCCCGCCAGCAGGCCATCTGCGATGCGCTCGCCCAGAGCGCCCGCGACATCTCCTCGCAAGCGGAGGCCTACAACAGCAAGACCGTCGCCGAGATCGACCGCCTGGTCCTGGCCGCCGCCGAGGCTCCCAAGGCCGCGCTGGCCATGCAGGCCGAACTGGCCGCGCGCGACGAGCAGCGCCTCGCCACCTGGACCGAGTCCCTGGCGACCATGGCCCAGGCCCTGCGCCAGGAATGGGAGCAGACCGGCACCCAGGCGGCCGCGCGCCAACAGGCCATCTGCGACGCCCTGGCCCAGAGCGCCCGCGACATCTCCTCGCAGGCCGAGGCCTACAACAGCAAGACCGTGGCCGAGATCGACCGCCTGGTCCTGGCCGCCGCCGAAGCCCCCAAGGCCGCGCTGGCCATGCAGGCCGAACTGGCCGCGCGCGACGAGCAGCGCCTCGCCACCTGGACGGACTCCCTGGCGACCATGGCCCAGGCCCTGCGCCAGGAATGGGAACAGACCGGCACCCAGGCGGCCGCGCGCCAGCAGGCCATCTGCGACGCCCTGGCCCAGAGCGCCCGCGACATCTCCTCGCAGGCCGAGGCCTACAACAGCAAGACCGTGGCCGAGATCGACCGCCTGGTCCTGGCCGCCGCCGAAGCGCCCAAGGCCGCGCTCGCCATGCAGGCCGAACTGGCCGCGCGCGACGAGCAGCGCCTCGCCACCTGGACGGACTCCCTCGCCACCATGGCCCAGGCCCTGCGCCAGGAATGGGAGCAGACCGGCACCCAGGCCGCCGCGCGCCAGCAGGCCATCTGCGATGCGCTCGCCCAGAGCGCCCGCGACATCTCCTCGCAGGCCGAGGCCTACAACAGCAAGACCATTGCCGAGATCGACCGCCTGGTCCTGGCTGCCGCCGAGGCTCCCAAGGCCGCGCTGGCCATGCAGGCCGAACTGGCCTCCCGCGACGAGCAGCGGCTGGCCAACTGGACCGGCTCGCTGGATGCCATCGCCCAGGCCCTGCGCCAGGAATGGGAGCAGACCGGCACCCAGGCCGCCGCGCGCCAGCAGGCCATCTGCGACACGTTGGCCGACACGGCACGCGGCATCGCCGCCCAGGCCCAGGCCCACCATGACAGCTCGGTCGCCGAGGTCGCGCGCTTGATGCAGGCCGCTGCCGAAGCCCCGCGTGCCGCCGCCGAGACCCTCGGCGAGCTGCGCCAGAAACTGTCCGACAGCATGGCACGCGACCAGGCCATGCTCGAAGAGCGCGCCAGCATGCTGTCTACGCTGGAAACCCTGCTGCAGGCGGTCGGCCAGGCCTCCACGGAACAACGCGCGGCGGTGGAAAGCCTGGTCGCCGGGGCGTCCTCGCTGCTGGAACAGGCCGGCGCGCGCTTCGCCGGCCAGGTCGAGTCCGAAGGCAGCCGGCTGGAAGCCATGGCGGCCCAGGTCACCGGCAGCGCGGTGGAAGTCGCCAGCCTGGGCGAAGCTTTCGGCGTGGCCGTGCAGCTGTTCAGCGAATCCAGCGACAAGCTGGGCGCCCAGCTCCAGCGCATCGAGGCCGCCCTGGACAAGTCGATGGCACGCAGTGACGAGCAGCTCGCCTACTACGTGGCGCAGGCGCGCGAAGTGGTCGACCTGAGCGTGATGTCGCAGAAGCAGATCCTCGACGACCTGCAGCAGCTCGCCGCCACGCAGGCGGCCAACGGCGCCGAGGCGGCATGAGGGAGGACATCGACGCCGGCGTGGAACCGGCCGCCCCGATCTGGGCCGTCTTCGGCGACCTGATGTCCGTGCTGCTGGGCGCCTTCGTGCTGGTCCTGCTGGGCGCCATCGGCATGCAGCTCGAACTGACGGCACGGCTGGAAGACGAGGTCCGGCACCGCCAGGAGGAAATGCAGCGCCGCGAGTCGCTCGAGAAGGCGCTGGCGGTGCCGCTGGCAGCCGGCCGCGTGACCCTGGTCAACGGCCGCATCGGCATCAGCGGCAGCGTGCTGTTCGCCCTCAACTCCGACCAGCTCCAGCCCGAAGGCCGCGACCTGCTGAAGAGCCTGGCGGGGCCGCTGTCGGCCTACCTCAGCGCGCGTGACGAGATCCTGATGGTGAGCGGCTTCACCGACGACCAGCAGGTCAAGGAAAGCAACCGCCGCTTCGCCGACAACTGGGAGCTGTCGGCCCAGCGCGCGCTGACGGTGACGCGCGCGCTGATCGAGGCCGGCGTCCCGCCCGCCTCGGTCTTCTCGGCCGCCTTCGGCGCCGAGCAGCCGGTCACCTCGAACGCCGACGCCGAAGGCCGCGCGAAGAACCGCCGCGTCGAGATCGCGCCGATCCCGCGCGGCTCCACCGGCGCGGCGAAACCTCGTGGCTGACGGCATCATGGACCGTGGCATGGCGGAGCCCGCACAGGGTGCGGCGCACGCGGCGCCGGCCGGCCCGTCAGCCACCGCCCCGCACGATGCGCCGGCCCAGGCACCGACCCCGGCGGGCAACGATGCGCCGCCGGATGCCATGCAACAACTCGAAGCCTGGCAGGCATGCGGCGCTGACCGCCTCGACCCGGTACGCTTCCGCCTGATGCAGGCCCTGGCGCGCCGTGCCGCGCCCCACCAGGGCGCAGCGCGGCGCGTGCTCGACGACAAGCTGGCGGCCCGGCTCTCTGCCTATCGCCTCGCGCTCGAAGCGGCGGGTACCAAGGCGGCGGCATCGACCGATTCCATCCCATCCTCCACGCCCGGCACCGCTGCGGCGGCACCGCCGGCCGCACCGCGCCTGCCCGCACGCGGTGCGCTGGCGGCACTGGCCGACCAGCTCGCCGGCCGCGCCCGGGCCAGAAGCACGGCAGAGCCCCCCGCGACCGCAAGCGCACGGATCGCCACGCCGGCCCGGCCGCCAGTCCCGGCCGAGCCGGAACTGATCGACTACTTCCGCGACACCTGGACCCGCGTCAGCGCCAACCAGCGCGTGCAGCAATCGCTGCAGCAGGTGCCCGAGCATGCCGGCCCGCTCAATTCCCACTACCTGATCCACCGCTCGCTGACGCTGATGCAGGAATTGTCGCCGGAATACCTGCACCAGTTCCTCTCCTATGTCGACGCCCTGACGCTGCTCGAACAGATGCAGCGGGTCGACGCCGCGCCAGCGGCGGAGGCGCCCGCGGGCGCGGTGGTGCGCAAGAAGACGCGGGCCAAGGCGCGCTAGCCTCCCATCCCCTCCAGCCGCGCCTTCAGCCGCACCACCGCCTCGGCCGACTCGGCCTCGACGCGGCGGCGCAGCACCAGCTGATTGAGAATGGCGAAACCGAGCGTGGGCGAACGGTAGCGGAAGTCGCGCGAGAAGCGCGTCTGGTCGCCCTCTTCCCGCAGCGTGTAGGCCACGGTGCCGGCCGGACGGCCTTCGATGGTGCCGGCGATGGCCCAGAAAGCCGGGCGCTGGCGCGCCGTCACGGTCCACACCACGACGCCGCTGCGCCCTGCCACCCGGAAGGTTTCGCTCACCTGCTCGCCCGGCTGCAGCGGATGGCCGGTGGCCCCGGACACGGCCAGCGACGATGGATGCCAGTCGGGCCAGTGGGCGGGCGTGGTGACATAGTCGAACACGTGCTGCGCCGAACGCGCGATCACGACCTCGTTGTGGACCTGGGTGGTCAGGTCCCAGGGCAGCGGCAGCAGGCAGGCGGCAGCGGCCGCGCACAGCACGGCCACGCCGAGCACCCAGGCCTTGCGCAGGGGCATGGTCGGCGCCTCCGGGGCTGGCGCCCCGCGGTGGGGCGCGATGTGTTCAGTGTAGGCGGTGGTGTTGGTGCCGGTGGGCTGGATGCGCGGGTATCGCACCGAGGGCTTGCGGCGGGGGGCTCGCTTGCTGGAGCACACCGGCGGCTTCGCTTTTACACGGCGCCTTGCTGATCCACCCCTCCTCCCAACCCGCTCCCCGTGCGCGCAGAGGGAGCCACGACATCATGCCTGGCCGATGGTGTTGGCGTCTCGGCCTGCCCGTTCGGCGCACCCCAGCCGCCGCCGAGCGCGCGCACCAGCGATACCGTGGCGGCGGCGCGCAGGCCGGCTACCTGGTTGGCTTCGCGCTGGGCCTGCAGCACGGTGCGGTCGGCGTCGATCACGGTCAGGTAGTCGACCGCGCCCGCGTCGTAGCGGCTGCGCGAGATGCGCTGCGCGCGGCGCGCGCCGGCCAGCGCGCTGTCCAGTGCCTGCGCCTGCTGGCTCAGCCAGCGGGTGTCGGCCAGGCTGTCCTCGACTTCGCGGAAGGCCACCAGCACGGTCTGCCGGTAGCGCGCCACGCTCTCTTCGTGCTGGGCGCGCGCGGCCGCCAGGTTGGCGCGGTTGCGGCCGCCGTCGAAGATGGGCGCGGCGATGGTGGAGCCGACCAGCGGACCGATCCCCCATACCGCGGACGACCAGCGGAACAGGTTGGACAGATCGCCCGACTCGAAGCCGAACAGGCCCGTCAGCGTGATGCGCGGGAAAAACGCGGCCTTGGCCACGCCGATGCGCGCATTGGCGGCGGCCATCAGGCGTTCCGCCTGGGCGATGTCCGGGCGGCGCTCCAGCAGGTCCGACGGCAGGCCGGCCGGGATCGCCACAGGCTGGGCGTCGAAGGGCCGCGACGGCATCGCGAAAGCCGACGGCGGCAGCCCGGTCAGCACCGCCAGCGCGTGCTCCTGGGTGGCGCGGCGCCGTTCGATGGCGGCCAGGTCGGCCCGTGCCGTGCCCAGTTCGGCCTCGGCGCGCGCCGGGTCCAGGTCGGTGGTTTCGCCCGCGTCGAAGCGGCGCTTGAGCAGCTTGAGCGCGTCTTCGCGCAAGGTCACCGTGGCCTGCAGCAATTCGCGCTCGCTGTCGAGCGTGCGCAGCGCGAAGTAGGCCTGTGCCACGTCGGCCTGCAACGCGAGCTGCACCGAGCGGAACAGGTCTTCGGCGGCTTCGCCCTCGGCGCGCGCGGCCTGGGTATTGCTGGCCACGCGGCCGAACAGGTCGAGCTCGTAGCTGGCGAAGGCGCGCGCGCGCAGCAGGGTCTGCGCCGGCACCTTGGTGCCGTCGGGCAGGCCGTTGGCGGCGGCCGAGGTCTGCGCCCGGGTCGGGTCCAGGCCCACGCTGAGCTGCGGGTAGAGGTCGGCCTCGGCCACGCCGGTCAGCGCGCGCGCCTGCTTCAGGCGCGCCGCCGCGGCGGCCAGGTCCTGGTTGGCGCTGGTGGCGGCGGTGATCAGCCGGTCCAGTTCCGCATCGGAGAAGACCCGCCACCATTGGCCGCGCTCGGCGCCTTCGGCCGGCGTGGCGGTCTTCCATTGCGCGCCCTCGGCGCGTGCGCCCTCGGCCTCCTTGAAGGCCGGTGCGGCAGCGCTCTCGGGCACCCGGTAGGCCGGGGCCAGCGAGCAGCCGGCCAGCACCAGCGCGGCGGCCAGCGTGGCCAGGCGGGGCATCCAGTTCTGCATGGCAGTTATCCGTGTTGTCATGTCATCTCCCTCACTCGGCCGATGCCGCTGGGGCCAGCGCGGCGGGCGCCTGCTGCGCCGCCCGGCGCCGCTCGCCGCGCGTGGCCCACAGCCGCAGCGCCACGTAGAACACCGGCGTCAGGAACAGGCCGAAGAAGGTCACGCCCAGCATGCCGGCGAACACCGCCACGCCCATCGCATGCCGCATCTCGGCGCCGGCGCCGGTGGAGATCACCAGCGGCACCACGCCCATGATGAAGGCGAACGAGGTCATCAGGATCGGGCGCAGGCGCAGCCGGCTGGCCTCGATGGCGGCGGCCACGATGCTGCGGCCCTGGTGTTCCAGTTCGCGCGCGAACTCCACGATCAGGATGGCGTTCTTGGCCGACAAGCCCACCAGCACGATGAAGCCGATCTGCGTGAAGATGTTGTTGTCGCCGCGCGTCAGCCATACGCCGGTCATGGCCGCGAGCAGGCTCATCGGCACGATCAGGATCACCGCCAGCGGCAGTGTCAGGCTCTCGTACTGGGCGGCCAGCACCAGGAACACCAGCAGCACGCACAGCGGGAAGATCCACACGCCCGCGTTGCCGGCCAGGATGTCCTGGTAGGTCAGCTCGGTCCATTCGAACTTCATGCCCTTGGGCAGCGTCTCGGCGGCGATGCGCTCGGCCGCGGCCTGCGCCTGGCCCGAAGAAAAGCCCGGGGCCGGGCCGGCGTTGACGTCGGCGGCAGTGAAGCCGTTGTAGCGCACCACGCTGTCCGGGCCGAAGCCCTGCCTGACCTGCACCAGCGACGACAGCGGCACCATCTCGCCGGCGGCGTTGCGCGTCTTCAGCTGCAGGATGTCCTCGGCGTGGGCGCGGTACGGCGCATCCGCCTGCACCTTGACCTGGTAGGTGCGGCCGAACTTGTTGAAGTCGTTCACATAGGCCGAGCCCAGGTAGGTCTGCAGCGTGTCGAACACGTCGGTGACGGGCACGCCGAGCTGCTTGGCCTTGACGCGGTCGAGCTTGACATCGAGCTGCGGCACGTTGACCTGGTAGTTGCTGAACACACCGGTCAGCTCGGGCGTGGCGCGCGCCTTGCCGATGAAGGCATTGGTGGCGTCGAACAGCGCGTCGTAGCCGAGCGCGGCACGGTCCTCGATCATCAGCTTGAAGCCGCCGATGGTGCCCAGGCCCTGCACGGGCGGCGGCGGGAACACTGCGATGAAAGCGTCCTGGATGGCCGCGTACTTGGCGTTGAGCTGCTGCGCGATGGCATCGCCCGACAGGTCCTTGCCCTTGCGCTGCTCGAAAGGCTTGAGCGTGGCGAACACGATGCCGGCGCTGGGGCTGTTGGTGAAGCCGTTGATCGACAGGCCCGGGAAGGCCACCGCCGATTCCACGCCCGGGTGCTTGAGCGCGATCTCCGACATGCGGCGGATCACGTCCTCGGTGCGGTCCAGCGTGGCGCCGTCGGGCAGCTTGGCGAAGCCCACCAGGTACTGCTTGTCCTGCGCCGGCACGAAGCCCTTGGGCACCATCTGGAACACACCCCAGGTCAGCGCCAGCATCACCGCGTAGACGCCGAACACCGCACCCTTGCGCGAGATCACGCCCTTGACGCCGCTGCCGTAGCGCTGCGCGCTGGCACCGAAGAAGCGGTTGAAGCGCGCGAAGAAGCCGCCCAGCACGCGCTCCATGCCGCGCGTCAGCCAGTCCTTGGGCGCGTCATGGCCGCGCAGCAGCAGCGCGGACAGCGCCGGCGACAAGGTCAGCGAGTTGAACGCGGAGATGATCGTCGAGATCGAGATGGTCAGCGCGAACTGCTTGTAGAACTGGCCGGTCAGGCCGGTCATGAAGGCCAGCGGCACGAACACCGCGATCAGCGTCAGCGCGATGGCGATGATGGGACCGCTCACCTCGCGCATGGCCTTGTAGGTGGCCTCCTTGGGTGACAGCCCCTCCTCGATGTTGCGCTCGACGTTCTCCACCACCACGATGGCGTCGTCCACCACGATGCCGATGGCCAGCACCAGGCCGAACAGCGACAGCGCGTTGATCGAGAAGCCGAAGGCATGCATCAGCCCGAAGGTACCGACGATGGAGACCGGCACCGCCAGCAGCGGGATGATCGACGCGCGCCAGGTCTGCAGGAACAGGATCACCACCAGCACCACCAGCAGGATGGCCTCGAACAGCGTATGCGTGACCGCCTCGATCGAGTGGCGCACGAACTGCGTCGGATCGTAGACGATGCTGTAGTCGACCCCGTCGGGGAAGTTCTGCTTCAGCTCTTCCATGGTCTTGCGCACGTCATCCGAGATCTGGATGGCGTTGGAGCCCGGCGCCTGGAAGATGGGGATGGCCACCGCGGGCTTGTTGTCCAGCAGCGAGCGCAGCGCGTACTCGGATGCGCCCAGCTCGATACGGGCGATGTCCTTCAGGTAGGTCACGCCGCCATCGGCCGAAGTGCGCACCACGATGTCGCCGAACTCCTCGACGGTGGACAGGCGCCCCTGCGCGTTGACCGAGAGCTGCAGGTCGGCACCGGGCAAGGCCGGCGACGAGCCGATCACGCCGGCCGCCACCTGCACGTTCTGCTCGCGGATGGCCTTGACCACGTCGGAGGCGGCGAGCTGGCGCTCGGCCATCTTCTCCGGGTTCAGCCACACGCGCATGGCGTAGTCGCCCGAGCCGAACAGCTGGACCTGGCCCACGCCCTGGATGCGCGCCAGCCGGTCCTTGACGTTGATCACCGCGTAGTTGCGCAGGTAGGTCATGTCATAGCGGTCGTTGGGCGAGACCAGGTGCACCACCATGGTCAGGTCCGGCGAGCTCTTGACGGTGGTCACGCCCAGGCGCCGCACGTCCTCGGGCAGGCGCGGCTCGGCCTGCGCCACCCGGTTCTGCACCAGCTGCTGGGCCTTGTCGGGGTCGGTGCCGAGCTTGAAGGTGACGGTCAGCGTCAGCACGCCGTCGCTGTTGGCCTGCGAAGACATGTAGAGCATGTCTTCCACGCCATTGATCTGCTCTTCCAGCGGCGAGGCCACCGTCTCGGCGATCACCTTGGGGTTGGCGCCCGGATACTGGGCGCGCACCACCACGGAAGGCGGCACGACCTCGGGGTATTCCGAGATCGGCAGCTTGAACATCGAGATGGCGCCGACCAGGAAGATCAGCACCGATAACACGCCCGCGAAGATCGGGCGGTCGATAAAGAATTTCGAGAGATTCATCTTGGTCTCGGCTAAATCTCAGCTACAACTCGTGAGAGCGGCGAACAGCCGCCCCTGGCGGCCCGCTGGCGGGCGCCATATCGAGGGAACGGCGTACGGGTTTTGGCGGTGGCGGTGGCGCAGGCGTTTGCCGGGCTTCCGGCCTGCTCCCCTTTCCCGCCTGCGGGAGAGGGGTTGGGGGAGAGGGCAGGCATCCGCGCCAGAACGATTGCCTGCGCATGGCGCGAGCGCCCGCCCTCTCCCCCTGCCCCTCTCCCATGAATGGGAGAGGGGAGCCAACCCTCAGCCGTTACGCGCCGGCACCATGCCCACCGGCATCCACATCAGCTCATCGGCTTGCCATCGTCGGCCCCGGTCTTGGCCTGCTTGCGGTCGGCCGACTCCGCACGCGGCTCCACCTCGCGCTTGAAGGCCATGTCGACCGGCTTGGGCGCCACCAGGTCGCCCGGGCGCACCCGCTGCAGCCCGTTGACGGCGATGGTCTCGCCCGCCGCCAGGCCCTTGCGGATCACGCGCAGGCCGTCGTAGGCCGGTCCGAGTTCCACTTCGCGGTAGATCAGCTTGTTGTCGCGGCCCACCACCAGCACGAACTTCTTGCCCTGGTCGGTACCGACGGCGCGGTCATTGACCAGCACCGCGGCATGGGGCGCGGCGCCGCCGAACTTGATACGGGCATAGAGGCCCGGCAGCAGGCGGCCGTCGTCGTTGTCGAACACCGCCCGCACGCGGATGGTGCCGCTGCGCGTATCGAGGCGGTTGTCGACCGACTGGATGCGGCCCTGGTGCGGATGGCCGTTCTCGTCAGCCAGGCCCAGGTAGATGGGCAGGTTGGGCTGGCTGCCGCCGGCGCCCGGCGCGGTGTAGCGCAGGTAGCTCTGCTCGTCGAGCTCGAAGCTGGCATAGACCGGCGACACCGACACCACGGTGGTCAGCGCCGGCGACGCGGCGCCCGCCGCCACCAGGTTGCCGACGGTGATCTCGGCGCGCGAGACCCGTCCGGCCACCGGCGCGGTGATGCGCGTGTAGGCCAGGTTCAGCCGCGCCGCTTCCAGCTCGGCCTGGGCCGCGCGCACATTGGCGGCTGCCTCGCGCGCGCCGTTGTCGCGCTCGTCGAACTCGCGGCGCGACACCGCGTTGTCCTGCAGCAGGCGCTGGGCGCGCGCCTGCTCGGTCTGCGCGTGCGTGGCACGCACCTGGGCCGCGGCCAGCGCCGCCTCGGCGCGTGCCACCTCCGCCGCATAGGGGCGCGGATCGATGGTGAAGAGCAGGTCGCCCTTCTTCACCAGCGCCCCCTCGCGGAAGTGCACCGCGTCGATGGTGCCGGACACGCGTGGGCGGATCTCCACGCGGTCCACCGCTTCGAGGCGGCCGGAGAACTCGTCCCACTCGGTGATGGTCTTGCCGATGGCGGCGGCCACGTCCACCGCCGGCGCGGCAGGCGCGGTGACGGCGCGCGCCTCGCCGCCGTGCGGACGCAGCAGCGATGCCGCCAGGCCGGCGCCGACCAGCGCGACCACGGCCACCGCGATCAGGGTACGTCGAGTTGTGTTCTGCATTTCTTCACTCCGTTTCTGGCTTTCTTCAACCGGAAAAGCAAAAGGCCGAACGCCGCCCTCCGGGCCGCGCAAGGCGGTCCGGCTAACCAGGGATCGGGCTGTCTCTACGCCTGCGGCTCGGGCCGCTCAGCGCCTGCGCCAGGGGCCGCTCAGCCGGCGGGCCCCGCTGCGCGCCGGCCGGGCGGGCGGCGTTCGGTCTGTTTCGAGGCATCGTCGCTTCCTGCCAGGCATTGCCGCAGGAAACGCGCGCCTTCATCTACCCACATTTCACAGTCTTCATGGGTCTCTTCCACCCCGTCGCCACAGGCGCCGGGCATGATCATGGTCTGTGCCGGCACGCCGGCACCGCGCAGGCGCTCGCCGAAGGCCTCGCCCTCGGCGCGCAGGGCGTCCTGCTCCGCCACCTGGATCAGCGTGGCCGGCAGCCCCGCCAGGCGCGACGCATGCGCCGGCGCCGCATAGGGGTGCACGCTGGCCGCCGCTGTCGGCAGGTAGTCGCGGTAGTGCCCGGCGATACGCCGCAGCATCTCCAGCGGCACGCTCGGGCCGTCCGCGCCGCCCGCGCACGATGCGTGCTGCAGGCAGGGATCGGTCAGCGGCCGGATCAGCCACTGCCCGCGCGCCTGCGGCAGGCCGCGGTCGCGCATCATCTGCGCCAGCGCGATCGCCAGGTTGCCGCCGGCCTCCTCGCCCACCAGGGCGAAGCGCTGCTTGTCGACCTTGAGCCGGCGCGCATGCGCCAGCACCCAGGCGACCGTGCTGAACGCATCCTCCGGCGCCGCCGGGAACGGATGGTCCGGCGCCAGCGAATAGGCCGGCACCACCACCACCGCCGGCACCCGCGCCGCCAGGTCCATCGCCAGGCACTCGCTGGACTGCTGGCTGCAATCGACGAAGCCGCCGGCGTGCAGGTAGATCAGCCACGGCAGCGGCGCCGCGCCGGCGGCCGGATAGCCGGCCGGGTAGCACAGCCGGGCGCCGATGCGGCGCGCGCCGCTGGTCAGCACATAGTCGAGCACCTGCACGCGCTCCGGGTGTCCGGCGGGCGGGGCGACGGGGGGCTGGGCATCGAGCGGGCTGGACATCGGCGGCTCCGGCGGCCGACGCCAAAGCGCGGCCTTGTCTTGTTGCGTTGCAACGGATTATGGTGATTGACGAGGGTGGGATAAAGCAAAGGCACACCAACGCACTGTTGCTGCGATGGAATAATCGCCAGCCGACAACCCCACCGCGTGCAAGGTCATCCGATTTGTGGTCCACTCGCGCTCTCCGGCGCGCGCGCCACATGCGCGTGCCGGAGCCAACCGCCGCGCCAGCGGGGCCCACAGGTCTCGCGCCGCGCTTCATCTGCCAGGGAATCACCATGGATCGCTTCATCTCAATGCAGGCCTTCACCCGTGTGGTCGATGTCGGCAGCTTCGCCCGCGCGGCGGAGTCGCTCGACCTGCCCAAGGCCACCTTGACGCGCATGATCCAGAACCTGGAGACCCATCTCGGCGTCAAGCTGCTGCACCGCACCACGCGCCGCATCAGCGTCACCACCGAGGGCGCGGCCTATTACGAACGCTGCGTGCGCATCCTGGCCGACGTCGACGAGGCCGAGCAATCGCTGTCCCACCACAACAACAATCCGCGTGGCACGCTGCGCGTGGACACCATCAGCAGCCTGGCCCAGATGGTGCTGCTGCCCGAGCTGCCGGCCTTCTTCACCGCCTATCCGGACCTCAAGCTGGAGCTGACCACCAACGGCAAACCCATCGACCTGCTGCAGGAGGGCGTGGACGTGGTGCTGCGCGTGGGCGCCCTGGTCGACGAGTCGATGGTGGCGCGCCGCATCGGCCAGCTCAAGCTGGCGATCTATGCCTCGCCGATCTACCTGCGCCAGCACGGCACGCCGCGCACCATGGCCGAGCTGCAGGCGCACCGCTGCATCAACTACGTGTCCCACCGCACCGGGCGCGAGGTCACCTGGGACCTGACGCGCGGCGAGCAGCGCCACGAACTGCTGCTGGACTCGGTGCTGGCCACCAACGACTCCGACGTCTATCTCGGCAGCGCGCTGCAGGGGCTGGGCCTCGCCTACCTCTCCTGCGCGCTGGCCGAGCCCTATGTGCGCAGCGGCCGGCTGGTGGAACTGATGACGGACTGGCAGGGGGAGTCGCTGCCGATCTCGGCGATGTACCCGCAGAACCGCCACCTGTCGGCCAAGGTGCGCATCTTCGTCAACTGGGCCGCCGAGCTGTTCGCGCGCCATCCGCACTTCGGCGAGCCGGCGCGGCAGGCTGCCTGAGCGAGGCATCGCCCCCATCCCCCCACCGCGAGCGCTAGCGCCCGGCCGCCGCGCCCACCGCGAGCGCCTCGACCTCGAACAGCATCCCATCCAGCGCCAGGCGCGGTACCGGGATCAGCGTGCAGGCCGGCGGCGGCGCCTCGCCCCACAGGCGCGCCACTTCCTCGGCCAGCACGCGCAGGCGCGTCTCGTCGTGGTCGACGATCAGCACCGTCAGCTTGGCCACGTCGGCGGGCACCGCGCCGGCCGCGCGCAGCGCCGTGGCGAGGTTGTCGAAGGCCTGCCGTACCTGTCCGGCGAAGCTCGCCGGCAGCGTGCCGTCCTCGCGCTCGCCGCCCTGCCCCGCCACGCAGATCAGGGCCCGCCCCGCCGGCACCAGGGCCAGGTGGGAATAGCCGTTGGGACGCGGATCGTAGAGGCCTGGCGGATTGAGGAAGGCCAGCGCGCGTGCCGGCCGGGTATCGGACGATCCGGCCGACCCGGACGATCCGGACGATCCGGCCTCGTCGAAGGAGGTGAGATGCGAGAAGGTGTCTGGCTGCATGAGGTGGCTCCTTTTTGCCATGCGCCAGGGCCCTCGACAGCGAGGCGGCCCCGGCCTAATATCCAAGAATTCCGTTGGATATTAGGCCTCCCCAGTGAATTACACAACAAATCCCTTGGATAATTCAGGGAATCCGCAGCCGTCGGATCGCATCCTCTTCTTGCTGAAAACGCGCGGACCGGCCTCGACCGCGCAGATTGCCGAGCGCCTGCAGATCACCGCCGAGGCCGCGCGCCAGCAGGTGCAGAAGCTGCTCGCGGCCGGCCTCGTCGAAGGGCGGCGCCAGGCCGCGGCCGGCGCCGGGCGCCCGCGCCAGGAATGGGAATTGAGCGCGGCCGGGCAGGCGCGCTTTCCCGACACCCACGCACAGCTCACGGTGCAGCTGATCGGCTCGATCCGCCAACTGTTCGGCGAAGCCGGGCTGGACAAGCTGATCGGGCAGCGCGAGCAGCAGGCACGCGAGGACTACACGCGCGCCTGCGCCGGCGAGGCCACGCTACCCGAGCGCGTGCGCCGGCTCGCCGCGCTGCGCGAGGCGGAAGGCTATATGGCACGGGTCGAGCGCGACGGCGAGGATTGGCTGCTGATCGAAGACCACTGCCCGATCTGCGCCGCCGCGCAGACCTGCCAGGGCTTCTGCCGCGCCGAGCTGCAGGTGTTCCGCGAGGTGCTCGGCGCGCAGGCGCGCGTCGAGCGCGAGGAGCATCTGCTGGCCGGCGCGCGGCGCTGCGTCTACCGCGTCAGCGCCGCCGGTGAGGTGCCATGAGCGATGCTGCGAGCGATGCCAGGCGCGGCGCCATGATTTCCGGCGCCTTCAGTACGCCTTGAAGTTCGCGCTGACGCGCTGCTTGAGGTAGTCGCCCGCGCTGATCGGCGGGTACTTGCCGGCCGGTCCCGCGATGATGGCATCGCGGTTGGCCTGGCAGAAGAAGGCGATGCTGTAGCGCGCACCCATGGACTCGTGCGGCGCCGGATTCCTGACGCGGTGGAAGTTGGAAGGCAGCCGGTCGTCGCTCCAGCGCATCAGCATGTCGCCGATATTGCAGGTGATGACGGTCTCGTCGGGTTCGATCGAGGTCCATTGCTGCGCCTCCATCTCCTTGCCCGGGCAGACCTGCAGGCCGCCCTGCCCGGTGCGCTGGAACAGCAGCGTCAGGCAGTCGAAGTCGGTGTGGGCGCCGGCGCGCCACAGGCCGAGCTTGTCCTGGTACTCGGGCGGGATCGCATAGTAGTGCAGCAGGCGCAGCGTGCTCTGGTACTCGGGCGAGGCGGGCGCGTGCGCGCGCGTGAAGAAGTCGCTGTCGAAGCCCAGCTTGTCGGCGAAGCACGACAGCACTTTCATGCCTACCTCCCAGCACTGCGCCTCGAAGGCGAGCAGGGTGGACTGGAAGCCGGCCAGGGCTTCCTCGCCCGGCCACAGGCCGTCCATGTGCGGGCGCGTGATCTGGTAGGACTCCTTCTGGTCCGGCGTGCCGGTCGACGGCCGCACCTGGGCCTTGCTCTCCCAGCCGGCATTGAGCGCCTTCTTGAGCGGGTGGCGCGCCTTGACCGCCTCGGGCAGGGCGAAGAAGCGCTCGGTCATGGCGAAGGCCTCGTGCACCCGTGCGAGATCGATGCCGTGGTTGGCGACCTGGAAGAAGCCGACCTCGGTGGCAGCCTGCCAGAGCTGGTCGGCGATCTCGGCCTTGCGGCGCGCGAAGTCGGACAGGTCGATGCGGCGGATCTCGCGCGCATGGGTCTCGGAGCCCATGGCACCCATGCGCGACTCCTTGCGCAGCTCGGCGAGGGCCGAGCCCGCCCCTGCCGCGGTCATGGCGTCGGCATCGGCGGTGGCAAGGGAAACGGCGGGGATGGCGGTGGTCTCGTTCATATGGATTCTCCTGGTACGGGATGAGGATGGCCGGACCGCGCAGCGCCGGCCGACCGGGTACCGGGAGCAGCGTCCCGCCAGCGCGGCCGCATCGCCCCCGGGCCCCGGCGGCGGCGAACACAGTGTTCGCGGCGCGCGGACCGCAAGAGCAATTCCCGGCCTGCCGTCGCATGCCCGGCATGCACACGGCTGGTGAACGCTTCTACTCTTGCCCGGGATCAAGCAGGTTCCGGGCCAGCGCCCGGCGCGCCGTTCGCGCCCATGGCGCGCACCGCCGCGGCGCCACGCCACCTCGGCGGCGCCGCCAGCCGGTGCATGCAGCAGGCGGCCCGCACCAATCCGGCCGGCGGCGCAGCATCCACGCACCGTCAGCGCACCATCAGCGCGCCGCCGGCTCGCCGCTTCACCCCATGGCACGGTTCCTGCAAAAACGCTGCAGGAGTAGAAGCGTTCAGCGGCCCCGCCGCCCGGAAATTGCTCCAACGAGGTGCGACGCCGCCACCCGCCGCCGCGCGACCCCGCGCATGCCATGCCGCTTCCGGCGGCCGCACCGGTGACCGACCGTCATTCGCCACGAGGGCAAGGACCACCATGCAACGACGCTCCCTGTTACGCGCCGCCGGCGCGACCGCCCTGCTAGCCGCCACGCCGTTCGTGCGTGCCACCGGCTCGCAGCAGAAGTTCAAGTTCAACCTGGGCTGGAAGGTGGAAGCCTCCGGCGCCGGCTTCCTGCTCGCGCAGCAGCGCGGCTACTACAAGGCAGCCGGCCTGGACCTCACCATCGATACCGGCAACGGCTCGTCCTCGGCCATCAGCCTGGTGGCCGGGGGCGCCTACGACTGCGCCTCGGCCGACCTGGCCAGCATGATCGAGTTCAACGTCAACAACCCGTCCGCCGCCCTCAAGGCGGTGGCGATCCAGTACGACCTGAACCCCAACGCCATCCTGGTGCGCAAGGGCGGCCCCATCGCCCGCCCGGCCGACCTGGCCGGCAAGCGCATCCTGGGCCAGCCCTTCAATGCCTCGCGCAAGCTGTTCCCGGTGTTCGCCAAGGCGCAGGGCTTCGACGCGGCCGGGGTGCAGTGGGAAAACGTCGCGCCGGACCTCGGCGACACGCGCTTCGCCAAGGGCGACTTCGACGCCGCCGCCTACTTCTTCTTCACCGGCCTGCTCAATCTCAAGGCGCGCGGCATGGGCCCCGAACACCTGACCGTGTTCCGCTTCTCCGACTACGGCATGAAGTCCTACGGCAACGGCCTGGTGGCCAACCGCCGCGCCATGGCCGAGCCGGAGGTCCTGCGCGCCTTCGTCAAGGCGTCCACGCGCGGCTGGCTCGATGCCATCGCCGATCCCAAGGCCGGCGCCGCCGCCGTCAAGGCGCGCGAGCCGCTGGCCGACGAGACGCTCGAACTGGAGCGCCTGCGCCTGATCGTCGACGGCACCATGAAGACCCCCGACACGCGGCGCGACGGCTGGGGCGCGGCCACCACCGCGCGCCTGCAGGCCACCCTCGACGAGACTGCCGGCGCCTTCGGCCTGAAGACGGCGCCGGCCCCGGCCGACATCTGGAGCGAGCAGTTCCTGCCCGCCGCGGCCGAGCGCCGCCTCAAGGCCTGAGGGAGGGACACGCCATGGCCCTTCCCATCCTCGACCTCACCGATGCCCTCGCGCCGGGCGCGCCGCGCAGCGCCGAGGTGGCGCGCCAGCTGCGCGCGGCCGCCATGTCCAGCGGCTTCTTCTACGTGCGCCAGCACGGCGTCGATGCCGCCCAGGTGGCGCGGCAGTTCGCCCTCGCCGAGCAACTGCTCGACCTGCCCGCCGCCACCCGCGCGGCGCTGGCGATGCGCAACTCGCCCACCCTGCGCGGCTTCGAGAACCTCGGCGAGCAGACCCTGGACGAGCACGCCCGCCCCGACCTGAAAGAGAGCTTCTTCTGCGGCATGGCCTATCCGGACCAGCATCCCTATGTGCTGGCCGGCTACCAGTCCTACGGCCACAACCAGTGGCCGGCCGAACTGCCCGGGGCACCGGCGCAGTGCGAGGCCTACATCCAGGCCATGCTGGCGCTGTCGCGCCGCCTGATGCAGCTGATCGCGCTGTCGCTCGACCTGCCCGAGCACTACTTCGACCACACCAGCGACAGTCCCATGGTGACGCTGCGCATGGTCCGCTATCCGGCCCATCCGGCCGATGCCGACACGCGCACCTTCGGCGCCGGCGCCCACACCGACTGGGGCTGCGTCACGGTACTGGCCCAGGACGCGCACGGCGGCCTGGAAGTGTGCATGCCGGACGGCAGCTGGGTGGCGGCCACGCCGATCGACGGCTGCTTCGTGGTCAACCTGGGCGACATGATCCCGCGCTGGACCAACGGCCTCTACCACTCCAACCCGCACCGCGTGCGCAACGTGCATTCGGGCGGCGCGCCGCGCTATTCGATCCCCTTCTTCTACGAACCCGACTACCTGGCCCGCATCGAGCCGGTGCCGGGCGTGGTGCCGGCCGGCGAGGCCCCGCGCTTCGCGCCCTGCACCGCCGGCGAGCACCTGCGCGAGATGTACGACAAGACCTACGGCCTGCAGCGCGGCCCGGCTGCCGCCGGCCAGGCCGGACACGCCGGCGTCGCCGCAGCGGGAGAGCCCGCATGAAGCTCTGGTTCCATCTGCTGTGCCGCGACATCGAGGCCCAGTGCGGCTTCTACGGCGCGCTGCTGGCGCTGCCCGAAGCCGTGGCGAGCCGTTCGCCGATCTACCGCGCGCTGGAGGCGCCAGGCTTCCAGTTCGGCTTCAACGCCGCCCCGGCCTATGCCTTGCTGGCGCTCGAAGACCGCCGCCCGCAGGCCGGCGCGGGCGCGCCGCCGGTGGTGGCCTACCCGACGCTGATGCTGGACGCCCCGCACGCGGTCGATGCCGCGGCGCGGCGCGCAACGGCGCTGGGCGGACGCCTGCGCAAGGGGCCCTATCCCACCTACTACGGGCAATGGCAGGCGGTACTGGAAGACCCCGAAGGCAACGTCTTCCGCGTCGCCTGCATCGGGCTGCCGGACGGCGTCGAGCGGCCGGCGCTGCCAGCCTGAGGCGGTGCGGCGGACCGGCCGCCAGGGCAGGCATAGTAAGATGGCGCCCCGCCCGGCCGCGCCAGGCAGTCCTTTGCGCCACCCGCCATGCTCCGCCTCGACGATCTCGCCATCTTCGTGCTGGCCGCCGACAACGGCAGCCTGTCGGCCGCCGCGCGCGTGGCCAATATCGCGCCGGCCGCCGCCAGCGCGGCGGTCAAGCGGCTGGAGGGCGAACTGGGCGTGCGGCTGCTGGCGCGCTCCACGCGCAGCCTGGGCCTGACGCAGGAAGGCGAACGCTACCTGGCACACGCGCGCCGCGCGCTGGCCGACCTCGATGCCGGCCGCGACGCGCTCGCCCAAGGACGCCAGGCCATCGGCGGCGAGGTCTCGCTGTCGATCCCCTCGGACCTCGGCCGCCACGTGCTGGCGCCCTGGCTGGATGCCTTCCAGCAGGCCCACCCCGCGGTCTCGCTGCACGTGCGCATCGGCGACCGCCTGGTCGACATGTTCCGCCAGCGCGTGGACGCCGTGGTGCGCTACGGCGTGCCCGACGACTCCTCGCTGGTGGCGCTGCCGCTGGCGCCGGACAACCGGCGCGTGCTGGTGGCCGCGCCGGCCTACTTCGCGCGCCACGGCAAACCCGCCACCCCGGACGCGCTGCGCGAGCACAACTGCCTGCGCTTCGCCCTGAGCGACGCCACCCACGACCACTGGACCTTCCACTCGGGCGCGCACACCCGCGTGGTCAAGGTGGCCGGCAACCGCGCCAGCGACGACGGCGAACTGGTGCGGCGCTGGGCGGTGGGCGGGCACGGCATCGCCTACAAGTCGCGGCTGGACGTGCTGGCCGACCTGCGCGCCGGCCGCCTGCAGGCCGCGCTCGAGGACTGGCAGCCGGAAGCTGCGCCGCTGCACCTGATCTGCACCCACCGCCTGGCGCTGTCGCCCACGCTGGCCAGCCTGCGCGACGTCCTGCAGGCACGCATCCGGGCCTACCTGGCGGAGGGCCCACGGTGAACACTGTGGGCCAGGTGGACGAGGTTGGCTCTGCGGCGCCTGGCGCGCCGCGCAAGCGGGTGCCGCGGCGGGCCTAGCGCCACCCTGCTCACACGCCACACTCGCCTCACTCGCCTCACTCGCCTCACTCGCCGCACACGCTGGCGCCCCCGCTCAGAACCCTTCCAGCACGATCTTGCCGCGCGCGCGCTGGCTCTCCAGCAAGGCATGGGCGCGCTTCAGGCTGGCGGCGTCGATCGTGCCGAAATGCTCGCCCAGCGTGGTGCGCAGCGTACCGGCATCGACCATCGCGGCAACCTGCTCCAGCAGCTCGTGCTGCCGCACCTGGTCGTCGGTGGCGAACATCGAGCGCGTGAACATGAACTCCCAGTGCAGCGACACGCTCTTGCGCTTGAGCTTGCGGAAATCGACCAGCTCCGGATCGTCGATCAGCGCAAAGCGGCCCTGCGGGCGGATCGCCTCGACGATCTGGTCGAAGTGACGGTCGCTCTGGTTCAGGCTGGCCACGTAGTCGACCTCGCCCACGCCGACGCGGCGCAGCTCCTCGGCCAGCGGCTTGCTGTGGTCGATCACCTCGTGTGCCCCCAGCTCGCGCACCCAGTCGGCGGTCTGCGGCCGCGAAGCGGTGCCGATCACACGCAGTCCGGTGAGCCGGCGCGCCAGTTGCACCAGGATCGAGCCGACCCCGCCGGCGGCGCCCACCACCAGCAGGCTGCGCCCGCAAGGATCGCGCTGCTGCGCCACCTGCAGGCGGTCGAACAGCAGTTCCCAGGCGGTGATGGCGGTCAGCGGCAGCGCGGCGGCGTGGGCGAAGTCCAGCGAGGATGGCATGTGCCCGACAATGCGCTCGTCGACCACATGCTGTTCGCTGTTGGTGCCCTGGCGCTGCAGCGCGCCGGCGTACCAGACCCGGTCGCCCGGACGGAACAGCGTGACCTCGGCCCCCACCGCCCGCACCACGCCGGCCGCATCCCAGCCCAGCACGCGCGGCTGCCCCGCGGCGGGCGGCATATTGGCGCGCACCTTGGTGTCGACCGGGTTGACGGAGACGGCGCGCACCTCGACCAGCAGGTCGCGCGGGCCGGGCTCGGGCGCGGGGAGCTCGACATCCCGCAGTGAATCGGGGGCCTCGATGGGCAGGTTCTGGTAGAAGGCGACGGCTTTCATGGCGGGCTTCCCGGGATCGGGTCGATCGGGTCGGAGACAGGTGCCCATCTTCCCCGCGCGGCGGCGACGGAAACAGCCCCGCGGCGCCGATTCAGTTTCCGCGCGGGAGCGAAAATCCCCCTCCCGCCCCGGCCCGCTATTCCGGCTCCCAGGCCTTGCCGCGTGTGCGCGCCTCCACCTTCAGGCGCTGCTGCAGCGCGGCCTTGGCCAGCATGTGGGCACTGATCGGCGCGGTCAGGAACAGGAAGGCGGTGATCAGCAGCTCGTGCAGGCTCAAGCCGGCGCCCTGGCTGCTGAAGGCCACCACCGAGCCGGCCACCACGCCGCCCACGCCGAGCGTGGTGGACTTGGTGGGTCCGTGCAGGCGCATGAAGAAGTCCGGCAGCCGGTACAGGCCCAGCGAGCCGACCAGGATGAAGACGCTGCCGATCAGCAGCAGCGCGCAGGCGGCAAGTTCCGCGGCGAACGACATGGCTTCTCCTCTCCTATTGCATCTCGATGATCTTGCCGCGCTGCAGGTACTTGGTCAGCGCGACGGTGCCCAGGAAGCCCATCACGGCGATCAGCAGCGCGATCTCGAAGAACAGCGCCGAACGCAGCCAGATGCCGTACAGCACGATCAGCGCGATGGCGTTGATATTGAGGGTGTCGAGGGCGACGATGCGGTCGGGCAGTCCCGGCCCCTTGACCAGGCGGGCGCAGGCGAGCAGCACCGCCAGGCCGACGATGGCCATGCAGACCGGGATCACGATGGCGAGCATACGAAGATCTCCTTCAGTGGCGCCTCATAGCGCGTCTTGATCAGGGCCGTCAATGCGGCCTCGTCCTGCAGGTCGAGCACGTGCACCAGCAGGCGGCGGCGGTCCTCGCTCAGCTCGACACACAGGGTGCCGGGCGTCAGCGATACCACGCTGATCAGCGCCGTCAGGGCGATCTCGTGGTCGACATCGAGCGGCACCTCGATGAAGGCCGGGCGCAGCCGCGCCGGCGGGCCCAGCACCAGCAGCGCGACCTCCAGGTTGGCCATCACGATGTCGTACAGCACCACCAGCGCCAGCCGCAGCAGCAGCCAGGGGTGGCGCACCTGCACCGGGCGCAGCCACAGCCCCTTGTCCATCACCAGCGCGATGGCCCAGGCCAGCACGGCCCCGGCCACCCAGTCGGCGGCGGAGAAGCCGTTGGACAGCAGCAGCCACAGCAGCAGCAGGATGGCGCTCAGCCAGGGATGGGGAAACAGGCGCTTCAGCATGGTTCAGCCCTCCCTGCCCAGCACGGCCTGCACATAGCCGTTGCGATCGAGCAGCTGCGCCGCGGTGGCATCGAGGTAGGCGGTCAGCGGCCGCGCGAACAGCACCAGGGCCACGCCGGCGCCCACCAGGATGGCGCAGCAGGCCAGGCGCGCGCCATCCGGCTCGGCGTGGCCGCCGCCCTCGCGCGGCAGGCGCCACAGCAGGCGCGTGCCGGTGCGGCTGACCGCCACGATCAGCAGCAGGCTGGACAGCAGCAGCACCGGCCACAGCACCGCCGCCTGCGCCAGCGGCACCGCGCGCATCAGCAGGAACTTGCCGAAGAAGCCCGACAGCGGCGGCAGGCCGACCGCCGCCACCGCGGCCAGCAGGAACAGCACCGCCGGCAGGCTGCCGTGGCGGGCCGGCGGCGGCTCATGCTCGCCATGGCCGCCGTGGCCGCCATGAGCCGGCGCGGCGGCAGGCGCGGCCGCGCTGCCTTGGCCCGGCTCCAGGCAGTCGGCCAGCAGGAACAACGCCGCCGTGCACAGCGTGGTGCTCAGCAGGTAGTAGAGGGTAGCGCTCCAGGCCGCCGCGCCGGCCAGGCAGACGCCGGCCGCCAGCAACCCCACCGAGGTCATCACCAGGTAGGCGGCGAGCTGGCTCAGCCGGGTCGAGGCCAGCGCCCCCAGCGCGCCCAGCACCATGGTCGCCAGCGCCAGCCACCACAGTCCGTGGCGCAGGAAGCCGGCCAGCAGCCCGGCCTCGGCGCCGAACACCAGCGCGGTGAAGCGCAGGATGGCGTAGATGCCGACCTTGGACATGATGGCGAACAGCGCCGCCACCGCGCCGCTGGTGCTGGCATAGGCGCGCGGCAGCCAGAAGTAGAGCGGGAAGACCGCCGCCTTCAGCCCGAACACCAGCATCAGCAATACGCCGGCCGCGCGCGCCAGCGGCAGCGTGCCGGCATCCAGGCGCGCCAGCCGCACGCCGAGGTCGGCCAGGTTGAGCGTGCCGGTGACGCCGTACAGGATGCCGATCGCGACCAGGAAGAAGGACGAACCCGCCAGGTTGATCAGCACATAGTGCAGCCCGGCGCCGACACGCTCGCGCCCGCCACCGTGCACCATCAGCGCGTAGGAGGCGATCAGCAGGATCTCGAAGAACACGAAGAGGTTGAAGAGGTCGCCGGCCAGGAAGGCGCCGTTCAGCCCCATCAGCTGGAACTGGAACATGGCGTGGAAGTTGCGCCCGAGCCGGTCGTCGCCACGCGCGGCGTAGAGTACGGCGGCGGTGGCCAGCAGCGCGCTCAGCACCAGCATCAGCGCGGCCAGCCGGTCGAGCTGCAGGGCGATGCCATAGGGCGCCGGCCAGTTGCCGAGCGCGTAGACCTGGATCGCGCCGCCGCTCGCCTGGGCCAGCAGCCAGGCCGCCAACGGCAGCTGCAGCAGCGTGGCGGCGACGCCGATGCCGCGCCGGTACCCCAACCAGTGCACCGGTACCATGGCCAGCAGGCTGCCGGCGAACATCGGCAGCAGGATGGGAAGCAGCAGGCCGTGGTTCATGCGCCCTCCCCCGGGCGCGCGGCCGGCATCGCGATCGTATCCGCAGGCTCCGCCGCCTTGCCGGCATGCTCGTGCGCCGGTTCCGCGCGCCCCTGCTCCATGCGCTCCGCCATGCAGCCGTCGACATGGTCGCTGTCCGACAGCCCCAGCGAGCGCAGCGCCAGCACCATGACGAAGGCCGTCATGGCGAAGCTGATCACGATGGCGGTCAGCACCAGCGCCTGCGGCACGGGATCGGCATAGGCCGCGCCGGGCGCGATCACCGGCGGCTTGCCGGTCGACAGCCGCCCCATCGCCAGCAGGAACAGGTTGACGGCGTACGACACCAGGGTCAGTCCCATCACCACGGAAAAGATCCGCGCGCGCAGCAGCAGGTAGACCCCGCAGGACATCAGCACGGCCAGCGTCATGGCATAGGCAGCTTCCATCAGGCGTTCTCCTCTTGCACTTGAAGTCCGGGCTGTTCCTGCTGTTCCTGCCGTTCCGGCTGCATTTCGCGATGCTTGACGCCCAGGTGCGACAGGATCAGCAGGGTCACGCCGATCACCGCGAGGTAGACCCCCAGGTCGAAGATCATCGCCGTGGCCAGCTCGATCTCGCCGAGCAGCGGCAGGTGGAAGTGGCCGAAGGCAGCGGTCAGGAAAGGGGCGCCGAAGGCCCAGCTGCCCGCTCCCGCCAGGCCCGCCAGCGCCACGCCGGCGCCGGCCAGCGCGCGGTAGTCCAGCGTGATGCGCGCCTCCGTCCACAGCACGCCGTTGGCGACGTACTGCAGCAGCAGCGCCACCGCCGTCACCAGCGCGGCGATGAAGCCGCCGCCGGGCAGGTTGTGGCCGCGCAACAGGATGAAGACGGCCACCATCAGGGTGAGCGGCAGCATCAGCCGCGCCAGGATCGAGAGCAGCAGCGGATGCCCCTGGCGCGACCACGGGAAGCCGTTGGGCCCCAGGCCGGGCGCCGGCAGCCGCATACCCTTGAGCAGGGCCTGCACGGCCAGCGCGGTGACCACCAGCACGCAGACCTCGCCCAACGTATCGAAGCCACGGAAATCCACCAGGATCACATTGACCACGTTGTGGCCGCCACCGCCCTCCACGGCGTTGGCGAGGAAGAAGTCGCCGATGCTCTGGTAGGGCCGCGTCAGCACCGCATAGGCCGCGCCGCCGAGCGCTCCGCCGGCCGCCAGCGCGATGGCGATGTCGCGCAGGCGCCGCCCCGGCCCGGGCGCCGGCGCGGCATCGACCGCGAGCGTGCTGCGCGGCATGAAATACAGCGCCAGCACCAGCAGCAGCACCGTCACCACCTCCACGCTGAGCTGGGTCAGCGCCAGGTCCGGCGCCGAGAAGCGCGTGAAGGCCAGTGCCACCAGCAGGCCGCAGGCACTCAGCAGGATCAGCGCGGTCAGGCGGTGCCGGTGGCTGGCCACCACGCCGAGCGCGCCCAGCGCCAGCAGCGCCATGCCGGCCGCGGTGGCGCCGTCGAGCGGACCGGCGGCCAGCGGCCCCGCCAGCGGCGCGGAGCCGGCCGCGCCCTGCCACCACGCCCAGGCCGGCAGCAACACCATGGCCGCCGCCAGGCAGGCCAGGTAGCGCTGCACCGAGCCATTCTCCAGCGCGCGCGTGATAGCGCGCGCGGTGCCCTCGGCCCAGGCCACCGCGGCCTCGAAGCGGTCGCGCGCGTTCCACGGCTGCAGGCTGACGAAGTAGCGGTGGAACACGCCGCGCCGGCGGAAGAACAGCACGGAGCCGGCCGCCATCGACACCGCGCTCATCAGCAGCGGCAGGTTGAAGCCGTGCCACAGGCTCAGGCTGTAGGCCGGCGGCGGCCCGCCCAGCGTGGCCACCGACGCCGCCGCCAGCAGCGCGCCGACGCTCAGCGAGGGCTCCAGCCCCACCACCAGGCAGATCACCACCAGCACCTCCACCGGGATCTTCATGTAGGGGCTGGGTTCGTGCGGCGGGTAGTGCGGCAGGTCCTCCGGCCGCGGCCGGCCGTCGAAGAACACACCGTAGATGAAGCGCAGCGAATAGCAGACCGTGAGCGCGCCGGCCAGCGTCGCCAGCGCCGGGATGACCCAGTTGAAGCTGCCCAGCAGTTCCTGCGCAAGGGTCTCGCCGAAGAACATCTCCTTGCTGAGGAAGCCGTTCAGCAGCGGCACGCCGGCCATCGACAGCGATGCCACGCTGGCCAGCAGCGCGGTATGCGGCATGTAGTGGCGCAGGCCGCGCAGCCGGTTCAGGTCGCGCGTGCCGGTCTCGTGGTCGATGATGCCCGCCGCCATGAAGAGCGACGCCTTGAAGACCGCATGGTTGAAGATGTGGAACAGCGCGGCGACCGTGCTGAGCTGGGTGTCGAGGCCGAACAGCAGCGTGATCAGGCCCAGGTGGCTGATGGTCGAATAGGCCAGCAGGCCCTTCAGGTCTTCCTGCAGCAGCGCCATGGCCGCGCCGACCACCAGCGTGGCCAGGCCGGTCATGCTGACCAGGTAGAACCACAGGCCGGTGCCGTCCAGCACCGGGTAGAGCCGGGCCAGCAGGAAGACACCGGCCTTGACCATGGTGGCCGAGTGCAGGTAGGAGGAGACCGGTGTCGGCGCCGCCATCGCATGCGGCAGCCAGAAGTGGAAGGGAAACTGCGCCGACTTGGTGAAGGCCGCCAGCAGCACCAGCACCAGCACCGCCGGATAGAGCGGATGCTTCTGCACGGCGCCCGCCTGCGCCAGGACCGCGCTCAGCTCGAAGCTGCCGGCGATATGGCCGAGCAGCAGCACGCCGGCCAGCAGCGCGAGGCCGCCGCCGCCGGTGACCGTCAGGGCCATGCGCGCGCCCTTGCGCGCGTCGGCGCGGTAGGACCAGAAGCCGATCAGCAGGAAGGAGACCAGGCTGGTCATCTCCCAGAACACCAGCAGCTGCAGCAGGTTCTCCGACAGCACCACGCCCAGCATCGCGCCCATGAAGAGCAACAGCAGGGTGAAGAAGCGGATGGTGGAGCGGCTGCGCGGCAGGTAGTAGCGCGCGTACAGGCAGACCAGCAGGCCGATGCCGAGCACCAGCAGGGCGAAGGCGAAACCGAGCCCATCCAGGCGCAGGCTCAGGTTGAGTCCGGCGGACTCCAGCCAGGGACGGCGCCAGACCAGCACGTGGCCGCCCAGCACGTCTGCGCCGACGCCGGCCAGCACCGCCAGTCCGGCCAGGGGCGCGGCCAGCGCGAGCCAGCTCGCGCGGTCCTCCGCGGCGCGGTACGCCAGCGGCAGCAGCGCGGCGCACAGCACGGGCAGCGCTATCAGCAGGATCATCACCATGCAGTTCTCCCCTTGTCACGCGACATGCCGGCACGGGAGCCCGCGCCCCGGTGGCGGCCTTGCCTGAGCCTCTCCGGGCCGCCGCCGTCCGGGCTCCATCATGACACAGGACGGTGGCCGATCGCGCGCGAAGTGCGCTGCCCGCATCGCCGGCGCTTCCCCCAGCGCCCGCTCGCCCGCCCCAAGCGTCCGCTCAGCGGCGCACGGCGCGCGCGTGGTGGCGGCCGCGTCCGGCGCCGAGGCGGAGGGTGTCGGCGCCTACCTGGTCGACGGCAAGATGGTCGACCGCCCCTTCGTCGAGCGGGCCCGCGCCATCGTCGCCGAGGCGGGCCGGCTCGGGCTGCTGCCGGGGCAGCCCGGCTGCTAGTCCACTGAATCCCTGAAATCGGTCGGTGCCTGCCATGCCAGGCGGGCTCATCGCATCGTTGCAAAGGCCGCTCGATTCCCAGATGCGGTGAGCGACCAACGCGGCCTTAACGAGCAAACCGGTCGACGACCCCGCGCCACAAGGCGTCACGTTCGGCACCCAGGTGGGCACCGCTCGCATCACCCGATGCATCCTGCCCCACCGCGAGATGGACCATAGTCAGCCGTGATTTCGGGTCGACGTAGATCGCCTGCCCATAGACACCCAGCAAAACGAAGCGCCGCGCGTCTCCGGGGAGAATCCAGGTCTGGAAGCCGTAACCGTAGTAGCGGCTGCCGTGATAGACCATCTGCCCCGGGCGAAATGGCGCTGGCTGGCGCGAGGCGTCCGTCATGTCCAGCAGGAAGTCGCGCGCCACCACTTGCCGGCCCTGCACCATGCCGTCGTTGGCGAGCATCGCGCCCAGGCGGGCATAGTCACGCGCGGTCGCGTTGAAACCGCCTTGGGCAAACGCCGAGCCGTCGGACTCGCGCACGAGATAGCTTGCCTTGGATTGCGCCCCCATCGGCATCCATAACGTCTCGTCGACGAAGTCGCACAGGCTGCGATGCGTGGCCGCCCGGAGCACCAGCCCCAGCACTTCCGTTTGCGCCCCCGCATAGTTGAATCGCGCACCCGGCGGATCGGCACGTTCGTTCACCTGCGCGGCGGCCGCGAGCACGCCCTGCCTGGCAGCCGTGGCGAGGAATCGCGCTCGATCGTCGCCGGCAGTGTAGTCCTCGACGTACTTGGCGCCCGAGGCCATGCGCAGCAGGTCGATGATGCGCGTTCCGCCGTACAGGGTGCCCGCCAACTCAGGCACGTACTGGTCGACCTGATCCTGCAGCGAGCGCAGGCTGCCCTCCTCCAGCGCCTTGCCTATGGCAAGTGCCACCAGCGTCTTGGCCATCGAGTTGGACAACATCCGCATGTGCTGCGTGCGGTCGTACCCGTAGTGCTCGGCCAGGATCACACCGTCCTGCACGATCAGGACGGCGGTTGCCCGCTGGTGCTGCATATAGTCCGCCAGCGTGTAATCGTGGCCGCGAAAGCGATAGCGGACGTCCGCTTCCTTGTCTGCACTCATGAGTGGCACCGGCTGATCGGCAGGCGCCAGCTCGCAAGACGGTGCGAGCCGATCCATGCCGCTGAAGGAGCCGACGATGTAAGCGGGATCGTGGATGCGTGCCAGTGTCGGCGCCAGCGGATAGCCTTGCTTCCGGCCCAGCAGCTCTTCGTCGGGGGATGCCGCGGCGACGCGGCAAGCAAGCAGCCCACAGGCCGCATAGAGTGCGAGTGCTTTCATCAATGGCATCGGGATCGGTCGGCTCGGGCCTGGTCCGCTGGATCATTGGATTTCGCTCGAATACTCGCATACGGAACATTGACGGGCGAAATTCAAATCATAAGACGCTTGCGTCCTGGGAGACAATCGTGACTAGCGCCCGGCTTGGTGCGAGGTGCTTCCCGAAACAGTACCAACTGGCTTCCGGTCATGGAATCTTCATATCATTCGCGCTGTGCACAAGCATCGGAGCCGACAACCATGAGGGCACGGCAGCCATCTTCCCCTACCGGCATCACTCCCGAGGCCTACGTCGGGCACGTCCGCCACGCGCTGCAGCCGCTGGCCGATCCGGCCGCGGCCGCCCGAATGCGCGCCTACATGCGCGATCAGTTTCCGTTTCTCGGCATTCCCACGCCGGCCCGCCGGCGGGCACTGCGCGCGCTGCCGACCGTGCCATGGCGCGACCGCGAATGGGTGGCCGTCGCGCAACGGCTTTGGCGCGAACCCGAGCGCGAGTACCGTTATGCAGCCGCGGATCTGTTGCGCAAGTACGCAAAGCGGTTCGATCCCGCGCACATCGCGCCGATCCTCGCGCTCGCCCAAGCCGAGCCATGGTGGGACACCGTCGACAGCCTGGCCGTGACGATCGGCACCGTGATCGCGCGTGAGCGCAAGACCGGCGCCGACGCGCAGGCGCGCGCCGACGCCTGGATCGAGCACCGCTCGCCGTGGGTGCGGCGTATCGCGATGCTCCACCAGCTCGGCTGGCGGCTGGAGACGGACGAGGCGCGCCTCTTCCGCTACGCTCGGACGCTGGCGCCGGAGTCCGACGTCTTCGTCCGCAAGGCAATCGGCTGGGCCCTGCGCGACTATGCGCATTGGAATCCGGCTGCCGTGTCGGCATTCCTCGCCGCGCATCGCGACCACCTTTCCGCGTTGACGGTGCGCGAGGCCAGGAAGCACTTGGAAGCTTGACGACTGGCGTCACGTGGATTTTCAGCGGCGAATGGCGGGGGGACTCAGTCGCCCAGCTGCACGGCCGCGACCGGGATGCCTTGTGCGTCGACGATGAGGTGAGGCCTGCGGCCGAGCTCGCGCCGGTCCGTTGGGTTGTGGCCCGTCAATAGCCTCTCAGGGGTGCCCGAAGCGCGCCAGGCAATGCCACACGCGCTTCAGCGCCTGCGGGTCATGGGCACCGCTGCGCGCGGCTTCGCCCAGCATGGCCGGGGTCAGCACGCCGCCGCGCGCCAGGGCCCGGCCCAGCCGCGCGACGTCCGCGCCGCGGTAGTCCGGGTGGGCGCCCAGCACCTCGGCATGCACGCGGAAGCCTGCGTGCCATTCGATGGCGCACGGCAGCCCCGCCGCCAGCGCCTCGACCTCGGTGCCGCGGAAGCTCGGATCGAGCACCAGCGCCTCGACATCGTCGGCCAGGCGCAGCGGCCCGTGGACATGGGCCTCGATGTAGCCGTCCAGCAGGTCCGCATCCGGCCGCATGCGCGCGGCGGCGACCAGCGGCAGCAGCGCCATGCGGCCGGGCACGCCGAAATGCGCCGGCTCGAAGAAGCTGTCGGGGAAGCAGAACGTGCAGCGCGCCAGCACCTCGGCGCGCAGGCGCAGGTGGGCGGAGCCGAAGCGCGGCGAGCCGCCGGTGCCGCCGCGCCGGTCGTCGAGCGCGCCGTACTTGGGCCGCTGCGCCGCCGGCTCGCCGTCGTAGGCGCCCTCGAAGATACGGCTCTCCCAGCGCCAGCGCTCCCCGCCCGGATGGGCGCTCAGGCCGCCGTTGCTGGTGCCGGTCTCGAACTGCGAGCGGTAGACACCGTCCACCGCCAGCCGGCGCAGGATGGGCTCACCGTCGTGCAGCCGGTCCGGATGGAAGTTCAGGGTGATGCGCAGGTCCGGGGCGAGCGGTCCGCCTGCGCTGCGCGCGGCGACACCAGCCAGCGCCCGTGCCTGCGGCGAGCCGGGTGGCGGCAGCCAGGCGGCAGGGCGGGACGGGCGGGATTCCGTTGCGGGTGGCATCTTCGGCGGCGTTGGACGCAGTTGCCGTCGATTATCCGCAATGGCCCCGCATCGCGCCAGCGCCGGCTCCCTGCCCCCGGCTTCCGCGCCTCCAGCCAGTTCGCGCAAGACATCCTGGCCCGCCTTGCTTAGCCTTTGCAGCCAGCCCGGCTTCCGGCCCCCGACTGCCGGCGGCCGGCGCCGCCAACCCGCCCGCCACGCCAGGAGACACGTACAGATGAGCGCCACCCCGCTGGACCTGCCGGCCGACCGCTTCGGCGGCCAGCCCTCGCCCCTGCCCGCCATCGGCATGGCCCACTGGTTCACCGGCCGCGCCTGCCGCAGCCCCGAGCGCCCCGCGCTGAGCTTCGAGGGTGAGACCTGGAGCTACGGCCGCCTGCTGGCCGAGATCGAACGGCTCGCCAGTGTGCTCGACGCTGGCGGCGTGCGCCCCGGCATGCGGGTCGGCTACCTCGGCTTCAACCACCCTGCCTTCCTGCTGGCGCTGTTCGCCAGCGCCAGGCTGGGCGCCGTCTTCGTGCCGCTCAACTTCCGCCTGACCGGCGCCGAGCTGGCCTATATCGCCAACGACGCCGGCATCCACACCCTGCTGGTCGACGGCGAGCACCTCTCGACGATCGACCCGGTGCGCGACACGCTGTGCTGCGCCCGCTACCTGTGCGTGGAGGGCGAAGCCGCCGACCCGGCGCGCTGGCCGCCGCTGGCGGCCGCGATGGACGCCGCCGCGCCCTGGGCGCAGGCGCCGGTGCCGGTGGCCAGCGACGACGTGGCCGTCATCATGTACACCTCCGGCACCACCGGCCGGCCCAAGGGCGCCATGCTGACCCATGGCAACTTCTGGTGGAACCACGTCGGCGAGTTGTACACGGTGGACGTGCTGGCCGACGACGTGCTGCTGGTGTTCGCGCCGCTGTTCCATATCGGCGGCCTCAACGTGCTGCTGATGACCACCCTGCTCAAGGGCGGCCACGTCGTGCTGCACCGCCACTTCGATCCTGCACGCGTGCTGGCGGACATCGCCGCCTACCGCGTGCGCACCCTCTTCGCGGTGCCGGCCATGCTGCTCTTCATCAGCCAGCACCCCGGCTTCGCCGATGCGCCGCTGGACCACGTGCGGCAGATCGTGTGCGGCGGCGCGCCCTGTCCCGAGCCCCTGCTGCGCACCTATGCCGCGCGCGGCATCGCCGTGCAGCAGGGCTACGGCCTGACCGAGACCGCCGCGCTGGTCACCGTGCTGACCGCGGAGCATGCGCTGGCCCGGATCGGCTCGGTCGGCCACACCGCGCTGCTGATCCAGATCCGGCTGGTCGACCCCCAGGGCAACACGGTGAGCGCGCCGCACGCGCGCGGCGAGATCTGCGTGCGCGGCCCCAACGTGACGCGCGGCTACTGGAACCAGCCGGAGGCCACGCGCGCGGCGATCGACGCCGACGGCTGGTTCCGCACCGGCGACGTCGGCTATGTCGACGAAGACGGCTTCTACTATGTCTGCGACCGCGTCAAGGACATGATCATCAGCGGCGGCGAGAACGTGTATCCGGCCGAGGTGGAAAGCGTGCTGTACGGCCATCCCGCCGTGGCGGAAGCGGCCGTGATCGGCGCGCCGGACCCGCGCTGGGGCGAGACCGTGATGGCGGTGGTGGCGCTCAAGCCCGGCCACGCCTTGACGCTGGAAGCGCTGCAGGACTTCGCCGGCACACGCCTGGCGCGCTACAAGATCCCGCGCCGGCTCGAACTGGTGCCGGCGCTGCCGCGCAACCCGACCGGCAAGATCCTCAAGTTCCAGCTGCGCGAGACCTTCGCGCAAGGCTGAGGACGCGGCCGGGCTCAGGGATGAGGCTCAGGGCGTGATGGCCACCTTCAGCACGCCGTCGCGCTGGCTGCCGAAGAGTTCGTAGGCCTCCACGATGTCCGCGAGCGGGTAGCGGTGGGTGACCAGCGGCCCCAGGTCGAGCCGTCCGCTCTCGAGCACCTGGATCAGCCGGCGCATGCGCTCCTTGCCGCCCGGGCACAGTGACGTGACGATGCGGTTGTCGCCCAGTCCGGCGTGGAAGGCATCGAGCGGGATGCGCAGGTCGCTCGAATACACGCCGAGGCTGGACAGCGTGCCGCCGGGCTTGAGCACGCGCAGCGCGGCTTCGAAGGTGCCCTGCGTGCCCAGCGCCTCGATCGAGGCATCGACGCCGCGCCCGCCGGTCAGCCGCAGGATCTCGCTGACCACGTCGACCTGGCGGAAATTGAGGGTGACGTCGGCGCCCATCTTGCGCGCGATCGCCAGGCGCTCGTCGAGGCCGTCCACCACGATGATCAGGCCGGCCCCGCGCAGGCGCGCGCCAGCGGTTGCGCACAGCCCGATCGGCCCCTGCGCGAACACGGCCACGATGTCGCCGATCTTGATGTCGGCGCGCTCGGCGCCGGCGAAGCCGGTGGACATGATGTCGGGGCACATCAGCACCTGCTCATCGCTGAGCCCGTCGGGAATCGGCGCCAGGTTGGCCTGCGCGTCGGGCACCAGCACGTATTCCGCCTGTGCGCCATCGATGGTGTTGCCGAAGCGCCAGCCACCCATCGGCTTGTAGCCGTGACCATGGCATTGCCCATCCTGCGAGGGCACGCCATCCTGGCAGGCATAGGAATGGAAGCTCGGGCAGATCGCGCCGGCCAGCACGCGCTGGCCTTCCTGGTAGCCCTTGACCTCGCGCCCCAGTTTCTCGATCACGCCGACCGGCTCGTGGCCGATGGTAAGGCCGTGCGCCACCGGGTATTCGCCCTTGAGGATATGCACGTCGGTGCCGCAGATGGTGGTGGTGGTGACGCGCAGCAGGGCGTCGCCCGGGCCCACTTCCGGGATCGGCTTTTCCTGCAGGGCGATCTTGCCGGGACCGAGAAAGACGGTGGCTCGCATGTTTGCCATGGTGCTCTCCGTGGAGACGGTGTCGGGAAGATCATTCTAGGCAGCGGGTGCCGGCGTGAACTTGATGAAAGGCAAGGATGGCGGAGAACGTTCGCGACGGCGGCCCGGCGGCGCGACTGCAATGCGCAGGACTGGCTGATCTGGTATCGCGCAAGGCAGGCCGCGGCCGATGGCAGTGCGTGTGTGGACTAGAATGCGCGGTACCGGCCTCGCCGCCGGCGGGAGCCATCGCCTGTGCGCTGCGCGCCGCCCTGTGCGCCGGAGGCCCGCCTGCCGCGCCGCCCATGTTGCGGCGACCGGTTTCCGCCAGGAGAGATGTCACGATGACCGTGCCGACCACCGACTCGCCTATCGCCTCATCCGCCGCCTCATCCGCCGCATCAACCGCGACCGCCCCGATGCCGGCGCTGCCCATGCGCGTCATGCTGCGCGACGGCCGCGAAGTCGTGCTGCGCGAGATCTGCGGCGCCGACAAGGCGGCCGTGCTCGATGCCTTCCACCATCTGTCGGCGGAGTCGCGCCACTCGCGCTTCATGGCGGCCATGCGGGAACTGCCGGAAGACCTGCTCGAATCGACCACCCATCCCCTGCCGGCGCGGGAATTCGTGCTGGTGGCGGCGGGCAGCGAGGACGGGCACGAGGCGCTGTTCGGCGGCGCCCGCTTCGTGCGGCAGGCCGGACACGCCTGCGAGTTCGCCGTCACCGTGGCCGACAACTGGCATGGCAGCGGCCTGGGGCGCCAGCTGATGCAGGTGCTGCTGGAGGTGGCGCGCGCCCGCGGCTATCGGCAGATGATGGGCTATGTGCTCGCCTCCAACACGTCGATGCGCGCGCTCGCCCATCGCCTCGGCTTCGCCGACGAAGCCTGTCCGCAGGACCCCACGCTGCGCATCGTCACCTGCCCGCTGGCGGAGCCGGCGCCCGGCGCCGCGTCTTAGGAGACCCTTACTCCAGCGCCACGCCCTTCAACTCGGGGATCAGCAACAGCGTGGCCACCATGTCGAGCAAGTACAGGCCGGCCAACAGCGCGATCGCCATCGGGAAGGAGTAGGTGGCGGCCAGCGCGCCCACTACGATGGGACCGAGCCCGCCCACCGCGCGGCCGATATTGAACAGCACGTTCTGCGCGGTAGCACGCGCCGCGGTCGGGTAGGCCTCGGAGATCAGCGCGCCATAGCCGCCGATCATGCCGTTGACGAACAGGCCCATCAGCGCGCCGGCCCACAGCATTGCCAGCGGATCGCTCAGGCGCGCGTAATACAGCACCATGCCGACCGCGCCGGCCTGGAACAACAGGAAGGTCGGCTTGCGGCCGATGCGGTCCGCCAGGTGGCCGAACAGGCAGATGCCGGCCATCATCCCCAGCACCGTCACCGAGGTCCACAGCGCGGACTTGGTCAGGGAGAAGCCCAGGGTCTTGGACAGGTAGGTCGGCAGCCAGATCATGATGCCGTAGTAACCGAAGTTCTGTACCGAGCACAGGATCACCACGCCCAGGCTGATACGCGCGGTACGGGCATCGGCGACCAGCAGCCGGAAGGCGTTGGCGCGCGGCCGTTGCGCCTGGCGCACGAACAGCTCCGGCTCGTGCAGCCGGTTGCGCAGCACCCAGGCCACCAGCGCCGGCAGCACGCCCACCAGGAACATGCCGCGCCAGCCGATCAGCGGCAGCAGCAGCGGCGTCAGCAGCGAGGCCATCAGCACCCCGGCCTGCCAGCCCAGCGCGACATACGAGGAGGCGCGCGCCCGCTTGGCCGCGGGCCACGCCTCGGCGGCCAGCGCCATGCCGATGCCGAACTCTCCACCCAGGCCGATGCCGGCGATGGTGCGGTAGACCAGCAGGTCGTGGAAGCCCTGGGCAAAGGCGCACAGGCCGGTGAACACGGCGAACAGCACGATGGTCCAGGTCAGCACGCGGATGCGGCCGTAGCGGTCGCTGAGCGCGCCGAACAGGATGCCGCCGGCCACCGCGCCGACCAGGGTCCAGGTCACCAGCGCGCCGGACTGCCCGCTCGACAGGCCCAGCGAGGCACTGATGGCAGGCAGCATGAAGCCGAGGATCAGCAGGTCGAAGCCATCCATCGCATAACCCACCGTGGAGCCGGCCAGGGCCTTCCAGGCATAGGCGGTGTGCTGGGGCGGGGACAGTTCGGCGGACGGCGATGCCGCGGCCTTGGCGGGGGCTTGCATGGGGGACGCTCCTCCTGTGTTGTTGGCGTCATGGCAGGATCGCGGCGCGTCCCGGGGGGCGCCGCGGCGGGCAGTGTACCGCATGGCACAGGAGCGGCATGGCGCGGGGCGCGGGCGGCCCTTGCGCCGGCGCCCCGGTAGTGGAAAGATGCCGTGACGCGGCCGGCTCGGAACCTTCTCCGCCTATTTGCGCCCTTCACGGCATCCGCACCCTTCGCGCAGACCCGACGCCACGCCACCCCCTGCCCACTGCACAGGACGAGGCCACCATGCACCTCAAGCAGATCGCAGACGCGTTCGAAGCCGCCGCCCCCGGCACGGACGCCTTCCTGGCCGTCAAGGACGGCACCCGCGCGCTGATCGCACGCGATCCCGCCCACGCCAGCGCCTACTACCTGCTCTACGGTTTCGCGCGCTCCTACGTGCTGCTGCATGAGGACGAAGGCATCTCGCCCGAGTTCGCCGAGGCGGCCAGGCACCAGCTGCTGGGCTATCTGCGGCGCATCGAGGCAGCCGTCCCGCTCGGGCCGGCCGTGCTGCTGGACGTGATGAACGGCGTGGTGCGCGACCACGAGGCGGCGCCGCAGGCATTCTGAGGCGGGCGGGAAGAGCGCCGGCAGCGGCCCGGCGCGCCCCGCCTGAGCATTCCTGCCAAGCGTGCTTGCCGGATCGGCCATTTCCCGATGCGGCAGCCGCCGCTACAGTGGGCCCCGAGCCCCCAGGCGTCGGGCGCGCCACCCCTGCACGACCGGCGCGCCCACCCGGCGCCTCCGCCACCGCTTTCTCCATCGCTAGCCACCGGCCATGAAACCTCCCGCCATCCAATCGCTGCTGATCGCCAACCGCTCCGAGATCGCCATCCGCGTGATGCGGGCGGCGGCCGAGATGAACATCCACACGGTGGCGATCTACGCCAAGGAAGACCGCCTCGCGCTGCACCGCTTCAAGGCCGACGAGAGCTACCTCGTCGGCGCGGGCCGCAAGCCGCTGGAAGCCTACCTCGACATCGCCGACATCCTGCGCGTGGCACGCCAGACCGGCGTCGACGCGGTCCACCCCGGCTACGGCTTCCTGTCGGAGAACCCGGAGTTCGCGCAGGCGGTGATCGACGCCGGCATCCGCTGGATCGGGCCGCCGCCGGACGTGATGCGCACGCTGGGCAACAAGGTCGCCGCGCGCAACGCGGCGGTGGCGGCGGGCGTGCCGGTGATGCCGGCCACGCCGCCGCTGCCGCGCGCGCTCGACGAGTGCCGCCGGCTCGCGGCCGAGGTCGGCTACCCGCTGATGCTCAAGGCCAGCTGGGGCGGCGGCGGGCGCGGCATGCGCGTGCTGGAGAATGAGCAGGACCTCGAAGCCATGCTGCCGATCGCGCGCCGCGAGGCGCTGGCCGCCTTCGGCAACGATGAGGTCTACGTCGAGAAACTGGTACGCAACGCGCGCCACGTCGAGGTGCAGATCCTCGGCGACCAGCACGGCAACGTGGTCCACCTCTACGAGCGCGATTGCACGGTGCAGCGCCGCAACCAGAAGGTGGTCGAGCGCGCCCCGGCCCCCTACCTGGACGACGCCGCGCGCCAGTCGCTGTGCGCCTCGGCGCTCAAGCTGATGCGCGCGGTCGGCTACACCCATGCGGGCACCGTCGAGTTCCTGATGGACGCCGACAGCGGGCGCTTCTACTTCATCGAGGTCAACCCGCGCATCCAGGTCGAGCATACGGTGACCGAGATGGTCACCGGGATCGACATCGTCAAGGCGCAGATCCGCATCACCGAGGGCGGCCGCATCGGCCTGACCGAGGACGAGCACGATGCCGCCGGCACGCTGGTGGCGCGTGCCGCCGGCGTGCCGCCGCAGGAGCGCATCGCGCTGAACGGCCATGCCCTGCAGTGCCGCATCACCACCGAGGATCCGGAGAACGGCTTCCTGCCCGACTACGGCCAGCTCACCGCCTACCGCAGCGCCTCCGGCTTCGGCGTGCGCCTGGACGCCGGCACCGCCTACGGCGGCGCCGTCATCACCCCCTACTACGATTCGCTGCTGGTCAAGGTGACCACCTGGGCCCCCAGCGCCCACGAATCGATCCGGCGCATGGACCGCGCGCTGCGCGAGTTCCGCATCCGCGGCGTGGCCTCGAACCTGCAGTTCCTCGAGAACGTCATCAACCACCCGGCCTTCTCGCCGGGCGAGGTCACCACCCGCTTCATCGACAACACGCCGGAGCTGTTCTCCTTCGCCAAGCGGCGCGACCGCGCCACGCGCCTGCTGCGCTATCTCGGCGAAGTCGCCGTCAACGGCAACCCCGAGATGAAGGGACGCGCCCTGCCGCCGCTGCCGCTGGCCAGGCCGGTGCTGCCCGCGCAGCCCGCCTGGACCGATACCGCCGTGCCGCCGGGCACGCGCGACCGCCTGCGCGAGCTGGGTCCCGAGGGCTTCGCCCGATGGATGCTGGCCCAGCAGCGCGTGCTGCTGACCGACACCACGCTGCGCGACGCCCACCAGTCGCTGTTCGCCACCCGCATGCGCACCGCCGACATGCTGCCGATCGCGCCCTTCTACGCACGCGCCCTGCCGCAGCTGTTCTCGCTCGAATGCTGGGGCGGCGCCACCTTCGACGTGGCCCTGCGCTTCCTCAAGGAGGATCCGTGGCAGCGCCTGGCCAAGCTGCGCGAGGCGGTGCCGAACATCCTGTTCCAGATGCTGCTGCGCGGCTCCAACGCGGTCGGCTACACCAACTATGCCGACAACGTGGTGCGCTTCTTCGTGCGCCAGGCGGCCACCGCCGGCATCGACCTGTTCCGCGTGTTCGACTCGCTCAACTGGGTCGAGAACATGCGCGTGGCCATCGACGCGGTGCGCGACAGCGGCGCGCTGTGCGAGGGCGCGATCTGCTATACCGGCGACGTCTTCGACGGCGCGCGCGCCAAGTACGACCTCAAGTACTACGTCGGCATCGCGCGCGAGCTGCAGCGTGCCGGCGTGCACATCCTCGGCATCAAGGACATGGCCGGGATCTGCCGCCCGCGCGCCGCGGCCGCGCTGGTCAAGGCCATCAAGGAGGAAACCGGCCTGCCGGTGCACTTCCACACGCACGACACCAGCGGCATCTCGGCAGCCTCCGCGCTGGCGGCGATCGAGGCCGGCTGCGACGCGGTGGACGGCGCCCTCGACGCCATGAGCGGGCTCACCTCGCAGCCCAACCTGTCGAGCATCGCCGCCGCGCTGGCGGGCAGCGAACGCGATCCGGGCCTTGACCTGGAGCGTCTGCACGAGGCCTCCATGTACTGGGAAGGCGTGCGGCGCTACTACGCGCCGTTCGAGTCCGACATCCGCGCCGGCACCGCCGACGTCTACCGCCACGAGATGCCCGGCGGCCAGTACACCAACCTGCGCGAACAGGCGCGCGCGCTCGGCGTGGAGCACCGCTGGACCGAGGTGTCGCGCGCCTATGCCGAGGTCAACCAGCTGTTCGGCGACATCGTCAAGGTCACGCCGACCTCCAAGGTGGTGGGCGACATGGCGCTGATGATGGTGACCAACGACCTCAGCGCCGCCGACGTGTGCGATCCGGCCAAGGAGATCGCCTTCCCCGAGTCGGTGGTCTCGCTGTTCAAGGGCGAGCTCGGCTTCCCGCCCGACGGCTTCCCGGCGGCGCTGTCGCGCCGGGTGCTCAAGGCGGAGCCGCCCGCCCCCTACCGCCCCGGCGACCGCCTGCCGCCGGTCGATCTCGACGCGGCCCGGGCGCAGGGCGAAGCCGCCTGCGGCCGCGCGCTCGACGACCAGCAGCTCGCCTCCTACCTGATGTACCCCAAGGTGACGGTCGACTACTTCACGCACCGGCGCAGCTACGGCGACACCTCCACCCTGCCCACGCCGGCCTTCTTCTACGGCCTGCAGCCGCAGCAGGAGATCGCGGTCGACATCGCCCCGGGCAAGACGCTGCTGATCGCCCTGCAAGGCGTGCATGCCGCGCAGGAGGAAGGGATGTTCAAGGTGCAGTTCGAGCTCAACGGCCAGCCGCGCATGGCGCACGTGGAGAAACACGCGGCGCCCGCCGCCGGCGGCCCGGCCGCGGGCTCGCGCAGCCGCCCCATGGCGGAAGCCGGCAATCCGCTGCACGTGGCCGCGCCGATGCCGGGGGCGGTGGTGACGGTGGCGGTCAAGCCGGGGCAGCATGTCAGCGCGGGCAGCGTGCTGGTGTCGCTGGAGGCGATGAAGATGGAGACCCACCTGACCGCCGAGTTCGACTGCGAGATCGCCGCCGTGCACGTGGCGCCGGGCGACCAGGTGCCAGCCAAGGCCCTGCTGCTGGAGTTGCAGCGCAAGTAGGGCGGAACCGCGCCCGCGCGGGCACGCGGGTGCTCAGCGCCCGGCTGCCTGCAGCGGCCCGATGGTCCAGCGGTCCGGACGGAAACTCACCTCGAACTGGGACAGGAAGGACTGGCCCAGCAGGCCGTCGATGTCCGGCCCCAGCGCGGCCCCGCCCCCGCTCATCACCGCGGTCGGCACCGCGGCGGCCTGGGCCGTGCCCAGCGTGACCGTGGCCGCCTCGCTGAGCAGCGCGCCGGCGGGGCCGTTGGCGGTCTGCACGCGGATCCTGCGCGCCTGCGCCAGCGGAATTCCCGCGCGGCGGGCGAAGTCCTCGCTGAGCGCGACGAAGCTGGCGCCGGTGTCGACGATGAAACGGCCTTCGCGCCCGTTCACCGTGGCCCTGGCCACGATCAACCCGTTGCGTGGGCGCGCGAAGGTCTGCGCTGCCGAGGCCTTGGCCGGCTGGCAGGCGCCTTGCCGCTGGTAGCGCTCCACCAGCGCGCGCGCACGCGGCGTGTCGCGCCGGCCCGGATCGCCACCGATCCACATCCGCACCAGTGCACCGGCTTCGCAGGGCTTGCCGGTGCCGGCGCGCGCCTCGGCGGCACCGAGAAAGACCGCGCTCGACACGCGCGACAGGTCAGGCACCAGGGACAGGACCGCCAGGTAGTCGTCCAGCGCCTCGGCCGGCTTGCCGCTTTCGCGCAAGGCCTCGGCGCGCAGGAAGCGCCACTGCGGATGGTCCGGGTCGGACGCCACCAGGCGCTCGGCCACCTGCAGCGCGCCGGCGTTATCGCCGATCGCCTGCAGCAGCGGGATCGCCCCCGGCAGCAGGTCGCGGCCGCGCGGGCAGTTGCCGGCAAAGGCAAGGCGCAGGCCCGCGGCCTCGCGCCGGTAGCCGGCCTCGGCCAGCGCGCGCGACAGCGCGGAGGCGGCCTCGATATCGCACGGCTCGCGCGTCAGCCGCTCGAGCGGCTGGCGCGCGGGCGTGCCGGCCAGCACGCTGCCGGGCACGGTGGCGAGACCATAGCGGGCGATCGGGACCGAGGCGCCGGCGGGCTCCTCCGAGCAGGCCGCGGCAAGCATGGCGCAGGACAAAAGCATGGCGGCAAGCGGCAGGCGCTGGCCGCGCTGGCGGGATCTCTGGAGCGGCATGGATGGCGGCGGCACAGGGGAAACGCGATGCTAGATCGCATGCGTGACAGTCATGTGTCAGCAGCATGACTGCCTGTCTCCCCTGCTCCGCCGCCCGGGCTGGATCGCCCGGGGCCCCGGGCGGCGAGGCCGGCTCAGGCCGGCGCGAAGGTCGGCACCGGCGCGCCACCCTCGGCGGTGGGCGAGAACTTCACCTGGACGCGCTGGCCGATGCGCACCGTGTCGAGGTCGCAGTCGACGATATTGGTCATCATCGTCACGCCTTCGTCCAGCGTCACGTAGGCGATGCAGTACGGGGTGGGACCGGCGCGGCGGGTCACGCTGTACGAGTAGATGGTGCCGCTGCCGCTGGCCGGCTTCCACTCGGTCTCGCCGAGGCAGAAGGGGCACAGCGCGCGCGGGTACCAATGCACCTTGCCGCAGTCCTTGCAGGCCTTCACCAGCAGCCGGCCCTCGCGGGCGGCCTGCCAGAACGGCGCGTTGTCGGGCTGTTCGTCGGGGGCGGCGAGCGGGGCGGGAACGTAGGGAGTCGTCATGTCTTTACTCTCGTTCGAGGATCAGGGTGGCGCTGCCGTGGCGCGAGCCCAGGTAGCCGCCGGTGCCTTGCGCCAGCGCCAGGCCGCAGTCCTTGACCTGCACGGCCGGATGCGCCTCGCCACGCAGCTGGCGCACCGCCTCGATCACCTTGGTGATGCCGCCGCGGTTGGCCGGGTGGTTGTTGCACAGGCCGCCGCCATCGGTATTGATGGGCAGCTTGCCGACGCCGGCGATCAGGTTGCCGTCCATGACGAAGCGGCCGCCCTCGCCCTTCTTGCAGAAGCCCAGGTCCTCGAGCTGCATCAGCACGGTGATGGTGAAGCTGTCGTAGATCGACGCGTAGCGGATATCGGCCGGCGTCACGCCGGCTTCGGCGAAGGCTGCCGCGCCGGAGAACTTCGCCCCCGACCAGGTCAGGTCGACCTCGCCGCCGAGCTGGCCCTTGACGTACTCGCCGGCGCCCAGGACCTTCACCTTGGGCCGCTTGAGGGTGGCGGCGATCTCGGGGCGCGCCACGATCAGCGCGCCGCCGCCGTCGGACACCACGCAGCAGTCGAGCTTGTGCAGCGGGTCGGAGATCATCGGCGAGGCCAGCACGTCCTCCACCGTGACCACGTCGCGCAGCATGGCATTGGGGTTGTGCTGGGCGTGGTGCGAGGCCGCCACCTTGACCCAGGCGAGCTGCTCGGGCGTGGTGCCGTACTGGTGCATGTGGCGCATGGCCACCATCGCGTACAGGTTGACCGTGACCGGGCTGAACGGGGCCTCGAAGGGCTGGTCCGGCAGGTTGGCGCCCCAGTTGCGCGCCTTGGTGCCGCTGGAGCCTTCCGAGCGCGGGCGGCCCGCCAGCGTGATCAGGGCGACGTTGCACTTGCCGGCGGCGATCGCCTGCGCGGCGTGGGAGACGTGGGCGATGTAGGAGGAGCCGCCGGTTTCCGTCGAATCGACGTGGCGCACCTTCAGGCCGAGGTAGTCGACCATATTGATCATGCCCAGGCCGGGGGCGTCGCCCGCGCAGAAATAGCCGTCGACGTCGGCCAGCGTCAGGCCGGCGTCCAGCAGCGCGCCCTTGGCGCATTCCGCGTGCAGTTGCGCCACGCTCTTGTCAGGGGCCTTGCGCGTCGGGTGCTCGTAGGCGCCGACGATATAGGCCTTGCCTTTGATGCTCATCGTGAGGATTCCTTTGCGGCCGCCGCGGCCGCGTGATTTCACCGCCCTGCCCGCGCTCGCGGGCGCCTGCCAGCCGGCACTCCGGCCGGCGGACGTGCGTCGGGAGCCTGCGGGCGATCGTCAATGATGGCGCAGCGGCGCGGCGCTGCCAATGGCAGAAAAGATCAAGGCGATTGACAGAAAGAGACGGCCGGGGCGCGCCGCCGTTCAGAAGATCGACTGCCCGGTCAGCGTGGTCAGCCACTCCAGCGCCTGCACGCCGGCCAGCGAATTGCCGCTGTGGTCCAGGCCCGGCGACCACACGCACACGGCCCAGCGGCGCGGCAGCACCGCGACGATGCCGCCGCCCACGCCGCTCTTGGCCGGCAGGCCCACGCGGTAAACGAAGTCGCCGGCCTCGTCATAGGTGCCGCAGGTCAGCATCAGCGCCGACAGCCGCTTGGTCGGGCTCGGTGCCAGCACGCGCTCGCCGCTCCACGGCACCACGCCGCCGTTGGCGAGGAACAGGGCGGCGCGCGCCAGTTCCTCGCAGCTCATGGTGATCGCGCACTGCCGGCAATAGGCGTCGATCACCGCCTGCACCGGCATCTCGATACGGCCGAAGCTCTTCATGAAATGCGCCATGGCCAGGTTGCGGTCGGCATGGGCCAGCTCCGAGCGCGCCACCTCTCCGTCGTAGTCGATGCCGTCCTTGCCGCACAGCCGGCGCAGGAACTGCACCAGGGCCGACTCGGCCTGCACGAAGCGGCTGCACAGCACATCGGTCACCACCAGCGCGCCGGCATTGATGAAGGGATTGCGCGGCAGGCCCTGCTCGTATTCGAGCTGTACCAGCGAATTGAAGGCATTGCCGGAAGGCTCGCGCCCGACGCGCTGCCACAGGTCCTCGCCCAGCAGTTGGAAAGCCAGCGTGCAGGCGAACAGCTTGGAGATGCTCTGGATGGAGAACGGCACGGTGGCATCGCCCACCGCATGGCAGCGCCCGTCCAGCGTCACCAGGGCCATGCCGAAGTGATCGGGCCGGACCTTGCCCAGCTGCGGGATGTAGTCCGCCACGCGGCCCTTGCCGAGCAGCGGCTGCACGTCGTCGCGGATGCGTTCGAGGATGGCGGTGTAGTCCATGCGGGCTCCGGGCAGGCGGGAATGCAGTCGTCGAGGCGGCACGGCACGGATCGCTCCGTCCGCCCGCCTGCGGGCCCAGCAGGATCCGTGCCGGGCCCGGCCGCCATCGTACCGCGCCGGCCGCGCGGGCAGACGCCGACGCTAGAAGAAACAGAGCCGGATCAGCGGCGCGCCCAGCACGCTGACCAGGCCGGCGATCATCATCACCAGCGAGGCCACCACGCCCTGCACCTCGCCCAGCTGGCGCGCCTTGGCGGTGCCGGCGCCGTGCGCCGCCGCCCCGAAGATGGCGCCGTGGGCCAGGCGGCTGCGCACCATCGGCAGCCACGACAGCACCAGCTCGCCGATGGCCATGCCGGTCAGGCCGGTGATGACCACGAACACCGCCGCGAGATCGGCCGGGCCGCCCAGCGAGCGCACCGCCTCCACCGCGAATGGCGTGGTCACGGATCGCACCGCCAGACCCTTCTGCAGCGCCAGCGGCAGGCCCAGCCAGCGCGCCAGCCACACCGAGGTGGCGACCGAGGTCAGCACCGCCGCCAGCACGCCGAGCGAGATCGACAGCCAGTGCTTGCGCACCATCGCGCGGTAGTCGTAGATGGGCAGCGCGAAGGCCACCGTGGCCGGGCCCAGCAGCCACAGCAGCCAGCGCGTGTCGGCGATGTAGTCGCGGTAGGGAATGTGCGCGGCCAGCACCAGGGCGATCAGCACCGCCGGCGTCGCCAGCAGCGGCATCAGCAGCAGGCTGGCGCGGCGCGCATAGAGATACTTGTTGAGGTAGTAAAGGCCGAGCGTGGCGGCGAAGCACAGGCCGGCCAGCAGGCCGTCAGACATGGTGGCGCTCCCGCTGGCGGCGCGCCAGCATCAGTTCGAGACGGTAGACACGGTCGACCACCAGCGCCGTCACCACCATCACCGCCACCGTGCTGCAGCCGATCACCGCGCAGATGCGCCAGCCATCGTGCCGCACCAGGTCCGGGTACTGCACCACCGCCAGCACGGCGGGAATGAAGAACAACAGCATCTCGCCGAGCAGCCAGTCGGCGCCGCCGCGGATCCAGCCGGTGCGCACCACGCCGCCGAACAGCAGCGCGGCCAGCACCAGCAGGCCCAGCAGGCTGGCCGGCAGCGGCAGGCCGAGGCGCCCGCGCAGCCAGTCGGCCAGCACCCACAGGGCGGACAGCGCCAGCACCTGGACCATGGCCAGCCCTCCCTTGCGCAGGGATGAGGCGACGGCATGGCGGGACGGCGCGGCGGCGGGGCCGGCCGGGTGGTGGGGGGAAGGCGAGAGGGCTGGCATGGTCGGGAAGCGGCCCGCAGGTGGCGGGATCGGTACTGGGGTCGGGGCGGTTACAGCACATCCGGAGGTGGTGCACTGGCCGCACGCTGGCGATGCTCTAGTGTACGAAGCCCGCTCCGATATATAAAATGAATATAAATTATTCATTTGATTCTCATCTGGAATAGAAAACGGGATCGTCCGATGGATATCCGCAGCCTGCGTTATTTCGTCGAAGTCGTCCGCCAGGGCGGCTTCACCCGCGCCGCCGGCGCCTTGCACGTGACCCAGCCGACCATCAGCAAGATGGTCAAGGCGCTGGAGGACGAACTGGGCGGACCGCTGCTGCTGCGGGAAGGCCGCACCGTGCAGCTCACCGATGCCGGCAAGGTGGTGCTGGCGCGCGGCCAGGCGGTGCTGGCCGAAGTGGCACGCCTGCGCCAGGAAGTGGCCGAGGTCGACGGCATGGCCCGCGGCGAGCTGGCGGTGGGCATCCCGCCGATGGCGGGACGCTATTTCGCGCCGGTGATCGGCGCCTACCGCCGGCAATACCCCGGCGTGGCGCTGCGCCTGCGCGAACAGGGCGGCCGGGCACTGGAAGAAGGCGTGGCCTCGGGCGAACTGGACCTCGGCGTCACGGTGCTGCCCGCCACGGTGCCGGGCCTGGGCACGCTGCCCGTGACCCGCCACGCGCTGACGGTGATCTACCCCGCCGCGCGCGCGCCGGCGAGCATGCGCGCGCTACCGCTGGCGGCGCTGGCCGGCGAGTCGTTCGTCATGTACGAGGATGACTTCGTGCTCTACCGCGTCATCCTCGACGCCTGCGAGGCCGCCGGCTTCCTGCCGCAGATCGCCGGCCAGAGCCGCCACTGGGACTTCATCGGCGAACTGGTGGCGGCCGACGTCGGCATCGCCCTGCTGCCCGAGCCGATCGCGCGCAGCCTCGACCCGGCGCGCGTGGCGGTGCGCCCGCTGGCCGCGCCCGAGCTGGCCTGGGAACTGGGACTGGTCTGGCGCGAAGGCTACCTGTCACGCGCAGCCCGGGCCTGGCTGGACGCCTGCCAGCGGGCCTTCGGCACGCCGTCGGCGCCGTGAAGGGCGACCGGGGCGTGCATGGCGCCGGCTGACCGTGGCGGCCGGGATCACACCATCGGCTTCGCTTCTTTGCTCACGTGCTGGATCACACCCTAGGCTTCGCTTGGGTGTGGTGCCTTGCTAGACCACCCCTCTCCTCCGCTCCCCCCGTGCGAGGAGAGGGAGCCAAGACACTATGCTCAGCGTGCTGTGTTGGCGCATCTCGTTTTGGCTTCGTCCAACGCGACGGGGTTCGTGCCGTGCCGCTTGACGCCTCACTCCCGCCCGATCTCCTCCAGCAGCCGCGTGACCAGGTAGAGCCGCGGCACCACGGCTTCGAGATCGACATACTCATCGCGCGCATGGTAGCCGTGACCCGCGAGGCCCAGGCTTTCCAGCACCGCGGCCTTGCCCGAACGCGCGGCGAAGCCGGCGTCGGTGCCGCCACCGGTACCGGGGATCAGCAGCAGCTTGCGGCCGTCGAGTTCGGCGTAGATCTGCTGGGCGCGTCGCGCCAGCGCCTGGCCGCGCGCGTCGGCGACGTAGGCCGGGCGGCCTTCGCTCATCGTCACCGTGGCCTGGGTGTCCGGCACCAGGTGCCCGGCCCCGACCTTCTGCTGCAGGGCGGCCTCCAGCTTCTGCGCGCCGCCCGGAACGCTGATGCGCACGTCGGCCCCGGCCGAGGCGGTCTCGGGGATCTGGTTGCGCGGGCCATCGGCGCTGGCGCTGGTCCAGTTGAGCTGGGTGCCCGGCACGTCCTTGGCCACGTCGCGCGTCTGCTGCAGCTGGTAGGCCAGCTCGAGCAGCGCATTGCGCCCCTGCTCGGGCGCGGCGCCGGCGTGCGAGGCGCGCCCCTTGATGGTCAGGGTCGCCGTGGCGGTGCCGCTGGCGGCCAGCAGCACGCCCTCGGCGCCGGCGGTGGCGCGGTCGGGCGAGGGCTCGAACGACAGCACCACATCGTGCTGGTCGGCCAGCGCCGCGATCCGTTCGCCGGAACCGCCCGACCCGACCTCCTCGTCGGGATTGAACAGCACGCTGAGCTGGGCAAAGTCGCGCCAGCCGCGCGCCTTCAGGATCTCCAGGCTGTGCAGGATCACCGCGATGCCGCCCTTGTCATCGGCGATGCCCGGCCCGTACAGGCGGTTGCCCTCGCGCCGGATCGGCTGGGTCGCCAGCGTGTTGGCCGGGTAGACGGTATCCATGTGGGCGATCAGCAGGATGCGGCGCTTGCCGGTGCCGACCAAGGTGCCCTGGACCAGCGTGCCCGGTCCGCGCGTGGCGGCGAAACGCTCAGTCCTGGCGCCCAGCGCGATGAGGCGCCGCTCGGTGTAGTCCGCCATCTGCGCCAGCCCGGCCGCGTTGGCGCTGCCGGATTCGATCGCGACCATGTCGCGCAGCGATTGCTCCAGCGCCGGCTGGGCTGCGCGGGCGGCGGCAAGCAGTCCGGCATCGGCGGCGGGCACCTTGGCGGCATCGGCAAACGCGGTGCCGCAGCACAGCGCGGCGCAGGCCGCGACCAGGGCGCGGCGGAAGGCGAAGGGCATGGGATCTCCTTTGTGGTTGGCTGGGTCCGCCGCGCGCCCGTCTCCTCCTGCCGGCGCGCAGACGAACGCCCATGCTATCGCCTCCGTGCGCGCCAAGCGAGCACTGCCCAGCCAACCGGCCGGCCTCAGCCGGCCAGCTCGATCCGGTTCACCACGTTCTCCACCCCTTGCACATACCAGGCGTCCTGCTCGGCACGGCGCCGCACCGCGTCGGTGACCGCACAGCCATCCAGCGTCACCACCCGGCCCTCGGTATGCACGCCGATCTGCTCGGCATCGACGAAATCGTCAGTCTCCAGCACCAGCCGCAGCGCCTCCGTGATCTCGGCATCGCTGTCCGCCTCCGCCGGCTCGACCTTCAGTTCGTTGACGACGCAGCGGCAACCTGGCACCCACCACGCCAGCACGCCGGCCAGGCGCAGGTGCGAGAGGCTGATCACATGCCCGCTCAGCGTGACCACGCCGTCGGCGACACCCACCTCGATCTCGCCGGCACTGTCCTCGCCGGCCGCGCGCAGCTCGTTGCTGCGCCCCTTGGCCCGCGCACTGATGCGGCAGTTGCGGAAGTCGATGTCGTCGAGCAGGCGGTCGCACACCGCGGCGCGCAATTCGCCATCGCCCACGGGATTGCTGCCGTCCGCCACGCGCAGGTGGTCGATCACGCTGGAGACGCCATCGACGCGGCGCATCTGCGCCGCGGTGCGCGTCTTGTCGACGATGTCCGCCACCTCGCCCTCCAGCAGCAAGGCGCCGTGGTCCAGGCGCATATGGATGACCGGATGCTGCGGATGGCCATGGAAAGGCACATGCGCCAGGGCGGCACGCGCCTGCGTCAGCACTGATTCGCTACTCTGCATGATGTCTGCCTCCTCTCGACTGCCGTGTGGAATGCCCTCCCGCCGCGCGGCGCACGCGGGGCATGGCGGCGCGGGCCTCGCCCGCGCGGACGGACCCCAACCCATTATAGGAACGGCCCCGGCGCTCTCGCGCACGGCCGTGCGGCTTGACCTTGACAGGCCAACGGGCTATAGTCCTCGCTTCGTTAAAAGTTTGGGGTTCCCAATTGGACACTTCCAGTTGTCCTGATCCGTTGGTCAAGCATTAACCCCCGCCAGACTTTCCGCCGCATTCCCCGGCCACCGTCTGGCAGGACCTGCAAGACGGTGCGCATCCAGCCCTAGTGCCCTAGCGGCTGACCCGCACTCCATACGCTTTACCCGAATCATTCGCAGGCGCTGTGCCGCCCGCGAAGGGATCGGCCTTGGGCCGTCCGCCACGCCAGCGCGTGACGGCGCGTCCCGGGCCATGGCGCGCCGCCCGCGAAACGGCCCGCCGTCCCGGTCGCCCGTGCGCACCATGGTGCGCACGGGCGGGCGCCCCATTTGTTCCACCGCAACCAGGAGGCCAACGATGCCCGACGACCCTTGTAGTCCGTCATCCGAACCGCCGCGCGCCCCATATGGCCGGCGCGCCTGCCACGAACCTGCCCGACCGAGCGCGCCGCTCGCCTGACCGATCCGCCGAGCGACGCCGGGTCCGGGCCCCGACAGGAGAATCCACATGAAATACGCTGTCCTGCTGCCCGACTTCCGTCACCCCGAAATGGCCACCCACGACGCCGACCGCCTGCGCGCCATGCGCCAGGCCGGCGCGCGGCGCGCAGCCGCCTGGCTGCGCCGCCTGCTGAGCGGCTGGCGCGGCTGAACGCCGCGGCGGCCCCGGCGCCCGTGCCGGGGCCGCCCCCTCCGACTTCCCGACTCATCGACCGCACCGCTGGCGCGCCCGCGCGCGCCGGCGGATGCGTCACGCGCCTGCCACGGGCGCCGGCTAGCCTTGCGGGCGGATGCCCGCGACCGCGCCCGCCGACCGGTGGCGGCAAAGGAGAACGTTTCTGTGCGCATGATCAACAACTTCCAGTGGCTGCCGCTGCTGGACACCCTGACCTGCCTCGCCCTCGCATTCGTGCTCGGCTCCGCGATCGGGCTGGAACGCCAGTTCCGGCAACGTACCGCGGGGCTGCGCACCAATGCGTTGGTGGCGGTCGGCGCCGCCGTCTTCGTCGACCTGGCCTGCCGCCTGGGCGGCGGCGACGGTGCCGTGCGGGTGATCGCCTACGTGGTATCCGGCGTCGGCTTCCTCGGCGCCGGCGCCATCATGAAGGAAGGCATCAATGTGCGCGGGCTGAACACGGCCGCCACGCTGTGGGGCTCCGCCGCGGTGGGCGCCTGCGCCGGCGCCGGCTTTGCCGCCGAAGCCCTGCTCGCCTCGCTGTTCGTGCTGGCCGCCAACACGCTGCTGCGCCCGGTGGTCAACACCATCAACCGCGCACCGATCGACGACGCCTCGACCGAAGTCACCTACCAGATGCGCGTGATCGCCCCGCGCGAGCACGGCAAGCAGGCGCTGGCCGCGCTGGAGGACAGCCTCGAGCATGCCAACTACCCGGTGGGCGACCTCGATGTGGAGACTTTCGGCGAGGACGACGTGGAAATCGTCGCCACCCTGCTGAGCACCTCGGTGGACTCGGACGAACTCGACCGCGTGGTCGAGGGACTGGTGCTCAAACCCTTCGTCTCGCAGGCCTACTGGAGCCCCAGCACCACCGACTGACGATGGCCGGCGCCGGCCGGCCGGTCAAAGGGGCCGCCGACGGCCGGCGGCCCGCCTCACTCCTGGATATTGGCCTCGCTGACGATCTTGCGGTAGGCCTCGGTCTCCTTGGCGATGAAGGCGCGGAAGGCCGCCCCATCCTTGGCGTCGATGTCGACGCCCGCCTCGGACAGCCTGCCCTTGACCTCGGGATCGTTGATGGCGTGCGCGAGCGCTTCCGACAGCCGGTCGGTGACCGCCTTGGGCGTCGCCGCCGGCGCGAACACGCCGAACCAGAGCCGCATGTCGATGCCCGCCAGGGCCTTGTTCTCGGCCAGCGCCGGGATGTTGGGCGCCGCGTGCGAGCGCGCCGCCGAGGTCACGCCGATGGCCTGCAGCTTGCCCGACTTGATCTGCGGCAGCGCGGTGGACAGCACCAGCACGCCCAGCTCGATCTGGTTGGCCATCAGGTCGGCAATGGCCGGCGCTCCCCCCTTGTAGGGCACGTGGGCCATATTGACCTTGCTGGCGCTGCGGATCAGCTCGCCCGACAGGTGCAGCGGCGTACCGATGCCCGAGGTGCCGTAGTTGACCGGCTTGTGGCTCTTGGCCAGCGCCAGGAAGCCGTCGATGCCGCGGATGCCCGACTGCGCGCCCGACACCAGCACCATCGGCTGGGACCCGACCATGCGCAGCGGCACCAGGTCGCGCTGGCCGTCGTAGCGGATACGCGGGTTGGTCAAGCGCGCGATCGAGATCTCGCTGTTCGACCCCAGCAGCAGCGTATAACCGTCCGGCGCGGCATTGACGGTCTTGACAGCACCGATGGTGCCGCTGGCGCCGGGCGCATTGTCCACCACCACCGAGACGCCCAGTTCGCGCGACAGGCGCTGGCCAAGCACGCGCGCCACCAGGTCATTGCTGCCGCCGGCCGCATAGGGCACCACGAGCGTGACGGGATGGTCGGGATAGGCGGCCAGCGCCGGCGCGGCGGCGAACGAAGCCGACAGCGCGGCGGTCAGCGCCAGCGCGGCGGCAAGAGACTGTTTCATCGGATTCCTTGTTCTGTGATCCCCGGGGGACCTGTGCCGGACCAGGGGCGCGCCGTCCTGCCCGCCGTTGCGGCTCTTACGGCTCGCGCGCGACGCGGATTGTAGGGCGGACGAATGCGGATTGGGAAGCCGGCAAACCGCCCCGCCAGACCCGCGCGGCGGCGGCACGTGGATGCGCTCAGGCAAAGTTTGCGCCACTTCGCGGATCGATGAAAACCTACCGTGAAACGGCGCCACCCTCCGATCATTCGAAGAAAACTTCCACTATATGAGTCGAAAATCTTCAAATTTCGCGGAACCATAGGCCATCTTCCCTGCCTTACCCCTGGTCCAAGACAGACGCCACGCGGATCTATCGAATCCATCACATGGCGCTGGACAGACATCCGAGAACAACACAAAGATCACTCGACACAGGAAAGGAAATCAACGGGATGGCATTGGCTTCGAACAAACTGCCGGCATGGACGATCTGGGCGCCGCTGGGCGCCTGGGCCGTGCTCGGCGCCCACACCGCCCTGCCCGGCCAGGCCTGGCTGCTCTGGATCGCGGCGCTGGCGCTGGCCGGCGCGGTCTTCTCCGCGGTGCACCACGCCGAGGTGGTGGCCCACCGCGTCGGCGAACCCTTCGGCACGCTGGTATTGGCGATCGCCGTGACCGTCATCGAGGTCTCGCTGATCGTCTCGGTGATGCTGTCGTCCGGCCCCGAGAAGGCGGCCCTGGCGCGCGATACGGTGTTCGCCGCCGTGATGATCCTGTGCAACGGCATCGTCGGCCTGTGCCTGTTCGTGGGCGGCCTGCGCCACCGCGAGCAGGCCTTCAAGGCGCCGGGCGCGACCGCGGCGCTGGCCGTGCTGGCCGCCTTGATGACCCTGACCATGGTGCTGCCCAACTACACCAGCACGGTGCCGGGCCCGGTACTGTCGCCGCCCCAGCTCGCCTTCTCGGGCATCATCGCGCTGGTGCTGTACTGCGTCTTCGTCTTCGTGCAGACGCTGCGCCACCGCGACTACTTCCTGATTGCCGGGGTCTCCGACGAAACCGTGCATGCGCCGCCACCGCCGGTGCGCGTCGCGCTGTCCAGCCTGGCGCTGCTGATGGTGTGCCTGGTGGCCGTGGTCGGCCTGGCCAAGGTGCTGTCGCCGGTGGTCGAATCGGCGGTGGCGCGGGCCGGCGCTCCCGCCGCGGTGGTCGGTATCATCATCGCGGCCATGGTGCTGCTGCCGGAAGGCCTGGCAGCGCTGCGCGCGGCGCAGGCGGACCGCCTGCAGACCAGCATGAACCTGGCGCTGGGCTCGGCGCTGGCCAGCATCGGGCTGACCATTCCCACCGTCGCCGCTGTCTTCATCGTGGTGGGCCAGCCGCTGACGCTGGGCCTCGGTCCGAAGGAGATGGTGCTGCTGGCGCTGACCGTGGTCGTGTCGACGTTGACACTGGGGCTGGGCCGGACCACCATCCTGCAAGGCGTGGTGCACCTGGCCATCTTCGCCGCCTACCTGTTCCTGTCCATCGTCCCCTGAGCCCGCTGAGCCCCCCCCCGACTCCCCCGAGCCGCCGCGCGCGGCACGCGCCCATGCCCCGCCGACCCGACCTGCCCGCCGCGCCCGCGTGCGGCGACCTCGACAGCCTGCTTGCCGAGATCCGCGCCTGCCGCGCCTGCGCCGACGCCCTGCCGCTGGGCCCGCGCCCCGTGCTGCAGGCGGGCGCCGGCGCAAGCATCCTGGTGGTCGGGCAGGCGCCGGGCGCGCGCGTGCATGCCAGCGGCATCCCCTGGGACGACGCCAGCGGCGCGCGCCTGCGGCAGTGGATGGGGGTGGACGACAGCGTCTTCTACGACGCCTCGCGCATCGCGCTGGTACCGATGGGCTTCTGCTACCCGGGCCGCGGCAAGAGCGGCGACCTGCCGCCGCGCAGCGAGTGCGCGCCGCTGTGGCTGGATACGCTGCTGGCCAGGCTGCCCGGGATCCGGCTCACGCTGCTGCTCGGGCAATACGCGCAACGCCGCTTCCTCGGCCGCGCCGCGCGCGCCAGCCTGACCGAGACCGTGGCCGCCTGCGCGGACTACGGACCCGGCTGCATGCCGCTGCCCCATCCCTCGCCGCGCAACCAGGGCTGGTTCCAGCACCATCCCTGGTTCGCGCGCGACCTGCTGCCGGTGCTGCGCGAGCGCGTGCAGGCGGCCCTGGCGGCGCACGGCGCGCCGGCGCCGCAGGGAATTCAGGCAGTACGGGAGGCGAAGGCGTCCATCACGCGCGCCGAGTAGACCAGCGCGGCGCCGGTGTTCACGGCGATCGCCACGCCGAGCGCTTCCATCACCTCTTCGCGCGTGGCACCGCGCTTGGCGGCGGCCTCCGCATGCACGGCGATGCAGCCGTCGCACTGCCGCGTGACCGCCACGGCAAGCGCGATCAGTTCGCGCGTCTTGGCATCCAGGTGGCCGGTCTTGGCGCCGGCCTCGCTGAGATGGCCGTAGCCCTGCACGGTCTGCGGGCTGAGCTTGGCCATGTCGGCGATGGTGGCCAGCAACTGCTTGCGGTAGGCATCCCACTCGAGCATCATGATCGGCTCCCTGCGGACGCGGCCAGGCGCGCCGGCCGCGGTGGCAATGCGCGGCCCGGCAGGGCCGCAGTCACCAAGGAGTCTAGACCATGCGGCGGCGGCCGCTCGGGCCGCTCGCGCCGTGTTCAGGCCGCCTGGCTGCGCGCGGCGAGGCGGCGCGCTTCCTTGCGGCGCCCCCACCAGCCACCGATCCCCAGCAGCAGCGCCACGGCGATCAGGTCGCCGGTGAGCGCGACCGGGCGCGGCGGCCTGCCACCGGCCACGCCGTAGGTGAAGCCTTCGATCACTACCGACAGCGAAGCGCCGAAGACGAAGCAGAACAGGCTGTGCCGGCCGATCTGCACCACCGGCCCCATCCACTGCGCCAGCCGCGCCACCCAGCCGGCGCGGGCCGCCAGGTAGACCAGCCAGGCGATCCCGAGGAAACTGACCAGCCGCAGCGCGGCCAGGCTCTGCTTGGGCAGCGGGAACGCCAGCACCGGCACCCAGGCCGGCAGCCAGGGCTCGTAGACGTGCGGCCGCATCCACAGGTAGGCCAGCAGCACGCTGCACAAGGTGATGCCGATGGCGACGGCCGTCAGCAGCGAACGGCCCAGCACCCGCTGCGGCAGCATCACGTCGGGACGCAGCCGCGACAGCAGGCCCAGGCCGAACATCAACTGCCAGGCAAAGGGATTGAAGGACCAGCCAGTGCCCTCGCTGCTGGGCAGCAGCGGCGTCAGCACCGGCGCCATCAGCCACAAGGCCACGCTGCAGCCGACGAAGGCCAGCGGCCGCGCGCGCGCGGCCCGCACCGCCAGCGGCGCCAGCCCGATGAAGACCGCGTACATCGGCAGCACGTCCGAGACGAAGGGCTGGCGCGACAAGCTGACCAGCTCCAGCAGCGTGGTGACGGGGTGGGCCTGGAACACCAGCGCCTCGGTCGAGCGGATCGCCGGCGCCGGGATGCGGCAGGCCGCCAGCAGCAGGCCGAACACCAGCATCAGCACGGCCGTCAGCAGGAAAGCCTGGTAGATCACCCAGCTGCGCCGGCGCAGGCGGCTGCCGGCGATGCCCGCGCCGTGGCGGGCTTCCATCGCCAGGTAGGCCGAGGCGGCCGAGTAGCCCGCCAGGAAGACGAAGATCTCGGCGGCGTCGAACAAGACGAAGTTGCGGATGGTGTAGTCGCCCAGCACGCTGCCGTTGACGTGGTCCACCACGATGAAGATCAGCGCGATGCCGCGGATCAGGTCGATCTCGGTACGGCGCTGGGACAAGCTCATCACTGCGTTCAATTCCTGTGGTTGGTAGCGGCCGTGCGCCGCTGCTTTCTTCTGAGTTTTTGTTCTACGCCATACCGGGGAGTTCCCGATAGTTGGATTCCGTTTCGGCGGGTTTCAAGCTGTTTCAAAGCCTGGCACGGAGCACATCCGGAGCGTCGCCGGCGCGGCCGGAATCCAGCGGCACCCACCCTCTGCCGCCGAGGCGGGCGGCACGTCTCAGCCGGGCTCGCCGATCACCTGCGCCGCCAGTTCGGCTTCGACCCATTGGCGGAAGCGCGCCACGGCGGGACGCGCCTGCGCCTGCGGGGCCACCACGAAGCGATAGCCGATGCCGTCGGCCGCGTGCTCCGGCAGCACCACGCGCAGGCGTCCCTGGGCCAGCAGCGGCAGCGCCAGCGGCGTGCGGCCGATGGCCACCCCGGCCCCCTGGGCGGCGGCCCGCAGCACGTGCTCGTACTCCGAGAAGTACAGGCAGGGCTGGCCGGGCGAATGCGCCAGGCCCAGGCGCGGGTACCAGTCCGTCCACGACATCCACGGAAAGCGTCCGGCCGGATCGTGGTAGACCAGCAGCGGCGTGCGCAGCAGGTCGGCCGCCGTGCGGATGCGCGCCGCCACCTCGGGCGCCGCCATCAGCATCACACGCTCACGCAGCAGCGGCGCTTCGGAGCCGTCCACGGCGCACAGCCGGATGCCCAGGTCGAAGCCCTCGCGCTCCAGGTTGGCATTGGCCTCCGAGGCATCGACGCGCACGTCGATATCCGGCGCCAGCACCTGGAAGCGCGCCAGCTTGGGCACCAGCCACAGCGCGGCGAACGACGGCGTGGTGGTGACCGTGACCGTGCTGCGCTCGGCGGCCAGCAGGCGCACACAGGCCTCGGCGAGGCCCTCCACGGCGGCCCGCGCCGCCGCGTAGAACTCCCGCCCCTGCGGCGTCAGGCTCAAGCCCTTGCCGCCGCGCACGAACAGCGCCGTGCCCAGCACGTCTTCCAGGCTCTTGACCTGCTTGCTGATGGCGGACTGGGTCAGGCACAGCTCGTCGGCCGCCGCGGTGAAGGACAGCAGGCGGGCGGCGCATTCGAAGCCGCGGATGGCTTCGAGCGACATGGCGCGCAGCGCGGCCGCCGCGACAGGACTCGGCTTGGACATGAGCGGCTGGAATAGCGGAGATGACGACAGTTCCGGGCAGAACGGAACGATCGCGCCAACAATGGCACCACGGCCTGCAGATGACAGCGGAGATATCGCGATGGCGGACGCGCCCGGAAAGCGGGATTCTACCCGACACCGGCGCGTGATGCAGGCCGCACACGTGACGCCAGACGCTCGCCTGCCGGGCCGCTGACAAAGTTTGACTTTCGCCCGTACCGGCCCCAGGGCCAGCCTGCGGACCTTTCCTTCCAGGAGACACCAGCATGACTTCCTACGTCGACACCCGGCAGCACGGCCAGCACGTGCTGCTGACACTGAACCGGCCCGCCAAGCTCAACGCGCTCAGCTATGGCCTGATCGACGAGCTGATGGGACATCTCGATGCGCTCGAAACCGATCCGGCCGTGCGCACCGTGATCCTGACCGGCCAGGGCGAGCGCGCCTTCAGCGCCGGCGCCGACATCGCCGGCTTCGCGCCGGACATCGCCATCTCGCCGGAGCAGGCCCATCGCGAGTTCCTGCTGCGCGGGCAGGCCTTGACGCGGCGCCTGGAGACCTATCCGAAGCCCGTCATCGCCGCCGTCAACGGCCTCGCCTTCGGCGGCGGCTGCGAGGTGGTCGAGGCGTGCAGCCTGGCCGTGGCCGCCACCCACGCCACCTTCTCCAAACCCGAGATCCGTCTCGGCTTCCCTCCGACATTCGGCGGCACGCAACGGCTGCCGCGCCACGTCGGCCGCAAGCGCGCCATCGAGATGATCCTCACCGGCGACGCCATCGATGCCGACACCGCCCGCCGTATCGGCCTGATCAACCAGGTGGTGCCGGCCGCCGAACTGCTGCCGGCCTGCCTGGCGCTGGCCGACCGCATCGCCCGCCATGCGCCGCGCGCGGTGACGGCTGCGCTGCGCGCCGTGACGCGCGGCATCAACGTGACGATCGATGAAGGGCTGGCGATCGAGGGGATGCAGTTCATGATCGCCGCGGCCTCGGCCGATGCGCGCGAGGGCACGCGGGCTTTCCTGGAGAAGCGGGAACCGCGCCTGTCAGGGCTCTGATCCTGGCGATGTCCTGGCGATGTCCTGACGATGTCCTGGCGACGCTGCGGGCGCAGTGGACTAGCTCCCCGACGCCTCCATGACCGGCGCGGCCTCCCCTTGCGCTGCAGGCGCCGCGCCCTCCGAAGCCTGCGCAGCCAGGTGGGAGGCCGCCGCCGCCAGCCGCCGCCGCATGCCCTCGCTGGCCGCCGGCCCTGGCACCAGCGCATGGCGGGCGAAGCCGATCGGCTCGCCGCTGGCGGCATCGACCAGGCGCGGCTCGACCGGGCGGCCGCTGGCCTTGTCGACCAATTGCACGCTGGCGCCCTCGGGCGCGAAGTGCCGGTTGCCCCAGGCCAGCAAGGCGAGCAGCACCGGCTGGAAGTCGTGGCCGCGCTCGGTCAGCACATATTCGAAGCGCGGCGGCCGTGCGGAATACTGGCGCCGCTCCAGCAGGCCCGCCTCGACCAGCCCGGCCAGGCGGCGCGTCAGCATATTGGGCGCGATGTCGAGGTTGCGCTGGAAATCGTCGAAGCGGGTCGAGCCGTACAAGGCCTCGCGCAGGATCAGGATGCTCCACCATTCGCCCACGCGCTCCAGGCTGCGGGCGATCGGGCATTGCATGTCCTTGAAGGTCTTTCGTTGCATGGTCGTGGCTCCTTGGACGGCATCTTAGCAGTCTTCGCGCCAGTGGAATCCATTGCCATTCAAGGGCTTACCGCAGCGTCGCCCCAGCGCGCCGGGCATGGCCGGGCATGCCGGCCGCGCGGCCGGCGCCACGCCCCCGCGCCGGCAAAGGCGGATCTCGGGCAGAATGCCCGCGTGTGCCTTACGCTGCGCCGACACCGGCCAAGACATGACTTCGATCCGCCACATCGCCTCCGGGCGCGCCGAGCTCGCGACTGAAATCGCCGGCAGCGGCGCCCCCGTCGTCTTTCTCCATGCCAATGTATGCGACCGGCGCATGTGGCGTACCGAGCAGGACGCCATCGGCGCCACTCATAAGGCAATCGCCTATGACCGCCGCGGCTTCGGCGGCAGCCGCGCCGAGCCGGAGGATTTCTCGGCCCTGGACGACCTGCTGGCGGTGCTGGATGCCACCGCGGATGGCGCCCCGGCGGTCCTGGTCGGCTGCTCCCTGGGCGGCCGCATCGCGCTCGATGCCGCGCTGCGGCACCCGGCGCGGGTGCGGGCCCTGGTGCTGATCGCCCCGAGCATCGCCGGCGCTCCCGAGCCGGTCCATGCCCCCGTGGTGGCGGAACTGCTGGCCCAGGCCCGCGACGCCGAAGCGTCCGGCGACATCGATCGCCGGAATGCCTCGCAGGCGCGCCTGTGGCTGGACGGGCCGCTGGCCGCGGAAGGCCGCGTGGCCGGGCCCGCGCGCGATCTGTTTCTCGCCATGAACGGCATCGCACTGCGCGCGCGGCCGTTCGGCGCGGACCAGGATATCCAGCCGATGTTCCACCGCCTCGGCGAGATCGCCGTGCCGACCCTGGTGCTGTGCGGCGACCTCGACTTTCCCCACATCCAGCAGCGCTGCCACCACCTGGCGGCGACGGTGCCGGGCGCGGAACACCAGACCCTGGCGGGCATGGGCCACCTGCCCAGCCTGGAAGACCCGGCGCGCATCAGCGCATGCATCGCCGGCTTCCTGGCGCGCCGCGTCGACGGCGGCGGCGGTGGCGACCGCCACGCCGGGCCCGCGCGCTGAGCGCGGCGGCGTTCGTCGCCAGGCCCTCACGCCCTCACGCCCTCAAGCCCTCACGCCGCCTGCAGCTTCGCCGCGGCGTCGCGCAGCGCGGTGCGCAGGCCCTCTTCCACCACCGGGTGGTAGAAGGGCATGGCCAGCATCTGCTCGATGGTCAGGCCCTGCTGGTACGACCAGGCCAGCAGGTGCGCGATGTTCTCCGCGCGCGGGCCGCTCCACTCGGCGCCGAGGAAGCGTCCATCGGCGCGGTCGGCGTAGACGTGCATCAGGCCACGGTTCTTCAGCATGACGCGGCTGCGGCCCTGGTCCTCGAAGCTGACCTCGCCGGTGACGAAGCTGCCCTCGGCCAGGTCGGCGAAGCGCCGGCCCACCATGGCGATCTGCGGATCGGAAAACACCACCGCCAGCGGCGCGCGGCGTGCCAGCGGCTTGAGCGCGGGCCAGGCAGCGGCGTTCTCGCCGGCCGCCTTGCCTTCGTCGGCGGCCTCGTGCAGCAGCGGCAGCACGTCGTTGACGTCGCCGGCCAGGAAGACCGGCGCGCTGCCGCATTGCAGGGTGGCCGCATCGAACACCGGCACGCCGCGCGCATCGAGCGCCAGCCCGGTGTTCTCCAGGCCCAGCCCGCGCACGTTGGGAGCGCGGCCGGTGGCGGCCAGCACGTAGTCGAAGCGCTCCGTGACCTCGCGCCCTGCCGTATCCGTATAGCGGATCACCGCCTCGTCGCCCTCGCGCCGCATCTCGCTGACGCGGGCGTCCGGATCGAGGTAGAAGTCCTCGCGGAAGACCTGCAGGGCCGCCGCCTTGACCGCCGGGTCGGTGAGCGGGCCGACGCCGCCGCGCACGCCGAACACGCGCACCCGCACCCCCAGGCGCGACAGTGCCTGGCCCAGCTCCAGGCCAATCACACCGGGGCCGAAGACCGCCACGCTGCGCGGCAGGTCATCCCAGGAAAACACATCGTCATTGACCACCAGGCGGTCGCCGAACACGCGGAAAGGCTCGGGCACCACCGGGCTGGAGCCGGTGGCGATCACTACGCGGCTGGCCCGCACGGTGACGCTGTCACCGACCTGCAGCACGGTGTTGTCGATGAAGCGCGCATAGCCGCGCAGGCGGTCCGCCTCGTCGAACCCTTCCACGCCGCGCACGACGAAGCCGACGAAACGGTCGCGCTCGCGCTTGACGCGCGCCATCACCTCGCGCCCGTCGATGCGCACCGCGCCGTCCACATGCACGCCGAAGGGCGCGGCATGGCGGATCTCGTGCGCGGCCTCCGCGGCCGCGATCAGCAGCTTGGAGGGCATGCAGCCGACGCGGGCGCAGGTGGTACCGTAGGGACCGCCCTCGATGATCACGGCGCGCTTGCCGGCGGCCTTGGCGGCCCGGTAAGCGGCGAGGCCGGCGGTGCCGGCACCGATCACGGCGACGTCGGTGACGATGGTTTGCATGGATTCTGCTCCTCGAAAGGTACGGATGCCGGGAAGGCCCGGCGGCTCCGGTGGGTTCTGGGGATGGTGCGTGACGGGGGCGATCGGACGGCGGCGCCTGGCGCGCGCGCCAATCGGCGAATCGGCGAATCGGCGAATCGACGGGCGGGATGGCAGCACGCTGCCATCGGGTCCGGCGACTGGGTCCGGCGACTGGGTCCGGCAGCCTGGCCGCGCCGCCGCGGGCACGCGGCGGGCAGCGGCGCTCAGCGTGCCAGGTACTGCTCGAGCGCCTCGGCGCCGCCGACCAGCTTGCCGTTGATGAAGACCTGCGGCGCGGTCATCGTGCCCGACACGGCGCCCAGCACCTTGCCGCGGATCTTGTTCTCGAGCGGCACGTCGATGTAGTCGAAGCCGTTGTCGTCGAGCAATTGCTTGGCCTTGGCGCAGAACGAGCAGCCCACCTTGGAGAACACCACCACCTGGTCGGGGCGCTTGGCGTTGGGCGCGATGTGGTTGAGCATGGTGTCGGCGTCCGACACCTTGAACGGGTCGCCCGGCTCTTCCGGTTCGATGAACATCTTCTGCACCACACCGTCCTTGACCAGCATCGCATAGCGCCAGCTGCGCTTGCCGAAGCCGAGGTCGGCCTTGTCCACCAGCATGCCCATGCCTTCGGTGAACTCGCCGTTGCCGTCGGGGATCATGGTGATGTTTTCCGACTCCTGGTCCTTGGCCCACTCGTTCATGACGAAGGTGTCGTTGACCGAGACGCACAGGATGTCGTCCACGCCATGCCTGGCGAACACCGGCGCCAGCTCGTTGTAGCGCGGCAGATGGGTCGACGAACAGGTCGGCGTGAAGGCGCCGGGCAGCGAGAACACCACCACGGTCTTGCCGTCGAACAGCTGGGCCGTGGTCACGGTCTTCCACTCATTGTTTTCACGCACGCGGAACGAGACGGCGGGAACGCGCTGGCCTTCGCGGGATTGCAGCATGGATATCACTCCTGGTCGGTTGGGTTGTGGCTGCGTGATGCAGCGAAGGCCTCATTGTGTCGATCCCGCCTATATTTGTGAAATTCATTGTATCTAGCGGAGTGATTGCATAAGACTATCAATGGGCGATAGGACGGGACTATCCCCGCCTCGATCGAGGCTCATTCGACACATTGCTTGGTGAAATCACCGCCTGGCAGGCATCCCGCGCATCCTGGGCTTGCGCCCCGCCAGCACCGCCGAGGATGACCCGCACGCCGGCCGAGCGCGCGTCACGCCCGCCCGTGGCACTGGAAGGCGCGCCAGCAGACTCACCAGCTGACTCGCCAGCTGACTCGCCAGCTGACTCGCCAGCTGACTCGCCAGCTGACTCGCTAGCAGACCCGCGCCGGACGTCCCGCCAGCCCGGCCAGATAGGCGTGGATCTGCGCCACCACCGCCGCGCCCTCGCCGACCGCCGCGGCGACCCGCTTGGTGGAACCGGCACGCACATCGCCGATGGCGAACACGCCCGGCACGCTGGTCTGCAGCGGAGCCTCCTGCCCGGCGTCGGCACCGGTGCGCACGAAGCCGTGCGCATCCACGCCCACCGGGCAGTCGCGCAGCCAGGCCGTGTTCGGCGCGGCGCCGACGAAGAGGAAGAGATGGCGCAGCGCGCCGTCGTGCTCGCCGTCGGCGCGGCAGCGCCAGCGGATGTGGTCGAGCCAGGCGCTGCCGTCCAGCCCGGTCACCTCGGTGCCGGTCCACAGGCGCACATTGGGCAGGCCGGCGATGCGGTCGATCAGGTAGCGCGACATGGTGGCCTCCAGACCGGGCCCGCGCACCATCAGGTGGACGCGCGCGGCGTGCGTGGCCAGGTAGACCACGGCCTGTCCGGCCGAATTGCCGCCGCCGACCAGGATGACTTCCTCGTCCTGGCACAGCCTGGCCTCGACCGGCGAAGCCCAGTAGTAGACGCCGCTGCCCTCGAAGCGCTCCAGCCCGTCGATGGCCGGGCGCCGGTATTGCGCGCCGCTGGCGATGACCACGGTGCGCGTCGCCACCTCGCGGCCGTCGGCAAGCACCAGGCGCAAGGGGAAGCGGTCGCAGCGCAGCGCGCGCACGGACAGCGGGATGGCCAGGTGGGCACCGAACTTGAGCGCCTGCGCCAAGGCGCGGCCGGCCAGTGCCTGCCCGGAGATGCCGGTGGGAAAGCCCAGGTAGTTCTCGATGCGCGCGCTGGCGCCGGCCTGGCCGCCCGGGGCGCGCTCGTCCATCACCGCCACCGACAGGCCTTCGGAAGCGGCATAGACCGCGGTCGCCAGGCCGGCGGGCCCGGCACCGGCCACCACCACATCGTAGATGTGTTCGGGATCGAAGTCGGGCAGCAAACCCAGGCAGGAAGCCAGTTGCCCTTCATCCGGCGCGCGCAGTACATGGCCGCCCGGGCACAGTACCAGCGGCAGGTCGGCCGGCTCCAGCGCGCAGCCGCCCAGCAGCGCACGTGCCTGCGGGTCGGCTTCGACGTCGAGCACGGTATGGGGATGGCCGTTGCGGCGCAGGAAGGCCTGCAGCGCCAGCAGCCGCGGCGACGCGCCGCGCCCGACCAGCACCGGCCCGCTGCCGCGCTCGATCAGGCCCACGCGACGCAGGATCAGCGCGCGCATGATGCGCTCGCCCAGTTCGGCCTCGGCCACCAGCAGCGCGCGCAGGCGTTCGGGCGGAATCGCCAGCGCCTCGGTGTCGGCGACCGCGACTCCATCGACCAGCGCCGGCTTGCCGCTCAACTGGCCGACCTCGGCAAGGAACTGTCCGGGCCCTTCCTCGACCACCGTGCTGGAGCGGCCGAGCCCGTCGCGCTGGACCACCGCGACGCGGCCGCTCAGGACCACGAACATGCCGCGGCCGCGGTCGCCGATGGAGAACAGGTTTTCGCCCGCGCGCCAGCGCCGCACCTCGCCGAAACGGCGCATGCGCTCGATGTCCGCCGCCGAAAGTTGCGGGAACATCTGGTGCCGGCGCGACTCCAGCGGCGAAAACGGGGCCTCCGCCGCTTCGCCCGGTACCTCGCCGGATACTCCGCCCGCGCCCCCTTCCTGCCGCGGGGGCTCCCCGCCCGTCCCGCCTGGCCGCCCTGCTTCCATGCCGCCCCCTTGCCGTCCCCGGCCGCATGCCCCGGCCGCGCGGCGCGCATCGCGCGCCCGCCGGCGGGGCCGACTCTAGATACTAGGCAGCGGCGCAGCGGAATGCACGCGCCCCATCCCACCTGCCGCCTGCCAGGTGCCGGGCTCGCCCCTTGCCAGGCCTGGGGCGGGCCTGCCGTGTCCTTCCCTTCGAGTGTGGGGTCAAGTACGAGGCGCGGCGTCCGTTAAAGCATGCGATCTCGACGCTCAGCAAGCCGGCAGGCCGCCTCTCCCGGGCACGCCGCCGCACGCACCCCGGAACCGCCCCTCGCCACCGGCCCCGCCAGGCCGGCGGCCGGCAGGGCCTCCCCCTGACCCCTGCGAGATCGGACAAGAAAGACCGAGACATTGCCATGCCTTCAAGCCGGACGACCCAGTCGCGCAGCCAGCCGTCACCACGGCGGTCGCGCGCGCGCGCCGTCTCCCCGCGCCTCCGCTGTACACGTCCGCCCGGACGTCATTCCTGACGGCGAGGCACCATGCAGCGCATCGAACTCCTCAAACGCGTCGCCCACGGCGCACGCCTGTATCTGTCCCTCACGCCATGGGGCGCGCCGGTCCAGGGCGCGCTGCTGCAGGACGAGTGCGCCCCGAACGGCCACCGCCTGATCCCGGGCACGCAGGTCGAGCGCCTGCTGCGCGCCGGCTTGCTGCGCCGCCGCGGCGTGGCCAACCCGAACGGCGAGACCGACCTGGACCTGACCCCGGCCGGCTACGTGACCGCGTTCGGCCGGCGCCTGGCCGCCTCCATGCTGCGCGAGGCCAATGGCGGCGACGGCGACAGCCAGGCCCCGCCGGCGACGCCGGCATCGCTGCCGGGCGACACCGACGGCCAGGCCTTGCCCGGCTACTCCTTCGCCTTCCAGCCCATCGTCGACGTCCGGCACCGCTGCGTGGTGGCCTACGAGGCCTTCGTGCGCGGACGCCGGGACGGCAACGCGGCGCCCGTCCTGCGCGCGGTGCCGCCCAACGAGATCCATCGCTTCGACGACGAGTGCCGTACCGCCGCCATGCGTACCGCGGCCCGGCTGCGCATCGGCCAGCGCCTGCATATCAACAGCTTCGTCAGCGAGGACGCCGACGCGCAGGCCGCGCTCGCGCGCACCCTGTCGACGGCACAGGCGCTGGGCTTCGATGGCGGCCGCCTGGTGCTGGAAAGCAAGGTCGACGAGATCGTGGAACGCCCCGAAGCCTATGCCCGGCGCATGCAGCCCTTGCGCGAGCTGGGCATGGGGCTGGCGCTCAGCGAAATCGGCGGCGGGCTGGCCGGTGCCAACCTGGTCGCCGCCATCCGCCCCGACTACGTCAAGCTGGGCCGGCGGACTGCGCTGGGCACGCACGTCGACGCGCGCCTGCGCGAGCTGGTGCCGAAGCTGGTGCAGACCTGCCGGACGCTCGGCGTCGGTGTCATCGCCGAAGCGGTCGAGACGGTGGACGAATACCACTGGCTGCGCAACGCCGGCGTCGAGCAGTTCCAGGGCAACCTGTTCGCCCCGCCCACCTTCGAGGCGGTGCCGCCCGCGCAGCTGCCGTAGGCGATCATTGGCGACCGCGGTCCGCCGCGCGGCGCCGCCGTGGCCCGGCGCCGCGCTGGTGCCCTGAATCACGAACGCGTGGACTCAATACATTCTGTCTAGCGTGCTGCCGCGCCGGCCATCAGCTGGCGTGCCAGTGACACCAGGTCGAACACCGGCAGCCGGCAGCGCCGCGCGATCTCGGCCGCATAGGGCGGCATATTGGTGCATTCCAGCACCAGCGCCCGCAAGCGCGGATGCGCGGCGGCAAAGCGCACCGCCGTCTCCACCACCTCCTGCCCGACACGCGCCATATCGCCCTCGGGCTGGTTGCCGAGGATCACGCGGGCGAACTCGCCGGCCTCGTCCATGCCCGCGCGCGGCGAGCGCGCCGATCCGCCGACCGCTTCCAGGTGCGCATCGCTGAGCGCGCCGGCCGAAGCCGTCAGCACGCCGACCGCCTCGGGGCCGCCGCACACCTGGTACAGCGTGGGAAGCCAGCACAGCGCCGAGCTGGCGAACGGCACCCGCAGCGCCGCCGCCATCTCGCGATGGTGCAGCGCAAGGAAGCCGCAGCTGGTGACGATGGCCTGGCAGCCCTGTGCCTGCAGTGCCAGCGCCGCCTCGACGAAGGCACCGCCCAGGCCCTCGGCCTGCCCGAACACCACGCGCCGCGGCGAAGCCGCCGGCACCCGCTGGTAGCGCGTGGCGAAGGCAAAGGTGGCTGGGTTGCCGATATCGCCCGGCGGGCGCGGGAACACCGTGTCGAGCATCACCACGCCCAGCGCCGGCTGGCCCGGACCCGGAGCCCGGCCGTCAGCGATGTCGTCTGCCATGATTCAGTACCTCGCCAGCGTGAGGCCGTCCAGGTCGATCTCCGGCTTGCGCCCGAGCACCAGGTCCGCCACCACGCGGCCGGATCCCATCGACATGGCCCAGCCGGTGGAGCCGTGCCCCACGTTCAGGAAGAGATTGGCGTGCGAGGTCGGGCCGAGGATGGGCGGGCCGTCCGGCGTCATCGGCCGCCGGCCCACCCAGTAACGCGCGCCGGCCATGTCGCCGGCGCCCGGGAACCAGTCCGCCATGACCTGGCGCAGCGTCTTCAGGCTGGCCTCGCGCAGGGCCAGGCGGTCGTCGCCCAGCTCGGCGGTGCCGGCCACGCGCACCTGGTTGCCCATGCGCGTGATGGCCGTCTTGAGCGACTCGTCCATGACGGCGGCGCGTGGCGCGGCCTCGGCATCGGTGATCTGCAGCGTGGCCGAATAGCCCTTGACCGGATAGAGCGGCAGGGCGATGCCCAGCGGGTCCAGCAGGGTGTGGCTGTCGACCCCGGCGGCCATCACCAGCGCATCGCAGGGCAGGCGCTGCGGCCCCGCCTCCAACGGCTCCAGCGGCTCCAGCTGCTCCAGCTGCACCGCACTGACCCGCCCGCCGGCCGCCTCGAGGCGCGCCACGCGGGCGCCGAAGCGGAAGCGCACGCCGCCCTGCTCGCACAAGGCGCGCAGTTCGCGCGTGAAGACCGCACAGTCGCCGGCCTCGTCCTCGGGCAGGTAGAGCCCGGACAGCGGGGCCACCGGCGCGCGCGCCAGCGCCGGCTCGATCTCGACGCACTGGGCGGCATCGAGCAGGCGGTGCGGGATGCCGGCCTCGGCCAGCAAGGCCAGCGCCGGCCTGGCCAGCTCCTCGTCGTAGCGCGAGCGGAACAGCTGCAGGTAGCCTTGGCTGCGGCCGTAGTCGAGGGGGTGGTCGCGCAGGAATTCGTGCAGGCAGGCGCGGCTGTAGTAGGCCACGCGCTGCATGCGCAGCTTGTTGACGCGATAGCGCGCCAGTTCGCAGTTGCCCAGCCAGCGCCCGATCCAGCGCCACTGGCGCAGGCTCAGCTGCGGCCGGAAGATGACCGGCGCGGCCGGCTTCAGCAGGTATTTCAGGATCTTGGCCGGCATGCCCGGCGCGGCCCACGGCGTGACATAGCCGGGCGCGATCACGCCCGCGTTGCCGGCGCTGGTCTGGCGCGCCACGTCGGGCTCGCGCTCGACCAGGGTCACCTCGGCGCCCTGCCGGTTGAGCCAGTACGCCGTGGCCGTGCCGATCACGCCGCCGCCGATCACTACGACTTTCATATCGTCGAACCCGCGTCCGCGCGGGACGCAGCAAGGGTGGGAAGAAGAATGGGACGAAGCGGCCGGGACGCAGCGCGGACGCGGCGCGGGCCTGTGCGTGAGTCTACTGAGCTTCGCCGCCGCGCGGAAGCACCAGGCCGATGCGCGCGGCTGGCGGGCACATGGCACAGAACTCGCTTCCGTCCTTCGGCATGCCGCGCCCAGGGCTGGCAGCCATTCCGCCGGCCGCCACCTTGCTGCTACACTCGGGCCCCAGGATGGCGCCCGGGCAGCCGTACCCGGCCATCGGCACCACAACCACGGCAGCATCCACACGACAGAGAGAGAGGAAACCCGACATGGCGATCACGCGCAGGCAGTTCATCGAAGCCACCCTCGCAAGCGGCTCGGCGCTCGCCCTCCCCCCGGCCTTCGCCGACGAGCCCGAATCGACCATGGCCCGCATCAAGCGCACCGGCCGCGTGCGCCTGGGCGCCATCAACGGCGCTTCGCCCTATTTCAGCAAGGACCTCGCCACCGGCGAATGGCGCGGCTTCTGCATCGATTTCGGGCGCGACCTGGCCAGGCACCTGGGCGCGCAGGTCGAATGGGTGGAGACCACCTGGGGCAATGCCGTGCTGGACGTGCAGACCAACAAGATCGACGCCCAGTTCGCCATGGCGCCCACGCCGCAGCGGCGCGAGGCGGTCGACTTCAGCAATCCGCTGTTCCAGAACCTGCACACGGTGGTGGCGCGCAAGTCGCTGAACATCGAGCGCTGGGAGCAGCTCAACGTGCCCGAGATGCGCATCGCGGTGGACGTCGGCTCCAACCACGACCAGCTCGCCACCCAGCTGCTGCCGCGCGCCAACGTGCAGCGCTTCGAGACCTCGGCGGCCGCCACCATGGCGCTGCAGTCCGGCCGCGTCGACTGCCAGATCCTGGTGGTGCTGCTGTCCACCGCGCTGCTGGCCAAGCTGCCCAATATCGGCCACATCCTCTACCCCACGCCGCCGCAGACCGCGGTCACCAACATCGGCCTGCGCAAGCAGTCCGACCCGGCCTTCGTCAACGCGCTCAATGCCTGGCTGGACGAAGCACGCAAGGCCGGCCGCATCCGCGAGACCATCGTCGGCAATATGCAGAAGCTGGCCAACGTGCCGCCCACCGCCTTCCCGCCGCAAGTCCGCTTCTGAGGGCCGAGCATGTATCAGTGGGATTTCGGTTCGCTGTGGGCGTACCGGGGCATCATCACGGCCGGCGTGCTGACCACGCTGGCCTACACCGCGGTGGTCATCGTCTCCGGCCTGCTGGTGGGGGTCCTGGTGGGCCTTGGGCGGGTCTCGTCGAGCCGGCTGCTGGCGGGCTCGCTGCGCGCCTTCGTGGAAGTGTTCCGCTGCACGCCGGTGCTGGTGCAGCTGATCTGGTTCTACTATGCGCTGCCGGTGCTGCTCGGCATCGAGCTGACGCCCGGCACCGCCGCGGTGCTGGCGCTGACCCTGTACGGCGGCGCCTTCTACTCGGAGATCGTGCGCGGCGGCATCATCTCCATCGATCCGGGCCAGGTCGAGGCCGGCCAGGCGCTCGGCATGACGCGCGGGCAGGTGATGCGCCGCATCGTGCTGCCGCAGGCCTTCCGCCGCATGACCCCGCCGCTGGTCAGCCAGTCCATCATGCAGCTCAAGAACACCTCGCTGCTGTCGGTGCTGGCGGTGCCCGACCTGCTCTACCAGGGCCAGGTGATCGCGCACGACACCTATCGCCCGCTCGAGATCTACACCCTGGTGGCCGTGATCTACTTCGCCATCCTGCTGCCCGCCACCATGCTGGCCAAGCGGCTGGAAGCGAAAACCACGGGAGCCTGAGCCGATGCCAACCGAACCCATGATCTCGATCCGCGGCCTGAAGAAACGCTTCGGCGACGTCACCGTGCTGCGCGACATCAGCCTGGAGGTCGGCAAGGGCGAGGTGGTCGCGCTGATCGGCCCCTCGGGCTCCGGCAAGTCCACCCTGCTGCGCTGCGTCAACCTGCTGACCACGCCCTGCGGCGGCACCATCCAGGTCGGCGCGCACCGCTTCGACTTCGACCAGCCGGGCGGTCCCAGGCTCGGCGACCGCGCCCTGGCCGCCTTCCGCGCGCGCACCGGCATGGTGTTCCAGCACTTCAACCTGTTTCCCCACATGACCGCCGCGGAGAACGTCATGGAGGGCATGGTGACCGTGCTCGGACGCCCGAAGGCCGAAGCCCGCGCGCGGGCGCTGGAACTGCTGGCGCGCGTCGGCCTCGCCGAACGCGCCGGCACCTATCCCGACAAGCTCTCCGGCGGGCAGAAGCAGCGGGTCGCCATCGCACGCGCGCTGGCCATGCAGCCCGAAGTGATGCTGTTCGACGAAGCCACCTCGGCGCTCGACCCCGAACTGGTCGGCGAAGTGCTGGGCGTGATGCGCGCGCTGGCCGACGAGGGCATGACCATGATGCTGGTGACCCACGAGATCGCCTTCGCGCGCGAAGTGGCCGACCAGGTGGTCTTCATGCGCGACGGCGTGGTGGTCGAGGCCGGCCCGCCCGCGCAGGTCATCGACGCCCCGCGCGAGGCGTCCACGCGGGCCTTCCTGGCACGCGTCAGCGGCGGCTGACCGGCGCGGCGGCAGTCCGCGTGGCGGCGCGTCGCCGCCGCCGGACCGCCGGCGTGCCGCCCTCCCGGCTTCGCTTCAGCGTCCCAGCTCCTTGGCTGTCTTGCCGCCGATGCCGAAGTGCTCCTTGGGCATTTCCTGCAGCATCACCCGCACCGTTTCGCGCGGCGCGCCGATCGACTCGACCGCCGCATCGGTCAGCGCGGCGATCAGGCGGGCCTTCTGTTCTTCGGTGCGGCCTTCGATCAGGAAGACTTGCATGATGGGCATGGTGTGGGCTCCTTCAGGTTGGAATGGGTTGGATGGGTGGTCTGGCTGGCCTTGGTCTGCATGATGGGGCTTGCCGGCGCGTGGCGCCAGGGGTGAGGGCGGGACGGCTGGCGCGGGGGTACGACGAAGGCAAATAGGTCTGCGTACGCCTTGCCGCCGCGTGGCACCACCCCACCCCCAAGCCTCACACAAAGCGCATCGACACCGACCCCAGCCGCTGGTAGCGCACCGTCACGTTGTCGCCGGCGGCCACCGCCACCGCCTCCGTCACGCCGCCGGTCATGATGAAGGTGCCCGCCGGCAGCTCGCGCCCGCGCGCGCCCAGCATGTTCGCCAGCATCGCCACGCTGTTGGCCGGATGGCCCAGCACGGCGGCGCCGGCGGCGGTCGCCACCACTTCGCCGTTCTTCTCCAGCACCACGCCGAGATTCTTCAGGTCCAGCCCTTCCACCCCCAGGCTGGTGCCGCCGGTGACGAAGCGCGCCGACGAAGTGTTGTCGGCGATCACGCTCTTCAGGTCGAAGCGGAAGTTCTCATAGCGCGAATCGATCACCTCCACCGCCGGCAGCACGAAATCCGTCGCCGCCAGCACGTCGCCGATATGGCAGCCCGGGCCCTTCAACGGCCGCTTGAGCACGAAGGCGATCTCGGCTTCGACCTTGGGATGGATCAGGCCGGAAGTGTCGATCGCCGCGCCGTCCATGCAGGCGCCGTAGTCGGTCAGGAAGCCGTAGACCGGCTCGCTCACCCCCATCTGGCGCATCTTGGCAAAGGAGGTCAGCCCCATCTTCAGTCCGGCGATGCGCGTGCCACGCGCTTCCTTGCGCGCGCGGATGGCGTCCTGGATCGCGTAGGCGTCGTCCCAGTCCATGTCCGGATGGGCGTCGGTGATCTTGCGTACCGCCTCGCGCTGCAGCTCGGCGTTCTCCAGGTGCTCGGCGAGCTGCCGGATGGTCTCTTGTGTCAGGTTCATGGTCTTTCCTTGTAGCTTGTGGCTCATGGCTCCATGGCTCATGGCTCATGGGCGGTGGCCTGTGGCTTGCGCGGGGACGGCCCCCTCAGACGAAGCGCACGCCGGCCGAGCCGACGCCGCCCAGGCTGATGCGCAGCTGGTCGCCCGCCTGCACCGGCACCATCGCCGCCAGCGAGCCCGACAGGATCACCTCGCCCGCCTTCAGCGCGATGCCCAGCCGGCCCAGCGTATTGGCCAGCCACGCCACCGCATTGGCCGGATGGCCGAGCGCGGCCGCGCCCGCTCCGGTGGCGACGATCTCGCCGTTCTTCTCCAGCGTCATGCCGACCGTGCCCAGGTCCAGCCCGCGCGGGTCCACCGCCGCGTCGCCCAGCACGAACACCCCCGAGGACGCGTTGTCGGCCACCGTGTCCTGGATGCGGATCTTCCAGTCGCGGATGCGGGAATCGACGATCTCGAAGCACGGCAGCACGAAGGCGGTGGCGCGCAGCACGTCGGCATTGGTGACGCCGGGACCGGCCAGGTCCTCCTTGAGCACGAAGGCGATCTCGCCCTCGGCCTTGGGCGCGATCAGCGTGGCAGCCTCGATGGCCGCGCCGTCCGGATAGACCATGCCCGACAGCAGGTGGCCGAAGTCCGGCTGGCGCACGTCCAGCATGTCCATCACCACCTTGCTAGTGACACCGATCTTCTTGCCGATCACGCGCTCGCCGGCATCCAGCCGGTGCTGCACCATGGCCAGCTGGATGCGGTAGGCGTCGTCGATCGACAGCGCCGGCCAGCGCTCGGTCAGCGGCGCCACCGCCTGGCGGCGCACCAGGGCCTGGTGCAGGCTGGCGCCGATCTCGCGCAGTTGCTGCGCCGGCAGGCCTTGTTGCAGGGCTTCTTCCATGTCTTGCCTCACAGTTTCACGCAGATATTGCGCAGCTCGGTGTAGAACTCCAGCGAATGCACCCCGCCCTCGCGGCCGATGCCGGATTGCTTGGCGCCGCCGAAGGCGGTGCGCAGGTCGCGCAGGAACCAGGCGTTGATCCAGCAGATGCCCACCTCCAGCGCCTTGCCCATGCGGTGCGCGGTGCCCAGGTCCGAAGTCCACACCGTGGCGGCCAGCCCGTAGGGCGTATCGTTGGCCAGCGCGATCACCTCCTCCTCGGTGTCGAACGGCGCGATATGGCAGCAGGGCCCGAAGATCTCCTCGCGGATCACCGCCGCGCTCTCGGGCAGGCCGGTCCAGATGGTCGGCTGCACCCAGGCGCCCTCGGCCAGCGCGCCCGGCATCTGCGGCACGCCGCCGCCGGTCACCACGGTGGCGCCCGCCTCGGCCGCCTTGCGGTAGTAGGACAGGACCTTCTCGCGGTGCTCCAGCGACACCAGCGGGCCCATGGTCACGCCGGCCTCGTTGGGCGGACCCAGCTTGAGCCCTTCGGCCTTGGCCTTGAGCGCGGCGACGAAGCGCTCGAAGATGGGCCGCTGCACATAGACCCGCTCGGTGCCCAGGCACACCTGGCCGCTGTTCTCGAAGGCCGAGCGCGTGATGCCGGCCACCGCCTTGTCGAAGTCCGCGTCGGCGAAGACGATGCCGGCGTTCTTGCCGCCCAGCTCGAACGACACCGGGCGCACACCGCGCGCCGCCGCGCGCATGATGGCCTCGCCGGTGCGCGTCTCGCCGGTGAAGGTGATGCCGTCCACATCCGGGTGCTCGGTGAGGAAAGCGCCCGCCGAGTCCGGGCCGAAGCCGTGCACCACGTTGTAGACGCCGGGTGGCACGCCCACCTCGTTCATCACCTCGCCCAGCAGCGTGGCGGTCGCGGGCGTCTCCTCCGAGGGCTTGACCACCACCGTGTTGCCGCAGGCCAGCGCCGGGCCGACCTTCCACGTCATCAGCAGCAGCGGCAGGTTCCACGGGCACACCACGCCGATCACCCCGCGCGGTGTGCGCACCGCGTAGTTGACCGCTTCGCCGCCATCCGGCGTGGCCATGGCAAAGCTCTCGGTCGGCACGTTCTTGATCAGGTCGGCGAAGACCTTGAAGTTGGCCGCGCCGCGCGGGATGTCTACATGGCTGGCCAGCGACAGCGGCTTGCCGGTATCGGCGATCTCCGCCTGCAGGAAGTCATCGAAGCGGCGGTTGATGCCGTCGGCCACCGCGTGCAGCAGTTCCACGCGCTGGGCCACCGTCATGCGGCCCCAGGGGCCCGCGAGCGCGGCACGCGCGGCGGCCACCGCCGCCTCTACCTCCGCGCGGCCGGCTTCGTGCACGCGCCCGATCAGGCTGTTGTCGACCGGGTTGCGGTCATCGAATTGGCGGCCGGTGGCGACCCACTGGCCGTTGATGAAGTTCTGGAAGTCTTTCATGGTGCTTGTCTCGTTATGGCTTGGGGATGGCGGGGGAGGCTTGCTTCTTTCGTTCGCTCGGTTCCCGGTGCGCTTCGCTTTTCCGGGGGGCTGGGAAAACACGCAGGCCTTCGCCACGGCAATCGCCCGCGCTCACCCCCGGCCCCTCTCCCATTGCATGGGAGAGGGGAACAAACCCTCGCCAGAGCGACCTTCCCCGCCCGCGATGAACCTGGCTCCCCTCTCCCGCTCGCGGGAGAGGGGTTGGGGGTGAGGGCTGGCGCCCGCGTCATGCGATGGCCCGCACGATGCCGAGCACCGCCTCATTCGAAAACTCCCCCCTCAGGTCAACACATTCAAGAAGGCATCATTGAGCTTGCGGTCGTGATAGAAGATCGCCCGCCCCAGCTCGTTATCGGTCCAGGTGATGGTCGGCTTGTCCGGGTAATGGATATAGCCGCCGGCGAAGACCTCGTTGCGGTTGCCCGAGGGGTCGAAGAAGTAGATGGTGGCGCCGCGCGTGATGCCGTGCCGGGTCGGACCGATGTCGAGCGATACATCGCGCTTGGAGATGATGTCGGCCGCCTTCAGCACCTCGCTCCAGTTGTCGAGCTGGAACGAAGCGTGATGGAAGCGGTTCTTCTCCGGGTGGCGGATAAAGGCGATGTCGTGCGCCTTGTTCGAGCAGGTCAGGAAGGCGCCGATCACCATCCGCTCCGGCCCCGCCACCACCTCCTCGGCCAGCGAGAAACCCAGCACGTCGCGGAACAGCTTGACCGTGCCGTCGAGGTCGTCGCCGTACAACAGGCAGTGGTCGAAGCGGCTCGGCGCCATGCCGCGCAGGTCGTCCGGCCAGGGGTCCGGATTCAGGTCGCCGGTCTGGCAGCCGAGCTTGTCCTTGTCCGCGAACAGCTCGATGGCATGGCCGGTAGGGATGGTGAAGCGGAAGCGCCGGCCGGTGCGCAGGTGCTCGCCGGCGGGAATCCAGGCGCAGTCCTGCGCCAGCCCGCTGGCGGCCACTTCGCCCGCCAGCCGCTCCAGCGTGGCGTCGCTGTCGACGCGGAAACCCATGTAGTCCATGCCCGGGCTGTCGGCCTCGCGCAGCACCACGCTGTGATGGTCGTGCTCGTCCCAGGCCTTCAGGTAGACGCGGCCCTGCGCGTCGCGGCCGGTCTCCTGCAGCCCGAGCACGTCGATATAGTGTTTCAGCGCCGGTTCCAGTTCCAGCACGCGCAATGCCACGTGCCCCGGGCGCAATACGCCAGTCAATGCCATGTTCGTCTCCTTGATGTCCGGATCTGCGATCCGTGTTTGTCGTCACCGCCCTCGCGGCGCTTTCGCTTGCTCGACAGTCGGCCCCGCTAGCGCGCCTTGTCCAGGCAACGCGCCAGCAGCGCCGCCGGCCGCAAGCGGATATCGCTGTCGGGAAATGCCTTGCAGGCCAGCACCAGCCCCTGCCCCTGCTCCGCCTCCGACAGGCAGGCGCGGCTCATCTTGCCGGTGCGGTAGCGCCCCGACTCGATGCGGACCTTGCAGACGCCGCAGCCGCCGCCGCGGCAGCCCGCGGGGATGCCGCGCTGCCCCAGCACTTCCATGGCACGCAGCAGGTTCTGCCCCGGGTCGCAGGGGTAGCGCTGCCCGCTGTCCGCAATCTCCACCGTATGCATGTCTGTCTCCTTTGCACGCTTGGTGCGCTTTGTGTGCTTTGTGTGCTTGGTGCGCTTTGTGCGCCTTGCCCGTCAGATCTTGAACAGCGGGCTGCGCGCGCTGTTCTGCGCATCGCTCGCGGACAGGAACTTCTCGGTATGGATGTCCGCCTCGAACAGCCGGCCCTGCATCAGGGTGCGGATGCAGGCTTCGATCATCGGCGGCGGCCCGCACAGGTAGGCCTTGTGGCCGCGGAAGTCCGCGCGCCCGTCGCCATCGGCATAGAGCGCGGCCAGCGCCTCGTGCGCGAAGCCGCGCGCACCCTGCCAGGCACTGTCGGCCGGCTCGTCGGACAGCGCCGGCACGTAGCGGAAGTTCGGATGGCGTTCGGCCAGCGCACGGAACTCGTCCTCGCAGTACAGCTCGGCCCGGTTGCGCGCGCCCTGCACCAGCGTGATCGGCAAGGTCTCGCCAGCGGCCAGCAGTTCGCGGATCATCGCGCGCGGGCTCGACAGCCCGGAGCCGCCCGCCAGGAACAGCATCGGCGCCTGTGCCGAGCGGCGCACGAAGAAGCGGCCGTAGGGCGCGGAAAAGCGCAAGGCGTCGCCGACCGCCAGCCGCTCGTGCAGGTAGCCGGTGGCCTGGCCGCCCTCCACCTTGCGCACATGCAGTTCCACCAGTTCCTCATCCGGCGCATTGGCCAGCGAGAAGGCGCGCGGCTGGTCGCAGCCCGGCACCTGCAGGTTCAGGTACTGGCCCGCCTGGAATGCCACCTTCGCACCGCCCTTGACCCGCAGCCAGATGCCACGGATGGTCGGTGTAAGCGCGCGCACGTCCACCACTTCGGCCTCGTAGTCGGCCAACGGTAGGCCCAGCGCATCGGCGTCCTCCTCGATGTCGGCCTCGATGGTCAGGTCCGACTGCGCGGTGGCGCAGCAGGCCAGGCACTGGCCGTTGTCGCGCTCGAAGTCCATCAGCGCGAAGCTCGAAGCCTCGCCCTGGTCGACCTCGCCCTCCACCACCTGCACCTTGCAGGTGGCGCACAAGCCGTGGCAACAGGCGTGCGGCAGCCATACGCCGCTGCGCAGGCAGGCATCCAGCACGGTCTGCCCGGGTGCGATCGGGATGGTCTGCCCGATCGGCTCGATGGTCAGCGAATACATCTTGCGTCTCCTTGCGCGGCGGCGCTCAGCTCGCGCTGCCGCCGATACCGTCCAGGCCGGGCGTGCGGAAGCGGATCACTTCCTTGTGGCCGAGGCCGTTCTCCTCCAGCGTGGCGTCGAGGTCGGGCTGCCAGGGCCGGCCACCGCGCAGCCACTCGACCCGGCTCCAGTCGATGCGGCCGAAGTCGGGGTGGTAGCCATAGACGCCGGGCAGCACCTGCTCGACCACCTCGCGCAGGCGCATCGCGGGCGGGAAGGGGAAGCAGTGCGGCGCGCAGAACAGCAGGTGCTGGTCCCAGCCGACGTAGAGCAGGCGGTTGCCGTGGAACACCGCCTCGCGGTCGGCGGGTTCGAAGCGGTATTCACCGATGGATGCGACGGACATGATGTGTCTCCTTATGCGTGGGGTCCGGGGTGGCGCGGCGCTCAGGCAGCCGGGTGCGGCACGCCCTTCCAGGCATTCCAGTTCTTCTGGTCCTGCGAGCCTTCGAAGTCGAGGTTGTCGGCGCCCAGGTTGAGCCGGTACCACTTGAGCACGTCCTCCAGCGAGGCACCGCCGCAGTTGCCCTGGTAGATCTGGTGCACCGGCAGCCAGGCCTGGGCATACTTCTCGGGCTCGCCGTCGAAGATGTCCTTGCAGCCGTCCGAGCAGAAGTGGAACTTCATGCCGTGGTAGCTGCTCTCGCGATAGCAGGTCTGCGTGGGGTCGTCCGGCTCGGAGAACACCATCGGGATCTGGCAGGTCTGGCACAGCATCGGCAGCGTGCCGTTGTAGAAGCGCTCGCCGGCCTGCTGGCGCTCCTGCCAGTAGTCCAGGCGCGGCTTGTAGTAGCGCGCGAAGGTCTGCGGATACTTCTCGTCCAGCCATGCCATCTCGTCGGGCTTCGGGATCCAGGTGTGGAAGCCGGCGGCGGCCGCATAGTTGTAGAAGGTGCCCCAGGCCTCGTGGGTGATGCGGTCCTTGGTCTTGGTGGCGACGTCGTGGTACTTGGGCAGGCGCAGGCCGTAGCGCTCCAGGTCCTTGAAGAGCGCCCCGCCGGCCTGCTCGAAGTACATCTCCCAGGCCTCGGCCCAGGACATCACGCGGCGCGGCAGCATGTAGTCCATCATCATGCCGACCAGCGTCAGCAGGCGGAAGCCGCGCCAGAACCATTTGTCGAGCCACTTCTGCAGGATCGGGATGTTGTCCGGGTCCTGCTCGCACAGGAACTTGACCACCTCCAGGCCCAGCGTCATGTGGCGCGACTCGTCCGACTGCGCGGAGAAGCCGAAGGTCACTGTGGCCATGTCGCCGTTGTAGGCGGCGCCCGACATGAAGGGCATGAACAGCAGGTTGGTCAGCACGTACTCGAAGGAGAACGAGATCGCGGTGATGAACTCGAACGGCCCCGCGCTCATCGCGTCCTCGAAGTAGGACTTGGGCACCGACAGGTACCAGACGCGGTCATGCATGTGGCGCCACTCGCCGAAGCCGTGGAAATACTTGTTGTAGACCGACAGCGTGTGCAGCTGGGTCTGCGCGTGGCGCAGCTCGTCGATCGATTGCATCTGCGCCGCGACGCGCGCGCCGGCGCCGCGGAAATGGCGCCCCAGGTGGGCATAGCCGCGGTGCGCGGCATACTCCAGCGGCGTCACGCCGGTCAGGAACAGCCGCAGCGCATTCAGGTAGCGCGCGTCCGAGACGTTGAGGTGGCCGTTGTTCTGCACGAAGGAGTCGATGATCGCGTACAGCTTGCGCTCCTTCTCCGACTGGTACTTCCAGTACGCGTCCATGGTCATGCGGAAGGGATCCTCCCACTTGTCCCAGTCGTGGATCTTGATGCCTTCGTACTTGTCGAAGGGAAAGACCTTGTCCATCGGCTCGTAGGTGGTCTCCCAGCCGAGGTCGCGCGTCATCGTCGCGTACTTCTCGCGCAGGTTGAGCTTCTTGCGTGCGTCCATGATGTCTCCGTGTGCTCTGCTATGGCGTGCGGTTGCCGTTGCTTGTGTGCGGGGCGCCGAGCCGTGCTCAGGCGCTCCAGTGCAGCGTGAAGGCTTCGTCGGTCTCGTCGATGTTGCCGGACAGCGAGATCAGGTTCAGGTGGATCTCCTGCAGGTCCCAGTCGCGGCCGAGCTTGTCGGCCACCAGCTCGCGCACGATGGTCAGGCGCCCCGGGGCGTCGATCTTGACCATGGCGGGGAACTGCGACACCACGGCGAGCGGGTTGGCCTCGGCGATGGCCTCGATGATGGGACGGGTGTCGTCGTTGTTCTGCAGGGCGATGTAGACGTTGGCGCTCATGGCATTCTCCTCAGGCGGCCACGCCGAGCTTGGCCAGCCGGGCGTCGAATTGTTCGAGGCACAGGGCGATCGCCTGCTCTCCTTCGCCCCCCAGCAGGATGGCCGCCACCGGCCGCAGCGCCTCGGCCGCCTGCGCGCGTGCCTCGGCGGCCCAGCGCGACAGCAGCGCGCGGTTGGCCTCGGACTCGGCGGCCGCCGTCTGCACCACCGCGTCGACCCAGCGCACGTGCTCGTCGCGCCAGTCGTTCATGAACTCGGTCACCACGGCCAGCCCGGTGCCGCAGGCGCGCACGATGGCCGCGTCGGCATGCTGGTAGACGAGCGGATAGAGCAGCCCGTCGAGCGCCAGGTTCTGCGTGACGAAGGTCTGGAACCAGTCCTCGATGACGAAGCTGTGTTCGACGAAGCGGCGCAGCGGCTGCCATGCCTCGCTCTCCAGCCAGGCCGCGCGCGCCCGCTCCAGCGCAGCACCCGTGTTGCCGTCCAGCAGCAGGCCGATGCGCGACAGGTACTGGGCGATGCCCAGCCGGTCCATCGCGCAGTAGGTGCAGGCCTGCGTGATGGCCGTGCCCCAGCCATAGTCGGCGCAGTAGAAGTTGTTCATGTTCGCCGCCCATTCCACGTGGCGCAGCGGCAGCAGGCCATCGGTGAGGCGCTCGCGCCATTCCAGCGGCAGCGCCTGCAGCAGCCCGCGCTTCTCGACGAAGGCGAAGTTCTTCTCGGCCGCTTCCTGCTGGCGCCCGCGCATACCGACGTAGGCGCCGTAGTAGTACTGGCGCGGGTCCTTCAGCGCATACCAGTCCGCCATCTCGATGGCGGTGCGGCGCTTGTCGTACAGCTCGAACTGCGGCGCCCAGGTCGGGCGGTAGTGGAAGTTGACCTCGGACTGGACGTCGTAGGTCGCCTCCTGGTAGCGCGAGGCCGGCTTGTCGCCGAAGCGCCGCGCCACGTGGCCGTAGGTCTGGCGCAGCGGCTGGATCTGCTGCGTCTTGATATCGACTTGCATCGCGTTGTCTCCTGGTTTGTATCGTGGTGCCGGCGCGGGTGCGCCGGCGGTGGGGGCTCTGGCGGCCCGTCGTGTGTGCCCGGTGGATGCCTGCTAGGCGTCCTCGCCGCTATCGACAGAGGCCGCCTCTGCCGGCAGGAAGCGCACATGGTTGGCGCTGCAGAAGGCTTCGAACATCGGCTCCGGCAGGATGAGTTCGACGTTCAGGTCGGGATCGGCGACGCTGAAGGCGAACAGCACGAAGCCCTCCGGCGTGCGGCCTTCCACGCGCACGTAGCGCGGCGTGGCTTCGAACAGCGGGACCGATTGATTGATCATGGCGTCTCCAGGTGCGTGGCATCCGCGTGCTGCCGTGCCGCATCGCGTTGTGCTTGCCCGGACTATTGCGAAGACCGTGCCAGCCCGCGCAAAGGCACGCCAGATCAGCGTTTGCGGCACAGATGGCGATGCCACGCCCGGCCCATCTCCGTACAAACCCGGAGAGATCGCTGCGCCACCGCTCGATCAATTCATCAAGCTCCGCCGCGCACTTGATCAAATGATCAAAAGCCGCGCCAGGCGGCCGTTTGCAGGCAGCGGCCGCTGCCGCCGCCGTACTTGCGCATCGCAACAACGAAGCCCTGCCAAAAGGGCCCGGGCGCTCAGCTGCCGGGCCGCACGGCGGAACGCGGCGCAGCATCGCCAGGCCGCGCCGCGCCGGACCCGGCGCAGCGCTGACATGCGGGATGCATCAAATGATCAAATCGGAGGAATGCGTGGGGGGCGGCTGGCTCCGGACGGAGCGATACGGGCTGCGCCGTGGCGGCTGTCTCCCCGCTCCCGCTTGCGGGAGCGGGGCCGGGGAGAGGGCAGGCACTGGCTATGCCGTGACGGGCGGGATCGCACCGTCGGCTTCGTTTCCGTGCCCGCGTTCTGGATCACACCGAGGGCTTCGCTCGATGCGACGCCTCGCTAGACCACCCCTCTCCTCAACCCTCTTCGTGCGGGGAGAGGGAGCCAAGACCGTGTGCTTGGCGATTGGTGTTGGCGCATCTCGCCGGCTTCGGCATGCGCGTCGGAGTTCGCGCCGCGCCGGCCGGCTCCCCTCACCCGCGCGTGCCGCGCGTCTTCCATCGGTACGCCAGCTGGGGCCGCGTCAGCCCGAGCAGCCGCGCTGCCTGGCTCAGGTTGCCGTCGGCGCGCTGCATGGCAGCCTCCATCAGCACGCTTTCCACCTCGCCGAGCGCCAGGCCGTTCTCGGCCATATAGTCCAGCAGGCCATGCACCGCGGCTTCGCGCAGGCCGGGCAGCGCGCCCTGCTCGCCCAGCCTGGGCGTGGTGTCGACCCCGGCCGGCGCTTCGGTGCCGGGCAGGAACAATTGCTCGGCGCTGATCTGGCCGCCGTTGGCCGCCAGGATCACGCCGCGCTCGATCACGTTCTCCAGTTCGCGCACATTGCCCGGCCAGTCGTAGCGGCGCAGCTCGGCCAGCGCGCGATCGGTGATGCCGAGGATCTTCTTGCCATGGCGCGCGCCGTAGCGCGCGATGAAGCGCTCCGCCAGCAGCCGGATGTCGTCCAGCCGCTCGCGCAGCGGCGGAATCGTGACCGGGTAGACGTTGAGCCGGTAGTACAGGTCCTTGCGGAAGGTGCCCTGCCTGACCGCCTCGGCCAGGTCCACATTGGTGGCGGCGACCAGGCGCACGTCGACCTTGCGCGCCTCGTTGCCGCCGACGCGCTCTACCTCCCCCTCCTGCAGCACGCGCAGCAGCTTGGACTGCGCCGAGGCGGACAGCTCGCCCAGTTCGTCCAGGAACAGGGTGCCGCCGTGAGCACGCTCGAAGCGGCCGGCACGCGACTGGTGGGCGCCGGTGAAGGCGCCCTTCTCCACGCCGAACAACTCGGACTCGATCAGTTCGTCGGGGATGGCGGCGCAGTTCACCGCCACGAAGGGCTTGTCGGCTCGCGCGCTGACGCCGTGCAGGGCTTGCGCGAAGCGCTCCTTGCCGACCCCGGTCTCCCCCAGCAGCAGCACCGTCACGCTGCTGCCGGCGGCGCGCTGCAGCAGGTTCCAGGCGGCGCGGAAGCCCGGCGAGCCGCCCACCAGGTCGGCGGGCTGGTCATTGGCGCGCTGCAGGGCACGCAATTGCTCCACTTCGCTCTGCAAGGCCAGGATGGTGTCGATGACCGGGTCGGGCTGGTACAGCGCCAGCTCGGCCTCGCCGTCCTCCCACTGCTCCAGCGGCTTGCCCAGGATGCGGCAGTGGGGCTGGCCGCAGCCCACGCATTCCAGTTCGCGGTAGAGGATGGTCTTGCCCATCAGCGCCGAGGTATAGCCGGTGGCGTAGCCGATCTGCATCCAGCACACCGGCGCCTGCGCCACGCCGAACATCTGCCGGTGCACATCGCCCTCGAAGGAGTCTTCCCAGAGGAATTCGCCGTGGTAGACCCCGGCGGCGATATTGATGTCCACGGTCAGCGGCGTCACCCTGACCACGCCCTCGATGGTGTGCAGGCAGGGCCCCATCTCGAGCATGCCGAAGTCGCTGTGGCCCGAGCGCATGGTCTTGGCCAGTTCGGCATCGCGCAGCCCGGAATGGAAGCCCATGCGCATGAACAGGCCGCGCGCACGCTCCATGCCGAGGGTATCCACCAATTCCTTGCGCAGGGCGCCCAGCGCCGCCGTATGCAGCAGGATCATGCGCTGCTCGCCCAGCCAGATCGACCCCTCCTTCATGGCGAAACGCAGCCGGCGGGCGAGGTTGGACAGGCCATCGCGCATGGTGGCCGAGAAATTGTCGGTAGAACTGCTCATCGTCTCCTCTCTTCGCGCCGCTCTGCTGGCGGGCGTACCATTTTTCCACATGGCTATGCACATTATGTGCCATCGCGGTGCCGGCGCCTCCGGGTGCCGGACACTGGCCGTCGGCGCGCGCACGATATACCCTAGTCGCAGACCTCTCCCACTGCGATCTGCTGCATCGCAATACGCCATGGACAAGACAGCCTTCGTTTTCGCCGGCGGCGGCAGCCTCGGCGCCGTCGAGGCCGGCATGCTGCGCGAGCTGGTGGCCTCCGGCCTGATCCCCGACTTCGTCGTCGGGGCCTCGGCCGGCGCCATCAACTGCGCCTATTTCGCCTGCCATCCCCACGCCGAGGGAACGTCGCGCCTGGAAGCGCTCTGGCGCGGCGTGCGGCGCGACGATGTGATGCCATGGTCCTGGCGCAACCTGCTGGGCATGTTCGGCGGACGGCGCGGGCACCTGGTGGAGTCCACCGCGCTGCAGCGCCTGCTGGCACTCCATTTCGGCAACGCCCGCATCGAGAACGCGGCGGTGCCGCTGCATGTGGTGGCCACCGACATGCACAGCGGCGAGGAAGTCGTGCTGTCGTCCGGCAGCCTGGTCGATGCGGTGCTGGCCAGCGCCGCCATCCCCGGCGTGTTCCCACCCGTGCGGGTGGACGGGCGCGCGCTGATCGACGGCGGCGTGGCCAACAACACCCCGGTTTCCACCGCGGTCCGGCTGGGCGCCACCCGCGTGCTGGTGCTGCCGGCCGGCTTCGCCTGCGCGCAGCGGCGCGAACCGCGCGGCGCCATCGAACACGCCTTCAACGCCCTGTCGCTGCTGGTAGCGCGCCAGCTCGTGCACGACCTCGAACGCTGGTCGGACGTGGCCCGCATCAGCGTGGTGCCGCCGCTGTGCCCGCTCGATGTCTCGCCCTACGACTACAGCCGCTGCGGCGAACTGATCGATCGCGCGGCCGAGGCCACCGCCGCCTGGCTGAGCGCCGGCGGACTCGACAGCTGCAAGGTGCCCGGCGCGCTGCATCCGCACGACCACGACGCCGAACACCCGAGCTGCAGCGCGGACCTGCCGGCCTCGGCGGTGTCCTGAGCCTCGAATGGATCGATGAGAGACTAGAAGCGGCACGCCTCGGCAGTGACGAGCTGCGCGAAGGCGCTGCCGAGCGTGCGGTTGTGGTGCGCGATGATGGCCGCCGCGGGCAGGTCCGGCGTGTCCATGCAGGTATGCGCGTCGGCCACCAGCACCGGCCGCAGGCCGAGATCGGCCGCGGCGCGGCAGTTGGCGTCGACACAGTACTGCGTCTTCATGCCGACGATCACCAGCTCGCCGATGCCGGCCTGCGCGAGGCGCGCCTCCAGCCCGGTGCCGACGAAGCCGCTCGGCCGGGTCTTGTCGAACACGATGTCGTGTGCCGCATCCACGTCGAGGCGCGGCAGCAGCTGCCAGGCCGGGCTGCCCGGCGCGATCGGCGAGCCTGCGGGTCCGGTATGGCGCGCGGCGAGGACCGGCGCGCCGGCGGCACGCGCGCGCGCGGCAAGCCGGTTGATGCGGGCGAGCACGCGCTCGCCTTCGTAAGGCGGCTCGTGGCCATCGAAGAGGCCGCACTGCATGTCGAGGATCAGCAGCGCGCGGCGGGCGGAAGGTTCTGGCATGTGTTTCTCCTGCTCATGTCGTCTGGGTGGGGGGCATGCCCCGCGTTGTCCCGGCATGGACGGAGAAACGAAAAGGCCCCGTCCATCGCTGGCGGGGCCTTGAAACAGTATGCCTTCCGACTCGATACCGTCCTCACGACCCGCCTGGCGCGGTCGTGGTGGTAGTGGTCGTGATCGGGGAAATGGCGCGCAGCGCGTCGGAATGCATGAGCGCCATGATGCGCGTGCCGGCGACCCGTCGTCAATCCCCCTGCGAAGCGCACGCCGCCTCGCCACGGCATGCTTCGCCTGCGGCTTACGCACGCTTCGGCACTGAGAAATTGCGTGAACGCGTGCCGCGCTCAATGATGCCGTACACCGACTTCCACGAAAGACATCGATGAGCGCAATCCTCCAGGGCATCAAGGTGCTCGACCTGACCCGCGTGGTCGCTGGCCCCTGGGCCACGCAGAACCTGGCCGACATGGGTGCCACCGTCTACAAGATCGAGAAGCCGGGCGACGGCGATGACACGCGCAAGATGGGGCCCTTTCTCACCGACGCGCAAGGCAGGACCAGCAATGACTCGGCCTTCTACCTGTGCTGCAATCGCGGCAAGCAGTCGATCACGGTCGACATCTCGCGGCCCGAGGGCGCCGAGCTGGTGCGCCGGCTGGCCGCGCGCTGCGACGTGGTGGTCGAGAACTACAAGGCGGGCAGCCTGCGCAAATACGGCCTCGACTACGACGCGATCCGCGCGCTGCGGCCCGACATCATCTATTGCTCGGTGACCGGCTTCGGTCCCGACGGCCCCTACGCCGCGCGCCCGGCCTACGACTTCATCCTGCAAGGCATGGCGGGCCTGATGAGCACCTGCGGCCAGCCCGACGGCAGCGCCGGCGCCGAGCCGATGCGCACATCGATCCCCATCACCGACATCCTGACCGGCCTCAACGCCAGCGTGGCCCTGATGGGCGCGCTCTACCACCGCCTCGCCACCGGCGAGGGCCAGTACATCGATGCCGCCATGCTCGATGCCTCGGTGGCGGCCAACGGCCATCTCGGCCTCGGCTACCTGATGACGGGCAAGGTCCCGGGACGCGCAGGCAACACCAACCCGGTGGCGGCACCGTCCGAAGTATTCGCCTGCCTCGACGGCCACCTGATCGTGGCGGCCGGCAACAACGGCCAGTTCGCGGCGCTGTGCAAGGTGCTGGGCTGCGCCGAGCTGCTCGACGACGAGCGCTTCCGCGAGAACACCGGCCGCGTGGCCAACCGTGCCGCGCTGCGCGATCGCATCGGCGCCTGCGTGGCCGGCTGGCATGCGGCGGAACTGCTGTCCACGCTGGAACGTGCCTTCGTGCCGTGCGGCCCGATCAATGCGCTCGACGCTGTCTTCGCCGACCCGCAGGTGCGCCATCGCGATCTGCTGCTGAAGCTGCCGCATGGCCGCGGCGTGGATGCCCCCTCCCTGCGCAGCCCGCTGCGCTTCTCCGCCACCCCGGTGGAAATGCGCGCGCCGCCGATGCTGGGCGAGCATACCGAGGCGGCGCTGCGCGCGGAACTGGGACTTGGCGACGCCGAGCTGGCGGGGCTGCGCGAGCGGGGGGTGTTGTAGGAGGATGCCGGGGAAGGCATCGCCGTGGCTGGCGCCTGCCCTCTCCCCCGGCCCCTCTCCCGCACGCGGGAGAGGGGAGCAAACCGACGGGGTGCGAAGCCCGATCGCACCCGATAGCGCCGTCGGCCTGATCGGACACGCCAGGACGCCACCGCGTCCCGCGCCACCTCAATCGAGATGGATGTCCGCCTGCTTCACCACCGTGGCCCAGCGCGCCGCTTCCTCGCGGATGAAGGACTGGAACTGTTCGGGCGTGCCGCCGACCGGCTCGATGCCGTAGTCGACCAGGCGGGCATGGACATCGGCTTGCTTCAGCACGGCCGCCATTTCCGCCGAGAGCTTGTCCAGCACCGGCCTGGGGGTCTTCGCCGGCGCCAGCAGGCCGATCCAGCTCGAGGCGGACGCGGCGGGATAGCCGGCCTCGGCGATGGTCGGCACGTCCGGCGCGGTGGGCCAGCGCGCCGGTCCGGTGATGGCCAGGGCCTTGACCTTGCCGGCGCGCACCTGCGGCATCATGGTCTGCACCGAGTCGAAGATCACGGCGATCTGGCCGGAGAACAGATCGGGGAGCGCCGGCGAGATGCCTTTGTAGGGCACGTGGGTCATCTTGACGCCGGCCGCGCGGGCGAACAGCTCTCCCGTCAGGTGCGCGCCCGAGCCGTTGCCGCTCGAGGCGAAGGTGAGGCGCTGCGGGTTGGCCTTGCCCCAGGCCACCAGCTCCTTCACGCTGTTCGGCGGCAACTGGCCGCTGGACACCATCAGCATCGGGATGCGCCCGATCTCGCTGACCCCGGTCAGGTCCTTGACGGGGTCGTAGCTCATGTGCGAGTAGAGGCTCGGATTGATGGCGTGCGCGGCCACCACCACCAGCAACGAATAGCCGTCCGGCGAGGACTTGGCGACATTGTCCGAACCGATCATGCCGTTGGCGCCGGGACGGTTCTCCACCACCACCGGCTGGCCCAGCCGTTCAGCCAGCTTCTGCATCACCAGCCGCGTGACGGTGTCCGACACGCCGCCCGGCGTGTACGGCACGACCACGCGGATGGGCTTGCTCGGGTAAGCCGCCTGCGCCGCGGCGGCGGCCGGCAGCAGCGGCAGCGCCAGTGCCAGCGCGGCGGCGCCCAGCAGCGCGCGCAGGCGCGGTCGTTGCAGGCCTTGCCTGCCTTGGGGGTAAGCCATGATGTCTCCTCCGGGTGTGATGGCGCACCCGTCTCTCGACCGGCGCGCGGTGGCCTGCCGTCCGCAGCCGGGTCTATGCCCAGCTCTGCGGGACGGACAAGGGAAAATCGAGCAGCATCTGGGCGAAGCTCTTGCCGAGCGGGTCGGAGCGCAGGCTGGCCACGCCGCCGCCGCCGAGCGCGCCGTGCAGCAGGAAGTTGAGCGCATGCAGGCCGGGCACCTCGAAGCGTTGCACCGTGCCCTCCCCTGCGTCCCTGAGCAGGTGGGCGAAATAGGCCTGCACCGCCGCCGCCGTCAGCTGCTCGCGCAACAGCGGCAGGTAACGCGGCTCGCGCGCGATCACGCCGATGTTCTCGTCGTCGCCCTTGTCGCCGCTGCGGGCATAGGCCAGCGCCACCAGCGGGCGCGCCACACGCGGCTCCTGCGGCAGCGGCGGTGCCTCCGCCGGCGCGAGCGGCACCGCCGCGACGGCTTCGCCGCAGTGGGCCGCGCAGGCCAGCACCACGCGCGCGCCTTCCATCTCCACCGCCATCGGCACCGTGGCCTTGGGTACCAGGAAGGACGACACCTTGACCACCGGCTGGATCTCGCTGCGCCCCGAGAACGACGAGCGTGTCCCCGCCGCCATCGAGGTGCCGGCGGAAGCCGCCTCGCGTTGCAGGAAGGCCAGGCCGCGTGCCAGCGGGTGGCGCGCGGCGACGCGCAGCACCACCTCGCGTGTCGGCAGCACGCGCGCATGCGGGCCGTACTGCGACTCGCAACCCAGCAGTTCCACCACCGTCTCCGAGTAGTCGGGCAGGCCCTGCTCGGCCAGCAGGCGCCGCGTGCGCGCCAGCAGCGCGTCGGCGGTGCGGCGTGCCTTGGCCGGGGCGTCGATGCCGCGGATGGCCATCATCAGGTTGAGCTGGAAGCCATCCTGCCAGGTCGCGTTGCCCTTGTAGTCACTGCCGGGCGCACGGCCGCGCGCGCCGCTCAGGCGGACCCGGCCGGGGCCGTCCTGCTCGGCCTTGACCAGGCGGAAATCGCAGGTCACGTCCGGCATGCGGTAGTCCGCCGGATCGCCCACTTCGTACAGCACCTGCTCGGCCGCCGCGGCCGCCTCGACCAGCCCGCCGGTGCCCTCCGGCTTGCTCAGCAGCACGCTGCCATCGGCCGCGCAGTCGATCACCGGGTAGCCGATGCGGTCCCAGTCCGCCACGCGCTCCCAGTCGGTGAAGAGGCCGCCGGTAGCCTGCGCGCCGCACTCGATCAGGTGGCCGGCCAGCGTGCCGGCGGCCAGGCGGTCCCAGTCGTCCCAGCGCCAGCCGAATTCGTGCACCAGCGCACCCACCACCACGGCGCTGTCGACGCAGCGGCCGGCGATGACGATCTGCGCGCCCATCTCGAGCGCACGCGCGATGCCCTGCGCGCCGGTGTAGACATTAGCCGACCAGGGCGCCTCGGGCAGGGTGCCGCCGTCGAAGGAATGCAGGCCCTGCGCGCGCCAAGGCGCGTAGTGCGGCAGCACATCGTCGCCGCTCACCACCGCGATGCGCGGCGACAGCCCCTGTTCGCGCGCCACCGCCATCAGCGCATCGCGGCAGGCATGCGGATTGAGACCGCCGGCGTTGGCCACCACGCGCACGCCGCGTGCCAGGATCTCGCGCAGGTGCGGCGCCATCGCCGCCTGCACGAAGTCGGTGGCATAGCCGAGCGCCGGGTTCCTGGCGCGCGCGCGCGCCAGGATCGACATGGTGGTCTCGGCCAGGTAGTCGTAGACGAGGTAGTCGAGGCCGGGCACGGCCAGCAACTGCGGCGTCGCCGTGGCGGAATCGCCCCAGAAGCCGGAGGCGCCGCCGATGCGGACCGCGCCGCTGCGATTCACACCGGTGCTCATGCCTGGCCCTCCACCGTGGCGCTGCCCGGCTGCCCGGCCGACGCTGCCGGCGCTGCCTGCACGCGCGCCAGCAGCGCCCCGGCGCGCGCCTGCCCGCCGGCCCGCGCCGGCAGTTCCGCCACCACGCCGGCGAACGGCGCCACCAGGGTATGTTCCATCTTCATCGCCTCCAGCACCACCAGCGCCTGCCCCGCGGCCACGCTGGCGCCCTCTTCCACATGGACGGCGACGATGCGCGCCGTCAACGGCGCCAGCAGCGCCCCGTCCCCCGCGGCCGCGCCGGCGCCGCGCCGGCGCCGCGCATCCTCGCGCTCGAAGCGCCAGGCGCGCCCGCCCGCGCCCAGGTGCAGCACCTGGCCGTCGCGCGCGCTCACCAGCGGCCAGGCCGCGCCGGCGCATTCGACCAGCGCATCGCCGCGCGCCGGGTCGGCACGCAGCACGCGCAGCGGCAGCCGCTGCGCGCCGGCACCATCGCGTGTCTCGTGGTCGCCGGCAGGCTGCACCTGCGCCTGCCAGCCCGCGCCCTCCGGATACAGCGTCACGCGCCAGGCGCGCTCGCCCAGGCGCAGCGTCATGGCCACCGGCGCCGCCGCCAGCACTGCCGTGGCCCGCCCGTCGAGCAGGCCGGCGCTGGCCAGCGCGGCACAGGCCACCACCGCCGGTGCCGGCTCGGCGGGCTGCAGCGCGGCCTGCAGGTGCGTGGCGACGAAGCCGGTATGGACATCGTTCGCGGCGAAGGCCGGATGCGCCAGGCAGTCAGCCAGGAAGCCCTGGTTGGTGGGCACGCCGAGCAGCACGCAGTCCTCGACCGCGCGCAGCAGCTTGCGCCGCGCCTCCTCGCGCGTGCTGCCATGGGCCACCAGCTTGGCAACCATCGAGTCATAGTGGGTCGGGATGGTGCCGCCCTCCTCGAGCGCGTGGTCGACACGCACCTCGCGCCCCTCGGCAGGCGGGCGCCAGCGCAGCACCGGCCCGCCCTGCGGCAGGAAGCCGGCCGGCACGTCCTCGGCGGTCAGGCGGACCTCGATGGCATGGCCGCGCAGCGCCACCTCGTCCTGCGACACCGGCAGCGGCTCGCCGGCCGCCACGCGCAACTGCCACTCGACCAGGTCGAAGCCGGTGATGGCTTCGGTCACCGCGTGCTCCACCTGCAGGCGCGTGTTCATCTCCATGAAGTAGAACTCGCCCTGCGCATCGAGCAGGAACTCCATGGTGCCGGCGCCGACGTAACCGATGGCGCGCGCCGCGCGCACCGCCGCTTCGCCCATGCGCGCGCGCAGGGCCGGCCCGACCGCGGGCGACGGCGCTTCTTCCACCACCTTCTGGTGGCGGCGCTGCACCGAGCAGTCGCGCTCGCCCAGGTGGATGACGTGGCCCTGGCTGTCGGCGAAGACCTGGATCTCCACGTGGCGCGGCGCGATCACCGCGCGCTCCAGGATCAGTTCCTCCGAGCCGAAGGCGGCGCCCGCCTCCGAGCGCGCGCTGGCCAGCGCGGCGGCCAGGCCGGCGCGCTCCTGTACCAGCCGCATGCCGCGGCCGCCACCGCCGGCGGCCGCCTTGACCATCAGCGGGAAACCGATGCGGGCGCCCTCCGCCAGCAGGGTGGCGTCGTCCTGCGCTTCGCCCTGGTAGCCGGGCACGCAGGGCATGTCGGCGGCCTGCATCAGGCGCTTGGCCTGGGCCTTGTTGCCCATGGCGCGGATCGCCGCCGCCGGGGGACCGACGAAGACCAGGCCGGCGGCGGCGACCGCCTCGGCAAAGTCGGCGTTCTCGGCCAGGAAGCCGTAGCCGGGGTGGATGGCGTCGGCACCGCTGGTGCGCGCCGCGGCGATGATGGCGTCGATGTTCAGGTAGGAATCGCGCGGCGCGGCGCCGCCGATGCGCACCGCGCGGTCGGCGCAGGCCACGTGCGCGCCGTGGCGGTCGGCCTCGGAATAGACGGCCACCACCCCCAGGCCGAGACGGCGTGCCGTGCGCATGATGCGCAGCGCGATCTCGCCGCGGTTGGCGACCAGCAAGGTATGGAAAGGACGGGTGCTAGCAGGCATGGCTTGGATCCGGTAAGAAAGCGGTCGGGCCAGCCGGGGCCCGTTCTCGCATCAGAACGTCAGTACATCGGTGCATCGGTGCATCGGTGCATCGGTGCATCGGTGCATCGGTGCGTCAGTGCATCGGTGCGTCAGTGCGGCAGCACGGCCGGCGCTTGCGCGGCGCGCACGGCATCGGCATCGAAGTGCGCGACCCAGGCGGCATCGCGCTTGTCGCGGAAGGCCTGCACGCCTTCGGCGCCCTCGTCGCGCATGCACTCGGCGAACACGCGCGCCGCGTCGTCCAGCAGGCCGGGCAGCGGCTCCGCGCCGCAGCGCGGCACCAGTTGCTTGAAGGCGCGGTTGGCATGGGGCGCGCAGCGGCACAGCTGCGTCAGCCAGCGTGCCAGCAGCGCGTCGAGCGCGGCGCTGTCCACGGCCAGTTCGTCGACCACGCCGAGCGCGCGCGCCGCCTCGCCGCTGACGCGCTCGCCCGTCAGGCCCAGGCGGCGCGTGACGCGCGCACCCAGCCGCGCCACCACGAAGGGGGCGATCTGGGCGGCGATGATGCCGAGCGAGGTCTCGCTCAGCGCGAAGCGCGCGTCCTGCGTGGCCAGTACCACGTCAGCCGCACAGGCCAGGCCCATGCCACCGCCCATGGCCGCGCCCTCCACCACCGCGATCACCGGCAGCGGCAGTTCGGCCAAGGCCTGCATGAAATGGCCGAACAGGCGGTTGCGCGCGGCCACGGGGTCATCGAGCCCCGGCGCGGCCGCCAGGCGCGCCTGGAAGTTGCCCACGTTGCCGCCGGCGCAGAAGAAGCCCTGGGCGCCGCGCAGCACCAGCGCCCGCAGCGAGGTATCGCGGCGCGCCGCGTCGACCGCCGCGGCCAGCTCGTCCACCACCTCCGGCGCCAGCGCGTTGCGCGTGGCGGGGCGGTTCAGCGTGACGAAGAGCACGTCCTGGTAGCGGCGGACGATGACCGGTGCTTGTGCGGCGTCGTATGGCATGGCGATTGACGAAAGGTGATTGGCGTTTGGTGATTGGCGATCGGCAGCGGTGCTGCCTTGCCAAGGTAAGGCGATGGCCCGGCCCTGGCGGCCGTGCGGCACGCTCAGCCGCGCGCCATCAACCCCATCTGCTTGGCGATCACGGTCAACATGACCTCGTCGGCGCCGCCGCCGATCGAGCCCAGGCGGAAGTCGCGGTAGGCGCGCGAGACCGGGTTGTCCCAGGTGTAGCCCATGCCGCCCTGGAACTGCATGCACCAGTCGGCGATCTCGCGCGATACGCGGCCGGCCTTGAGCTTGGCCATCGAGGCCAGCTCGACCACATCGCCGCCGTCGATATAGGTCTGCGTGGCCATGTAGACCAGCGCGCGCAGGGCCTCCAGCTCGGTCTTCAGCTCGGCCAGCTTGAACTGGATGAACTGGTTGTCCAGCAGCGGCTTGCCGAAGGCGTTGCGCTGGCGCAGGTAGGCGGCGGTCTCCTCGATCAGCCAGCCGGCGGCGAGCCGCCGCGCGGCGCCGTTCAGGCGCTCCTCCTGGAACTGCTTCATCTGGTAGATGAAACCCATGCCCTCCTCGCCGATGCGGTTGCGCGCAGGCACCCGCACCTCGTCGAAGAAGATCTGCGCGGTGTCCGAGCTCCACATGCCGAACTTCTTGATCTTCTGCACCTCGACGCCGCGCGCGCGCTTGCCGCCCTCCCGCAGCGGCACGATGATCAGCGACTTGTTCTTGTGCACCGGACCGTCGGAGGTGTTGCACAGCAGGCAGATCCAGTCGGCCTGGGTGCCGTTGGTGATCCACATCTTGGAGCCGCTGATCACGTAGTCGTCGCCATCGCGGCGCGCGCGCGTCTTCAGCGAGGCCACGTCGGAGCCGGCGCCCGCCTCCGACACCCCGATCGACACCACCATTTCGCCGGCGATGGCCGGCGCCAGGAACTCGCGCTTGAGCGCGTCCGAGCCGAAGGCTGCCAGCGCCGGCGTGGCCATGTCGGTCTGCACGCCGATGCCCATGCCGATGCCCTGCGCGCGGATATGGCCGAGCGCCTCGGCGGCGGCGACCGCGTAGGAGAAGTCCAGTCCCAGGCCGCCGTACTCGACCGGCTTGGTGATGCCGAGGAAGCCGAGCTCGCCCATCTGCTTGAACAGGGCGTGGGCGGGGAAGATCTCGGCGGCCTCCCATTCGTCGACGTGCGGATCGATCTCCGCCGAGACGAAGCGGCGGATGCTGTCCATGATGTTGCGGTGGTCTTCGGTGTAGAGCATCACTTGTCTCCTGAACTGCTGTGGTCTGGTCGGATCTGGTGGGATCGGTTGTGTCGTACGGGGCGGCTCCCGGGCGTCGTGGCGGCAAGGCCGGGGGAGAGGGCTGGCATGCGCTGGAATGACCCCGCTCGCTCCATGCAGGCGCCTGCCCTCTCCCCCGGCCCCTCTCCCGCATGCGGGAGAGGGGAGCGAACCCGCGCCGCGCTCGCTTCGATCACGCGCCCCGGAAACTCGCCTCAGAAGCGCGCCACGCCGAACTGCACCGGCCGCAGCGCGCGCGCCTGCGCCTCGCGCGCCGTGGCCAGCACGAAGGCCAGCACGGCACGCGTGTCGCGCGGATCGATCACGCCGTCGTCCAGCAGCAGCCCGCTGGTGACGAAGGCACTGGCCTGGCGCTCGAAGTTGGCGACGATCTCCGCGGTTTGCTGCGCCAGGCGCGCTTCGTCGACCGCCGCGCCCTTGCGCTCGGCCTGCTGGCGCGCGACGATCTCCAGCGTCATCGCCGCCTGTTCCCCGCCCATCACCGCGGTGCGTGCATTCGGCCACGAGAAGCAGAAGCGCGGGCGGAAGCCGCGTCCGCACATGCCGAAATTGCCGGCGCCATAGGACGCGCCGCAGTACAGCGTGATCTGCGGCACCTTGGAGTTGGACAGGGCCTGGATCATCTTCGAGCCGTGCTTGATCATGCCGGCCTCCTCCGAGGCCCGGCCGACGATGAAGCCGGTGGTGTTCTGCAGGAAGACGATGGGGGTGCCGGACTGGTTGCAGGCCTGGATGAACTGGGCGGCCTTGGTGGCGCCGGCCGGGTCGATCGGCCCGTTGTTGGTGATGAAGCCCACCGCATGGCCCTCGATACGCGCGTGGCCGCATACAGTGGCCGGACCGTAGTCCGGCTTGAAGGGCAGCCAGGCGGAATCGTCGACCAGGCGCCCGATCACTTCCACCATGTCGACCGGCCGCTTGATGTCCAGCGTCATCACGCCGAGCAGTTCGTCGGCATCGAGGCGCGGCGGCCGTGCCGGCTGCGCGGCCGGCACGCCCGCATCGGCCCAGTCCAGGCTGGCCATCACGTCGCGCGCCATGGCGATCGCATGTTCGTCGTCCTCGGCCAGGTACTCGGCGAGGCCGCTGATGCCGCCATGCATGTCGGCCCCGCCCAGCTCCTCGTCGGTGGCGATCTCGCCGGTGGCGGCCTTCAGCAGCGGCGGCCCGGCCAGGAAGGCGCGCGCGCGCTGGCGCACCATCACCACGTAGTCGGACAGGCCCGGCATGTACGCCCCGCCCGCGGTGGACGAGCCGTGCACCACGGTGATCACCGGCAGGCCGGCGGCCGACAGCCGCGCCAGGTTGTAGAAGATGGCGCCGCCGCGGATGAACTTGTCGACACGGTACTTGCGCAGGTTGGCGCCGGCCGACTCCACCAGGTGGACGAAGGGCAGCCGGTTTTCCAGCGCGATCTCCTGGCAGCGCATCATCTTCAGGTTGCCGCCCTCGGTCATGGCGCCCGCGTCGATACCGGAGTCGGTCACCACCACCATGCAGCGCACGCCGCTGACAAAGCCGATGCCGGCCAGCAGCGAGCCGCCGGGGATGGAGGTCGCGTGGTCGGGATCATCCATGCCGTAGCCGGCCAGCTTGGCCAGCGCGAGGTAAGGCGAGCCGGGATCGAGCAGGCGCGCCAGGCGTTCGCGCGGCAGCAGCGCCCCGCGCTTGGCGAAGGCCGGGCGGGCGCGCTCCGAGGCATCGCTGGCGCGGCGCTCGAGCACCTGCATCTGCTCGATCAGCGCGGCCATGCCGCTGCGCTGCGTGGCGAAGGCGGCGGATGCCGGGTCGAGGCGGGATTCGATGGGAGTCATGGCACAGGGGGTGGTTCCGTGATGGAGCGATTGCAAACCATGGCCGTCCCGCTCACAACTGGAAAACCGGTCTTTGTGCATAATGTGCACAAACGCACGAACGTGCCGGATCCGCCGGAGCACCGGATGCTCCGGCCGCCCGCCTCGCCACGGCATCACGTCGCCATTGCGTCACCATTACGCACCCCGATGAGCGCCAGCCCCCTCCCCGCCCTCCCTGCCCGCCCGGGCGTGCAAAGCCTGGCGCGCGTCTTCACCTTGCTGGAGTTGCTTGCCGCGCACAACGGCACGGGCCTGGCGCTGCCCGACCTGGCGGCACTGGCCGGCATCGACCGCACCACGGCGCACCGCATGGTGCGTTTCCTCGAAAGCGCCGGCCAGGTGGAGCGCGAAGCCGCCGGCAAGCGCTACCACCTCGGCCCGGCGGCGATGGCACTGGGCCTGCGCGCACTGAACCGCACCGCAGCCGACAGCGCCCTGGTGGTGAAGATGAAGGCTCTGGCCCGCCTGACCGGCGACACCGTATTCCTGATCGCCCGCCTGGGCGACCACGGCCACTGCCTGCACACCGAGGAAGGCAGCCACCGCATCAAGTCCTTCCACATGCTGACCGGCAGTTCGCGCCTGCTGGGCCAGGGCACCGGCAGCATGGCCTTGCTGGCCGGGCTGGACAACAGCGAGATCGCCGCGCACTTCGCCCGCCACCGCGGCGAATACGAGGCCGGCGGACTGAGCCTGCTCAAGCTGCAGCGCGGCGTCGAGCGCTGCCGCCGGCTGGGCTACGCGCTGGCCGGTGCCGAAGGCGTGGCGGGCATCGGCTACGTGCTGCCACCGCCGATGGGGCCGGATGCGGCCATCAGCATCGTCTCCGCCACCACGCGCATGCCGGCGAGCCGGCGCCATGAGATGGGCGGCGTGATCGCGGCGATGTTCGCCTGAGGCGGGCGTACGGGCCCGAGGGCCAAGCTAGGCTAGGCTAGGCTGGGCTCGGCTCAGCTCGAGCTCCGCCCGCATCGCGGATGTCAGTTGCCGCCGCCATCCTGCGCGCCGGCCGGCGGCTGCTGGCACCAGTGGCGCAGCGTCCGCGCGGCGGCGCCATCCACCTGTACCGGCCCGCCGCTGCTCAGGGCGAACACCGCGCCATGGGCGACCCAGGTGCAGGCATCGGCCTGCGCGGCGGACACGGCGCGCAGCGTGGCCTCGCGGCCGAGCATGGCGGCGAACAGGTTGCCACCGTTGCGCTTGAGCCAGGCTTCCTTGAGGGTCCAGGCGTGCAGGAAGGCCAGCAGCCGTGCCGGCTCGTCCGCCTCCGCGCGCACCAGGTCGGGCAGCGCAGCGCGTTCGGCGGCGCTGCTGGTGGCCTCGGCCAGCGCGGCCAGGCCGCGGCGCGGCCGGATCGCTTCCAGGTCCAGGCCGACCGGCGTGGCGGCCACCGCACAGGCCACGCGGTCGGCCGAATGCGAGAGCGAAATCCAGGCCGGATACGGCCCGCTCGCCAGCGGCGGGCCCTCGCCTCCCGCCGACAGGGTCCAGTCGCCCCAGCCGCCGCCCATGGCCCGGGCCAGCGCCTGGCGCGCCAGCCAGCGGCCGGCGACGAACTGCGCGCGGCGCCGGCCGGCCGACAGGGCGGCAAAGCGGACCAGCTCGGCGGGCGACAGCCAGCCGGCCGGCGGCGGCAGCGCGCGCATGAGCCCGTCCACGGTGTCCGTCAGCACGGTCACGCGCAGGGCTGCGGGTGTGGAGGCCGGCGCCTGCCCGCTCACCTGCCCGCTCACCTGCCCGCGCACGCGCCCGCGCCCTGGCCGCCCGGTGCCGTTCAGTTGGCGACCTTGGCGTAGGTGCCCTTCAGGGCAACGCCCACCACCACCGCGCCGGCGTGGCACTCATAGTCGGTCGCGCTCGCCATCTCGTTCTTCTTGTAGTAGCTGACGATATTGACCACGGCATTGGAGCCGTTTTCCCTGGCCTTGTCCTGGAACGCCAGCAGGGCCGACAGCGCGGCCCAGCGGCAGGCGTCCTCGTCGCTCTTGCCCACGCCGTTGGTCTTGCGGTTGGAGACGTCGCTGTCCTTGGTCTCGAGCACCTTGGGGGTCTTCTGCCCGCTCAGGAAGAAGCGCACGGAGCCATCCAGCTTCTCCTTGGCTTCCGGCATGTCCAGCACCTCCTGCAGCGGCAGCAGATACCTGGTGTCGCGCGCGAGCGCCGGGGTCGCATGCAGCGCGGTGACGCACAGGGCGGCGGCGGCGATGGACAGCGTGAACTTCATGGGAATTCCTCCTGCTCGGTAAGGATGGTGGAAAAAGGCGGCCGCCAGCGCGGCCGCCGGTGGAATCAGGCCGGCCAGCGGCGGAACACCAGCGAAGTGTTGATGCCGCCGAAGGCGAAGTTGTTGCTCATGACGAATTCCGCGTCGAGGCGGCGCGGCGCGCCGATGATGTGGTCGAGCGGCGCGCAGCGCGCATCGGGCGTGGCCAGGTTCAGCGTCGGCGCGAACCAGCCGTCGCGCTGCATCTCGATGGTCATCCATGCCTCGAGCGCGCCGCAGGCGCCCAGCGTATGCCCGATGTAGCTCTTCAGCGAGCTGACCGGCACCGCGTCGCCGAGCACCGCGTGGGTGGCCTGCGCCTCGGCGATGTCACCGTGCTCGGTCGCGGTGCCGTGCGCATTCACGTAGCCGATGCGCGCGGGCTCCAGCCCGGCGTCCTCCAGCGCCAGCCGCATGGCCTGGGCCATGGTGTCGGCCTTGGGCTGGGTCACGTGGGCGCCGTCGCTGTTGGTGCCGAAGCCGACGATCTCGGCCAGGATGCGCGCGCCGCGCGCCTGCGCGTGTTCGAGCTCTTCCAGCAGCAGCGTGCCGGCGCCCTCGCCCAGCACCAGCCCGTCGCGCGCGCCGTCGAAGGGGCGCGGCGTGGTGTGCGGCGCATCGTTGCGCGTGCTGGTGGCGAACAGGGTGTCGAACACCGCGGCCTCGGTCGGGTCGAGTTCTTCCGCCCCGCCGGCCAGCATGGCCACCTGGCGCCCGGCGCGGATCGCCTCGTAGGCATAGCCGATGCCCTGGCTGCCCGAGGTGCAGGCGCTCGAGGTGGTGATGATGCGGCCGGTGATGCCGAAGAACACCCCCATGTTGACCGCCGTGGTGTGCGGCATCATGCGGATATAGGTGGTGGCCGTGATGTCCTCGGTCGAGCGCTCGGTCAGCATGCGGCCGAAGTCCGCCACGGCCGCCGGCGTGCCGGTCGAGGAACCATAGGCGATACCCAGCCGGCCGCTGCCGAGCAGCGGGTCGCCTTCGAGCCCGGCCTGGCGCAGGGCGGCCTCCGCCGCCAGTACCGACATCAGCGCCACCCGCCCCATCGCGCGCGTGCGCTTGCGCGTGTAGTGCTCCGGCAGCTCGAAGTCCGGCACCGGTGCCGCGAGCTGGGTGTTCAGGCCGCGGAAACTGGCCCAGTCCGGCATGCGCACCACGGCGCTGCGCCCTTCCTGCAGGCGCGCGCGCACCGCCGCCCAATCGTTGCCCAGCGCGCAGACCGCGCCGGCGCCGGTGACCACGACACGCTTCATCCGATCATCCCTCCGTTGACCGAGATCACCTGGCGGGTGATGTAGGCCGCGTCCGGCGACATCAGGAAGGCCACCGCCGCCGCGACTTCGTCGGGCGTGCCGAGGCGGCGCGCCGGGATCATCTTCAGGGCCTCCTCGCGTACGTGCGCTTCGACCATGTCGGTGTCGATCAGCCCCGGCGCCACGCAGTTGACGGTGATGGCGCGCTTGGCCAGTTCGATCGCGAGCGCCTTGGTGGCGCCGATGATGCCTGCCTTGGCCGCGCTGTAGTTGGCCTGGCCGCGATTACCCACCAGCCCCGAGACCGAGGACAGCGTGACGATGCGGCCCGGCGCGCGGCGCTGCACCATCGGCATCACGACCGGGTTCAGCACGTTGTAGAAGGCGTCCAGGTTGGTGTGCACCACCTCGTCCCATTCCTCGCCGCTCATGGCCGGGAACGCGGCATCGCGCGCCAGCCCGGCGTTGCAGACCACGCCGTAGTAGCAGCCGTGCGCCTCGATGTCGGCCAGCAGGGCGGCGCTGCTGGCGGCACGGTCGGCCACGTCGAAGCTCAGCACGCGCGCGCTGCGGCCAAGCGCGCGCACGGCGTCGGCGACCGACTCCGCTTCATCGCGCCGCGCGCGGCAGTGCACGACGATGTCGTAGCCGTCGCGCGCCAGGCGCAGCGCCACCGCGCGGCCGATGCCGCGCGAGGATCCGGTGACGAGTACGTTGAGGTTGCTCATGCTTGTTACCCTTGGAATTTCCCTGCTTGTGTCGCTTCAGGTTGTGTCGTTGGCCGCGTGCCCGCCTGCGCCTGCAGGAAAGCCTGCGCGTCGTCGGGCTGGTAGACGGAGAGGTTGGCCTGCGCCAGCATGCGGCCGTCCTGCTCGATGGTGCAGGCGAACATGCCCAGTCCGTTGTCGCCCGCCAGCTCCGAGCGCACGCGGATGGTCAGTTCGCTGCCGACCGCGAAGGAAGGCTGCGCGCATTCGTAGCGGCGCGTGCCGAGCAGGAAGCCGATGCCCGGCGCCCGCCCGGCGCGGCGGTCGCGCATGCCGGCCCAGGCCGCGATGGTCTGCGCCATGTACTCCACGCCGACCCAGGCCGGCATGCCGGCCTCGTCGACGAAGAGCTGGGTGGCGCGCACCGTGGCGCGCGCCACCGCGTCGTCCTCGCCGGCATGCAGCAAGGCGTCGATCAGCAGCATGGCACCGGCGTGCGGCACCACCTCGGCCACCGGCGGCAGCACCTCGGGCGCCGCCGCGACAGGGCTCGCCGCCACCCCGGCGATGCCGGCATCCTGGCTGTCAGTCATCTGCGCTGCCTCCATCATGTTCAGCCCTGGTCCAGCAGCAGCACGCCGTTGCTGCCGCCGAAGGCGAAGGAATTGCTCATCAGGTAGCGCGGCGCCCGCCCCAGCGCGTCGCCGGGCGCCACCAGCGGCTGCGGCGGCAAGGCCGGATCGGCCACGCCGTCCCACCAGTGCGGCGGCAGCCTGCCCTGAGGATTGTCCACCAGCGTCAGCCACAGCAGTGCGGCTTCGATCGCCCCGGCGGCACCGAGCGCATGGCCGGTCAGCGGCTTGGTCGAGCTGACCGGGACGTCGCTGCCCAGCAGCGCTGCCACCGCAGGCAGTTCCATGGCATCGTTCTGTGGCGTGGCGGTGCCGTGCAGGTTGACGTAGTCGACCGCGCGCGCGTCGATGCCGGCGCGGGCCAGCGCCTGCGCCATCGCCGTGCGCGCGCCCTGCCCGCCCGGCTCGGGTGCCGAGATATGGTAGGCATCGGCGCTTTCGCCCCAGCCCGCGAGCCGCACCGGGCCCGCTTCGCGCGTCATCAGGAACAGCGCCGCGCCTTCCCCGAGGTGGATGCCGGCGCGGTTGGCCGACAGCGGCAGGCAGCGCTGCGGGCTGACCGACTCCAGCGCGCGGAAGCCGGCGATGGTGAAGCCGCACAAGGTATCCACGCCGCCGCACAGCACCGCATCGGCGGCGCCGCAGGCGAGCAGGCGCGCGGCGGCGGCCATCGCCTTGGCGCTGGAGGAGCAGGCGGTCGACAGCACATAGGCCGGCCCGCGCGCGCCGGTGAGGCGGGCGAGAAAGTGCGCGGGCGAGCCCAGTTCCTGCTGCCCGTACACATAGCCTGCCGGCCACGTGCCGGACGCCGCGCGCGCCGCCACCGCGCGCTCGCCTTCGGCGATGCCGGAGGTACTGGTGCCCAGCACCACCGCCACGCGTGCCGGACCGTGCCGCGCCACCGCCGCGTCGACAGCGGCGCGGAGCGGTTCCAGCGCGGCCAGCAGCATGGCGTTGTTGCGCGTGCGCTGCGCCACCGGCGTGTCCGCCGGCAACGCGGCGGCGGCATCGGCGGCCAAGGGCGCCGTGCCCAGGTGCAGGCACTCGCCCGGGGTGTAGCGCTCGGTCAGCTCGCCGCCGGCGGGACCATCGCTGCGCCACAGCGCCGCGCGCACGGCCTCGGCGCCGATGCCGAGCGCGCACGCCACGCCCATCTGGTTGAGGAATACGGTCATGGGCGGACTCCATCGCCGGCCGGCGCCGCAGCCAGGTTGCGGATCTCCAGCGTGAAGCCATCGCGCCGGTGGGCCAGCGCAATGAGCCGGTCGCCGCGATTGTCCGGGTCGCCCGGATAGCCGATCGCGACCACGGCTTCGGCGCCCTGGCGCAGCTCGCGCCAGCCCGGCCCCTCGGCCAGGGTCCAGCCCGGCGGCAGCGCCGCCGCCACCGCGGCCGACGGCCACAGCGCCAGCTGCAGGTCGCTCAGGATGCGCTCCGGCATCAGCTCGGCCGGAGCCCACGGCGAACGCGACACCTGCAGGCGGGTGCCGTCCCAGGCCAGGCGCGCCAGCACCTGCCCGCCCGCCAGCGCGGCGAGCCGGGTCGTGCCGGCATCGGCCTCGAGCAGGGCCTGCAGTTCGCGCACGTGGTCGGCGCCGGCGCCATCGCGGAAGCGCACGCGGATCTGCTGCTGCCAGGCCAGGGTGCGCCCCAGCGCGGCCGGCGCAAGCCGCAGCAGCGGCGCGGCGGCGGCCGCAGCGGCCGGAGCGGGCGACGCAGCCGCCACGGCCGGGCTGGCGGCGGGCGGCGCGGACGTGCCGCACCCGGCAGAGACCCATGCCGTCACCAGGGCGGACACCAGCGCCGGCATGGCATCACGCCACGCCAGGCGGTCGGGGCTCAGTCGGCGCAAAACTGCTCCAGCACGTTGAGGCGGCGGCGCGACTCGGTGACGAAGGGGTTGTCGCGGTCCCAGGCGTAGCCGGCCAGGATGGCGCTGATCATGCGGCGGATCTCGTCGGTGGCGTCGGGATGGAAGATCAGCTTCTGGAAGCGCCCTTCGTACCAGGCTTCGACGAAGGTGCGGAAGCAATCCACGCCGGCCTTCAGCGGCCGGGCGAACTCGGCCTCCCAGTCGACCGCCTCGCCAGCGAAACGGCGTGCCAGGCAGTCCGCCGCCAGGCTGGCCGACTTGAAGGCGATGGTGACGCCGGAGGAGAACACCGGGTCGAGAAACTCGCCCGCGTTGCCCAGCAGCGCATAGCCGTTGCCCCACAGCGAGCTGACGTTGGCCGAGTAGCCGGCGATCTGCCGTGCCGGCGTATCCCAGCGCGCATCGGCCAGCAAGCGCGCCAGGCCCGGCTCTTCGCCGACCAGGGTGCGCAGGCGCGCCATTTCGTCGCCGGCGTAGCCGTCGAGGAATTCCTTGCGCGCGACCACCCCTTGCGAGCAGCGGCCGTTGGAGAAGGGAATGGTCCAGTACCAGACGTCGACGTGCTCGGGGTGCACGCTGATCAGGATCTTGTTGCGGTCGAACTCGCCGCTGGGGATGCGATCCTCGACGTGGGTGAACAGCGCGCTGCGCACCGGGAAGCCGGAGGGCGACTCGAGCTGCAGCAGGCGCGGCAGCACGCGGCCGAAGCCGGAGGCATCGAGCAGGAAGCCGGCGCTCACCTGGTAGCGCGCGCCGTCCGGCGCCTGCACCGTCACCAGCGGGCGGGCACCGCTCACGTCGACGGCCAGCACCTGGTGCCGGAAGCGGACCTCGGCGCCCTGGCGCGCGGCTTCCCGGATCAGCACGTCGTCGAAGTGCGCGCGCTGGACCTGGTAGGTGGTGCCCCAGCCCGGCGAGAACTTGTCGCGGAAATCGAAGGCCGTATGGCGGCCGGCGCGCGAGAAGGCGGCGCCGTTCTTGTACTGGAAGCCCGCTTCCACCACGGCCTGCAGCATCCCTGCCGCCTCGATATAGGCCATGCTCTGCGGCAGCAGGCTCTCGCCGATCGAGAAACGCGGGAACGTCTCCTTCTCCAGCACCAGCACCTGGATGCCGCGCTGGCGCAGCAGCCCCGCGGCGACCGAGCCCGCCGGGCCCGCGCCGATGATCAGCACATCGACCTGTTCTACCTGTTCGCTTGTCATGCAGCGTACTCCATCCTTCTCGAATTCCTGCCCCGTCATGGCGCCCCCCGCGGGTGCGCCGGCACGAAGCCTCGATCTCCTGGTGCCCCGCCCGGCGCCTGCGCCGGACGGAACCATGGCGCCAGTCCCCACACGGTGCCGACCCCGGCCAGCATGGTCAGCCCGAACACGCGCAGCGCCGGCGTCGCCGACAGCGCGAGCAGGCCGAAGGCCAGCAGCGTGCTCGCCGCGCCCAGCACCACGGCGGTCCAGGAGGCGCCGTCGCCGGGGTGCTCCAGCAGGAAAATGCCGTAGTCGACACCAACGCCGAGCAGCAAGGCCAGCGCCAGCACCGAGAACAATTGCAGCGGCATCTGCAGCCAGCCCAGCAGCGCCAGCGCGGCAAGCGCCGCCAGCAGCGTCGGCGCCAGCGCCCGCCAGCTGGCGCGGCCATAGCGCCACGCCAGCAGCAGGGCGACGCCGGCGGCACCGGCCAGCAGCAGCCAGCTCATCAATTGGCGGTAGTGGCGCAGCAGGCGGCTCATGCCGTCCACGCGGTCCACCCACTGTACGCCAGACAGCCCGCTCACCGCATCCGCCACCGCGCGCATCGTGCCGGGACGCTCCAGCCCCTGCAGCAGGATCACGCTCGCATACCCCTGATCGATCCGGCCCAGCCACAGCGGGCGCAGCATGGCGGACACCGGGTGCCGCAGCCAGTCTTCCAGGCGCAGCGGGCTGCCCGCCGGTGCGCGCGCCGGCACAACCGCCGCGCCGCCGAGGGCCTGCGCCACGCGCGCCCGCGCGGCCGCCTCCAGCGGCGCCGCCAGCGCAGCGTCCGCCTGCTGGCGCCGGGCCGACGGCACCCAGTCCGACAAGGCCAGCAGCCCGGCCAGTTCCTGCCGCGCCAGCAGCGGCGCCAGCGCCGCGCGCGCGGCTTCCTCGCGCTCCAGCACCTGGTCGGGCGAGCCACCCCGCACCAGCACGAACTGCGCGGGGCTGGGCGCCGCCAGCAGGCGGCCGGCGGCGCGCTGCGCCGCCACCAGCGCCGCCGGCGAACTCTGCAGCTGGCGCACATCGTCGGCCACCTGCAGCCGCATCAGGCCGGGCACGATCCACACCGCCAGCGCAAGCGCCAGCAGCACCGTGGCACGATTGGCGCCCACGCGCGGCCAGCGCGCCAGGTTGGCGGCCAGCCGCTGCGACAGCGGGGTCGGGCGCAGGCCGCCGCGGTCCAGCCAGGGGAACCACAGCACGACCGTGAGGCAGGCCGCCACCAGGCCGGTGGCCGAGAACAGCGCCATCTGGCGCAGGCCCGGGAACGGCGCGATGCCCAGCGCCAGGTAGGCCACCACGCTGGTCGCCAGGGCCAGCGCCATGCCGGGCAGCAGCGCGCGCATCACGCGCCGTGGCGGCGCACCGCCCTCGGCCTGGCGCGCGACGAAGTAGTGGATGCCGTAGTCCTCGGCCACCCCGACCAGGCTGGCGCCGAACACCAGGGTGATCAAGTGCACCCGCTCGAACACCAGCGCCGTCACCGACAACGCTGCCGCCGTGCCGATCGCCAGGGACAGCGCCACCAGCACGATCGGACGCAGCGAGCGGAAGGCCAGCCACACCAGCAGCAGCACCGCCGCCAGCGAGCCGAGTCCGATCACGTTCATCTCGCGGTTGGCCTGCGCCGCGGCGGCCTCGGCGTGCAGCGGGATGCCGGCGGCGATGACCTCGACCGCGCCGGCGGGGTCCGCCTGCGCAGCGGCGCGGGCGCGCGCCAGCAGGTCGGCATAGTCGGTCGCGCCGCTGGCGCTGAAGGCCGGCCGTGTGATGCGGTAGCTCAGCACCACCCAGTGGCGCCCGTCGGCCTCGACGGTGGCGAGGCCGTCGCGTTCCTGCACGCGCGTGGCGCCGGCGCGCGCCAGCCACCATTGCGGCCACAGGCCGAGCGGGTCCTCGCTCCATTGCGTCAGGCGGGGGCCGGCCGACAACTGGTAGAGGCGCGCCAGCGCCTGCCGCGCCAGGTCCTCGCCATCGGCGGCGCGCAGCATCTGGCGCTGCCCGTCGGTCAGCAGGCGGTCGCGCCACGGGCGGTAGAAATCCAGCGCGGCATCGAAATCGAAGGCGGCGAAGCGGTCCTGCGGCTGCAGCAGGCCGCCCCCGTCGCCGAGCGCGGCGCCGAAGCGGCGCGCGGCGGCGCGCGCCTGCTCCCAGGCCGGCGCCCCCACCAGCACGGCGACCTCGCGCGAGGCGCCGTCGGCCAACTGGCGCAGGGCCTGGTCCGCCAGCGCGCTGCGCGCGTCGGCCGGCAGCAATGCCATCACGTCGGTGTCGAGCCGGGCATCGCGCCAGAACTGCACCTGGCGCACGACCAGTGCCAGCACCAGCAGCAGCCAGGCGAAAGCCAGCGCGCGTGCGCTCGCGGGCCCGCGGCTAGTCAAAGCGCCGCTCCTGCTCGGGCGTCAGGCGGGCCGCCGTGCCGGGCTCGATCATCCGCACCAGCGTGCTGTCGCCGCCCGCCTCCTCCCAGCGCACCGAGCGGACGAAGCGGTCGCCGCTCAGCTCGATGCGGCTGAACGCCCTGCGCAGACCGGCGTCGGCCGGCACCAGCGACAGCGACCAGCCGTGCGCGCCGGCCAGCTTCCCCTCCGCCTGGAAACGTGCCGCCAAGGCGCGCAGGTCGCCCTGCAGCATGGCCATCACGGTCTGCGCCACCTGCCGCATGGCGGGCTGCGCATCGGCCTGCAGCTGCTGCTGCACGGTGCCGTCGGCGCCGCGCATCACCAGCCGCTCGGGCGTCACCAGCAGGCTGGAGACGAAGGGCTCGCGCGTCTGCCAGGACACGCCGCGCCCGCGCGCCAGCACGAAGTCGCCGCGCGCCACGAGCGGGTTGGCGAAGCCAGCCAGGCGGCGCGTCTGCTCGAAGCGGCCGTGGACGACCGGCGCGGGATCCAGCCGCGCGGCCACGCCAGCCAGCACGTCGGCCGCCGGGGCGGACGCGCGCTGCGCCGGCGGCGGCGCAGCCAGCGCGCCGCTGCCCAGCAGCAACGCCAGCAGGCCGGCGGCGCCCGCCTGGCCCAGCCTCATGGCTTGATCCCCAGGCGCTCCCACAGCACCGGCGGACAGACGAAGCAGAGTTCCCCGCTGGTCGCTTCCACCGCCACCTGGATGGTGTAGCCCTTGGTCAGGCGCCGCCCGCTGGCCGCGTCGCGCACCAGGTACTCGATCTTCAGGCGGTTCTCCCACTCGGTGATGGTGGCGCGCACCAGCACGGACTGGCCATAGTGCAACGGCTGGACGTACTTGATGCGCAGGTCGACCACCGGCCACAGGTAGCCGGAATCGCGCATGGCGGGATAGTCGTAGCGGTAGCGCGCCAGCAGCGCGCAGCGCGCCTGCTCGAAGTAGCGCAGGTAATTGCCGTGCCAGACCACGTTCATCGGGTCGAGGTCGTGGAAGGCAGGTGTCAGGGTGATCTCGTGGCTGAGTTCGGATGTCATGGGCCGTTCCGTTGCGGGCGCGTCGCGCCATCCTGTCCGGACGCGGCGGATGCCTCGCCGCCGGCCCAGAAGTCGTAGAAATTGAACCACTCGTAGGGCGAGGCCAGCAGCAGCGCCTGCAGCCACGCGGCAAAGCCGGCGGCATGCGCGGCCAGCGCGGCCTCGCGCCCGCCGCGCGGCAGGCGCACGTCGCGCGCCAGCTCGGTGAAACGCAGCAGGTGGCCGCCACGCGTGCGCACGCAGCCCAGCGCGAACAGCGGACACTCCATCAAGGCCGCCAGCACGTACGGGCCCACGGGAAAGCGCGCGGGCGCGCCAAGGAAGGGCACGCGCACCGCGCGCCCGCCGTGCACCGGCACGCGATCGCCGGCGATGGCGACGAACTCCCCGGCACGCACCCGCGCCGCCAGTTCCGCGGCGCTGGCCGGCGTGAGGTCGTCGACCTGGTAGAGCTGCAGGCCGGAACGCGGATCCAGGCGCGCCAGGATGCGGTTGAAGCGCTCGGCATGGGCGGTGTGCACGAGCACCGTCAGGCGCAGCCCGGCACGCTGGCCGGCCAGCGCCCGGCACAGCTCCAGGCAGCCCATGTGCGCGGTGACGATGATGCCGCCCTGCCCCGACTCGATCTGGCGCAGCAGCACCGCCTCGCCTTCGCGCCGCACCGCGCCGAAGGGATAGCGCCCGCCGATGGCCAGCAGCTTGTCCAGCAGCGTCTCGCCGAAGGACAGCAGGTGGCGCAGGCTGTGGCGCCGCCCGGGCTGCGTGCCGGCGGGCAGCCCGGTGGCACCGCCCTGTTCCTGCACGCGCCGCAGATAGTCGAGCGAGGCGTGGCGCGCCAGCGGATTGGCCAGCCAGTAGTAGGCGACCACCGGATACAGCACCAGGCGGAACAGGCCGCGGCCACACACGCGGTACAGCGCGTACAGGCACCAGATGCCCCACACCGAGGTGGTCTCGCCGATGGTGCTCCAATGGCGCGGTGCCTGCGGCGTGCTCATGGCCGGGCTCCGCCGGCCGCGCGCGGCAATCTGCGCCACAGCAGCCACGGCAGGCGCCGCAGCATGCCGGCAAACAGGCGCGCATGCATGCAGGAAATCAGCACGTTGTCGCGCCAGACGCGGAAGTGCGACACCCCGTCGGCGGGATAGGTCACGCGCGTCGGCACATTGACGATGGCCACGCCGCGCCAGACCAGGTGCACCAGGATCTCGGTGTCGAACTCCATGCGCTTGCCCAGCGCCTGCCGCGCCAGCAGCGCCCGCACCGGCGCCAGCGGATAGACGCGCAGCCCGCACATGGAATCGCGGATGGCCAGCGACAAGGTGTTGATCCAGACCCACACATGGGTCAGGTAGCGCGCCAGCTTGCGCACGCGCGGCACCGAGTCGTCATAGAGGGGATGGCCGCAGATCATCGCCGTCGGGTGGGCACGCGCCAGCGCCAGGAACTGCGGGATGCAGCCGGCATCGTGCTGGCCGTCGGCATCGATCTGCAGCGCGTGCGTATAGCCGCGCTGCCAGGCCGCCTCGAAGCCGGCCATGATGGCGCCGCCCTTGCCCTGGTTCTGCGCCAGGCGGATCAGGGTGACCTGCTGCGGATGGCGCGCGGCCAGCGCGCGCAGCACCTGCGCGCAGGCGGGGCCGCTGCCGTCGTCCACCAGCAGGCAATGGCACTGTTCGGCCAGGATGGCGTCGACCATGGCGCCGATGGCGCGCTCGTGGTCGTAGACCGGCACCAGCACGACCGGCCGGAAGGCCTGCGCGGCACGCTCAGTCATGTGTGGCTCCGAACACGATGCGGCCGCTGGCGTGCGTGCCGGCCGCCGAGCTCAGGCGGAACGCCAGCGTGGCGCGCTCGGCCTGCCAGGTGAGCGCCAGCGCCACCGTGCTGCCGGGCACGATCACCGCCTGGAACTTGAGTACGTCCAGGCGCTGGAAGGCGGTGCGCGGCGGCACCGGCAGGCGCTGCGGCGCCAGCTGCATGACCCACTCGACCTGGGCCACCCCGGGCACGATGGGCGCGCGCGGAAAGTGCCCGTCGAAGACGGCCAGCTCGCCATCGATGTACAGCTCGGCCGTCGCCGTGGCGCCGTCGCCGTCTCCGTCTCCGTCCAGCCAGCGCACCTCGGGCAGCACGCGCCGGAACAGCGCGCGCAGCATGGCATCGCTGGTCTTGCCCTGCGCATTGCACGGCAGCGCGGCGGGAAAACGCCAGCGGCGCGGCAGCGCCAGCGTATCGACGGTATCGGCCAGGGCCTCGCGCAGCGCGGCGGCGAGGCCGGCGCGGCCCTGCGCGGCGAGCACGGCCTGCCCCGCCGCCGCGGGCACCACGACCGCTGCCAGGCGCGTTCCCACCGCCAGCTCCAGCAGCGTGACACGCGCCTCCTGCACCAGCGGCGTCGCCGCCAGCGCACGCTCCACCGCGCTCAGCGAGACCCGCTTCTCTTCGATCTTGGCGATGCGGTCGGCGCGGCCCGCCAGCACGAAGCCGCCGTCTGCGGCCGGCTGCGCCAGATCGGCGCAGACATGCCAGCCGGCGTCCGGCAGGTGGTCCGAGCGCACCGCCAGCAGTCCGTCGCGCAGGCACCAGTCGACGCCCGGCAAGGGGCTCCAGCGTTCCTGCTGGCGCGCTTGCTGGCGCCAGGCGATGCCGCCGGTCTCGGAACTGCCGAAGACCTCGATCGGCGCCTGGCCGAGGTGGCGCAGGGCATCCGAGGCGGCCTGCGCCGGCAGCGGGCCGCCGGAGGAAAACACGGCACGCAGCGCGCGCCGCGCCGGCGCCCAGTCCAGCTCTTCGGGCAGGCGGCGCAGGTGTGCCGGGCTGCTGACCAGCAGCGCCGGGCCGTCGAGCGCGGCGGCCTGCGCCACCAGCTCTTCGTGGAAGGCCAGGCGCGCCAGGGGCATCGGGCGGCCGGCCGCGAGCGGCCACAGCACGCAGAACAGCAGCCCGTAGATATGCTGTGGCGCGACCGTGCAGAGCACCTGCGCGCCATCCGGCAGCGCGGCGCCGAAGGCCGCCTCCAGCGCAGCCACCTCCGCCTCCAGCTGGCGCAGCTGCTTGGGCACGGCCTGCGGCACGCCGCTCGAGCCCGAGGTGAACAGGGTCAGCCCGCAGTGCCGCGCGTCCAGCGGCGGCCAGGCCGCCGCCTCGCCACTGCCGGCCGCCTCCGGCAGGCCGGCGGGAGCGGGCAGCAGCCCGCCCGGCAGCTCGCCCGCCAGGCCATCCACCGCGCCGGCGCCGCCACGCAGCGCCGCCACCGTCGCCGGCAGCGCGTCGCCGGGCAGCACCACATGCTTGCCGGCATGCCAGGCGCCGAACAATGCCGCGGCGAACTCCGCATGGCCGTCCAGGTAAAGCGCCCAGCGCGTGCCGGGCCGGGCGGCAAAGGCCTGGCGCCAGGCCCGGGCACGCGCGAGGAAGGTGTCGGCATCCCACCCTGCCGCGCCCGCCCCCGCCACCGGACGCGCGCGTGCCGGCGCCGGCAGTCCTGCCAGCGCCGCCATCGTGCCGCTCACGCCGCGCCACTCACGCATGGTCGCTCCTTGCCATCACGCGCCGCCGCAGCAGCCACTCGCCGCCGAACATGGCGCCGATCAGCACATAGGCGATGCCGCCGTTGTACAGGGCCCAGACACGGTCGCTGGCGAAGCAGGCGGTGAGCGCGGCCAGTGTGCCGTTGACGACGAAGAACAGGCACCAGGCCTGGGTGACACGGCGCGTGTAGCGCACGCCGGCCGGCGGCAGGTCGGGCTCGCGCAGGCGTGCCATGCGCTCGACCAGGCTCTGCCGGCCGAGCAGGCTCCAGCCGAACACGGCGAGCATGACGAGATTGACCATCACGGGATAGAGCTTGAGCGGCAACGCGCGGTCGGACACCAGGCCGGCCAGCGCCGGCAGCGCTGCCGCGGCGGCCATCGGCCACCAGCCCTGGCGGCGTCCGGCGCAGGCGCGCAGCAGCGCCAGCGCCAGCAGCACCAGCGCCATCGTGCGCGGCGACCAGTGCTGCAGGCCGAAATAGGCCAGCACCGGATAGCACAGCAGCAGGACGGCCAGCAGGGTGTTGCGCAACATGGTGGTCGGGTCGGCGGGATAGCGGGATAGCGGGATGACGGACCGGCCTCAGGCCGGGGTCGGCGAGTCGATCAGGCGGGCCAGTGCCTCGACGATGTCCTGCACGGTGCGCACGGACTTGAAATGCTCGGGCTTCGGCGGCGTGCTCAGGATCGGCTTGAGCTTCACCAGCAGGTCGACGGCATCGATGCTGTCGATGTCGAGATCGTCGTAGAGCAGCGCCTCGGGGCGGATGCGCGCGGCGTCGATCTCGAAGCTCTCCTGCAGCACCGCGGCGACGCGCGCGTAGATTTCCTCGTGGGTCATGTTCGATTCCTCCTCAATGAGATCGGGGCGCCGGCCGGCTCAGGCCGCCGCCTCGCTGCGTTGCGCGGCGATGAAGGCAGCCAGCGCGGAGACGCTGGCAAAGCGTGCCCGCACCGCTTCCTTGTCGCCGTCGAGCTTGACGCCGAAGCGCTTCTGCAGGGCCAGGCCCAGCTCGAGCGCGTCGATCGAATCGAGGCCGAGCCCCTCGACGAACAGCGGCGCCTGCGCGTCGATGTCGGCCGGGCTCAGGTCTTCGAGCGACAGCGATGCAATGATCAGTTCCTTGATGTCTTCTTCAAGCGCCTTCACGGCCCACCTCCCTGGAAAAATATTCTGATAGCGCCTGTGTCAGCTGGCGCACGGCCAGGGCATCGTCGACGCCGGCCGCCAGGCAGGCGGCGGGGTCGATATCATCCTTGACCTCGATGACAAAACGCGGCCGCCGCAGCGGCACCGCGTACCACTTCTCGCCCTTGGCCAGCGTGGGCGGCTCGCAGCGGATCACCACCGGTGTCAGCGCGAAGCCGCCGCGCACGGCGATATTGGCCGCCCCGCGCTGCAGCCGCATGGGCGCGCCGGGCACCGTGCGCGTGCCCTCGGGAAAGATCACGAGGTTGTTGCCCGCGCGCAGCGAGGCGATGCAATCGTCGACCATGGCCGCGCCAGCGTCGTTGCACACGTAGCCGGTGGCCAGCACCGGTCCGCGCGTGAACGGATTGCGCGCCAGCCCGGCCTTGACCACGCAGTCGGCACGGCGCGTCAGCGCGATCAGGAAGACCACGTCGATCAGCGAGGGGTGGTTGGCGACGATCAGCAGCCCGCTGCGGCGCAGCCGCTCGGCATGCCGGATCTCGTAGCGCAGCACGCCGAGCCCGCGCATCAGCAGCAGGAACAGCCGGAAGGCATGGTGCACCAGCTGCTTGCAGGCACGCTGGCGCCGCAGGTCCGGGCCGGGCAGCAGCGCCACCAGCGGGAACACCACGATACGCAGCAGCAGCCCGCCCAGCCCGAAGGTGGAGAAGCAGACGCCGGTGGCGCAGACGCGCCAGGCGCGGTCGATGCGGTCAACCATGGCGCCGCCACTGCCAGGCGCACTGCTCGCCGTGGTGGATCAGCCCGGCCTCGCCCGACAGCATGAAGCGCAGCACCTCCAGGCCATGCGGCAGCGCGGGCGCTGGGCCGGATGCAGGTGCGGCGGGCACGGCGGAAGAGATCGGCGCCAGCGAGAACACCGGCTCGCCGGCGCGCGGCCGGCCCAGGCGCCAGGCCCAGCCGTACAGCGCGGCAGGCTCGTCGGCGAAGCCCGCATAGGCCTCGGGCAAGGGCGCCTCATAGTGGACCAGCAGGACTTCCGGCGCGCCGTCGGCCAGCAGGGCGCACGCTTCCACCACGCCCGCCTCGACCGTATCGCGTCCGGCGGCGACAGCCTGCTGGCAGGCGACATCCTTGCGGTCGATGGCATACAGGGCGCCGATGGCGTTGTGCACCGACAGGCCGAAGGCGGTCGGCGAGACCCCGCCTTCGGCGGCAAGGTCGGAGAGCATGTCGTAGGCGCGCTGCACGTCGCCATGGCGCGAGGCGAACACGGTGGGAATGCCGCCACCCTGGGCCTGGCATTCGTAGGCCGGCGCGAGCGCGACGCGGCCGAGCGGCACGACGCGACGGCGCAGCATCGGCGCCATGGCCTCCAGCGCCAGGTCGGCCGCGGCGGCCGAGGCGGACGGCAGCCACGGCGCCGCGCACCATTCCCGCCATGCCTGCTCCGCCTGCAGTCCGCCGGCCCGGGCGGACCAGGCACGAATACCGAATTCCATTGCCATGCCGTGCGCGTTGGGTGATCGTGATTCCGTATTGCACCCGCGCCGGCGCGCGCCGGCCGTTGCGGGGCGCTGTCGTGGCAGATAAGTGCGATCGATTGTCGTGGACCGGCGCCAGAGCGGCACCTTCCGAGGCCGGCGCCACACCGTGCGTGTGGCCGCCACGCCTTCCCTGTTTCTTCCTCTCCGGATGCCGTGCGACAGCCAGGACCGGCCAGGGCGCCGGCACCTACCATGCCAACGTCCCGCCTCGCCCTTAACGGCAATCCGCCGTTGTCCTTGAACCTGCGCGCGGCGCGCGCGGCCACTTCCCGGCCACTTCCCGGCCATGCCATGGCTGGCCGGAAAAGGCGGCCATAGCCGCTTTCTTCTCTTATCGGGGCGCGATTTTCTCACAATCCGGCCCGCGGGCGCCAGTTTCGGAGTGTCAGCATCGGTGTCGGCCTGCGGCCGGCCTGCCGCGCCCGACTTCCAGGCCGGCAGGGGCGCGGGGCGATGCTACAGCGCACGCTCGCGCTGCGGCCGGGCGCGCCGCCCGCATGCCCGGCCACGCTGCCAGGCGGGACGTGCCGCCAGCGGCGGTCGGCCGCATCGGCGACGATACCAGGCCGGTTCTGTCATCCGCTTCTCCCTGGGCCGGCGGGCGGGGCCGCAGGGCGCGGCGCCACCGATCTGCGCTCAGGCTAGGGGAACAGGCTTAAGGCTGGCTGAAGCCGGCCAAGGCAGGACGGCGCCGGAAATGGTAGCGCGGGCGACGCGCGACGCACCCGACATGAGCAGGATCGAGACAAAAGCGGAGAAATAATCGGGAATTGCCAGCGTAGCGCGAAGATGCTGACTGAACAGGAGGAAAGCCCCGGCACAAAGCCGGGCGGCATCGTCTCACTGCGCCACGGCAAACCGGGACCGGGCGCGCGCACGATGCGCTGCCCGGCGGCGTGGGCGAGGCGTCCTGCCTCCGCCCACGCCCCGTCATCAGGCCTTCTTGACCCAGGCGCTGCACCAGCCGTTCATCGCCACCTGCTTGCCGGCGAACAGCGGGCACGGACCCTTGGCATCGCCGGCCTTGCCCTGGTACAGCTGGCAGTTGCCGCAGTGCTGGCTGGCTTCGTGCTTGGGGTACTTGGCCTTGTCGACCTTGTTGGTGTCCGCCTTGTAGCCGAGCGAGACGGCCTGCGGATCCTTCTCGTCCACCATGGCGCCACCCGCTTGCGCACGTGCCAAGGTGGAAACGGCCATGGCGCCGGCGGCAACGATCGGGATGGTCTTCAGGAACTGACGACGATTGGACATGATGCTTCCTTCTTTATGTGGGGGGGTAGGACTGCACATCGTTGTTGTAGGACGGCGACCGCCGCGTGCCGCATGGGCGATGCCGCGCGCGGGGACGGCCCGGCGGCCGCCGCCCATCCATACTAGTCCAAGGGAGAATGGTCATGGCGCCCCGGGGCGCCATGGCCGGCATCATGGATGCGGAATGGGCGGCCGCCGCACCGCCGCCCGTCGACTCTACCGGAAGCGTGCGCCGCCACGATGACCTGGCGCAAATTCCCGTGGCGCCACGGGTGCACCAGATTGCCGCACCCCGTCCCGCCGCGCCTAGCGCGCGTCCTTGGGCTTGCCGCCCAGCGGCCAGTCCTTGGCCCGTGCCGCATAGTCGGGGCGAGGCTGCTGCGTGAAGTAGGCCGCCACGTCCACCGCGTCCTGCGCGGACAGCGTGCCGCCCTGGCCCAGCGGCATGTTGTGCTTGACGAAGGCCGCCGCGGTGTACAGGCGCGCCATGCCCGCGCCGACATTGAACGCATCCTTGCCCCATACCGGCGGGAACACATAGCCGCCGGCCGGATTGGGCATGCCCTGCCCCTCGGCGCCATGGCAGGACGCGCACTGGGCGGCGTAGAGCGCGGCACCGTGCTTGCTGTCGGGCACCAGCGCCGTATCGATCTTCTCGAAGCCGCGGCCGGCCACGTCGTGGCCGACCGGCACGCCGGTGGACAGCCACTTCATATAGGCCAGGATGTCGTTCATCTCGCCGGAATCGGGCGCCAGCGGCTTGCCGTTCATGGAGCGCTGGAAGCAGTCGTTGACGCGCTCCTGCAGGGAAATCACCTTGCCACTGCGTGCGCGGTACTCGGGAAAGGCAGCGGTCAGCCCGACCCACGGCGAGGCGTAGGGCACGGTGCCGCCGTTCAGGTGGCAGTTGGTGCAGTTCAAGCCGTTGCCGACGTTGCCCGGCAACAGCTTGCGGGTATCGCTGAGCAAGGCCTTGCCGCGCAGGATGGCTTCGCCCACCGCGCCCTTCGGCACGCTGGCCGGGTCCGGCACGACGAAGGGGACCTGGTCCTGCGCCGCGCGCGCCGGCAACGCGGCGGCGAGCGCCAGGGCCAGCGCCAGGGGAACGGCCATCTTCAGGGGAATCCGCATGTGTCTTCTCTCTTCCATGTCGTGTGGTGTTGTTTTGTATTCTCTTCTGTTCTGTTGTGGGTGCTGATGCGCCCCGCCGCTCAGGACTTGCCGGCCGCCGCCGGCTGCGCCGCACGCCGGGCCGCGCCGACGCGTTCGACGCCTTCGAACACCAGCATGCCGGCCAGCATCGCGGCGACGAAGCCCCAGGCCTTGGCATAGCCGGCCCCGAGCGCGACCAGCGCGGGGCCGGGGCAGAATCCGGCCAGGCCCCAGCCCACGCCGAAGGCGGCGCTGCCCAGCACCAGCCGGAGCGTGATCACACTGCTGGCGGGCAGCTGCATCGGCAGCCCGAGCAACGAGCGCTGGCGGCGCTTGGCCAGGAAGAAGGCGAAGAAGCTCACGCAGATGGCCCCCACCATGACGAACACCAGCGACGGGTCCCACTCGCCGGCCAGGTCGAGGAAGCCGAGCACCTTGGCAGGATTGGCCATGCCGGACACCATCAGCCCGATGCCGAACAGCAGGCCGGAAATCAGCGCGGTCAGGATCGGCATCTCAGGCTCCCAGCAGGTGGCGGGTCACGAAGACGGTGGCAAAGCCCGCCACCATGAAGGTCAGCGTCGCCACCAGCGAGCGGATCGAGCCGCGCGCGATGCCGCACACGCCGTGGCCGCTGGTGCAGCCGCTGGCGAAGCGCGTCCCCAGGCCGACCAGGAGGCCGGCCAGCAGCACCTCGCCCCAGCCGCTCTCGATGTCGGGGTGCATCGCATGGCCGGACAGCGCCGCCAGCAGCGGCGCGCCGACCAGCCCGGCGAGGAAGGCCGCGCGCCAGGCCACGTCCTTGCGCGGCCGCGCGAACAGGCCGCCGACGATGCCGCTGATGCCGGCGATGCGCCCGTTGCACAGGACCAGCAGCGCGGCGGCGGCGCCGATCATCACGCCGCCCGAAAAGGACAGCGTGGGGGTGAAGTTTCCAAGGTCGATCAGCATGGTGTCTCCTGCAAGTCTCGATATTCGTGGGCGCGGGCCGGCCCCGCTAGCGCGGCGCGGCCAGGTCGCCGGGGTCGCCGGGGTCGCCGGGCTCTGCGCAATAGTGCTGGTACAAGGTCTGCATGACGGCCATTGCCTGCGGGCTGGCAATGGCGTAGAAGATGTGCTTGCCTTCGCGGCGCGTGGACACGACCCCGCTGTCGCGCAGTACGCCGAGCTGCTGCGACAGGGTCGGCTGGCGGATGCCCAGGCGCGCCTCCAGGTCGCCCACGCGCAGTTCGCCCTGCGCCAGTTGGCACATCAGCAGCAGCCGGTCCGGATTGGCCAGCACCTTGAGCAAGCCGCAGGCGCGGGCGGCCGCGCCGCGCATGGCATCGACCTCGATGTCCGCGGCGCTCTCGGCGCTCTCGGCGCCATCTCCACCATCAGGCAGGTGCTCCGGCAAGCCGTCCATCGGGCACTCCTCCTCAGTCTTTACCGGTCGATATTATATATATTTGTATATTGATAGCAAGACCCCAGGCCTGGGATGCGGCTCGTCTCCCGCCTCTCTCCAGCCAGCGCGCCCGGCCTCCCCAGCCGATATGAATAGGCGAAAAGCTTCGTTGTGAGGTGCAAGGCCTTCCCCAATACTAGTTGCCAGCCCTGCCGGGCGGACGCGCCACAGGGCGCCCGCGCCCTCCTTCCTCCCAGCCGGCAGGCCAGCCAGGACCGAACACCCGATGCCAGCCAACGCCACGCCTTCCCACGCGCGCCGCCGCGCACTCCAGCAACTCGCCGCGCTCGCCGCCGGCGGCGTCGGGCTCGGCCTGGCCGCCTGCTCGCGCGAAGACGCGCAGGCGCCCGGCAAGGCCGCCGCGGGCGGCGCTCCCGCCGTCATCCGGCAGGCCGGCGACAAGGTCCGCTTCAAGTATCCCGACAACCCGAGCTTCGACCTGGTCTACCTGGCCGACCAGCTCGGCTACTTCGACGGCAGCAATACGCGCCCCGACTATATCGGCAAGGTGGCCGCGCCGCAGATCATCCCGCTGGTGGGCACCGGCGAGATCGACTTCGGCTCGCGCATGGTGCCGCTGGTGATCTCGGCCTTCGCCAGCGGCGCCGACATCCAGGTGGTGGCGGCCGGCGGTGAAACGCTGGAAGCGGCGCCGCACATGAAGTATTTCGTGCGCAAGGACTCGGGCATCCGCCAGCCCAAGGACCTGGAAGGCAAGACCATCGGCTTCAACAGCTTCGGCGCCTGCGCGGAATTCGTCACCAAGACCTTCCTGCGCCAGAAGGGCGTGGACGTCAGCAAGATCAACTTCGTGGTGATCCCCGACGACCAGGCCGAGCAGACCCTGGCCACCGGCAACACCGACCTCGCCATCATCCACGCGCCCTACTCCGGCCGCGCCGACCATGCGCCCAACCTGGTGCGGCTGTGGAGCGACTACGACCTCGACCGCGGCCTGGGCGGCATGGCGCCGTACAGCGCGCACGGCAAGTTCATCCGCGAGCATCCGGAGGCCGTGCGCGACGTGGTGACGGCGCTGGCCAAGGCCGCCAACTGGGTCAACGCCAATCCGGAAGACGCCCGCAAGCTGGTGTCCCAGCGCATCAAGCTCGACCTCCAGTACGTCGACCGCTATGCCTACGTCAAGGACCTCGTCATCACCGAACCGCCGATCCAGTACTACATCGACGTGCTGGAGCGCGAAGGCAAGCTGGCGCGCGGCAAGGTGGCCGCGCACCAGATCTACACCAACGCCTTCAACCCCTACGCCAGCGGCGGCGCCGCGCCGGCCAAGGCCTGAAGGAAACCCCATGTCCGGCAAGATCAGCGCGCGTGGCGTGCGCATGGACTACGCGGTGCGCAACGACGCCGGCCAGCCCGAAGAGGTGGCCGTGCTGCGCGACTTCGACCTCGACGTGCGCGAGGGCGAGTTCCTCTCCATCCTCGGTCCCTCGGGCTGCGGCAAGTCCACCTTCCTCTCCATCCTGGCCGGCCTGACCGAGCGCACCGGCGGCAGCATCCGCATCGACGGCCGTGCGCTGGCCGGCATCAACCCGTACCAGGGCGTGGTGTTCCAGGGCTACGCGCTGTTTCCCTGGCGCACCGTGCTGGAGAACATCGAGGTCGGCCTGGAGATCCGCGGCGTGGCCAAGGCCGAGCGCCGCCGCATCGCGCAGGAGTATCTCGAACTGGTCGGCCTGGCGGGCGCCGGCAGCCGCTATCCGCACGAGATCTCCGGCGGCATGAAGCAGCGCGTGGCGATCGCGCGCGCGCTCGCCTACAAGCCCGACGTGCTGCTGATGGACGAGCCCTTCGCCGCGCTCGATGCGCAGACGCGCGAGATCCTGCAGGGCGAGCTGCTGCGCATCTGGGAGCAGTACCGCAAGACCATCGTCTTCATCACCCACAGCCTCGACGAAGCCATCTTCCTGTCCGACCGCATCGCGGTGATGACGCGCCGGCCCGGCACCGTCAAGCAGATCCTCGACGTGCCCCTGCCGCGCCCGCGCCTGCCCGAGCTGCGCAATGCCGCAGCCTTCGTCCACCTGCGCCAGCAGGCCTGGGACATCCTCAAGGACGAGGTGCAGTTCGCCAGCCCGGCGGCGACGCCGCGGCCGCTCGGCGCCACCGCCGACCCGCGCGAGCGCGGCGAGGCGGCCGCGGTGCCCCCCACAGTGGCCGTGCCGCCACCGGTGGCACCCGGCCGGCCTGTATCCGCCACGGCGGCGGAGGCCGCACCATGAGCGCCCGCAAGCGATCCCTCCGCCTCGGCGAACATGTGCTCGGCCTGGCCGGCATCGCCGCCTTCCTGCTGCTGTGGGAGGCCGTGCCGCGCCTGGGCATCGTCAGCCAGGCCTACCTGAGCCCGCCTTCACAGGTCGCCGAGGCGATCTGGCAGCTGCTCGCCAGCGGCGCCCTCGCCAAGCACCTGGCCGCCAGCCTGCAGCGCTCGCTGTACGGCCTGGCGCTCGCCATCGGCCTGGGCGTGACACTCGGCCTGCTGATGGGCTGGTTCGCGCGCTTCGAGACCGTGGTCGACCCCATCCTGCAGCTGTTCCGGCAGACTTCGGCGTTCGCGCTGTTCCCGGTCTTCATCCTCTTCCTCGGCATCGGCGAGCTGTCCAAGGTGGCGCTGATCTTCTGGGCCTCGTTCTGGCCGGTGCTGCTGAGCACGATCAGCGGCGTGCGCCAGGTCGACCCGTTGCTGATCCACTCGGCCCGCTCGATGGGCGCCTCGCGCGCCTTCGTGTTCCGCAAGGTGGTGCTGCCGGCGGCGGCGCCGTCGATCTTCACCGGCATCCGGCTGGCGGGCACCTACTGCGTCACGGCGCTGGTGGCGGCCGAGATGATCGGTGCGCATTCGGGCCTGGGCTTCCTCACGCTCAATGCGCAGGAAGTATTCCAGATCCCCACCATGTATGCGGGCATCCTGCTGCTGGCCCTGCTGGGCCTGGCCATGAACTACGCGCTGGCGCTGGTGGAGCGGCGCCTGACGCGCTGGCGGCGCGGGCTGACGCTCAATGCCTGAGCCGCTCGACCTGGACCTGCTGCCGGCCCCGGCGCCAAGGCAAGCGCTGCCGCGCCTGCCCCGCCGAGCGCCGCGCCTGCCGCTGCTGTCGCGCCGCATCCGGTTGTCGCTGGCCGCCGCGGCAGCCGCCGTGCTCGCGGGCATGCTGGCGACGGCGGCGCTGCCACCGCTGCTGGCGCGCCTGCCGCACCTGCCCGAGCGCCTGCCGGCGCCGCTGCAGCACTGGCTGGCGCAGCGCGTGGCACCGCCCGACTGGCATGCCCTGCGGCTCGGCCCGGTGCTGGCCGAGGCCAGCCGGCGCGGCGTGCTGGTGGTCGGCGTGCGCGCCTATGCGCGGCCCGCGCCGCCCGGCGCACCGGCTCCCGCCGAACCCGACGCCTTCGATGCCAGCCTGGCGCGCCAGCTCGCCGCCCACCTCGGCCTGCGCCTGCGCCTGGTCGGCCTGCTGGGCGACGCGGGCAACCCCGGCGACCCGCGCAACGCCCCTGCCCTGCTGCCCGGGCCGCGCCCCGACCTGCTGCTGGCCGGCGCCGGCGCGGTGCCTGCGGCACCGGCGGCGGCGCGCGTGCCCACCGCCTACACCGGCGGCATGGGACAGGTGCTGGTGCTGCGCAAGAGCGCCTATCGCCATCCTGCCGACCTGGCGCGGCGCAGCGTCTGCGTGGCGCAAGGCAGCCCCTATGCGCACACGCTGGCGGCCCGCTACGGCGCGCTGCCGCGCACCTATGCTTCGGCGATCCGCGCGGTGTCGGCCTTCCTCGCCGGCGAGTGCGACGGGCTGGCTGACGACACCCTGGCGCTGGCGCGCCTGGCGCGCCTGCCGGAGTGGCGCTTCTACCGCGCGCTGGACGGCGCCGTCGCGCCCGACAATGGCGCCGCCCAGATCGTGCTGCGCGCCGGCGACCCGCTTTCGGCCGCCTATGTCGAGCGCGCCGTGCGCTACTGGAAGAGCGGCGGCGCCCTGGCGCAGGCGCGCGAACGGCGCGCCGCCGACCTCGCCTTCGAGGCCGGGCAGCTGCAGGACGGGCTGGTCTGCCACAACTAGCAGGACACTGGTCCACTGGTTCCCCGCAATCGGTCGGTGCCTGCCCTGCCATGCGGACTCATCGCGTCGTTGCAAGGGCTCGCCATCGCCGTGCGATGGCTGCGCTATGCGCCTGGCGCGGATTCCCGCATGGCATCTCCTTCACCTCCCATTTCAACGATTCAGCGGACCAGGCCGCACCTGGCTCAGCCCGCCGCCTCCACCAGCGTCTCGGTGCCGTTCACGCGGATGCCGACGCGCACGATCTGCGCGCGCACGCGCTTGCTGGCGATATCCGCGTCCTGCGCGAAGCCGTACACCACCACATCGAAATTGCGATAGCTGCTGCGCGCCGCCTCGATCGCGCGCGCGGCCTCGGCCGGCACCTTGAGCTTGGCGAAGGCTTCGCCGTTGGTGAAGGCGAGCTGGTATTCGCCGTTGTCGAACAGGTAGTAGTAGGTGCCGGCCTCGCCCAGCTTGCTGGGAAAAGCGCCCTTGTCCAGGTCGTAGGCCTGCAGCATGCCGCTGCCGTTGAGGCGGTACTTGAAGTAGCGCTCGCTGGCTGCGGCCTTCACCTTGGCGTCGATCTGCGGCTTCAGCGCATTGAGCAGTTCCTGCTTGCGGAAGGCGTCGCCGGTGCCGGCGTACTCGCGCGACAGGCGCTGCGCGATGGCGGGATAGTCGGGCGGCATGCCGGCCAGCGCCAGGTAGGCGAACATCAGCTGGTTGCCGCTGTCGATCTCGCGGTACTGCGCGGCCGGAGTCGCCGCGTCGGCACGCGGCAACGCCGCGGCTTCGGCCTTGGCGTGCGCGCTCGCCGCCAGGGTGGCCGGATCGGGCGCGGCCGGTGCGGCGGCATCGGCCTTGATGCCGGCATCGGCCGGCGGCGCCTCCTTGCCGCAGCCGCCCAATGCCGTGGCCGCTACCACCAGCAAGGCGGCAGCGCCGCGCAGCGCACGGCGCGACGGCAGCGAGGCGAGCAAGCCGGTGGCGGGATCGGCGGCCGCGATACGGGATGCGGTGGCGGGCAGGCGGATGTCGGAACGGTTCATGGTCGGTTCTCCAGGTCGGCGTGGCGCACGCTGTGGCGCGGCGCCATCGCTCATGTCAGGTTCGGATCGGGAAATCGGGGATCGGGAAATCGGGGATCGGAAATCGGGATCGGGCCGGTTGGCTGCCCCTAGATCGCGGCGGCGCGCAGGCGGAACTCGCGCCAGCCCAGCCAGGCCAGTGCCGCGCTGGCGCCCAGCACCAGGAACAGGCCCAGGCCGGGATGCAGCGCGCCCAGCAGTTGCGCCGTCATCTCGCGCGCCATCTGGCTGGCCATGGCCTGCGCCTGCGGGCCGCCGAAGGCACCGGCGAGCTTGCCGGCGTCGGTCACGGCAGCGGACAGCCGTGACCAGGCCACCAGCGCATGCAGCACCACCACCGCGAGCGGCGCGCACTTGCCGAGCGCGGCCTGCGGGGCGCGCAGCGGCCAGCTCGCCATGCACGCCGCCAGTGACAGCAGGAACAGCGCCTGGGCCAGCGTGAAGCCGCCACGCGCGCCGGCCGAGAACTGCTGCAAGGTGGAAGCATCGACGCCCAGCAACTGCCAGTAGCTCAGCGACACGGCGCCGAACAAGCGCACGCCGACGGCCTCGAAAGCGAAGGCGCCGAGCACCAGCACGCCCAGCGCCGCCAGCACGGGCACACCCAGCGCGGCACGCGCCTGCTGCCACAAACGCCGCCCCTGGGCGCCGGCCAGCGCGGCGGCGCGCGCGGCCTCCTCCTGCGCGAGCTGCGCGGGCGGCACGGTACTGAGCGCGCGCAGCGCGCCGCCGGCATCGAGTTCGACCTCGACGTGGGCATTGAGCACCGGCACGCCGGGCGAGCGCCAGTGCTGCATGACATCGAACTGGAGCATCTTGCCGTCGAGGTTGACGGCACCCTTGCCGTCGGCTTGGTAGACGATGATGCGACCGCGCTGGGCCATGGCTTTCCTCCTGTGAAGCCTGCGTGAATCGGTGCCGCGCCATGCATCGGTGGCAAGGCGCGGCGGCGGCCGGCGGGCTGCGCCGGCTCTCATGCCGTTCAACGGGGGTAGCGGAGGAATTTCAAAAAAAATCGCCGATGCGAGCGCATCGGCTGCATCGGCTGCATCGGCATCGAGGGCCACATCGGTACGGCGGCGCGCCGCCGGGAAGGCGGCGCCAGGCTCAGCGCGGGGCGGCCGGCGCCGAGGCGGCCCGGACCTGAATATCGCGTTGATAGGCCGAGGTGGCCTCGGTCGCATCGCGCATGGTGGCGCCCATGGCCTGCAACAGGTGGCGGGCCGCCGCCGCGGAATCGCCATCGCGGCGCAGCGCCAGGTCGGCCTGGTAGGCATGGGCGGGCGCGTAGCCGGCGGCCACGGCGGCATCCAGCAGCGGCGCGGCGCGCGCCAGCGAGGCCGCGTCGCCGGCCAGGATCAGGCGCTCCGCCAGGTCGGTCTGCGCCGGCGGGAAGCCCTTGGCCGCGGCCCTCTCGGCCCAGCGCCGCGCCTGCGCCCCGGGCGCGCCGTCCTGCGGCAGGCCGCGGCCCAGCGCCGTCTGCGCCACCACGTCGCCGCCGCGTGCGCGCCGTTCCAGCGCCTGGCGCGGAAACGGCCGTTGCGCCACCAGCTGGCGGATCTCGTAGTTGAGGTCCTGCAGCACGTAACCGGGCCAGCGCCCCGCGGCGCCTGCGCCGGAAGCGCCCGCCTTGTCCGCGCCGGCCTTGTCCGCGCCGGCCGCCGTGAGCGCAGCGGAGCGCCCGGACGGCGGCCCTGGAGGCCCCGCTGGCCGGCCCCCGCCCTGGGCCGCCGCCCAGGTCGCGGCCGGCACCGTGGCGGCGCGGCCGGCCGGCGCCGGCGCATCGCCGCTGGCGCTGCCCTGCGCCAGCCGCGCCGCCGAACCCGGCGCCCCGGCCGGCCAGGCCCGGCCATCGTTGAGCACCAGCCGCACCGACGTTTCGCCGAAGCTGACGTGCGGGCGCTGGGTGTCGTGCGTCAGCAAGGCGACGCGCTCGGAGACCCGCGCGAAGACATCGCCGAGATTGAGCCCGCGCTCGCCCAGCACCTCGACCAGGGCGGCGGTGTAGGGGCTGTTGCGCACCTCGGGCGACCAGTAGTCGCGCGCCCGCGCGCCAGGCGCCGTCGAATAGGCGATCACCAGCCCGCGCGGCGCGGGGGCCGCCGCGAAACCCTGGTTGGCCACCTGCCCCGCCGGCGCCCCGCCGCGCAGGTAGATCTCGCGGCAGGCGTCCAGGATCATCACGCTGCTGCGGGCATCGGCGCGCTGCAGCTCGCCGAGCGCCTCGTCCAGCGGCACGCCCTGGTCCTCGATGCTGCGCGCGCTGGGGTGGCCGACCTCGGCGCCGATCGGCAGCAGGTAGCTGCTGTCATTGGCCTGCGCGCCGTGCCCGGCGTAGTAGACCAGCGCCACCTCGGCGCCGCGCCCGCGCCGGGCGAAAGCGCGCAGCGCCTGGCGCAGGCGGGCGGCGTCGAGGTCCTGCTCCAGGTCGACTTCGAAGCCGAGCTGGCGCAGGCGGTCGCCCAGCGCGCGGGCATCGTTGACGGGATTGACCAGCGGCTGTGGATAGGCGGCATTGCCGATGACCAGCGCGTAGCGGCCGGCGGCCCAGGCGTGGCCGGCGGCCGCGGCCAGGGCCAGCGCCGCCAGCCGGCGCGCCAGCCTTGGCAGGCGCGGCCGCGCGCGGCGGTGCTGGACGGGCGGGACGGGCGGGACGGGCGGACGGGAGGCGCCGCCCGGCAGGGTATGGTGCGATGACATCCGATCGAGGAATCCGTTGCGGCGTGCGCCCGCGCGCTGCGGCAGCGCCACCATGGCGCGCGCGCCGGCGATACAATGCACGCCGCGGGCGGCGACCGACATCTTGCGCCGCCGCCCCGCCAACTTGCAAGCCCCAACCCCCTCACAAGGAAGCAGCCGTCTTGTCTTCGGATCATCCGGACCATTTCCCCAGGATCCAGGTGCTGTGGAACCGGCGCGAGGCCCTCTCCCGGTCGGAGTGGGAAGAACTCTACCGGCGCGTGATGGACGCGCTCGCCGGCTACCGGCCGCGCGAGGCCGGCGCGCTGGGTGACCCGCTGCCGGACCTCTGCCACCAGTTCTTCGTCGAGCGCGTCATGCCGGGCCGCGGCAGCAACGGCCCCGAGCATGCCGGCGCGCTGCGGCTCTATTTCCGCCATTTCCTGCTCGACCTGCTGCGCGCCGCCGGTACCGTCGGCGAGCCGGTCGACGACAACCTGCAATGCGAGCCCGGCTCGGCCGAGGCCCAGCGCACCGCCTTGCAGCGCTTCGGCCTGAGCCTGGATGCCGCGCGCGATGCCGCGGCCGCCTTCGTCGCCACGCTGTCGGAGGACATGCTGATGCTGCTGCGCTTCTGCGGCTGCGGCGACGCCGCCGTCAGCAGCTTCGCCGACCGCATCGCCTCGGCCCACTACCGCTCCGGCCAGCTTGGCCTGGTGCACCGCCGCCGCAGCGACAAGGAAGGCGCCGGCCGCCAACTGGCCTCGGCCGCGCACCGCGGCACGCTGATCGAGCGCTGGGTCATGCGCACGCTGGGCCGCGGCGCCGCGCCGGCCGAGCTCGACCCCGGCGACGCCGGCGACGTGGGCGCCGCCCAGGCCCTTTTGGATATTCTCTGTGCGGTCGCGTTAGCGGGGCAGAACCCCGCGGCCATCGACCCGACTCCCGCATGAGCGCCCTGACCCCTCCCTTGCACATCGTGGCCGCGCGCCTGCAGCGCGGCGCCGCCGCCCCGGCCACCGGCGATCCCGCCGCGGCGGACCCGGCCGGCGCCGGACCCTGGTCGGAGCGCGCCATTCCCGCCGCGCTGGCGGCCGCCTTCGAACGTGCGGCGGCGGCCGGCGCGCTGCGCGAGCAGGCGCTGGCGGCCGGGCAGATCCACGCCCTGCGCGACGCACCCGCCTTCGGCGCCGTGCTGCTGGACCGATGGCTGCCGCAGGCACAGCAATGGCAAGGCTGGCTGGTCACGCCAGACCCTGCTTACGCCGGCTCCACCGACCTCGTGCTGGAAGCGCGCGACGGCCCCTTCGATCCGCGCGCCGGCATGGTCTGCTGCGCGCTGCCGCTGCTGGCCGCTCCCGCCCAGCTCGGCGACTGCCTGGGCCGGCTGCCGCCGGCGCGGCTGGATGCGGTGCGCTGGCTGGGCGAGTGCGACCGCGGCGCGGCCGCCGGCAACCTGCCGCGGCCCGGCGTGATCGCCCGCATGGGCGTGCCCGACGGCTACGCCTTGACCGGCACGCCGCTGGGCGGGGAGAACGACGCGCGCAACGCGTACCGGGACCTGCTGGCCCAGGGCATGGACCGCTTCGGCCTGGTGCCGGCCAAACTAGCCACCACGCATACCACCATGCCACCGGCAGTGCCGGAGACCGCTGCCCCGCCACCGCGCGCCGCCGCCAACCGGCCGCGCTGGCTGCGCAGCTTCGCCGCCGTGGCCGCCACGCTGGCGGTGGTGCAGGCCGGATTGCTGCTATGGCGCTTCCAGGACAGCGGCGACGCCCTGCGCACCGGCGACGGCGCGCAGCAGTACCGGGGCGGCAGCAGCGCCGAGGGGATGCGATTCCGCGTACTGTTCCGCCCCGAGGCCAGCGAGGCCGAGATCCGCGACTGGCTGCGCCAGCAGAAGCTGCAGATCGTGGCGGGGCCGGACCCCATGGGTGCCTACACCCTGTCGTCCGCCGAGACCGGCCGCGCGCTGCCGCAACCGGGCCCGGGCAATCCGCTGGCGCGGGTGGAGCCCTGAGCGGGCCGGCCGGCAACCTCCGGCACGTCACGAAGCGCCGAACGCGGCGCAGAAAGCAGCGCAAAACGAAACCAGGGTGCACGCCTGCGCGTGCACCCTGGCCTCGCCTGTCAGCGGCGCGCCGCGCGCCGGCTCAGCGCACCCACACCCCCACGTAGCCGCGCGAGGCATCGGTCGCCTGCACGCCATGCTCGACCAGCACGTAGCGCACGCCGTCCGGCGTCGCCGCGCCGTAGGCCTGGAACCAGCTGCCCGAGCCGGGCAGCCCCAGCTGGTCGGTCGGGGTGCCGGCCAGCAGCGCGCTGAACTGGTCCGCGCTCAGTGTCACCGGCGCTGCGCCCGCGAGCGTCAGCGTGGCCTTGCCGGCGCTGTCCACGCTCAGGCTGGAATAGGCCTGCGGCACCGGCGCGCTGCTGCTGAGGCCGTCGCGGCGGCAGTCCTCCCAATACTGGCTGAAGCTCTGCCCGGCGAGCTGCTGGGCGGAGGTGATGCGGATGGCGTTCTGCGCCACCAGCACGTCCGTCGACTTCAGCCCGTCGGTGCCATCGTTGACGTTGGCGGCCAGGCAGACCATCGAGGCCACCGGCAGGTCGGGCGCGAGCAGCAGCTGGTGGAAGTTCATGCCGTACTGCACCGGGCTGCCCCACTGGTAGCCCCCGTCCGCCTGCGGCACCACCGTGATGCGGCTGCCGCCGAGCGTCAGCACGCCGGACTGGCCGATGCCTTTGTCGAGCACCGAGGCCTGCAGCGGTGCCATGCCGGCCGCGTTGTAGTGGAAGTCGGCATAACCGACCGCGCCGGCCGGCACGGTGGACGCAGCGCTGCCACCGCAGGCCTGCGCGCCGCCCAGGCGCGAGCCGTTCCAGCCGCCCTTGAAGGTAGCGTTGACCTGCGTGCCGTAGACCCCGCCGACATGGTTCAGGTCGGTGAACTCGCCGCTGAACAGCTCGACGGTGGCGAAGCTGTTCTGCGCCAGCTTCTCCGTCACGCTGCCGCTGATCTGCCACCCGCTGGCGGTCTGCCGCACCTGCCCGCCGACCACGTACTTGCTGCCGTCGGACAGGATGCGCGTGCCCGACACCGAGCCGTCGATCTCGCTGACCGTCACGTCGAAGGCGTAGCCCACGTGGCTGGGGCCGTTCAGGTGCCACGTGCCGGCGTACAGGCACAGCGACTGCCCGCGCAGATGCGCCTGCGCGCTCACCGCCGGCACCAGCTTGCCCTGCGGCGAGGCCGCCTGCACCGCGGCCAGCACCGCCGCATCGGCGGCGAAGGCCGAGGGCGCCTGCTGGAAGTTCAGGCTGCGCCCCGCCAGCGCCTGCGCCGACGACGGCGCGATGCGGATGGCCTGCGCGAGATTGCCGCCGCTGTCCAGCGATTGCAGGAAGCTGCCGATATTGGTCACGGTGTCGTTGGTCTCGTCCGCCGCGCCAGGCACCAGCGACACGGGCGTCATCACAGGCTGCGCCGCCGCCGTGCCGATCACCACGCCGCCCACCGAGAAGGTGACCGGCTGCCCCGGTACGTAGGAGAAATGGCCGCTGTCGTCGGTGACGCCGCTGAGATCGCCCGAGCGGTACGCCATGCCCACCACCGGGGCATCGACAAAGATGCCTTGCGCCACCTGGGGCGCCTGCGGCGCCGCGCTGCCCGCCCCGGTGGCGGCACTGCCGCCGTCGCTGCCGCCGCCGCAGGCGGCCAGCAGCAGAGACACGCTCAGCGCGCAGGCCAGCGTGACTCCCTTCCTGTTGTTCTTGTACATGCGATTCCTCGATGATGATGATGGCCCACGGACCCGTTGCTGTCTGCCCGCGCGGCCAGGCCTTGGCACGCGGGCACGGGGATTGGAACAAGGCACGGCACGGTCCGCCTAGCTGTCAGGACTGACAGGTGGGCCCGCGCTGTGCGCGTATGCGGTGCGTATGCGGTGCGTATCAGGTGCGTAGCACGCGCCTGTCATGGCACCGCCAGCCCGGCCAGGATCGCGCGGGCGACCGCCTCGCGGCGGTTGCGCGCGCCCAGCTTGCGGGCGGCATTGGCCAGGTGGAAGACGGCGGTGCGCTCGCTGATGCCGAGCTGGCGGCCGATCTCGCGCGCGGAGCCGCCCGCGGCAGCGCGCGCCAGGCATTGCTGCTCGCGCGCGGTCAGGGCCGGCGCGCCGGCCCGGGGCGGTGTTGACAGGCGGCGCACCGCTTCGTGCAGGTAGAGGCCGAGCAAGGTCACGCGCGCGACGACCTGGTCGAGGCGGCGCCGCGCGGCCTCGCCGTCGTGCGCGGTGGCGGCATTGAGCAGGGCGGTGGCGCCGTGCGCGCCACGCAGCGGCACCACGATACCGCCGGCCAGGCCATGCTGGCGCGCTTCGGCGAACAGCCGCGCCGCCGCCGGACTGTCCGCGCCGCGCCGGTGCCACGGCAGCGGCAGGCCCGCCGTGGCCGCGTGCCGCACGAGCGGATCCAGCGCCAGGTAGCCGGCCGCGCGATAATGGCGCGCCCAGGCCGGTGGCAGGGTCGACAGGCGGTGCCAGGCGGCGCCCGCCGCGGCACTGCCGTCGATGCCATCGAAGACGAAGCGCGCCCGCTTGCCGTCGGCGCGCACGGGCCGATGCTCGGCATAGAGGAAGCAATGGAAACCCAGGCCGTCGAGCCAGCGGCTGGTGTGGTCGATCAGCGCACGGCGCGAGTCCGCGTGCAGCAAGGTGTCGAGAAACGCGAGATCCTGGGGCATCGTTGGTTCCGGTCAGCGGAACGGCGGCGCTCGCGCACCCTGCGCGGCGGCGGCCGGTCCGGCTTCTGAGCGGTCAACGTTGCACGGCGGGAGATTTGTAAAAATTAATTCCGGGCAGCCTGCCCCGCCAAGGTGCGCGCCTGGCATCGCCGGACCGCGGGCACGCCGCATCCGCAGGGTTTCCAGGCCGATCCCGGTCGAAGTTGCGGGAAATTCGCGACGGATTGCGCGCCGCCCCGCCGCTTGCGCCTGTGCGCTGCCGCACTATGCTGGAAGGGCATCGCGGCACGATCTTCCCCCGGAGCGGCGCCGCCATGTGCCGTCCAATGCGTCTGCCTGGCCGCTGTTCCACCAGGCGGAGCCTTGGCCCCGTGACTGTCAACCGGACACCATGATCATGTCGAAAAAGCTTGCATTTCTTCTGACATGCCTGGCATTGGGAAGCGCCGGAGCCGTGCATGCTCAGATGCAGCCGAAACAACCCGACCCGTACACCAGCGGCGCGGACGCCAACAGTGGTGCCCGCGATCCTTACTCGCAGGGTGCGCGCGTCGGCGATAAGTTCGATCCCTATTCGCAAGGGGCGAATCAGTCCACCCAGCAGAACCTGGCCCCGAGCGACGTGAGCCCGCCACGCGACCCGTACTCGCAGGGAGCCAACACCGGCACGCGCGATCCCTATGGCGAGGGCGCGCGCACCATCAACCGCGACTACCCCTTCGACCCCTCCTCCGGCGCGCAGGACCGCCGCAACCCCTACTTCCAAGGCGCATGATCGCTTCTTCGTCTTCCCGCCGCGACCACCGCGCCGCGGCGGGCCGCCGCCGCGCGGCATCGCGGTGCGCCAGCCTGGCGCTGGCACTGCTGGCTTTCCCGGCCTGGGCCGATCCCGCTCCCGTCCCGTCATCCGCCGCCACGGCGGCAGCACCGCCGCCGGCCGCGGCCCGCCTCGCCCGCCGCGATGACGATCCCTGCGCCACCGTATGGTTCCGTGACGGCGCCAAGGTACAGATGGAAGCCGATGGCGCCATGCCGATGTCGCGCCATACGGTGCAGCAGCGGCCACAGGTCAGCGGCGACACCTGCACCACGCAATTGCAGATCCATTCGAAAACGGCCCTGGCGGCCCTGATGGAACCCCCCGTGACCACCGACCAGCAGTACGCCGTGGTCATCGTGCCACCGCGCGGCGGCGCGCCCGGCCACGTCGAAGGCGGCGCCGTGGTCGATGCCAGCGGCCACTACGTGCGCCTGCACGGCGAGACCCGCAGCATGGGCCGCGGCGTGTTCGACTACGCGCACCAGGACCTGAGCGAGGGCAAGGAACTCGGCGGTGAGTCGGTCACGTCCCGCGCCAGCTTCGTCATCTACGCGCGCGACTCCGGCGACGAAGTAGGCCGGCTGGAGATGCCGCACGCCACGCTGCAGGTGGCATCGCGCCGGGTCGGCAAGCGGCAGCACATCGATACGGCGCTGGGCAGCATCGAATGCGTGCCGATCCGCTACGAGCGCGTGACCGATCTCGGCCCGCTGCAGGTGGCCGGCGACGCGATACCGACCCAGCCTACCGTGATGCAGATCACCGATTGGTACTGCCCGAGCCGGGGCTTCGTGATGCGCTCCGACGTCGAGGAGAACGGCAAGGTCCAGCGCATCGACACCACGTCGATCGAGGCGCTCGACGCCACCGACGAACCGTGAGAGCCGTGATGGCAGCGTAGTGGCCACGCCACGGCAGCCAGCGCCACCCAGCAGGCGGCACCGAGCGGAATCAGCGCGTCGTGGAAGTGCGTCAGCAAGGAGATGGCGCGGTCCGGCACCGGTTCCCGCACCTCGGGGAAGGCCATGGTCTGCGTGATGAAGAGGCTGCGGAAGGGGCGGCGGCGCGATTCGCCGGACAGCGGCACCAGCGTTTCGCTGCGCCAGCACAGTTCGAAGGCCCGGCTCATCGAGGCGCATTCGATCACGCGTGCCGGCGCCGCCAGGCCGCTGGCGGCAAACAGGGCATGGAAGGGAGACTGTGCATCGGCCAGCGGGTCGAGCGTCAGCCAGTCGGCGTCGAGCAACTCCCGCACCGAGCGCGCGCCGGCCAGCGGATGCCCGCGCCGCGAGGCTTCCTGCATGCTGCCGGTGTCGGCCACCGCGGCAAGCGCGCGCAACTGGTCGAGCTTCATGGAAGAGGATGCCTGCAGGGCCAGGCCGGCTTTGCGGGGGGAGTCCCGGACCCTGCCCTGCCTGCGGTCCTTGACGGCGGGCAGGCGCTCGCACAATCATTGTCGGTGTGCAGCAGGTAGGCAGCAGATAGCCAACGCAGGGCCCCGTTCATCCCACCTGGAAGGGCACTATGAAGCAAGGCGCGGTCATGCTGAAGGCGCATCCCGACCTGACGTCGCTGCAGGTCCACCTGTTCGGGCTGGCGCTCGGCTGCGCGACCGGCGTGGACTTCGTCGCCTCGTCGATGATGGGAGTGGCGGGCACGCACATCCGCGCCGGCGTCTTCGCCTCGCCGGAGGACTTCCTCTGGAGCCTGACCTCCTATGCGGCCGCAGCGGTGGTGGCCAACCTGGTGCTGCGGCGCATCGCAGAAGACATCAGCTACCGCGGCTACACCCTGCTGAGCCTGGCAGTCGCCGCCGCTGGCGCGCTGCTGTGCGCGCTCTGCGAGACGCCGTTCCAGCTCAGCCTCGCGCGCGCCGTGCAGGGCCTGGGCGCGGGCGGGCTGTTCTCCGCCTCGCGCATCATCATCCAGCTCGCCGCCGAGCGCGAGGAACGCCGCCCGCTCTTCCTCGGCTTCAATATCGGTGCGCTGGGCATGCCGGCGCTGGCGCCCTGGGTCACGGCCCAACTGGTGCAGAACACCGACTGGCGCACCATCTTCCTGTTGCAGGCGGCCCTGGCGCTGGCGACCTTCGCCTTCGTGCTGGCGGCCTACCCGCGCCGCATGCGCGCCACGCTGCCGCCGTGGAAGATCGAGGTCGGCAAGCTCGACTGGCTGACGGTGATCCTGCTCGGCGCCGGGGCGCTGATCCTGCTGCACGGGCTGGGCGACCTGCGCTTCTACGAATTCGCCAACTCGCCGAGCGTGGCGCTGACGCCGCTGCTCGGCCTCGCCTGCGTCGCCGCCGTGTTCGTCCACCAGCACCGGCACCCCGACCCCTGGCTCAATCCGCGCCTGCTGCTGGGCCGGCGCTATATCGCGGGCCTGTCGTTCTACGCGCTGTACTACTTCCTGGGCGGGTTGTGGGGCTACGTGGTGCCGACCACGCTGCAGTCGGGGCTCGACTTCACCTTCCAGACCGCCGGCGCGGTGCTGACCACCACCGGACTGGCCGGCTTCGGCGCGGCGCTGCTGTTCACCTTCGGCGGACCGAAGCTGGTCGGCCAGCGGCGCTATATCGCACTGGGCTACCTGATGTTCGCCGGGGCGGCCTGGCTGCTGTCCCAGCGCATGATGCCGGGCGCCTCGATCGCCGTGCTGCTGCCGGCGCTGACGCTGCAGAGCCTGACCGTGCCCTTCGTGCTGATGCTGGTGGCCGGCCTGACCTATGCCGACCTCAGCGTCGACAGCTTCGCCCATGCCTACCAGTTCAAGAACATCGTGCGGCAGGTGGCCACCGCCGGCGGCACCGGCATGGCCAGCCTGTGGCTGCAGTACGGCGAGGTGATGGCGCGCACCCAGCTGGTCGGCAACATCACGCCGTTCGCCTTTGCGCAGGAACCCGACCAGGGCACCCTGCTGCGGCTGTCGCGCCAGATCGACCAGCAAGCACTGCTGATCGCCAGCGGCAACCTGTTCGCGCTGCTGGCGGTGGCCTGCGTGGTGATCGCGCTGGTGGCGGTGGTGCAGCGGTCGTTGCGGTGAGGATGGGAGGCGGCCGAACGCCAACACCGAGCGCTGAGCACCAACACCGAGCGCCAAGCACGAGGTCTTGGCTCCCTCTCCCCGCATGGAGAGGGTTGGGGAGAGGGGTGGGGAGAGGGGTGGTTTAGCAAGGCGCCACATCCAGCGAAGCCGACGGTGTGATCCAGCACACGAGCCAAGAAACGAAGCCAACGGTATGGTCCGGCACGCAAGCACAGAAACGAAGCCGATGGTGTAATCCCGGCCGCCGCGGTCAGCCGGCGCCTGCCCTCTCCCCCGGGCCCCCGGGCCCCTCTCCCGCAAGCGGGAGAGGGGAGCAAACCCGCGGGGTGCAAACCCCTTTGCGTTGAATGAAGCCGAAACGAGAGTCACCAACACCGCACGCCAAACATAGTGTCCTGGCTCTCCCCCCCTGCCCCGTCAATACGTCTCCAGGTGCAGCCGCCCCTCCGCCTTCAGCGAGGCCGCGATCGCGTCCCAGTCCAGCCCGGCCTGCCGCGCCACGTCGCGCAGCGCCAGTACTACGCCCTCCTCCATGCTCTTCAGCCCGCACACATAGAAGTAGCTGTCCGGGTCCGCCAGCAGCACGGCCAGGTCGGCAGCGCGTTCGCGCATGGCGTCCTGCACGTAGCGGCGCGGCTGTCCTGGCGTGCGCGAGAACGCCAGGTTGATGTCGATGAAATCCTTGGGCAGGTTCTGCAGCGGCCCGAAGTACGGCAGTTCTTCCTTGGTGCGCGCGCCGAAGAACAGCATCAGCTTGCCGCCTTCGAAGCGGCCGCCCTTGCGCAGGCGCCGGCGCCATTCGGTCATGGCGCGCATCGGCGCACTGCCGGTGCCGGTGCAGATCATCACGATGTGCGAACGCGGATGGTTGGGCATCAGGAAGCTGGCGCCGAAGGGGCCGATCACCTCCACCTTGTCGCCCACCTGCAGGTCGCACATATAGTTGGAAGCGACGCCGCGCACCGGATTGCCCTGGTAGTCGGCCAGCACGCGCTTGATGGTCAGCGACAGGTTGTTGTAGCCGGGCCGCTCGCCGTTGCGGGCGCTGGCGATCGAATACTGGCGCGGGTGATGCGCGCGCCCCTGCGCGTCCACGCCCGGCGGCACGATGGCGATGGACTGGCCCTCCAGCACCGGGAACGGCATGGCGCCGAAGTCCAGCACGATATGGTGGGTGTCGTACTCGCGCCCGACCTCGGTGACGCGCACATTGCCGGCCACGGTGGCGGTGACCGACTTGCGTTCGGCCTTGGGTCCGTACAGGTTGGTGAAGGCACGCGCGGCCGACCACGGCGGCACGGTGGCGCCATAGCGCGCACTGTTGAAGGTTTCCTGGCCGGCGGTGGCCACCGGCGGCTCGGTCAGGGCCGGCTCGAGCAGGGCCGGCGCGCCGGGCGCCACGCCCTGCTCCGCCAGTTGCTGCTCGCTCAGCTCGACCGGCAGTTCGTCCCAGCCGAGCTGGTCGTCGAGGCTATAGGGCTTGGCGCGCGGCATCACGCGCCAGTTGTCGATCGAGCCGGTCGGGCATGGCGAGATGCAGGCCATGCAGAAATTGCACTTGTCGGCATCGACCACGTAGTTGCGCGAGTCGTGCGTGATAGCGTTCACCGGGCAGGTGGCTTCGCAGGTGTTGCAGCGAATGCAGATCTCGGGGTCGATCAGATGCTGCTTGATGACGTGAGTGTCGGCCATGTCCATGGCTGTCTCCTGGCGGTGAGCGTCCCTCGGATGCGGGGCGTTTCGTTCTGGGCGGGCGCGGTGGCGGCGCCCGCCGTGTCTCCGTGGTGTCTCGGACGGCCCGGGCTCAGTTGAAGCGCACGTACTCGAAGTCGACCGGCTGGCGGTTGATGCCCATCACCGGCGGCGCGATCCAGTTGGCGAACTTGCCCGGCTCCACCACGCGGCCCATCAGGCTGGCGACGAAGGCACGGTCTTCCGGCGTCGGCAGCCACTGCGGCGCGTTGGCGGCCCACTCGGCGTCGGAGATCACGCGGCCGTCCGGCGAGACCTTAACGCCGGCGAGGGCGCCGATATTGCGGTGGAAGGCCTTGTGCGGCACCTTGAGGCGGAACGGGATGCCGGCCTTGTCGATGACCTTGTTCCAGCGCTCCACGCCGGCCATGCTGTCCTTGATGTAGTCGTCGCGCAGCACTTCGTTGAGGGCGTTGAGCATCGGCACTTCCTTCTCGACCAGCTGGCCGCCGGCGGCCTGCAGCACCTTGTAGCTGTCGCCCTTGAGCAGGTGGTCGTCGGCGCGCTTGCCTTCCTCGTAGCGGCCCTTGAGGCCGGTGCTGTAGAAGGTGGCGGCATTGGACGACTCGTCGGCGCCGAACAGGTCGATGGTGACGCTGTAGTGGAAGTTCAGGTAGCGCTGGATGGTCGGCAGGTCGATCACGCCGGCCGCGCGCAGCTTGCCCGGATCATCGGTCTTGAGCTCGTTCATCACCTGGCAGGTGCGCTGGATCACGCGCGACACGCCGGATTCGCCGACGAACATATGGTGCGCTTCCTCGGTCAGCATGAAGCGCGTGGTGCGCGCCAGCGGGTCGAAGGCGCTCTCGGCCAGGGCGCAGAGCTGGAACTTGCCGTCGCGGTCGGTGAAGTAGGTGAACATGAAGAAGGACAGCCAGTCGGGCGTCTGCTCGTTGAACGCCTGCAGGATGCGCGGATTGTCCTGCTCGCCGCTGCGGCGCTCGAGCAGGGCCTCGCCTTCCTCGCGGCCGTCGCGGCCGAAGTACTTGTGCAGCAGGTAGACCATGGCCCACAGGTGGCGCCCTTCTTCCACGTTGACCTGGAACAGGTTGCGCAGGTCGTACATGCTGGGCGCGGTCAGGCCGAGGTGGCGCTGCTGCTCGACCGAGGCGGGCTCGGTGTCGCCCTGGGTGACGATGATGCGGCGCAGGTTGGCGCGATACTCGCCCGGCACGTCCTGCCAGGCGTCCTCGCCCTTGTGGTCGCCGAAGTGGATCTTGCGGCCGGCCTCGGCCGGGTTGAGGAAGATGCCCCAGCGGTAGTCCGGCATCTTGACGTGGCCGAAGTGGGCCCAGCCCTGCGGGTCGACGCTGATGGCGGTGCGCAGGTAGACATCGAAGCCGTGCGAGCCGTCCGGGCCCATGTCGTTCCACCAGCTCAGGTAGTTGGGCTGCCATTGCTCCAGCGCGCGCTGCAGCGTGCGGTCCTCGCTGAGGTTCACGTTGTTGGGGATCTTGTCGCTGTAGTTGATGCCGGACATCGTTGTCTCCGTCGCTGTCTTGCTTCCGGGTGGATGGAATGGCCCTGCCGCGCGCCACGCGGACCCGCGCGGCAGGACGATGCTGGGGGGAAGTCGGCGCGCGCCCCTCAGACGCGGTTCCAGTCGAAGGCGGCCTTGTCGCCCTTGCCGTAGACCTTCAGCGCCCCCTTCTCGCCGACCGCGTTGGGACGCTGGAAGATCCAGTTCTGCCATGCGGTCAGGCGGCCGAAGATGCGGGTCAGCATGGTCTCCTGGCCATTGAAGCGCAGGTTGGCTTCCATGCCGGTGAGCGCGTCGGGCGACATCGACACGCGCTCTTCCACGGCGATGCGCACTTCGTCCGCCCAGTCGATATCGTCCGGGTTGGCCGTGGCCAGGCCCAGCGCGAAGGCGGCATCGGCGTCGAGCGCCTGGCCGGCCTTGGCGCGCACGGCCTCCAGCGCCGGTGCCTCGTCGTAGAAGCGGCGCCCGAGACGGCTCTGCCCGGTGGCCATCGGGTAGCGGCCGAAATTGGCCTCGCCCACCGTGATCTTCGGCGCGCGCGCCTCGTCGTCGGGCAGCGCCAGGTGGTAGATGCGGTCGCAGGCCAGCGCCAGCTCCAGGAAGGTGCCGGCGAAGCAGGAACCCGGCTCGACCAGCGCGAACAGGCTGCGCGAGGACACGTCCAGGCGCGACAGCACGCGGCGCAGCAGGCCGATGGTCTCGCGCACCAGCCAGTGGTCCTGATGCGCCTGCAGCGTGGCATCGACGCCGAGCACGGCGGCGGCATCGCCTTCGGTCTTGATCAGCCAGGTGCCGATGTCGAGCTCGTTGGTGCGCATCGACAGGATGGCGTCGTCCAGTTCGCGCGCCAGCTGCAGCGGATACCAGGCGGCGCCGGCCTCGACGATGGCCTGCGGCGTGGCCGGCTGCGGGCCGGAGGGACCGCGCACGGTGAAGCTGGCGGTGCGCCCGGCGCGGTCGATCACCACGCTGACATGCTGGTAGTGCAGCGCATCGGCCTCGACCGTGCGCGCCAGCGGCGGCAGCGCCACGCCGGGCACGCCGGCCGGGCGGTCGCTGCCGGCCGCCAGCGCCAGCGCGCGTTCCCGCACCCGCTGCGCGAACACGGCGGGCTTGGCGACGTCGTCGACCAGGCGCCAGTCCTTGGCGCGCTGGCCGCGCACGCCCTCGGTGGTGGTGCAGAAGATGTCGGCCAGGTCATGCCGCACGTGGCGCTTGTCGGTCACGCGGGTCAGGCCACCGGTGCCGGGCAGCACGCCCAGCAGCGGCACTTCGGGCAGGCTGACGGCCGAGGAGCGGTCGTCCACCAGCAGGATCTCGTCGCAGGCCAAAGCCAGCTCGTAGCCGCCGCCGGCGCAGGCGCCATTGACCGCGGCCAGGAACTTGAGGCCGCTGTGCCGCGAGGAGTCTTCCATGCCGTTGCGCGTCTCGTTGGTGAACTTGCAGAAATTCACCTTCCAGGCATGGCTGCTGACGCCCAGCATGAAGATATTGGCGCCCGAGCAGAACACCTTGTCCTTGGCGCTGGTGACGACCACGGTGCGCACTTCGGGATGCTCGAAGCGGATGCGGTTCAGCGCGTCGTTCAGCTCGATGTCCACGCCGAGGTCGTAGCTGTTCAGCTTGAGCTTGTAGCCGGGACGCAGGCCGGCGTTCTCGTCGATATCGATCGACAGCGTGGCTACCGGGCCGTCAAAGGCCAGCTTCAGGTGGTGGTACTGGGACGGGTCGGTCTGGTATTCGACGCGGGGGGCGATGCTCATGATCGTTGTCTCCTCAGCTTTAACGCAGGATAGTGCATTCGTTTCGATTCGGTGAAAGCACTATAGTGCATCCATGAATCCAGGGTCAAGAATTATCTTGCGTGTCGCCACTGCTTGCCGTGAGCGCTCCCGGCGCGGCGCCCCGGGAGCGCTCACAAAGGTAGCTGCAGGGCCGTCCGCACCATCTCCCGCAACGCCTGGAACGTCGGCTCGAGCGGCTGGGCACTGGTGTCCAGGTTGAATTCCGCCTTGGAATAGAAGGCCGCGCGCCCGGCCAGGATCTGCCGCAGGTCATCCATGGCCTCGCGGCTGGCGGCCATCGGCCGCAGGTCGCCCTGGGCGCGCACGCGGCCCATGTGGTCTTCCGGCGTGGCCTGCAGCCAGACCGTGGTGCAGTGGGCCAGCAGCAGGTTGAAGGCGGCCGGGTCCGAGACCAGCCCGCCGGGCGTGGCGATCACTGCCTCCGGGTGGATCTGGATGGCCTCCTCCAGCGCGCGCCGCTCATAGCGCCGGTAGGCGTTCATGCCGTACAGCCCCTGGATCTCCGACACGCTGCAACCGGCGAACTGCTCGATCTCGCGGCTCAGTTCGACGAAGGGCACGCCGAGATCGTCCGCCAGCATCGCGCCCAGCGTCGACTTGCCGGCACCGCGCAGGCCGATCAGCGCCACCCGCGGGCTGCGCGCCGCCCCGCCCGCACCCGGACCGTTCTGCCCGCCGGTGCCCAGCAGTTCGCCCACCGCGATGCGCACGCGCCGCAGCGTGGCCTCGTCGCGGTGCTCCAGCAGTTCGCGCAGCAGCAGCCATTCCGGGCTGGAGGTGGTCACGTCGCCGAGCAGTTCCGCCAGCGCGCAGTGCAAGGCCCCCGCCACCTGCTGCAGCACCAGGATGGAGGCATTGCCGTCACCGTATTCCAGATTGGCCAGGTGGCGCTCGGAAACCCCGGCCGCCGCCGCCACCGCCTTGCGCGTCAGGCCGCGCCGGGCGCGCAGCTCGCGCACCCGCTCGCCGAGCGCCTGCAGCAGCGGGCTGCGCCCCTCGCCAGCCACCGGCGCGCCGCTGGCCGCGCCCGCGCGCTGGCGCGCGCCGGGCGGGCGGGACGCCGTCGGCGCCGCAGCGGCGCTGGCGGCGCCCGGCAAGGCCACGGGAGCGGGAGCGGCGCCAGCCGCCTCTGCGTCCGGCCCCGGCGACTGCCCCAGCGGCTGGGGCAGCGGCTGGGCCAGCGGCTGGCCCAGCGTTAACCCCGATCCATGCAATATAGTGCTTGACATGATTTTCAGCCGGCTCTATGTTTCGTTCATGCACAATAATGCATGAATCGCCGGCATGCAAGCCGGCCATGCCCGATGGAGCCCCACCGTGTCCCCCAGCATGTCTCCCACCGAATTCCGCGCCCTGCTGGCGCGCCTGACCGCGCAGCTCGCCGGCCGCCCCCTGGACGATAGCCTCGACGCCTGGCTGAATGCCGAGCACGGTGCCGGCAGCGCCACTTACCGTGAGCTGAAGGCCGCCTGCGAGGCCGGCGTCGCCGCCGGCTGGCTGTGCGACCGTGAAGGCGGCGGCATCCGCTACGGCCGCATCTTCAAGCCCGCCGACGACCTGCACGGCTTCTCGGTCGACGTGGTCGACATGTGCGACATCGCCGGCCCCCACCACGTCCACCCCGAGGGCGAGATCGACCTGATCCTGCCGCTCGACGGCGCGGCCCGCTTCGACGGCCGCCCGGCCGGCTGGCTGGTGTGCCCGCCGGGCAGCGCGCACCGCCCCACCGTCAGCGGCGGACGCGCGCTGGTGCTCTACCTGCTGCCCGCCGGGCGCATCGAATTCACGCGCCAGTAAGCCAACGGGGAGACACGCCATGAGCGAACGGCTTTCCAACTATCTCGGCGGGCGCTGGCAGGCCGGCAGCGGCGCCGGCAACCCGCTCTTCGACCCCGTGCTCGGCACCGAACTGGCGCGTGTGGACGCCGGCGGACTCGACCTTGCGGGTGGCTTCGCCTTCGCCCGCGAACAGGGCGGCGCCGCGCTGCGCGCGCTCGGCTACCGCGAGCGCGCCGGCCTGCTGGCCGCCGCCGCCAAGGTGCTGCAGGCCAATCGCGGCACCTATTACGAGATCGCCACCGCCAACAGCGGCACGGTCGCCGGCGATTCGGCGGTCGATATCGATGGCGGCATCTTCACGCTGTCCACCTATGCGCGGATGGGCGAGTCGCTGGCGGAGTCGATGGGCGGCCGGCGCACCCTGCTCGATGGCGAGGCAGCGCGGCTGGGCAAGGATCCCGCCTTCCAGTCACAGCACGTGCTGGTCCCCGCGCGCGGCGTGGCGCTGTGCATCAATGCCTTCAATTTCCCGGGCTGGGGCCTGTGGGAGAAGGCCGCGCCGGCGCTGCTGTCCGGTGTGCCGGTGATCGTCAAGCCGGCCACCGCCACCGCCTGGCTGACCCAGCGCATGGTGCGCGACGTGGTCGAGGCCGGCGTGCTGCCGCCGGGCGCGCTGTCGGTGGTGTGCGGCAGCCCCGCCGGCCTGCTCGACCAGCTCCAGCCCTTCGACCTGCTGTCCTTCACGGGCTCGGCCGACACCGCCGCGCAACTGCGCGCGCATGCGGCGGTGAGCCGGCATTCGGTGCGCGTCAACATCGAGGCCGACAGCGTGAACTCGGCCCTGCTGCTGCCGGGCGAGGCGCCTGACAGCGAGGCCTTCGCCCTGCTGGTCGAGGAGGTCGTGCGCGAGATGACGGTGAAGTCCGGCCAGAAGTGCACGGCCATCCGCCGCGTGTTCGTGCCGGAAGCCCTTTACGATGCCGCCGCCGAGGCCATCGGCGCGCGCCTGGCCAAGGTCACGGTGGGCAATCCGCGCCAGGCCGAGGTGCGCATGGGCGCCCTGGTCAGCCGTGCCCAGCTGGAGGCGGTACGCAGCGGCCTGGCACGGTTGCGCACGGCCGCCAGCGTGCTGCACGACGGCGCCGGCCACGCCCTGGTCGACGCCGATCCGGCGGTGGCCTGCTGCGTGGGCCCCACCCTGCTCGGCACGCGCGACGCCGACGGCGCGGCGCTGGTGCACGACACCGAGGTCTTCGGCCCGGTCGCCACTGTGCTGCCCTACCGCGACAGCGCCCACGCGCTGGCACTGGCGCGGCGCGGCCAGGGTTCGCTGGTGGCCTCGCTCTATGGCAGCGACGCCGCCGCGCTCGGCGACGCCGCGCTGGCCCTGGCCGACAGCCACGGCCGTGTCCACGTGGTCTCGCCGGAGGTGGCGCAGAGCCACACCGGCCACGGCAACGTGATGCCGCAATCGATACACGGCGGCCCCGGCCGGGCCGGCGGCGGCGAGGAACTGGGCGGCCTGCGCGCGCTCGGCTTCTACCACCGCCGCAGCGCCATCCAGGCCGGCGCCGCCGTGCGCGAGCGCCTCTGAGCACGGCCCGGGCGGCGCGCGCGCACGGCGGCAAGACCGGCGCGCGCCGCTCCCTCCCGCCAGCGGGAGCATGAACCGAAGACCCTGAAGCCAGTACCTGTCCGATCGAGATTGGGGAGACAAGCATGAGCGCCCAAGCGCAAGCGCCGGTGGAACCGCCCGGCACGCCCTTCAACTTTGCCCATCACCTGTTGGCGCGCAACGCGGCGCGCGCCGCCAAGACCGCCTACGTCGACGACGACGGCACGCTCAGCTACGGCGCGCTGGACGAGCGCGTGCGCCGGCTGGCGGCGGCGCTGGCGGCGGCCGGCGTGCATCGCGAGGAGCGCGTGCTGCTGCTGATGCACGACTGCAACGACTGGCCGGTGTGCTTCCTCGGCGCGATGTACGCCGGCATCGTGCCGGTCGCCGTCAATACCCTGCTGACCGCCGACGATTACGCCTACATGCTGCGCCACAGCCGCGCCCAGGCCGCGCTGGTCTCGGCGTCGCTGCTGCCGGTACTGCGGCAGGCCATCGACCTGGCAGCGGCCCAGGGGGGCTGCGAGGTCCGCAGCGTGATCGTGGCGCGCGGCGAGGCGCCGGCCGCGCCCGGCTGCGCCGCCCTCGACGACCTGCTGGCCGCGCACGCGCCGCTGCCCGCGCCCGCCGCCACCGGCCCCGACGACCCCGGCTTCTGGCTCTATTCTTCCGGCTCCACCGGCCGCCCCAAGGCCGCGGTGCACAGCCACGGCAACCCCTACTGGACGGCCGAGCTGTACGGCGGCCCGGTGCTCGGCCTGCGCGAGCAGGACGTGTGTTTCTCGGCCGCCAAGCTGTACTTCGCCTACGGCCTGGGCAACGGCCTCAGCTTTCCGCTGAGCGTCGGCGCCACCGTGGTACTGATGGCCGAGCGGCCGACGCCAGAAGCCACCATCCGGCGCTGGCTGGACCACCAGCCCACGGTCTTCTTCGGCGCCCCGACCGGCTACGCGGGCCTGCTCGCCTCGCCGCAGCTGCCCGCGCGCGGCGAGGTCTCGCTGCGCCTCTGCTCGTCGGCCGGCGAAGCGCTGCCGGGCGAGATCGGTGAACGCTTCACCGCGCACTTCGGCTGCGAGATCATCGATGGCATCGGCTCCACCGAGATGCTGCACATCTTCCTGTCGAACCGGCCGGGACGCGTGCGCTACGGCACCACCGGCTGGCCGGTGCCCGGCTATGCCATCGAGCTGCGCGGCGAGGACGGCGGCCCGGTGCCCGACGGCGAGGTGGGCGACCTCTACATCCGCGGCCCGAGCGCGGCGCTGATGTACTGGAGCGACCGCGCCCGCTCGCGCGACACCTTCCGCGGCGAGTGGACCAAGAGCGGCGACAAGTACCTGCACAACGCCGATGGCAGCTACAGCTACGCCGGACGCAGCGACGACATGCTCAAGGTCAGCGGCATCTATGTCTCGCCGTTCGAGGTGGAGGCCACGCTGATCCAGCATCCCGCCGTGCTGGAGGCGGCCGTGGTCGGCGTGCAGGACGCCGACGGCCTGACCCGCGCCAAGGCCTACGTGGTGCTCAAGCCGGGCGCCAGCGCCAGCGACGGCGAACTCAAGGCCTTCGTCAAGGACCGGCTGGCGCCCTACAAGTACCCGCGCCTGATCGAGTTCGTCGACGGCCTGCCCAAGACCGCCACCGGCAAGATCCAGCGCTTCAAGCTGCGCGAGCTCGACGCCGCCCGGCACTGAGGCCGGCGCGGCCTCTCTTCGACAGGGCGGACGCCGGCGGCCGGATCGGCTGCCGGCATCCGCTGCGCTACTCGGCCGCCATCCGCGCCGCGCGCGCGAGGCGGCCCAGGCGGACCTTCTCGTCGTCGAGGAAGCGCGCGAAGCCCTCGCGCGAGCCGCTCACCGGCTGGTAGCCGTAGGCCGCCATCTGCGCCAGCAGGTCGGGATCGCTGCGGTAGGCGAGCGCGGTCGCCTGCGCCACCCGGTCGAGCACCGCGTCCGGCGTGCCACGCGGCGCGTAGATGCCGCCCCAGTGCTGCATGCGCACAGCGGTGAAGCCCTGCTCGACCGTGGTCGGCACGTCCGGCAGCACCGCCGTGCGGTGCCCGTCGGCCACCGCCAGCGCGCGCAGCTTGCCGCCACGCACGAATCCCAGCACGCCGACCGGCGCTTCGGAGGCCAGGTCGATCTGGCCGCCCATGACGGCGTTCAGCGTCTCCATGCCGCTCTTGTAGTGCACCACCGTGACCGGCACGCCCAGCGCCTGGCGCATCATCTCGGCGACGAAATGGCCGGTGCTGCCGAGCCCGGCGGTGCCGAAGGCGATGCCGCCCCTGGCCTTGGCATAGGCCTGCAGCGACTTCAGGTCGTTAAAGGACGCGCCCGCCGCGGCGACGATCACCGAGGGCGCCGAGCTGATGCTCGCCACCGGCACCAGGGCGTCGTCGGCATAGGGCATGCGGGCACGCAGCAAGGCGTTGGACACCGCGCCATTGCCCGCAACCAGCAGGGTGTAGCCGTCCGGCGCGCTGCGCGCCACCAGCTCCGCGCCGATCAGCCCGCCGGCGCCCGGCTTGTTGTCGACGATCACGCTCTGGCCCAGCTGGCGCGCCAGCGCCTTGGCCAGCAGGCGGGTATTGGTATCGCCGGCGCCGCCGGCCGAGAATGGCAGCACCAGCCGGATCGGCCGCGCCGGCCAGGCCGCCTCGGCCCGCGCCGGCGCGCCGCGCAGTCCGGCCAGCGCCAGCGGCAGCAGCGCCACCATCCCCAGGCAGGCACGCCTTCTGTTCAGGGTCGTCGCCATGGTCCGCTCCCGGCTCATGCGAAGGCGGCGCCGACCGGCGGCGCCAGCAGGGCCATCAGTTCGCGCACGTCGCCGAGCGTCTCCAGTCCGGCCACCATCTGCTCGATGGCCTGCTGGCGGGCGGGCGCGACCAGGCCGTCGGTAAGCGCGCGGAACTTGGCGGCGACCTCCGCGTTCGACTGCGGCGCCTCGATCGCGCGCGACGCGCGCCGCTGCACTTCGATGCGCTGGCCGTCGGTGAAGGTCACCGCCAGACGCACGCGCCCGCGCGCCTGGGCACCGCCGGCGTCGAGGGCCGCGTCGTGGCGCACCTCGATGCGGGGCAGCAGCGCCCACACATCGTCGGCATCGATGCGCGCGGGGGTGAACTGTGCCACCAGCGCGGCGCCGTCGAGCACCGCCACGGCGAGCGCGTAGCCGATGTGCATCTGCGCGCCGATCGGCGTGAACGGGCGCTGCGGCGGCCACCAGCCGTGATGGTAGACCGCATGCGTGACGTCGACCTCGATGCGCGCGATCTCCGGCGCGCGCAGCGGGCGCTGCGCGCCGACGTCGAACAGCGCATCGAGCGGGGCGTGGATGCCACCCATGGCCGCATAGGGCTTGATCACCATGCGCTCCACTTCCCAGCGCTCGCCGAGGCCGTCGGCAAGCTGGCCGGCATCGGGCGCATGGCCCTCGCCGAAGGTCGAGAGGAAGCCGCCGTACTCGCGCTCGAACACACGCTTGATGCCGGTATAGCCACCCGCCGCCAGCAGCGCCGCGTAGAGGCCGTTGCGCGCCGCGAAGCCGTGGTGCATGCGCTTGCTCATGGCCTCGTACTGGGCCGCCATCAGGCCGGCCGACTGCGTCGCGGCCAGGCCCAGCGCATCTTCGAAGCGGGCCGCGTCCAGCCCCAGCAGCTTGCCCACCGCGGCGGCCGCGGCGTGGGTGCCGAACACCGCGCCCGAATGCCAGCCGCGCGACAGCATCTGCGCGCCGTGCAGGGCCAGCCCCACGCGCGGGCCGACCTCGAAGCCGGCCATGGCCGCCTCCAGCAGGCCCGCCCCGCTCACCCGCGGCTCTCCTTCCGCCGCCGCCCACAAGGCCGGCAGCACCAGCGAGGCGCTGTGCAGCGGCGCGAGCGGATGGTAGTCGTCCAGTTCGAAGCCCTGGATGAAGGTACCGTTGAGCAGGGCCGCCCCCGGCGCGCTGGTGCGCGCGCCCCAACCGACGATGGTGCGGTCGCCCTCGCCTTCGGTACGGCGCACGATGCCCGCCGCGACGCGCGACCAGGGCAGCTGCGCGCCGACGATGGCGCAGCCGATGCCGTCCAGGATCAGGGCCTTGGCGCGTTCGCGCGCGCTGGCGCTGGCCTGCTCCAGGCGGAAGCCGGCCAGCCAGTGGGCGAGGCGCCCGGTCGGCCCGGCCGGATCGGTGGCCGCCTGGCCGGTGGCGCCGGCGTGCGCCGGGGCGGAACCCGGTACGGAAGAATGGGAGGTCATGGCAGGTCCTTGCGAGTGAGCGGGTGAGCGGGTGAGCGGGTGCGCCGGCGAGCGCACCCGGGATTCGACGTCCGTGCCCGACCCGGGGCCGGCACGGCAGACGTGTTCCGGTCGAGCGTTGCATCGAGCGCTCGATCAAGCGGACCTTCAGTCGAGCGGATAGTGCTTGACCAGCTCCGCGACGTGCGCGCTGTCGCGCCGCACTTCCTCGGCGAACTCGGCCGGCGTGTTCGCCACCGGCTCGGCACCGGCGTTGGCGATCGCCTTGCGCACGTCGGCGTCCTTGACCGCTTCGCGCAGCGCCGCGACGATGCCCTGCGTGATGGCGGGCGGCGTCCCCTTGGGCGCAAACAGGCCATACCAGGTCACCGAGCGGAACTGCGGATAGCCGGCCTCGGCCGTCGTCGGCACATCGGGCAGCGCCGCCGCACGGCGGTCGCCCTGCGTGGCCAGGATGCGCAGCGTGCCGGCCCGGTGGTGCGGCAGCGCGCTGGCGATGCTGGTGAGAGCCATGTTCACGTTGTTGGCGACCAGGTCGGTGACGATGGCGCCGGTACCTCGGTAGTTGACGATCACCAGGCGCGGCAGGCCCGCCTCGTCGGCAAGCTGCTGGCCGGACAGCCGCGCCAGGTTCTCGCCCGTGCCGAGCGAGCACTGCGGCGCGGTGCGGCAGTAGCGCACCAGCTCGCCGAAGGTCTTGACCGGCAGCCTGGCACTGACCACCACCGCGGCGGGCGACTGCGAGACAGCGCTGACCGGCTCCAGCCGGGCGAGCGGGTCGACACCCTTGAGGCTGGGCGTATAGCGCGTCGCCAGCAGGCCCGGCACCTGCAGCAGCAGCGTATAGCCGTCGGGACGGGCCTCCATCACGCGCCGCGTGCCGATCAGGCCGTCGGCGCCCGGCAGGTTCTCCACCACCACCGGCTGCCCCCACATCGCGCCGAGCTGGCGCGAGACGGCCCGGGCGGTGGCGTCGGTGCCGCCACCCGCGACATAGGGCACCACCAGGGTCACCGGACGCTGGGGCTTCCACGGCGCGGCGGGCGCCGCCTCGGCGCTCGCCAGCGCGGGCGCCGCCAGCAGGGCGGCGACGGCCGCGCCCAGGGCGAGCCGTCGCGCCGGCCGGCGCGGCTTCGGGTCTTGTATCGACATCTTGTCTCCTGTCATCGTCTTGTCGTCGGATCCTCATGGATCCTGCTTGTCCTGCTTGTCCTGCTTGTCCATCGCGCCGCCGGTCAGGCTGGCGCGCCCACTGCCCGGGCCCGCCAGTCACGCTGGAACACGCCATCGAGCCGGCCGCGCGCCATCGCATGCGCACGCAGCCACGGCCGCAGCGCATCCGCCGCCAGCCCGGGCGGCGGCGGCGCCGACAGCGCGAACAGCTGGAACACATAGCGGTGCGGGCCGTGGCCGGGCAGCGGGCGCGGTCCGTCGTAGCCGGTGCCGCCGAGGCCGTTGCGCGCCAGGACCACGCCCTGCGGCGCGCGGCCCGGCGCCAGGGCGCCCTCGGGCAGCCCGTTCACCGCCGCCGGGCCCCAGGCCAGCGCGTGCGCGATGGCGTGCGGCAGCGGCACGTCGGGGTCTTCCACCAGCAGCAACCAGTGGCTGGCACCGGCTGGCAATGCCCGCCAGCGCAAGTCCGGCGACAGGTTGCCGCCCACGCCCCGGCCGGCGTGGCGCAGCGCCAGGCTGGCACCGGCGGCGAAGCTGTCGCTGTGCAGCGCCAAGGCTGCCGGCAGCGCCGCCAGCACCGGGTCCGCCTGCGCCAGCGTGGCGTCGCCGGCATGGCGGCCGCGCAGCAGCAGCCCGATCCAGCGCAGTACCCAGGGATGGCGCATGTCCGCCGTCATGGCAGGCTCCGCGCCTGCGCCTGCGCCTGCGTTGCCGGGGCTGGCGGCGGCACCTGCCCGTCCGCCCGCCCTGCCATCTGCCCTGCCATCTGCCCTGCCACCTGCCAGGCCCAGGGCCGGCGGCTGCGGTCCTGCTGCTGCCAGGCGCGGATGGCGGGATCGTCCTGCAAAGTCAGCCCGATGTCGTCCAGCCCGAGCAGCAGCGCCTGGCGCCGCAGCGCGTCGATCGGGAAGGGACTGGCCACGCCGTCGGGCGCGGTCAGCGTGGCGGCCTCCAGGTCCACGCGCAGCGGTGCGCCGCCGGCGCACTGCGCGGCCAGGGCCTGCACGGCTTCCAGCGGCAAGCGGATCGGCAGCACACCGTTCTGGAAGCAGTTGCTGTAGAAGATGTCGCCGAAGCTCGGCGCGATCACGCAGCGCACGCCCATGCCCATCAGCGCCCACACCGCGCCCTCGCGCGACGAGCCGCAGCCGAAGTTGGGCCCGGCCAGCAGGATGGGCGCGCCGCGGAAGGCGGCCTGGTTGAGCAGGCAGCCCGGGTCCTCGCTGCCGTCCTCGCGGTAGCGCAGGGCCTCCAGCGCCCAGGGGCCGAGCTGGTCGCGCGCCAGGCTGGTCAGCCGCTCGATGCGGACGATGACATCGGTATCGACGTTGGCGAGCATCAGCGGCACGGCGGCGCCGCTGACCACGGTGAAAGGCTGCAGGCTCATGCAAGGCTCCTGACATCGGTGATGCGGCCGGTGACGGCGGCGGCCGCGGCCATCGCCGGGCTGGCCAGGTGGGTGCGCGCCCCGGGGCCCTGGCGGCCGACGAAGTTGCGGTTGGAGGTGGATACCGAGCGCTGTCCCGGCGGCACCTGCTCGCCGTTGGCGGCCACGCACATGCTGCAGCCGGGCTCGCGCCAGCTGAAGCCGGCCGACTCGAACACCTCGCGCAGGCCTTCGGCCTCAGCCGCCGCCTTGACCGCCACCGAGCCCGGCACGACCCAGGCGGTGACGCCGGGCGCGACGCGGCGCCCGCGCAGCACCGCGGCGGCGGCGCGCAGGTCGGACAGGCGCGAGTTGGCACAGGAACCGATGAAGACCCAGTCCACCGGCGTGCCGGCGATCGGCGCGCCGGGCTCCAGTCCCATGTAGGCGAGCGCGTCGGCATAGGCCTGCGCGGCGGCGCCGGCGGCCGCCGGCACGGGGATGCGCGCGTCCACCGCGATGGCGTGCTCCGGGCTGGTGCCCCAGGTGATGGTGGGCACGACCTCGGCCGCGTCGATGCATTCATCGCGGTCGAAGACCGCGCCGGCGTCGCTGGCCAGGGTGCGCCATGCCGCCGCCGCCTGCTCGAACGCGGCGCCGGCCGGCGCATAGGGACGGCCGCGCAGCCAGTCGATGGTGCGCTCGTCCGGGGCGATCAGCGCGAAGCGCGCGCCCAGCTCGACCGCCAGGTTGCACAGGGTCAGCCGTGCCTCCACCTCCAGCGCGCGCACGGCGCTGCCGGCGAACTCGATGGCATGGCCGGCCCCGGCCGCCGCGCCGAAGCGGGCGATCAGGTGCAGCGCCAGGTCCTTGGCGCTGACGCCGGGCGCCAGCGCGCCTTCGCAGCGGATACGCATGCGGCGCGGCTTCTGCAGGCGCAAGGCCTGCGTGGCCAGCGCATGCGTGCTCTCCGACGAGCCGACGCCGAAGGCCAGCGCCCCGACCCCGCCATTGGTACAGGTGTGGCTGTCGCCGCAGACCACGGTCAGGCCGGGCAGCACGATGCCGAGTTCGGGGCCGCTCACGTGCACGATGCCCTGGCCGGGCTCGCCGAGATCGAACAGTGTCACGCCGGCCGCGGCCGCGCGCTCGCGCAGCGCGCTCCACAGCCGCGCGCCGGGCAGGTAGGTGGTGCCGTCGCGCCCGGGCTGGCTGGACACCGCGTGGTCGGGCGTGGCGAAGACCAGGGCGGGGTCGTGCAGCGGCAGGCCGCGCGCCGCCACCTCGGCCAGCGCCGGCGGGCCGGACAGGTCGTGCAGCAGGTGGCGGTCAATGTGCAGCAGCGCCCAGCCGTCGCCCAGTTCGCGCACCACATGCGCATCCCAGAGCTTGTCGAACAGCGTGGCCGGGTTCATGCCGGCCTCGCGGCGTCGCTGCTGCCGGGGGTGGCGGGAGCAATGGCGAGCGCCGGTGCACCCGCATTGAAGCGCTGGCGCAGGGCGTCCCACTCGTCGGCGCCGAAGCGGCGGAAGGTCTGCGCCACGCCCGCCGACACCGGCGGCGCGCTGTGCGTCGCCTTCAGTTCCGCCAGCGCGCGGTCGCCCGCCTCGATCGCGGCCTTCAGCATCAGGCCCGGCAGGATGGCCAGCTTGTAGCCCATGGCCTCGGCCTCGTGCAGGTCGAAGATCGGCGTGCGTCCGCCGGGCACCACGTTGAGCAGGCAGGGGCCCTGCACGCGGGCCGGTACCGCGGCCACTTCCTCCAGCGTCTGCGCGGCTTCGACGAAGGCCATGTCGGCGCCGGCGGCGAGCGCCGCCTTGGCGCGCCAGATGGCCTCGTCCAGGCCCAGCACGGCGCGCGCGTCGGTGCGCGCGATGATGACGAAATCCGCCGTGCGGCGCGCCTGCGCCGCCGCCCGCACCAGCGAGACGAAGGCTTCGCGCGAAACCACCTCCTTGCCGTCGAGGTGGCCGCAGCGCTTGGGCGCGACCTGGTCCTCGATATGGATGCCGGCCACGCCGCGGCTCTCGTACTCGCGCACGGTGCGCGTCACGTTCAGTTCGTTGCCGTAGCCGGTATCGGCGTCGGCGATCAGCGGGATGGCGATGGCGCGCGCCATCACCGCGGCGTTCTCCACCATCTCGCTCAGGGTCAGCAGGCCGAAATCGGGAAAGCCGCGCGCGGCCGAGGTCCCGGCTCCGGTCATGTAGGCGGCGGCGAAGCCGGCCTGCTCGATCAGGCGCGCGCCGATGGCGTCATAGGCGCCCGGCGCGATCAGCATGCCGGGTGCCTGCAGGCGCTGGCGCAACAAGGTGGCGGGGTGCATGGTGCGGGCGGTCTCCTCTTGCGGGTAGGCGAATGCCCCCGGGACGGGGGACCGGGGCAGCGTGTGCCTCTCGCCTGTGTTTATGTGTTTATATTCTAATAACAACTAACCAGCAAGGTCAACCGGAACCGGGCGGAGCGGCCAGGGATCCGCGCCACCCTTGTGCTATGCTCCCCGACGCCACCGATCCATCACCCCATGCCCCGCAACACCGCTGACGCAACGCCCGCCCCGCTGCCCCGCATCCCTGGTACCTCCCTGCACCGGCAGCTCTTCCTGGTGCTGCGCGACGAGATCTCGCGCGGCGTCTACGCGCAGACCGGCGCGCTGCCCAAGGAAGAGGCGATCTGCGAGCGCTTCGGCGTCTCGCGCATCACGGTAAGGCGCGCGCTGGCCGACCTCGCCGCGCTCGGGCTGGTGGAGCGGCGCCACGGCCTCGGCACCTTCGTGCGCGCCGGCACGCCGGCGGGGCGCAGCAGTCCCAGCCTGGGCATGATCGACAGCCTGCGCCGCGCGGCGCTGGAAACCGAGGTCGAGGTGCTCGAGGTGGCCCAGGCCGAGCCGCCGCCGGATATCGCCGCGCTGCTGCAGCTCGCGCCCGGCGAGCACGCCGTGCATGCCCTGCGCCTGCGCAGCCTGCAGGGCGAGCCGGTCATGCTGACCGACGCCTGGGTGCCGGCCGCGCTGGGCAAGCGGGTCTCGGCGGCAGCGCTGCGCAAGCATGCGCTGTTCGAGATCCTGATGGCGCAAGGGGTGAAGTTCGGCCGCGTGGTGCAGGAAATCAGCGCCCAGGCTGCCGATCCCCGCTGTGCCCGCTGGCTGCGCACCGAAGTCGGCGCGCCGCTGCTGAAGCTGGTGCGCCTGCTGCACGATCCCGCGGAGCTCCCGGTGCAGCACCTGACGGTGCTGCTGTCGCCGGAACGCAGCCGCATCCTGATGGACATCCCCTCCGAGAAGATCAACACGCTGAGCGCGGGACAGATCGTCCACGATATCGGCCGGCAGGACTGAGTGCGCGGCGCGGCCGGCGCGGGCACCAGGGCGTTGGGCCAGGTCCTATCGTCCAGCGGGGAAATTTCCCATATACTGTATATTCATACAGTCAATTGGAAGCCGTGGCCGCATGCTGCCACGCACCCCTCCGCCCGCCTCGCCGCCCAGCCGTCATGCTGTCCGCCACCCGCCGCATCGCCCACCTCGACATGGACGCCTTCTACGCGTCGGTCGAGCTGCTGCGCTACCCCGAACTGCGCGGCCAGCCGGTGGTGATCGGCGGCGGGCGCAATGCCGTGCCGGAGGTGCTGGCCGACGGCAGCCGCCGCTTCGCGCGCCTGCGCGACTACGTCGGACGGGGCGTGGTCACTACCTCGACCTACGAAGCGCGCGCCTTCGGCGTGTTCTCCGCCATGGGTATGATGAAGGCCGCCCAGCTCGCCCCGGACGCGATCCTGCTGCCGACCGACTTCGAGGCCTACCGCCACTACTCGCGCTTGTTCAAGGCGGCGGTGGCGCGCTTCACCGACCAGATCGAGGACCGCGGCATCGACGAGATCTACATCGACCTGAGCGCGGTGCAGGGCGAGGCCGCCGAGGTTGCCGGGCGCATCAAGCAGGCCGTGCGCGAAGCCACCGGCCTGAGCTGCTCGATCTGCGTGGCGCCGAACAAGCTGCTGGCCAAGATCGGCTCCGAGCTGGACAAGCCGGACGGACTGACGCTGCTGCGCATGGAAGACGTGCCGCTGCGCATCTGGCCGCTGCCGGTACGCAAGGTCAACGGCATCGGGCCCAAGGCGAGCGAGAAGCTGGCCGCGCTGGGCATCGGCACCGTGGGCGAGCTGGCGCGCGCCGACCTGGGGCTGCTGCAGGAGCATTTCGGCCGCAGCTACACCGCCTGGCTGGCGCAGACGGCGCAGGGCTTCGACGAGCGGGCCGTGGTGGTCAGTTCCGAGCCCAAGTCAATCAGCCGCGAGACCACCTTCGAACGCGACCTGCACCCGCGCCGCGACCGCCCGCTGCTGTCGGAAGCCTTCACGGGGCTATGCCTGCGCGTGGCGGACGACCTGCGGCGCAAGGGCTATGTCGGGCGCACCATCGGCATCAAGCTGCGCTATGACGATTTCCGCACGGTGACGCGCGACCTGACCCTGCCGGAGCCCTCGGCCGACGGCGCGGCCATTCGCCGCGCGGCCACCGAATGCCTGCGCCGCGTGCCGCTCGACCGCAAGCTGCGGCTGCTGGGCGTGCGCGTCAGCGCGCTGCTGCCGGTGGAGGAAGCGGCGGGGCTGGCAGCGCTGCCGATCCAGGCCGAACTGCCGTTCGACGCGGCGGACGGCGGCTGAGCCGGGCCGGCGCACGGCCATGTACGCCACGGGCCGGCCGCACACCCCGGCCTTTCTCCCCTCTGCCTTTCTCCCCTGGCCGCCGCTCAACGCGGGGCGCGCAAACGGGCATCCAGGAAGTCGATCAGCGCCCTGACCTTGGGCGGCAGGAAGCGGTTGGGCGGATGCAGCAGCCAGACCGTGCCCACGTAGGCGCGCGCCTCCAGGGTCCAGTCGGCCAGCACGCGCACCACCTCGCCCCGCTGCAGCGCCTGCGCGGCGGCGAAGTCCGGCAGGCTGGCGATGCCCAGTCCCTGCTGCGCCGCCTCCAGCCGCGCGCTGGCGTGATTGGCGGCATAGCGCCCGCGCACCTCCACGCTCACCGGCGCCGCCGCCTCGGCCGGCGCCGTGCGGCGGAAGCGCCAGCGCTTGTCATCGGCCGTCTCGCCCAGGAACAGGCAGTCGTGCGCGGCCAGCTCGCGCGGATGGCGCGGCTCGCCGCGCGCGGCGAGATAGGCGCGCGATGCGCACAGCACCCACTCGACGCGGCCCAGGCGCCGGCCGGCCAGGCCGGGTGGCGGCTGGTCGGTCAGGCGGATCACCAGGTCGAGGTCGTCGTCGAGCGGATCCAGCGTGGCATCGGAAAACACCAGCCGCAGGTCCACATCGGGACAGGCGCGCAGGAAATCCGGCACCAGCGGATGGATCACGGTCTTGGCGTAGGCGGTCGGCGCGCTCAGGCTGACGCGCCCGGCCGGCCGCGCCGCCAGGGCGCCGGCCGCATCGACGGCGCCGGCCGCCGCGCCGACCAGCTCGCGGCAGTGGCGGTAGACCTGCTCGCCCGAGGCGGTGACACGCACCTTGCGTGTCGAGCGCTCCAGCAGGCGCGTGGCCAGCGCATCTTCCAGCCGCTTGATCTGCCGGCTGACCGTCGACGGCGTGGTGCCGAGCTGGCGCGCCGCCAGCGAGAAATTGCCGGCATCGACCACGCGGGCGAACACGGCCATGTCGGGCAGCAGCGCAAACAGCTCGTTGGGGTTCATTGCGGGTTCCTTGGCGGATTCTTTGCCGCTGTATGCGCCGATGCGTGCGCCGATGCATGCGTCGATGCGCTTTCCAGGGACGCGCGCGCGCCGGCAGGGCGGGCCGATCTGTGCGAGACAGGCATAAAAGATTTGCACCACGACCGGATTATCACCATCGATGCAATACAAGACAATGCTCTCCGTCCGCCCGCCTGCGCACCCGGCGGCCGGCCACGTTCCCGCGCCATCGCGCGTCCTCCGATCCTGCCCTATCCGTCCTGCCTGCCATGTCCGCCAGAACCGCCACCGCCTCCCTGCTGCCCGACCTGATGCTGCTGACCGTTGCCGCCGTCTGGGGCAGCAGCTACGGCGTGGTCAAGGACGCGCTCGCCGTCTATCCGGTGCTGGGCCTGCTGGCGCTGCGCTTCGGCCTCACCTCCGCGCTGCTGCTGCCGGCGCTGCGCCACCTGCGGCACTGCGACGGCCGCACCGTGGCCGGCATGCTCGGCACCGGCGTGCTGCTGCTGGCCATCTTCCTGTGCGAGACCTTCGGCGTGATGCAGACCCAGGCCTCCCATGCCGCCTTCCTGATCAGCCTGTGCGTGGTGCTGACGCCGTTCGCCGAGTGGCTGCTGCTGGGCCGCATGCCGGCGCGGCGCGAGTGGGCTGCCGTGGCGCTGTCGCTGCTGGGCGCCGCCCTGCTCACCGGCGGCTCTCTGCGCCTGCAGGCCGGCGACGTGCTGATGCTGGCCGCGGCCCTGCTGCGCGCCGTCATTGTCTGCGTGACCAAGCGCATGATGCGCGAGCGCGCGGGCCGGGCCGTGCCGCCCGCGCTGCTGCTGACCGCCGTGCAGTCGGGCGTGGTCGCGCTGGGCAGCGCGGCGGTGCTGCTGGGCGTGCCCGCCCAATGGCAGGCGCTACCGGCGCCAAGCCTGCATGCGGGCTTCTGGGCCAGCGTGGTCTACCTGGTGGGGGCCTGCACCTTGTTTGCCTTCTTCGCGCAGAACTACGCGATCCGGCGCAGCCAGCCCACCCGCGTGGCGCTGCTGATGGGCAGCGAGCCCGCCTTCGGCGCCCTGTTCGCCTGTCTGTGGCTGGGCGAACGGATCGCGCCGGCGGGCTGGGCCGGCGGCGCGCTGATCGTCGGGGCGTCGCTGCTGGCGACGGTGCGCTGGCGCCGCCTGCCGCGGGCCGGCCTGGCGCTGGAATCCTGACTTGAGGGGTGCCGCGCGGCCGGCGGGCACGAGGCAATCGTGCCGGGGCAGCGGTAGAAGGAAAGGCGGGACCGCGGCAAAGGGCGGTGCCGTGCCGCTGTGCCGCGCGACAGCCAAGAGCGCCGCCTGCGGCGCCCTTGCGCGATCAGGCCGAAGTGGAGGTGGGGGTGGAGGTGGAGGTGGCCTCGAAGACAGCCGGTTCGCCAGCGGCGGCAACCGGTGCGTCTGCCACAGATGCCACAGGTGCCACGGACTCGGCGGCCACCGGCTCTGCGGGCATCGTTTCGGTCTGCGGCTGCGCGGCCGGCGCGGCTTGCGCGGGCTGAGCCGCGGCTTCCTGGCCTTCCACCGGCTGGCCTTCGGCCGGCTTGCCGCCCGCCTGGGCCGGGCGACGCTGGCCGCGCGCGCGGCGCTCGCCACGCTCGCCGCCCTTCTCGCCGCCCTTCTCGCCGCCCTTCTCGCCGCCGTTCTCACCACCCTTGCCGCCGCCCTTGCCACCACGCGGGCGGCGCGCGGACAGCCACTTGGCGCGCTGGGCCTGTGCCGCCGTCACTTCGCCGGCCGCGTTGCCTTGCAGGTCGACGCGTGCCGCGCCGGCCACCATGCAGGTCCAGTAGCGGCTGCCCTGGCACCAGGTGGCGAGCGCTTCCTTGATCTGCGCTTCATCCAGGCCCAGCTTGGCGGACTGCTGCACGAGGTCGTGCATGATGCCCAGCTTGAGGGGCAGCTTGGGCTCGGGCTTCTTGGGGAAGGCCTTGGGGAAATGCTTCTGCAGGCGCCGGATCGCTTCGATCACCGGGTCGACCGGCTCGGCCTTGGCCTTGCCCTCGGGACGGCCCTTCGCTTCCGGGCGGCCCTTCGCTTCCGGGCGTGCCTTGGCATCCGGGCGCGCCTTGGCCTTGGCTGGCGGCTTGCCCTGCTGCGCCGGCTTGGCGGCGGCCGCGTTCTGCTTGGCCTGTGCCACGAGTTGCGCCTTCAAGGCGGCAAGTTGTTCGAAACCCATAGTGCGTCTGATCGGAAAACAGACGCCCATTCTAGCAGGCTGCCGCGACCTTCCGCCCTGCCACCGGCCGGCCCGGCCGGCACCGGTGGCGCGGGCCACCGGTGCGGCAGATGCTCAGCGCGTGAGCGCGCCGCCGGCGCGCTCACGCTGGGCGGCGAGGTAGGCGTCACGCGAGGGCTGCAGGTGCTGCCGGCACAACGCGACCAGCTCCTCGCGGCGTCCCGCGCGCAGCGCGTCGATCATGGCCCAGTGTTCCTGGCGCGCGCGCTCGCGGTAGGCAGCGGTGGCCAGCGAGCCGAAGCGGATCGGATGGGTGCGCCGCGCATACTCGGCGATGGCCTGCAGCAGCACGGTGTTGCCGGCCAGTGCAAACAGCTCGCGATGGAACTGCTGGTTGATGCGGAAGACCGCGTGCGCATCGCCTGCGGCGACGGCGGCGTCATGGCGCCGCTGCACCGCCACCAGCGCCTGCAGCCGCACCGGCGGCACGGGCAGCGGGATCAGCGCGGCGGCCTGTGCTTCCAGCAGCTCGCGCAGGCCGAACAGTTCCACCACTTCTTCCGGCTCGAAGGCGCGCACCAGCGCGCCGACATTGCGCCGGCGCTCGACCGCGCCCATCTGTTCGAGCGCGGACAGCGCCTGGCGCACCACATGGCGCTTCAGGCCGAAGCGCTCCATCAGGTCGTCCTCGACCAGGCGCTCGCGCGGATGCAGGCGCCCGAAGACGATGTCCTCTTCCAGGGCGTCGATGGCACGCTGCAGCGCATCGGGCACGTCGGGTGCATCGGACGCGTCGGGTGCGTCGGGTGCACCGTCCAGGGCTTGGTCCGCCATCGCTCAGCGCTCGCGCGGTACCGTGTCCACGGTGCCGCCGGCCCGCAGGAAGTCGAAGTCCACGCCCTGGTCGGCCTGCGTCACGGTTTCCAGGAAGAGCTTGCGGTAGCCGCGCTCGGCGCGCGGGCGCACCACCGGTTGCTCGGCCGCCCGGCGCGCCAGTTCCGCGTCGTCGACCAGCAGCGCCAGCTCGCGCCGCGCCACCGACAGGCGGATGCGATCGCCGCTGCGCACCAGGGCGAGCGGTCCGCCGATGGCGGCCTCCGGCGTCACGTGCAGCACGATGGTGCCGGCCGCGGTGCCGCTCATGCGGCCGTCCGACACGCGCACCATGTCCTTGACGCCGGCCCGCGCCAGCTTCTTCGGGATCGGCATGTAGCCCGCCTCGGGCATGCCCGGCGCGCCGGTGGGGCCGATGCGCTTGAGCACCAGGATGTCGTCGGCCTTGACGTCGAGGGCCTCATCGTCGATGCGGTGCGCCATGTCCTCGGCGTCCTCGAACACGACCGCTCGCCCCTCGTGCTCCATCAGGGCGGGGTTGGCCGCCGACTGCTTGATGATGGCGCCGCCCGGCGCCAGGTTGCCGCGCAGCACCGCCAGGCCGCCGGCCGGGTAGATCGGCTCGGCGCGGCTGCGGATGACCTCCTGGGCGAATGGCGGCGGCGCGGCGTCCAGCTCCTCGCCCAGCGTGCGGCCCGACACGGTCAGCGCATCGAGGTGCAGCAGGGGCCGCAGCTCGCGCAGCAGCGCCGGCATGCCGCCCGCCTTGTGGAAGTCCTCCATATAGTGCTGGCCCGAAGGTTTCAGGTCGACCAGCACCGGTGTCTCGCGGCTCATGCGGTCCAGGCCGGCCAGGTCGATGTCGATGCCGAGGCGGCCGGCGATGGCGGTCAGGTGCACGATACCGTTGGTCGAGCCGCCGATGGCCAGCAGCACGCGCAGCGCGTTCTCGATCGACTTGCCGGTCAGGATGCGGTCCGGCGTCAGGCGCGCGGCCGCCATCGCCACCGCGGTGGTGCCGGTGCGCTCGGCCACGCGGATGCGGTCGGCCGTGACCGCGGGCGCCGAGGCGCCGCCCGACACCATGATGCCCATGGCTTCGGCCAAGCACGCCATGGTGCTGGCCGTGCCCATCACCGAGCAGGTGCCGACGCTGGCCACCAGCTGGTTGTTGACGTCGGCGATCTCGGTGCCGTCGATCTCCTCGGCACGGAAACGGCCCCAGTAGCGGCGGCAGTCGGTACAGGCGCCGACGCGCTCGCCGCGGTGCGCGCCGGTCAGCATCGAGCCGGTCACCAGCTGGATCGCCGGCACGCCGGCCGACGCCGCGCCCATCAGCTGGGCCGGCACGGTCTTGTCGCAGCCGCCGATCAGCACCACCGCGTCCATCGGCTGGGCGCGGATCATCTCCTCGGTGTCCATCGACATGAGGTTGCGCAGGTACATGCTGGTGGGCGCCGAAAAGCTCTCATGCACCGAGATGGTCGGGAAGTCCACCGGCAGGCCGCCGGCCAGCATGACGCCGCGCTTGACCGCCTCCACCAGCTGCGGTGCGTTGCCGTGGCAGGGGTTGTAGCTGCTGCCGGTGTTGACGATGCCGATCACCGGCCGCGACAAGGCGTCGTCGGTGTAGCCGGCGCCCTTGATGAAGGCCTTGCGCAGGAACAGCGAGAAGCCGGTATCGCCGTAGTTGGTCAGCCCCTTGGCCAGGCCCTCCGCCGATGGCTGTGATCCACCACTCTCTTGCGATGAATCCTGGGATGAGGCCGGAGGGACGGGGGGACGGTCGGACGAAGACATCCGTGATCTCCAATAATATTATTGATAATCTCGGGCGAGAGCATAGCCTGCGTGGCTGCGCGTGCGCAAGCCCGGCAACGGCCTCGGTTTATTGATTGAAATACAAGATCAGTCGATAGAAAGATTCTGATTCTTCTATCAAGAGGTGCCTCATACACTACGTCCCGATGCTGAGCCGGGCGGCATCGGCACGGCGGTCCCACGCCGCCGTCCTTCCCTTCGAATCCAATCAGCCCGGCACAGGAGACCTTCATGTCCAGCCTCTTGCGCAGGCACGGCCGCGCGCGCCCGGGTGCGCGGCGCGCCCTGCTCGTGTCCACGCTGGCCGCGTGCGCCGGCCTGCTGCTGGCGCCGGCCCTCGCCGCCGCGTCCGACTATCCCAACAAGCCGATCCGCCTGGTGGTGCCCTACCCGCCCGGCGGCGCCACCGACGTCATCGGCCGCACGCTGGCGCAGCAACTCACCACCGCGCTCGGCCAGCAGGTGGTGGTGGACAACCGCGCCGGCGCGGCGGGCAATATCGGTGCCGAACTGGTGGCCAAGTCGCCGGCCGACGGCTACACCTTGCTGATGGGGGCCCTGACCAGCCACGCCATCAACGCCGCCCTGTACAAGAGCCGCGTGCCCTACGACCTGGAGAAGAGCTTCGCGCCGGTCGCCATCGTCGGCACGGTGCCGCTGGTGTTCGTGGTCAATCCCTCGGTCAAGGCCAACACGCTGGCGCAACTGGTCGAGCTGGCCAAGGCCAAGCCCGGCAGCCTCACCTTCGGCTCGGCCGGCAACGGCTCGCCGCAGCACCTGGCCGGCGAGCTGTTCAAGCGCATGACCGGCGCCGACATGCTGCACGTGCCGTACAAGGGCAGCGGTCCGGCCATGACCGATCTGATGGGCGGGCAGGTGCTGAGCATGGTGGAAACGGTGCCGGCGGCGCAGTCCTTCATCAAGAGCGGCAAGATCCGCGCGCTGGCGGTGACCAGCGGCGAGCGGGTCAGCACGCTGCCCGACGTGCCCACCGCGGCCGAAGCCGGCCTGAAGGACTTCGAGGTCAGCTCGATGTTCGGCATCGTCGCCCCGGCCGGCACGCCGGCGCCGGTGATCAACCGCCTCAGCGCCGACCTGAAGAAGATCCTGGCCGAGCCCGAAGTGAAGGCCGCCCTGCTCAAGCAAGGCGCGATCGCCGCCTGGACCACGCCGGCGCAGGCCGGCAGCCGGATCAAGGCCGAGATGACGCGCTGGAGCGCGGTCATCCGTGACGCCGGCGTCAAGCCCGAATGACACCGGCTTGAGACCGGGCCGGAGCCCGGGCGATGCGCGCGGCCCCGGCCGCCTCAGCCGCCCGCCCGGCGGCTGTCCGGCACCGGATGGGCCAGCGTGCCGTCGCCGTAGGCCCGCTCGACATGCGAGACCACCACGTGGTAGCCCTCGTACCAGCGGCGGTACTGGCGCTTGGCCTCGAGATGGCGCGGATGGCGGGCGAAGGCTTCCAGCGCGGCGCGGTCGTGCCAGTAGTAGCTGGCGTTGACCAGCATGCCGTCGGCCGAGCGCCAGGATTCGGCGCCGGCGAAGCCGGGCAGGTCTGCCGCGATTTCGTCGAGGACGGCGCTCAATTGCCGGAAGGTGTCATCGGCCTGTCCGGGCCGGTAGATGAAGGCGGCGATATACATGGTCTGCCTGGGTCGGGAAACGAGAGGAAGGACTTCACGGGAACGGGACGAAGGGGACGAAGGGGACGAAGTGACCGCAAGGCAGCCGCGCCCGCCCCGTCCGCCCTCATGCCGCGCGCTGCAGCAGGAGGCGCACCGCCAGGCCCGCCATCAGCAAGGCCAGCGCGACCGACTGCAGGCGCGCCAGCCCGGGCCGCGCTCGCGGCAGGCGCCGCAGGCTCGCGCCGAGCGCGCCCAGCAAGGCGTGGTAGAGCAGGCTGATCGCCGAGAGCAGGGCGCCCAGCACAAGCAGTTGCGACGCCACCGGCCCCTGCCCCGGCACCACGAACTGCGGCAGGAACACCAGGAAGAACAGCAGCGCCTTCGGATTGAGCAGGCAGTTCAGCAGGCCGCGCACGAACACCGCGGCGGCCCCCGCCGGCCGGCTGGCGCCTGCCGCGGTGCCGCCCCCGCCGCCGGCGCCGCGCGCCGGGCGCAGCGCCTTGGCGGCCAGCCACAGCAGGTAGGCCGCGCCGGCGTAGCGGATCAGGTCCAGGGCAGGCGCCCAGGCCACCACCACGGCGGTCACGCCGCTCGCGGTCAAGGCGGTGAGCAACAGGTCCGCGCCGGCGATGCCCAGCGCCGCGGCAACGCCACCGCGCAGGCCGCAGGCGGCGCCATGCGCCATGACGAAGGCCGTATTGGGGCCGGGAGAGAGCATCAGCATCAGGACGGCGCCGCAGAACAGCGACAGGGTGGCGGGATCGGGCATCGTGGGGTCGGCGCAAGAAGGTGGCGAAGGGAATGGCCGCAGCGTAGACTCCGGATGCAGTACGAACAAGAAATTGTCCTAGATACACCCCGCCCGCCCACCCGCTCTCCCCTCGCCCGCCGACACCCATGGCCCCGCCCCGCTACCGCAGCATCGTCGATGCCTTCGCCGCGCGCATCCACGACGGTGAATTGCCGCCCGGCACGCGCCTGCCGGCGGTGCGGCAACTGATGCGGCAGCACGGCATCGCCCTGGCCACCGCCTCGCGCGTCTACGCGGAGCTGGAGGCCGCCGGCCTGGCGGTGGGCGAAACCGGCCGCGGCACCTTCGTGCGCGACACCTCCCTGCCGCGCGGCCTGGGGCTGGAGCAACGGCCCCTGCCCTCCGGCGCGGTCGACCTGACCTTCAACTATCCGGCGCTGCCCGATCAGGCGGAACTGCTGCGCGAGGGCCTGCGCGCCATCGCCGCCTCGGGCGATCTCGACGCCCTGCTGCACTCGGCGCCGCAGGGCGGGCGCCCGCACGAAAGGGAGACCGTCGCGCGCCACCTGCGCAACCGGGGCATCCGCGTGCCGGCCGCGCAGGTGCTGATCGTCAACGGCGCCCAGCAGGGGCTGGCGGTGGCCGCCATGGCGCTGCTGCGGCCGGGCGACCTGCTGGCCATCGACGCCTTGACCTACCCGGGCATGAAGACGCTGGCCGAATCCTGCCGCCTCGAGCTGGCGCCGCTGCCCATCAGCAGCGGCGGCACCGGCGGCACCGACCTCGACCGGCTGGAGGCGCTGTGCCGGCGCCGCCCGGTGCGCGCCGTCTACACCATGCCGACCTTGCACAATCCGCTCGGCCACGTGATGCCCGAGGCCGAGCGCGCCCGGCTGGCCGCCATCGCGCGGCGGCACGACCTGCTGATCATCGAGGACGGCGCCTACGCCTTCCTGGCCGAACCCGCTCCCGCCCCGGTCTTCTGCCACGCGCCGGAGCGCACGCTCTACGTGTCGGGGCTGTCCAAGAGCGTCGCCTCGGGACTGCGCCTGGGCTTCGTGGCGGCGCCGCCCGGACTGGTGCCGGCGCTGGAGCGCGCCATCCGCGTGTCGACCTGGAACACGCCGTCGCTGATGGTGGCGCTCGCCTGCCGCTGGATCGAGTCGGGCACCGTCGATGCGCTGGAGATGCGCAAGCGGCGCGACGCGCGGCAGCGCCAGCGGCTGGCACGGCGCCTGCTGCAGGGCTGCGCGATCACCGCCCACCCGGGTGCCTACTACCTGTGGCTGGCGCTCTCCGACGACCGGCGCGCCGACGGCGTGGCGGCCGCGCTGGCGCGACAGGGCGTGCTGGTGACGACGGCGGAGCCCTTCTGCGCCGGGCCGGCGGTGCCGCAGGCCCTGCGCCTCGCGCTGGGCTCGATCGCGCTGCCGGCGCTGGAGGATGCCTTGCGCAAGGTCGCCGCGCTGGCCGCCTGACGCCCCGCCCCGCCATGCTGCACCGCACCGGGCGCACGCGCCGCGGCCGAAGTCGGGGCAGATCCCCATAGTGGGTGTTGCGCCACTTGGCCTATACTGAACCAGCGATGTCGCCTGCGCTCAGCCAAGGCGCCATGACGAGGAGGTGTCCCCATGGTCATGATGAACCGGCGCCAGTTCCTGAAGGTCACTGGCGCCTCGCTAGCGGGCTCGAGCCTGGCGCTGATGGGCTTCGCGCCCGACACCGCACTGGCCGAGGTACGCGCCTACAAGCTGGCGCGCGCCACCGAGACGCGCAACACCTGCCCCTACTGCTCGGTGGCCTGCGGGCTGCTGATGTACAGCCTGGGCGACGGCGCCAAGAACGCCAAGGCCAGCATCATCCATATCGAGGGCGACCCCGACCATCCGGTCAACCGCGGCACGCTCTGTCCCAAGGGCGCCGCCCTGATCGACTTCGTGCACAGTCCCAGCCGCCTGGTGCAGCCCGAGTACCGCGCGCCGGGCTCGGACAAGTGGCAGCCGATCGCCTGGGACGACGCGCTGGACCGCATCGCCCGGCTGATGAAGCAGGACCGCGACGCCAACTTCGTCGAGAAGACGGCCGACGGCCGCACCGTCAACCGCTGGCTGACCACCGGCATGCTGGCCGCCTCGGCCAGCAGCAACGAGGTCGGCTACCTGACGCACAAGGTCGTCCGCAGCTTCGGCATTCTGGGATTCGACAACCAGGCGCGTGTCTGACACGGCCCGACGGTGGCAGGTCTTGCCCCGACGTTCGGCCGTGGAGCGATGACGAACCATTGGGTCGACATCAAGAACGCGGACGTGATCCTGATCATGGGCGGCAATGCGGCCGAGGCCCACCCTTGCGGTTTCAAGTGGGTGACCGAGGCCAAGGCGCACAACAAGGCGCGCCTGATCGTGGTCGACCCGCGCTTCACCCGTTCCGCCTCGGTGGCCGATCTCTACGTGCCGATACGCACCGGCACCGACATCGTCTTCCTTGGCGGCGTGATCCGCTACCTGCTGGCCAACGACAAGATCCAGCACGAGTACGTCAGGAACTACACCGACTTCAGCTTCATCGTGCGCGAGGACTTCTCCTTCGAACGCGGCCTGTTCTCGGGCTACGACGCCGAGAAGCGCACCTATGACAAGGCCTCGTGGGACTACGAGAAGGGCGAGGACGGCTTCGTCAAGACCGACCCGACGCTGGGCCATCCGCGCTGCGTCTACAACCTGCTCAAGCAGCACTACGCGCGCTATACGCCGGAGATGGTGGAACGGGTCTGCGGCACGCCGCGCGACAAGTTCCAGGCCGTGTGCGACCTGCTGGCCTCCACCGCCGTGCCCACGCGCGCCATGACCATCCTGTATGCGCTGGGCTGGACGCAGCACTCGATCGGCTCGCAGATCATCCGTACCGGCGCCATGGTGCAGCTGCTGCTGGGCAATATCGGCGTCGCCGGCGGCGGCATGAACGCGCTGCGCGGCCACTCCAATATCCAGGGGCTGACCGACCTGGGCCTGATGTCCAACCTGCTGCCCGGCTACATGACACTGCCGACCGAGCAGGAGCAGGACTACGACCAGTACATCGAGGCACGCGCCTCCAAGCCGCTGCGGCCCAACCAGCTCAGCTACTGGCAGAACTACGGCAAGTTCCACGTCAGCCTGATGAAGGCCTGGTGGGGCGACGCCGCCACCGCGGAGAACCGCTGGGCCTTCGATTACCTGCCCAAGCTCGACAAGCCCTACGACCTGCTGCAGGTCGTGGAGCTGATGAACCAGGACAAGATGACCGGCTACATCGCGCAGGGCTTTAACCCGCTGGCCGCGGCACCGAACAAGGCCAAGGTGATGCGCGGGCTGTCGCGCCTGAAGTTCCTGGTGGTGATGGATCCGCTGGCCACCGAGACCTCCGAATTCTGGCGCCACGCCGGCGAATACAACGACGTCGACCCGGCGCAGATCCAGACCGAGGTGTTCCGCCTGCCGACCACCTGCTTCGCCGAGGAAGACGGCTCCCTGGTGAATTCCGGGCGCTGGCTGCAATGGCACTGGAAGGGCGCCGAGCCGCCCGGACTGGCGCGCACCGACATCGAGATCATGTCGGGCCTGTTCCTGCGCCTGCGCGAGCTGTACCGGAAAGACGGCGGCAAGTTCCCCGATCCCATCGTCAAGCTGTCGTGGCCCTATGCCCGGCCGGACAGCCCGACGCCCGAGGAAATCGCCAAGGAGTATTCGGGACGCGCGCTCACCGATCTCGCCGATCCGAAGGACCCGGCCAAGATCCTGCACCGCGCCGGCGAGCAGCTGTCCGGCTTCGCCGAGCTGCGCGACGATGGCAGCACGCTGAGCGGCTGCTGGATCTTCTGCGGCGCGTGGACCCAGGCCGGCAACCAGATGGCGCGGCGCGACAATGCCGATCCCACCGGCATCGGCCAGACCCTCAACTGGGCCTGGGCCTGGCCGGCCAACCGGCGCGTGCTGTACAACCGGGCCTCCTGCGACACGGCCGGCAAGCCCTTCAATCCGGCGCGCAAGCTGATCGGCTGGAACGGCAAGAGCTGGGGCGGCGCCGATGTGCCGGACTTCAAGATCGACGAAGACCCGGGCCAAGGCATGGGGCCCTTCATCATGCTGCCCGAAGGCGTGGCGCGCTTCTTCGCCCGCGCCAATATGGCCGAGGGCCCCTTCCCCGAGCACTACGAGCCCTTCGAGACCCCGCTCGGCTACAACCTGATGAACGGCAAGCGCCCCGAGGCCGTCAGCAATCCGGCCGCGCGCGTCTTCCCCGGCGACTGGGCCAACTTCGGCAAGGCCGATGCCTTCCCGCACGTGGCCACCACCTACCGGCTGACCGAGCACTTCCACTACTGGACCAAGCACGCCCGCATCAATGCGGTGCTGCAGCCCGAGCAGTTCGTCGAGATCGGCGAGGCGCTGGCCAAGGAGATCGGCATCGTCGCCGGTGACCGTGTCAAGGTCAGTTCCAAGCGCGGCTATATCAAGGCCGTGGCACTGGTGACCAAGCGCATCAAGCCGCTGCAGATCGACGGCCGCACCGTGCACACCGTCGGCGTGCCGATCCACTGGGGCTTCACCGGCTTGGCCAGGCCCGGCTTCCTGGCCAACACGCTGACGCCCTTCGTCGCCGACGGCAACTCGCAGACGCCGGAATTCAAGTCCTTCCTGGTGAAGGTCGAGAAGGCATAGGAGAGGCGCGATGGCACTGCAATCCCTGGACATCAAGCGCCGCTCGGCCACCACCACGCCGCCGCCGCAGGCGCGCCAGACGGCCTCCGGCGAGGTCGCCAAGCTGATCGACACCACCAAGTGCATCGGCTGCAAGGCCTGCCAAGCGGCCTGCATGGAATGGAACGACCTGCGCGACGAGGTCGGCACCAACGTCGGCGTCTACGACAACCCGGCCGACCTGTCGGCGCAGTCGTGGACCGTGATGCGCTTCGCCGAGTACGAGAATCCCAATGGCAACTTCGAGTGGCTGATCCGCAAGGACGGCTGCATGCACTGCGAGGATCCGGGCTGCCTGAAGGCCTGCCCCTCGCCCGGCGCGATCGTGCAGTACACCAACGGCATCGTGGACTTCCACGAGGAGAACTGCATCGGCTGCGGCTACTGCATCACCGGCTGCCCGTTCAACATCCCGCGCCTGTCCAAGACCGATCACAAGGCCTACAAGTGCACGCTGTGCTCCGACCGCGTGGGCGTGGGGCAGGAGCCGGCCTGCGTCAAGACCTGCCCGACCGGCGCCATCGTGTTCGGCACCAAGGAGGCGATGAAAGACCACGCGGCCGAGCGCATCGAGGACCTGAAGTCGCGCGGTTTCGACAAGGCCGGCCTGTACGACCCGGCCGGCGTGGGCGGCACCCATGTGATGTATGTGCTGCACCATGCGGACCAGCCCTCGCTTTACCACGGGCTGCCGGACCAGCCCCGCATCAGCCCGCTGGTGGGCCTGTGGAAAGGCGTGGCCAAGCCGCTGGCGGTGGCCGGCATGGTGCTGACCGCGCTGGCGGGCTTCTTCCACTACATCCGCGTCGGACCCAACGAGACCGGGCCGGAGGACGAGGAGGCAGCCGGCCAGGCCCTGGAGGGCCGCGAACCGGGGCCGCAGCAAGACCGGGAGGACCACCATGAAGCCCGCTGACAAGCCCGGCCTGATCGTCCGCTACACTGCCGGCGAGCGCACCACGCACTGGATCGTCGCCATCGCCTTCGTGCTGCTGGCGCTGTCGGGACTGGCGCTGTTCCACCCGTCGATGTTCTGGCTGAGCAACCTGTTCGGCGGCGGCACCTGGACGCGCATCCTGCATCCGTTCCTCGGCATCGTCATGGTGCTGGCCTTCGCCGTGCTGGCGCTGCGCATGTGGCGCCACAACCTGCTGACGCGCGCCGACCGCGCCTGGCTGGCGCACCTGGGCGACGTGGTCAACAACCGCGAGGAGGCGCTGCCCGAGGTCGGCCGCTACAACGGCGGGCAGAAACTGCTGTTCTTCGTCATGGTGATCAGCCTGCTGTTGCTGCTGGCCAGCGGCATGGTGATCTGGCGCACCTATTTCTCGCAGTACTTTCCCGTCGGCATGATCCGTGCCGCTTCGCTGCTGCATGCCGTTTGCGCCTTCGTGCTGATTTGCGGCATCATTGTCCACATCTATGCGGCGCTGTGGATCCAGGGCACGGTCGGAGCGATGACGCGTGGCACGGTGACGCGCGGATGGGCCTGGAAGCACCATCGCGGATGGTTCCGCGAGGTCTTCCGGCAAGGCGACAAATAGCGCCGGCCGGATGCGCGAGCGCCGGCCGGCTCCCCTCCCCTCGGTGGACCGCCCATGGCGCAGCGCATCCTGCAACCCCACGAAATCGAGTCGCTCGACCACGTCGCACTGGCCAGGCTGCGCCTGCCGCGGCACGGCGATGTCTTCTCCGCCCGCGCCGCCCGGCTGCGGCAGTTGAGCGGCGGCAATCCGATCGGCCCCTACCTCGAAGCCATGGCCGTGCTGGCGGCGGCACAGCATGAAATCGCCCAGACCCTGGCGGTTCCGGCGCCCGATCCGCGCGACATCGAACTGGCGCTGGCCCACGGCATGCCGCCGCTGACCGCGGCCGGCGGCCAGGGCCACGGCGCCTGGCGCGGCGCGCTGGCCGGCCTGCTCAGCCGGCTCGACCAGGCGCCTGCCCTGCCGCCGCCGGCACGGCAGGCGCTGGCGCGCCTCGGCACGCTGCCGGCGCGCGAGCTGGAAGACCAGGTCCAGGCCCTGCTGGCCGGACGCGACGACGGCATCGACGCCGCCCTCGCGCCCTTCCTGATGGCCGCGCTGCAGGTCAGCTGGACGCACCAGGCCGGGCAGCTGCGCGAGCAGGACGTGCCGCTGCTGGAGGTGGCCGGCGTCTGCCCGGTGTGCGGTTCGCTGCCGGTGGCCAGCATCGTGCGCATCGGCGGCCGCTTCCAGGGCCTGCGCTACCTGCACTGCGGCCTGTGCGCCAGCGAGTGGCACATGGTGCGCGTCAAGTGCAGCCACTGCGAATCCACCGAAGGCATCGCCTACTACACCGTCGACGGCGCCGGCGAAGCGGTCAAGGCCGAGTCCTGCGACCACTGCCACAGCTACCGCAAGATCTGCTACATGGAAAAGGATCCGCAGGTCGAGCCGCTGGCCGACGACCTCGCCACGCTGACCCTGGACGTGCTGATGGGCGAGGCCGGCTATGCCCGCGCCAGCGCCAATCCGCTGCTGTGGCAGCCGGGCCGGGAGGCCGCCGATGGACGCTAGCGCGCCGTTGCTGGCGGGGCCGGTGGACATCCCCTCGGTCGACCGCCTGCTCAACGCCGAACCCCTGCAACCGCTGCTGGCGCGCTACGGCCGCAGCCAGGTGACCGCCGCGCTGCGCCGGCTGCTCGACGACTACCGCGCGCGTGCCGTGGCCGGGCAGCTGCTGCGGCCGGCGCTGGAAGACGCCGCGCTGGCGCAGGCGCTGACGGCCACCCTGGACGATGCCGCGCGCCCGCGCCTGCGCGCCGTCTACAACCTGACCGGCACGGTACTGCACACCAACCTGGGCCGCGCCCTGCTGCCGCAGGAAGCGGTGGCCGAGGTGGCACGGGCGTTGACCGCGCCGGCCAACCTGGAATTCGATCTCGACAGCGGCGGCCGCGGCGACCGCGACGACCTGGTCGAAGACCTGCTGTGCGAGCTGACCGGTGCCGAGGCGGCGACGGTGGTCAACAACAACGCCGCCGCCGTGCTGCTGATGCTGAACACGCTGGCGCAGCGGCGCGAAGTGGTGGTGTCGCGCGGCGAACTGGTCGAGATCGGTGGCGCCTTCCGCATTCCCGACATCATGCAGCGCGCCGGCACGCGCCTGGTCGAGATCGGCACCACCAACCGCACCCATCCGCACGACTATGCCGGCGCGATCGGCGCGCGCACCGCGCTGCTGATGAAGGTGCACTGCAGCAACTACCAGATCACCGGCTTCACCCGCAGCGTGGAGGTGGACGAGGTGGTGGCGCTGGCCCGCCCGCACGGCCTGCCGGTGGTGGTGGACCTGGGCAGCGGCACCCTGGTCGACCTGCGCCGCTGGGGCCTGCCCGGCGAGACCACGGTGCGCGAGACCATCGCCGCCGGCGCCGACCTGGTCACCTTCAGCGGCGACAAGCTGCTGGGCGGCCCGCAGGCCGGCCTGATCGTCGGCCGCGCAGACCTGATCCGCAAGATCAAGAAGAACCCGCTCAAGCGCGCGCTGCGCGTGGGCAAGCTGACGCTGGCCGCGCTGGAGCCGGTGCTGCGGCTGTACCGCGCGCCCGAGCTGCTGGCGCAGACCTTGCCGACCCTGCGCCTGCTGACCCGTCCCGCCGCCGCGCTGCAGGCCCAGGCCCAGCGCCTGTGCCCGCTGCTGGCACCGGCGCTGGGCGCGGAGTACCGGATCGAGGCCGCGCCGATGTTCAGCCAGATCGGCAGCGGCGCGCTGCCGCTCAGCCAGGTCCCCAGCCACGGCCTGCGCATCGCCGCCGCGGCCGGCCGGCGCGCCGGCGCGGGCAAGCCGCTGCAGCGCCTGGAAGCGGCCCTGCGCGCGCTGCCGCGCCCGGTCATCGGCCGCATCGGCGAACAGGCCCTGTGGCTGGACCTGCGTTGCCTGGAAGAAGACGAGGAGGCCGGCTTCGTCGCCCAGTGGCAGGCCCTGCGGCCATGATCGTCGGCACCGCCGGCCATATCGACCATGGCAAGACCACGCTGGTGCGCGCACTGACCGGCGTCGACACCGACCGCCTCAAGGAAGAGAAGGCACGCGGCATCTCCATCGAGCTGGGCTACGCCTACACGCCGCTGCCGGGCGGCGAGGTGCTCGGCTATATCGACGTGCCCGGCCACGAACGCCTGATCCATACCATGGCGGCCGGCGCCAGCGGCATCGACCTGGCCCTGCTGGTGGTGGCCGCCGACGACGGCGTGATGCCGCAGACCCGCGAGCACGTGGCCATCCTCGCATTGCTCGGCGTACGCGCGGCGGTGGTGGCGCTGAGCAAGGCGGACCGCGTCGAGCCGCCGCGGCTGGAGGCCGTGCGCGCGGAGATCTCGGCCTTGCTGGCGGACACGCCCTTCGCCGGCGCGCCGGTGTTCGCGCTGGCCGCCACCCGGGCCGGCGATGCCGGCGTGGCGGCGCTGCGCGCCCATCTGCATGCGGCCGCGCTGGCGCTGCCGCCGCGTGCCGCCGACGGCCCCTTCCGCCTGGCCGTCGACCGTGTGTTCACGCTGGCCGGCCACGGCACCGTGGTGACCGGCACGGTCTTCGGTGGCCAGGTCCGCGTCGGCGACAGCGTGCGCCTGGCGCCCTCCGGCCTGCCCGCACGCGTGCGCAGCATCCACGCCCAGCAGCAGCCGGCCGAGGCCGGCCATGCCGGGCAGCGCTGCGCCCTCAATCTCGCCGGCATCGACAAGGACGCCATCGCGCGCGGCGACTGGGTGCTCGACCCGGTCCTGCTGGCACCCACCACGCGCCTCGACGTGCGGCTGGCCCTGCTGCCCGGCAGCGGCCACCGCCTTGCGCACTGGGCCCCGCTCCACATCCACCTGGGCACCACGCACCGGCTTGCCAACATCGTGCTGCTGGAGGGCGACACCATCGAGCCCGGCGCGCAGGCCTTCGCCCAGCTCGTGTTCGCCGCCCCGCTCTGCGCCTGGCCGGGCGACCGCTTCATCGCGCGCAATCCTCAGGCCACCCGCACCGTGGGGGGCGGCGTGGTGCTGGACCCGTTCGCGCCGGAACGCCGGCGCCGCGCGCCGCAACGGCTGGCCTACCTGCGCGCCCTGCAGCAGATGGCCGGCGGCAGCGGCCTGGCGCCGCTGCTGGCGCAGGCGCCGCGCGGCATCACGGTCGCGCGCCTGCGCTGCCTCGCCGCCGGCGCGCCCGGCGGCTGGCGCCTGCCAGCCGACGCGCTGCGCATCGGCGCGCCGACCCAGGACGAGGCCAGCCTCATCCTCGCCGAGCACTGGCAGGCCCTGCAGACGCGCGTGCTGGAAGCGCTGGCGGCCTTCCACGCGCGCCAGCCGGACGAGCCCGGCCCGGACGCTGGCACGCTACGCCGCATCGCCTTCGCCGGCACGCCGGTGCCGGACCCGCTCTGGCTCGGCCTGCTCGACGCCCTGGCCGGGCGCGGCGCCCTGCGCCGCCAGGGCGCCTGGCTGCAACTGCCCACGCACTCCGCCAGTCTGAGCGCCGCCGAACAAGCCTTGCAGCCGCGCGTGATGCCGCTGCTGGAGGCCGGCGCCTATGATCCCCCCTGGGTACGCGACCTCGCCGCCGCGCTCCAGGTGCCGGAAGACGCGATGCGGCAACTGCTGCGCAAGCTGGCGCGCCAGGGCCAGGTGCACCAGGTCGTGCGCGACCTGTTCTATACGCACGCGCACGTCCAGGCGCTGGCCGCCCTGGTGAGCGGGCTGGTGGCACACCACGGCAGCGTCGACGCGGCACGGTTCCGCGACGCCGTCGGCCTCGGGCGCAAGCGGGCCATCCAGGTTTTGGAGTTCCTCGACCGCGTCGGTTACACTCGCCGGGTTGGCAATGCGCGCATGCTGCGCCCCGACGGCCAGTGGCAGCAGGGGCAGGCGAACGGCGCAGCGGTCCCGTCCGCAGCCGCTCACGACGAAGGGCCATGAGGAAGGCAGGCGTATCCGGTGATGCGGCCGGGCTTCAAACCCGGTTGGGGGCGTCAGCCGTTCCCAGGTAGGTTCGACTCCTACTGCTTTCCGCCACAAGATTTCCGGCGCTCTGGTGGAGACCGAAGGGAGCGAGGAACGGGGGTGGCCTGTGGTTTTCTGCCATGCCCGCTCGAGTGCCCGCTCGAGTGCTCATCGTTGGCGCTCCTCGTTCGCGCTCCTCGTTGCATGCCGCGCGCCTGCGCCCTTGCAGCTTCATGGCATCGCCGGAGTGCCCCTGTGCCGCCAACTCACAGTGGTTGTTCGGCATCCGTCCCACTGAGATCCCACCGAGGCGCCACGCCGTCGCCGGAAGACGCCCTCACGACCAGACTCGCCATCCGATCACCGGTTCACCTTGGCGTTCTTCTCCGTGCCGCCCAAGCAGCGCAGCCGCAGTGCCCAGTCATGACAAGCAAGGGAAGGCACCGCTTTTCCCACCCCGCTCTTTAGAGGGATTGGATGCCAGGCCAGGGCTCGTTCACCATGGGCTGGTGACCGCCGCCCTGCCTTCGGCGAGCGGCATCGACTTCTTCGCACTCTTGGGATAAGGAAGCCGCGCCATGCCTGTCATCACTCGGAGCGACCTGCAATACGAATACAGTTGGACGCCTGTGAATGGCGACAACCCCAAGCTGACCGGGAAACCGGATGACGTGCTTTTGAATCGCAAGGAGGGGTACGAGGTGCTGGCCTTTCTGGTCCACTTCTGCCGGAGCTGGAACGATGCCGATGGCAAGCCATTGACCCGGGCCCATGCGCTCAAGGCCGAACGCCTGATCCACCTGCATTTGCCGAGTGACGTCCGCTCGAGAATGGATGTGTCCGAATGGCTCGCTGACAACTGGGAGAGCTACACCTGATGCGTGGGTAAGGGCGCTTTCGTTGAAATCTGTTCCGGAGCGACACAAGCACGCCGACCCGGTCGGCAAGCAGGGCGACCGGGTGGTCGGCCGCATGTCGGCGCATGTCGGCGCATGTCGGCGCATGTCGCATGCAGCAGTCCGGAACGGCAATGCCATGACCGGATCGGCTGGCAGCAGCCTGCCGATCGGTGGGTGACGTCATCTGCGCGTGGCATTGCAGCCGACGGCCAGCGCTGGACCAGAGCAGCGGCCACCGCGCTATACTGTATATTCATACAGTACACAGCAAGTGGCGCATCATGGGCAACCCGAAACTCCGCATCGCCAACGACGATCCCTGCGACACGTACGTCCCCGCTACCCACCCCGCAAACGGCATCCTGGCGCGCGTCCCGAGCGACTTCGTCCACGTGGCAAGACAGACGCTCGGCCCCGCCGCTGCTGACGGACTCGCGCATGCCGAGGTGGTGATCGACGCCGGCGAGGCCGGCACCGTCCGGATCTTCTTCGAGCGGAAGCTGGCCCGCCATCACAAGAGCTACTACCACTACTGGATCGCCTATCGCGCCGAACCGGTCACGCCCGACACGGCGAACGCCGATGCCGACCACGCGTAGCGACCATTCCCGCAGCGTTCCGCCGGCGCTGACCGAGGCAGCGCTACGCGCGCCCTGCCGGCCTGCCCCGGAGCTAAGCCGACGGCCGGCATCGCTGCCGCTTTACCCCACCTTCGTATGCACCAGACTTGTGCAGGGTAACAAGTTTGATACAAACACCGAAAATGTCACGCAGCAGCGTTTTCATGCTGCCACTCCCGGTGGGCAAAGGTGCTCCCGCGCCTTTGCCCCGCTTTTTCCATCGGTCACCGGCCAGCACCCGGGCCGAAGCTGGCCTGCAGCGCGGCGGCACACAGCCCAGCCGCCTGCCCCGGTTCATCGAGCAGCGGCCGACAGGGAGTGCCCGGTGCACGGGAAATCGCGCACCACGGCCGCCGCGCCGGACATGAGCGGTCCACTCCGCCTCCAATAATGAAAAACGCCCGCTCGCGGCGGGCGAGCCGCCAGGACGGCGGCAAGAAATCCTCGGTTCTGACGGCTACGCTGCTATCGACACGTCATGCACGATGTGGGTGCTGACCAGGATGCGAAGCGCGTCGACGTCCAATTCGTGCGACTGGATCGGCAGGCGGAAAAGGCGCAACCTGGGAAAGATCGTGGTCGCCATTTCCGTGCACCGGCCGAGTGACTCAAATCGACCGAAATCCCACAAGGCGGCACCGCAGACTTGCACCAGGCGATTCCCGCCGGACGTCAGTGGATATGTTGCAATGAATCGATCAAATGACTGCCTCATCTACCTCTCCTGCTACTCCAACCTCGGAGCGCCCCCCGGTCTTTCAATTCCCTTTCCTCTTTCCTCTTTCAATTTCCATTCATTCAGGATAGTTGACGGATTCCGTCCAGCCATGGAGCCTTACCTCCTGTTGCTCTCCTGCCTTGCATTTGCAGAAGTTGCTGCGTATCCATTTCCGCCTATCGTTCATCGACGGCGTCTCGACACGCGGCGTGAATCCGGGCTCGCCGGGAGCAGGCTCACGCTGAGGAAATCAAGGCATCGACATGTCTCTGGGCCCAGGACAGGCCGCCCGACTGAGCATCGCTGCACTGCGCGAAGCTACCGAACGCTTCGGACTCGGCAATCACATGGTCGCCGAGCCGTACCCGTCCGAGGGCCGCGAACCTGCCGGCCCCGGAGGGTTTTGCAAAGCCTTCGACGATGTAGTTGTGGTACCACTGAATGGACATGCGCATAGCTCCGGCTATTTCTATCCCAAGGCCCGCAATCTCAGACATGGTCTGGCGAAGACTACTACAGCGCAGCCTGAAAGGTTCCGATATGCCCCCTACTTTCCGGGGAGGCCCGCATGGAATCCGTGCGCATGTGCCAAAGCGATGGGAAGGGTGGAATCCCGGGTTTCGACAATGCGCGACACATTGACGAAGGCGGGCGGACAATGCCGGCAATCAAAGGAAAGTGTGCCCAGCGAGAACTGCGCGCGCCGATACGGGTGGCCTGTCACCGTTTGCCGATCCTGCGTTGCCCCTCTCCGATCCCCCCGTGTCTTCGTTGATGTCGGGCCATCGCACTGTGATAATGTTCGGGCAACCTGGGCTTCAAACCCGGTCGGGGACGCCAGCCGTTCCCAGGCAGGTTCGACGCCCACTGCTTTCCGCCAGTGAGCCGACGGCGATACCAGAAAGGAAGCCCCGATGCGCCTTGAGCCCCAATCCGAACGCACCGGCAGCCAGCGCCGCGCCATCGTCCGGCACCAGGGCGATGCCTTTACCGCGGGCGCCGATGACGTCAGCGAGGAATTTCCGGTCGCCCTGGTCTTCAACGGCATCTCCCACGCGGTCATGATGGCCACGCCGCGCGATCTGGAGGCTTTCGGCACCGGCTTCGCGCTCACCGAGGGCCTGGTCGCGCGGGTCGGCGACATCCATGACATCGAAGTGCTGCTGCACGCGGACAGCGCCGAGGTGCAGCTCACCATCGCCCAGCAGGCCTTCCTGGCCTTGAAAGACCGGCGCCGCACACTGGCCGGACGCACCGGCTGCGGATTGTGCGGCATCGAAAGCCTGCAGATGCTGGATCTGCTGCCGGCGCCGGTGCCGCGGCCGCTGCCGGCGCTGCCGCTCGACGCGGTGCTGGCGCGTGCCTGGCGCGAGCTGCCGGCGCACCAGACCCTGATGGCGGCCACCGGAGGCGTGCATGCCGCCGCCTGGTGCACGCTCGATGGCGGCATCCTGCACGCCTTCGAGGACGTCGGCCGGCACAACGCCCTGGACAAGCTGGTCGGACACCTCGCGCACGCCGGTGTCGACATGAGCCGGGGCTTCGTCTTCCTGTCCAGCCGCGCCAGCTACGAGCTGGTGCGCAAGGCCGCGCGCATGGGCATCCCGATGGTGGCGACGATTTCCGCGCCCACCTCGCTGGCCATCGATATCGCGCAGCAGGCCGGCATGCGGCTGGTCAGCTTCTGCCGCCACAGCGGCTTCGTCGAGTACACCGGCGGCGCGGCTGCCTCCTAGCAGGCAGCAACCTGCTGCCTGCGGCCTGCCCGGCGGCACGCAACGGCCGCCCGTTCCCGCGCCGCCCCCCTCCCACGGAATCCTCCCTAACTGGCCGGCGCCGCCTACTATGCAATGACGGCGCATGGCCGCCCTGGCGTATGCGCGGCAACCTGACGAGTGGAGGAAGGCTCATGGACCGTCGTGCATTCTTGCGGCTGGGGGCGGGCACCCCGGCACTGGCAGGCCTCAGCGGCCTTGGACTGGGGCTTCCGGCCATGGCCGCCGCGCCGGCGCCGGATGCGGCACCGGCCGGCCTTGGATGGCGCACCTACGAGATCGTCACCGAGGTCGCGCTGCCCGCGCAGGCCGCGCCGGCCAGCGTCTGGCTGCCTGCAACGGGCGGCAAGCTCGGCGACTACCAGCGCACGCTGGCAACGCGCTGGGAGGCCCCGGCGGGACAGGCGCGTGCCGCACTGGCGCCGGGATACGATGTGCGCATGGTCGTGGTGGGCTGGCCGGAGGCCACCGACGGGCCGCTGCGCGCCACGCTCACCCAGGTGGTGGCGCTGCGCGACCGCGCGGTGGACCTGGGCCAGGCGCCCTCGCCCGCCGTGCCGCGCGAGTCGGCCGCCGTCCTGCGCGAATACCTGCGGCCGACCCGGCTGCTGCCCCTCGACGGCATCGTGCGCGACACCGCGCTGCAGGTCACAGCCGGCGCCGGCGACGACGTGGCCAAGGCCCGCGCGCTCTACCAATGGGTGGTCGACCATACCTGCCGCGATGCCAGCGTGCGCGGCTGCGGCACCGGCGACGTGGCGGCCATGCTGCGCACCGGGGGCATCATGAACGGCAAGTGCGCGGACATCAACGCACTGTTCGTGGCCCTGTCGCGCGCCGTCGGCATCCCGGCGCGCGACGCCTACGGCGTGCGCGTCGACCTGTCGCAGCACGGCTTCAAGGCCCTGGGCAAGGACGGCGATATTTCGAAGGCCCAGCATTGCCGCGCCGAGTTCTACACGGCCGGCTACGGCTGGGTGCCGGTCGATCCCGCCGACGTGCGCAAGGTCGCGCTGGAAGAGGCGCCGGGTGGCCTGCCGATGGACCACGCCAAGGTGCGCGCGGCGCGCGCCCTGCTGTTCGGCGCCTGGGAGATGAACTGGGTGGCCTACAACCATGGGCACGACGTGGCATTGCCGGGCAGCGGCGCGCCGCCGGTACCCTTCCTGATGTATCCGAACGGGCACACGGTGGCCGGCACGCTCGACAGCGTGGATCCGGACGCCTTCGGCTACCGCATCCGCTCGCGGCGCCTGGCCTGACACCCGCGCCGGACCCGCGAACCCGCCATGCACCGGCGGGCACCGGCAAGGACGGCAGGCGCTCGGCCTCGGCGGCACCGGCCTCGGCCGCGCGCCGCCGGGATCGCGCGATAGAGCACGATCCCTGCTTCCCCCCTTCCGGCGTCGGCACGCTGCCGCCGCCGTGCTGGCCGCCGTGCTCCGAGGCCACCGCGGGTGCCGACATGGCGTGGTCGACCTCCCTGAGCAGCAGCCACGCATGCCGGCGGGACATGCCCGGACGCCTGGCGGCGGCGCTCATGGAACCGTGACCCGTTCCTTGCATTGTCTCCGGCGTGACCTAAAGTGATGTAACGGATGCCGCCGTGATCCGGCGGCCGGGTCGAAGACGCCGTGGCAGGAGCCGCATCGGCTTCGGCGGCAAGGCGGCCCCGGGCGCGATCCGCGTGCGGCAGCCGGCAACCGCGCCCTCTGCGCAGGGCGCCTTTCACTGATCGAGCATGACGCGTCTCCCACCCCACCGCCTGCCCGCCCACCGCGCCCTCAACGCCGCGGCTCTGCCGCACCGGCAGGAATAGCCGCCGACCACCGACAAGGAACTGCCTGCCTAGCCAGATGCACCGCCTGCACCGGTGACGACATGCCACCCTCCCGGACCGGAACCGCGACCCGTTCTTCCTCCGGCCGGCACCGCCGCATGCGGCGCGCCGGCCTCCTGCAGTACTCCATGCGCCCGCGCGGCCATGCCTGTCATGCGCCTGACGCGCCAACAGCGCAGCATCTCCCCAGCGGTGCGCATGGCCGCGCCGGCCATGCCGCAGCGTGGTGCGGGTCCGCCATCCCGCCAGCCGGTCCAGCCCAACCGTATTGAAACCGAGGTTCCTCTATGCGCGTCGAACGGGTTTCCTCTCTCCTGGTCTGTGCGGCGGCGGCCGCCGCACTGTCGGCATGCGGGAAGAAGCAGGCCGCCCCGCAGGCGCCGATGCCGGAGGCCGGCGTCTATACGGTGCAGACGACACCGGTTCCCGTCGTCAGCGAACTGCCCGGCCGCACCAATGCCTTCCTGGTGGCCCAGGTGCGCGCCCGCGTGGATGGCATCGTGCTGCGCCGGGTCTTCACCGAAGGCGATGACGTCAAGGCCGGGCAGTTGCTGTACAAGATCGACCCGCAGCCCTACATCGCCGCACTGAACAGCGCCAAGGCCGCGCTGGCGAAGGCCGAAGCCAACGTGGCCACCCAGCAGGCCCTGGTGCAGCGCTACAAGGTGCTGGTCGCCGGCAACGCCGTCAGCAAGCAGGACTACGACAATGCCGTGGCAGCGCTGGGACAGGCCCAGGCCGACGTGGCGGCCGGCAAGGCCGCCGTGCAGACTGCGCAGATCAACCTGGGCTACACCGACGTAACCTCGCCGATCACCGGCCGCATCGGCCTGTCGCAGGTGACCCCCGGCGCCTACGTGCAGGCCAGCCAGGCCACGCTGCTGGCCACGGTCCAGCAGCTCGACCCGATCTACGTCAACCTGACCCAGTCCAGCGTGGATGGCCTCAAGCTGCGCCGCCAGATCCAGGAGGGGCGCCTGCAGGTGAACGGCGCCAATGCCGCCAAGGTCGCGCTGGTGCTGGAGGACGGGCGCAGCTACGGCGCGTCCGGCAAGCTGCAGTTCACCGACGTCAGCGTCGACCAGACCACCGGCTCGGTCACCGTGCGGGCCATCTTCCCCAATAAGGACGGCGTGCTGCTGCCCGGCATGTTCGTGCGCGCCCGCATCGACCAGGGCACCAACGACCGCGCCATCATCGTGCCGCAGATCGGCGTCACCCACGACCAGAAGGGGCAGCCGGTGGCGCTGGTGCTCGACAAGGACAACAAGGTCGCGCAGCGCAAGCTGGTCACGGCCGGCACCTATGGCAGCTACTGGGTGATCGACAGCGGCCTGAGCCCGGGCGAGCGCGTGGTCGTCAACGGCGTGGAGAAGGTCAAGCCGGGCATGACCGTCAAGCCGGTGGCGCCCAGGCTGCCGGCCGGGCCGGCCTCGGGGGCGCAGGCGGCCCCGCCAGTTTCCGCGCCCGCCACGGCGGGCGCCTCGGCCCCGGCCCCGGCGGCCCCGGCTTCCGCCCCGGCGGCGCGATAGACGGGAGCCGGCGCCATGGCAAAGTTCTTCATCGACCATCCGATCTTCGCCTGGGTCATCGCCATCATCCTGATGCTGGCCGGCGTGGCCTCCATCATCACGCTGCCGATCGCGCAGTACCCGACCATCGCGCCGCCCGCGGTGCAGATCAGCGCCAACTATCCCGGCGCCTCGGCCAAGACCGTCGAGAACACGGTGACGCAGGTGATCGAGCAGCAGATGAGCGGCCTCGACCACCTGCTCTACCTGTCCTCGACCAGCGATGACTCCGGCACCGCCACCATCACGCTCACCTTCGCCGCCGGCACCAACCCGGACATCGCGCAGGTGCAGGTGCAGAACAAGCTGCAGCTCGCCACGCCGCTGCTGCCGCAGGTGGTGCAGCAGCTCGGCACCAAGGTGACCAAGTCGAGCAGCAGCTTCCTGCTGGTGCTCGCCTTCGTCTCCAAGGACGGCAGCATGAACCGCTACGACCTGTCGAACTACGTGGCCTCCAACGTGCTCGACCCGATCAGCCGCATCGACGGCGTCGGCACGGTCACGCTGTTCGGCTCGCAGTACGCCATGCGCATCTGGCTGGACCCGACCAAGCTGAACAACTACAGCCTGACGCCGCTGGACATCACCGCGGCCGTGCAGGCGCAGAACGTGCAGATCGCCGGCGGCAGCCTGGGCGGCACGCCGTCCGTGCCCGGCCAGATGCTGCAGGCCACCATCACCGAGGCCACGCTGCTGCAGACCCCCGCGCAATTCGGCGACATCCTGCTCAAGGTAAACACCGACGGCTCGCAGGTGCGCCTGCGCGACGTGGCCCGCATCGAACTCGGTGGCGAGACCTACAACTTCGACACGCAGTACAACGGCCAGCCGACCGCCGCCTTCGGCATCCAGCTCGCCACCGGCGCCAATGCGCTGAACACCGCCAAGGCCGTGCGCGAGAAGATCGCCGCCTTGTCCAGGTACTTCCCCAGCGGCCTGGTGGTGGAATTCCCGTACGACACCACGCCCTTCGTCAAGCTGTCGATCGAGGAAGTGGTCAAGACGCTGCTGGAAGGCATCGTGCTGGTGTTCCTGGTGATGTACCTGTTCCTGCAGAACCTGCGCGCCACCCTGATCCCCACCATCGCCGTGCCGGTGGTGCTGCTGGGTACCTTCGCCGTGATGGCGGTGGTGGGCTTCTCCATCAATACCTTGTCGATGTTCGGGCTGGTGCTGGCCATCGGCCTGCTGGTGGACGACGCCATCGTGGTGGTGGAGAACGTCGAGCGCGTGATGGCCGAGGAGGGACTGTCGCCGCGCGACGCCACCCGCAAGGCCATGGAGCAGATCACCGGCGCGCTGGTGGGCGTGGCGCTGGTGCTGTCGGCCGTGTTCGTGCCGGTCGCCTTCTCCGGCGGCTCGGTCGGCGCCATCTACCGGCAGTTCTCGCTGACCATCGTCTCGGCCATGATCCTGTCCGTGATGGTCGCGCTGATCCTGACCCCGGCCCTGTGCGCTTCCATGCTCAAGCCCATCCCGCAGGGCCACCACGAGGAGAAGAAAGGCTTCTTCGGCTGGTTCAACCGCACCTTCACCGCCAGCCAGCAGCGTTACCACGGCGGCGTGAAGCACGTGATCCGCCGCTCCGGGCGCTGGCTGATCATCTACCTGATGGTGATCGCGGTGGTGGCGGTGCTGTTCCTCAAGCTGCCGAAATCCTTCCTGCCGGAGGAGGACCAGGGCTCCATGTTCGTGCTGGTGCAGGCCCCGGTCGGCTCCACCCAGGAGCGCACGCAGAAGGTGCTGGACGATGTGCGCCGCTACCTGCTGGAAGACGAACGCGATTCGGTGGAGGCGGTGCTGACGGTGAACGGCTTCAGCTTCGCGGGCCGCGGCCAGAACTCGGGCCTGGCCTTCGTGCGCATGCGCGACTGGAGCCAGCGCAAGACGGCGAACCTCAAGGTGCCGGCCCTGGTCGGCCGCATGTTCGCCCACTTCGCGCCCTACAAGGACGCCAATGTGTTCCCGGTCAACCCGCCCTCGATCCCCGAGCTGGGCACCGCTTCCGGCTTCGACTTCGAGCTGCAGGACCGCGCCGGCCTCGGCCACGAGAAGTTGATGGAGGCGCGCAACATGCTGCTGGGCATGGCGGCCAAGGACCCCTCGCTGGCGCAGGTGCGGCCCAACGGCCTCAACGACACGCCGCAGTTCAAGATCAACATCGACCGCGAGAAGGCCAACGCGCTGGGCCTCACCACCAGCAGCATCGACCAGACCTTCTCCATCGCCTGGGCATCGTCCTACGTCAATAACTTCCTCGACCTGGACAACCGCATCAAGAAGGTCTACGCCCAGGGCGACGCGCGCTTCCGCATGAACCCGGACGACCTGAGCTACTGGTACGTGCGCAACGCCGCCGGCACCATGGTGCCGTTCAGCGCCTTCAGCAGCGGCCAGTGGATCTACGGTTCGCCCAAGCTGGAGCGCTACAACGGCATTCCCGCGGTGGAAATCCAGGGCGCGGCGGCACCGGGCAAGTCCACCGGACAGGCCATGACCGCGGTCGAAGCCATCGCCGCCAAGCTGCCCGATGGCATCGGCTACGAATGGACCGGCCTGTCCTACCAGGAGCGGCAGTCGGGCTCGCAGGCGCCGATCCTGTACGGCATCTCGATCCTGTTCGTGTTCCTGTGCCTGGCCGCGCTCTACGAGAGCTGGTCGATCCCCTTCTCGGTGATCATGGTGGTGCCGCTCGGCGTGGTCGGCGCGCTGCTGGCGACCACGCTGCGCGGACTGGAGAACGACGTGTTCTTCCAGGTCGGCCTGCTGACCACGGTCGGCCTGTCGGCCAAGAACGCCATCCTGATCGTGGAATTCGCACGCGATCTGCGCGACCAGGGCCTGTCCGCGGTCGAGGCAGCGGTGGAAGCGGCGCGCCTGCGGCTGCGCCCGATCCTGATGACCTCGCTGGCCTTCATCCTCGGCGTCACGCCGCTGGCGGTCAGCAACGGCGCGGGCTCGGGCAGCCAGCACGCGATCGGCACCGGCGTGATCGGCGGCATGGTGACCGCCACCTTCCTCGCCATCTTCATGATCCCGATGTTCTTCGTCGTGATCAGCCGCTTCAGCAAGCAGAAGGTCGAGCCGGCACGGGCCACGCCGCCCGGTGCGGGCGGACCCGGCGCCGGCGGCACGGCCGTGCCCACGGAAGGACCTTGAGATGCGCAGACAAAGCCTGATCGCCGCCTGCACCGCCGTGCTCGCCGCCGGCTGCACGCTCGCGCCCCGCTACGAGCGTCCCGCCGCGCCGGTCGACGCGGATTTCCCGCGCGGCGGCGTCTACGACCACCAGCCGGAGGCGGCCGGCGCCGCCGACAAGAGCCGCAGCGCCGCGGGCCTGGCCGCGCCCGAGATCGGCTGGCGCGATTTCTTCGCCGACGCACGCCTGCAGCAGCTGGTCGAACTGGCGCTGCGCAACAACCGTAACCTGCGCGTGGCGGTGCTCAATATCGAAGCCTCCCGCGCGCAGTACCAGATCGCGCGCGCCGCGCTGTTCCCCGCGCTCAGCGCGGCCGGCTCGATGACCCGGACGCGCACGCCCAAGGACCTGACCCTGAGCGGCAAGCCGATCACCACGGAATATTCGGTCGGCCTCGACGTCTCCTGGGAGATCGACTTTTTCGGCCGCGTCCGCAGCCTCAAGGACCAGGCGCTGGCGCAGTATTTCGCCCAGGCCGAGAACCGCAAGGCGGCGGAGATCGCGCTGGTGTCGGCGGTGGCCGACCAGTACCTGACCATGCTGGCCTACGACGATGCGCTCACCGTCACGCGCAACACCCTGGCGACGGCACAGGAGTCATTCCGCATCACCAAGCTGCAGTTCGACACCGGCACCGGCTCCGAGCTGGCCCTGCGCCAGGCCGAGGGCGTGGTCGAGCAGGCGCGCGCCAACCTCGAGTCGCAGCAGCGGCTGCGCGCCCAGGCCGAGAATGCGCTGGTGCTGCTGGTGGGCGAGCCGCTGCCGGCCGATCTGCCTGCCGGCCTGGCGCTGGACAGCCAGGACCTGCTGGCCGACATTCCGCCCGGGCTTCCATCCGACCTGCTCGCGCGCCGCCCCGACATCGCCGCCGCCGAGCAGGTGCTGCGCGGTGCCAACGCCAATATCGGCGCCGCGCGCGCGGCCTTCTTCCCGCGCGTGACGCTGACCGGCAGCGGCGGCACGCTGTCGCCCACCTTCGGCGGCCTGTTCAAGCCGGGCTCCGCCGCATGGTCGTTCACGCCGCAGATCACCCTGCCCATCTTCGAGGGCGGGCAGAACGTCGCCAACCTCGACCTGGCGCACGTGCAGAAACGCATCGACATCGCCAACTACGAGAAGGCGATCCAGACCGCCTTCCGCGAAGTCGCCGACGGGCTCGCCGCGCGCGGCACCTATGACAACCAGATCCGCTCGCTGGCGCTCTTCACCAGCACCCAGCGCCGGCGCCTGGAGTTGTCCGAAATGCGCTACCGCAGCGGGGTCGACAGCTACCTGAGCGTGCTGACGGCGCAGACCGATTTCTACTCGGCCCAGCAGCAGCTGATCACGGCCCGGCTGCAGCGCCTGACCAACCTGGTCGACCTGTACCAGGCGCTGGGCGGCGGCTGGCTGGAGCACACCGGCGACACGCCGCGCCCGTCCGATGCAGCGGTCGACTACGCGCAAGCGCCCGGCCGCGCCGCCGGCAAGCTGCCATGACTTGACCAAAGTCAGAGGCGGATACATCACTATCGGCCAAAATGATGCTTTGGCTCACCAACGACTGGCTTCACGCGGCATCGCGCCCTGCTCACCGCAGCACCCGGGCCGCCGGCGCCAGGCGGCACAACTAGGACATCCAGCGCATGAGAACGCTCGGCTATAGAATCATGGGTATCGCGATCGCCCTCGCAGTGGTCGGCCTGCTGATCGCCATCCCCTTCAGCGAAGTGCCCGGCAACCCCCACCTGTTCCGGTTGATGCTGGAAGGCTATCGCATCCACCTGATCCCCGACGGCTCCTCGCCCACCGGTTACCTGGTCAACCTGATGAGCGGCGACTGGCTGTTGCTGTGCTCCGGAGTCTTCCTTACAGGCTTCGTGATCGCCACGCTCGGCCACGTGCGCCGGACCTGAAGCGGCGCCGGCGCGGCGCGCGCCTTGCGCGCCGCAACGATCGCCGCCCGCCTCGCCGCTCCCTCGCACTACTGCGCAGCCGCCGCCCCGCTTCGCCCTCCCGCGCGCGCTCCTCTCCTGCGCTGCTCTCCTGCGCTGCTCTCCTGCGCTCCCCCTCCTGCGCGTCCCCGATTCCCAGCCCGGCAGGCGTCGCGACAGCGTGACGCTGCCCCCGGCACCCTCCTGCCCAGCCCTTTGCCATGCCCACCACATCCGTTGCCGACACCTCCGCATCATCCCGCTTCATCGTACTGACCGGCGGCCCCGGCGCCGGCAAGACGACCCTGCTGGAAGCCCTCGCCGGCGCCGGCTATGCCTGCAGCGAAGAAGCGGGGCGCGGCATCATCCGGGACCAGGTCGCCATCGGCGGCAACGCGCTGCCCTGGTGCGATGCGACGGCCTTCGCCGAAGCCATGCTGGCCTGGGAGATGCGCTCCTATCATCTCGCCGGCCGCCAGCCCGGCCTGGTCTTCTTCGACCGCGGCATGCCGGACGTGGCCGGCTACCTGCGCCTGAGCGGGCTGCCTGTGCCCGCGCACGTCGAGCGCGCCGCGCGCATCTTCCGCTATCGCCCTCAGGTCTTCCTGCTGCCGCCCTGGCGCGAGATCTTCACGCAGGACGCCGAACGCCGGCAGAGCTACGAAGAGGCCGTGCGTACCTGCGAAGCGATGCGGGCCACTTACGCGGCCTATGGCTACCAACTGGTCGAGGTGCCGCCGGGCAGCGTCGCCCGGCGGGCAGCGTTCGTGCTGGAGCAGGCGGGCGCCCTGTCCTGATGCGCTCGCGTTCCGGGCTTGCGGCAGGCAGCGGTGCGCCGCCTACACTTCCCGCAGGGCCATGCGATGCATGGTCCATCGACAGGAACCTATCGACAGGAGCCCAGTTGCGCCGGAACGGTCCGCCCTGCCCCACACCGCGTCCGCGCCTGCTGGCGCTGGCAATGCTGCTGCTCGCCGGCTGCGCGTCGGCCCCGCCCCCCGTGCCGGGCGGTCCGCCGGTGACCCGCATCGCCGTGATCGCGCGCGGCTGGCACACCGACATCTGCCTGGCGTACCCCGATGCGGGCGAGCGCGTGCGGGCACTGGCCAGTGGATTCGACGGCGCGCGCTTTCTCTGCTTCGGTTTCGGCGAGCGGCAATTCGTCATGGCGCGCGAGCATGGCGTGCTGGCCACGCTTTCAGCGCTGCTGCCGAGCCGGGCCGCGCTGCTGATGACGGTGCTGAACGCGCCGCCGGAAGCCGCCTTCGGCGCGAGGGAGGTAGTCAATCTCGAAGTCGGCGAGAAGGGTCTGGATGGCCTGCAGGCCTATCTGCGCGCCTCCGTGCAGGACACCGCTGACGGACAAGCCATGCGCCTTGGCGATGGCCCGTATCCGGGCAGTGTGTTCTTCGCCGCCACCGGCACCTACGATGCCTTCTTCACCTGCAATACCTGGACGGCCGAGGGGCTGCGCGCGGCGGCGCTCCCGGTCGACGGCAACATCCTGCTCTCCGGCACGCTGATGCGGCAGGCGCGCGGGCTGGCGCGGCAGCAGGCGCCGGCACTAGCACGGTGACGGCGTGCACACCGTGGCACCTTGCGGCGGCACCACGACGGTTGTCTTTGCTGGGGGATTGGGGTCGCTGCTGCTGAAGGACACGCAGCCCGCCAGGGCCAGCGGCAGCAGCGCCGCGATCAGGATGGCATACCGTTGCATCGTGGTTCTCCCATGGCCCGGCGGCAAGCGGCCGGGCCGATTGAACGACAATGAATCCAGTATAGGCAGCGACGACTGCGCCACGCCCGGCCGGTCCCGCTCCGGGTGCCCATCGAGACACTCCGGGGCGGCAGCCGGCCGCGCCGGACGGCGCCAGCCGCACATGGCGCCCGATATGCGCTGGACGAGGCTCAGCCCTTGGCCTTGCCCGGCTGCGGATGGTGCTCGTCCACCGGTACCTTGACCAGCCCGTCGGCGCGGAACATGGCCTTGATGCCGCGCACCGCCTGGCGGATACGCGACTCGTTCTCGATCAGCGCGAAGCGCACGTACTCGTCGCCGTAGTCGCCGAAGCCGATGCCGGGCGACACGCACACCTTGGCCTTGGCCAGCAGCTGCTTGGAGAACTCGAGCGAACCCAGCGCACGGTAGGGCTCCGGGATGCGCGCCCAGATGTACATCGACGCCTTGGGGATCTCCACCGGCCAGCCGGACTCGATCAGCCCGCGCGCCAGCACGTCGCGGCGCGACTGGTATTGCGCCGCGATCTCCTTCACGCATTGCTGGTCGCCTTCGAGCGCGGCGATCGCGGCCACCTGCAGCGGCGTGAAGGTGCCGTAGTCGTGATAGCTCTTGATGCGCGTGAGCGCCGCCACCAGGTCCGGATTGCCGACCATGAAGCCGATGCGCCAGCCCGCCATGTTGTAGCTCTTGGACAGCGTGAAGAACTCCACCGCGATGTCCTTCGCCCCCGGCACCTGCATGATCGACGGCGCCTTCCAGCCGTCGAAGACGATGTCGGCATAGGCCAGGTCGTGCACCACGAAGATATCGTGCTTGCGCGCCAGCGCGATGACGCGCTCGAAGAAGTCCAGCTCGACGCATTGCGCGGTCGGGTTGGAGGGAAAGCCCAGCACGATCATCTTGGGCTTGGGATAGCTGCCGCGGATCGCGCTTTCCAGCTCGGCGAAGAAGTCCACCCCGGGCGTCAGCGGCACCGAGCGGATATCCGCGCCGGCGATCACCGCCCCGTAGATGTGGATCGGGTAGCTGGGATCGGGCACCAGCACGGTATCGCCGCGGTCGAGCGTGGCCAGCATCAGGTGGGCCAGGCCTTCCTTGGAACCGATGGTGACGATGGCTTCGCTGTCGGGGTCGATATCGACCTCGTAGCGTTCGCGGTACCAGTGCGAGATGGCGCGGCGCAGGCGCGGGATGCCCTTGGAGGCCGAATAGCCGTGGGTGTCGGCGCGCTGGGCGGCCTCGGTGAGCTTGGCCACGATATGCGGCGGCGTGGCACCGTCGGGGTTGCCCATGCTCATGTCGATGATGTCCTCGCCACGGCGGCGGGCGGCCATCTTCAACTCGGCGGTGATATTGAAAACGTAGGGGGGAAGGCGATCGATGCGCGCAAAGCGGCGCTTGCCCGAAGCGGCAGACATGGAGTTCCTTTCAACGTAAGCGCCCGGAACCGTCCGAGCGACGCGTCCTGCCGTTGGTGCGGCAGGCGGAACACATCTTAGCGAGGAAGACCGGAAGCGGCAAGCGTTGAATCGGCGCCGGCGTCTTCCGCAACGGCATCGGCAACGGCGCGCAGCAAGGCATCGACCTCGTCCTCGTTCCACACCATGAGCCCGGCCTCGGCCAGCAACGCGGCGGCCACGCCCTGCCCCGCACGGTGCGCACCGGTGAAGCTGCCGTCGTAATGCGCGCGGTTGCCACAGGAGGGACTGAATGCCTTCAACAGGGCATGTCGGCAGCCGCGCTCGCGCGCGAGCGCCAGGGCCTGCTGCGCACCGGATACAAAGGCTGCGCTGACGTCGCCGCCGCTGCGCTCGCGCACCACGGCGACGCCGGCCAGCACCTGCGGCCCGCTGCCGCCGACGATTTCCGCCGGCGGTCGCGGCACCGGCAGGCCGCCCAGCAGCTCGGGACAGGCCGGCACCAGTTCGAAGACCTCGCGCAGCCGCGCCAGCACGGCATCCGGCTGCGCCTTGCCCTGGCCGTCGTAGCGCACGGGCCGGCCCAGCAGGCAGGAACTGATCAGCAAGGCGGGACGGGAAGCGGCAGGCGGCATGCGGTACGGACCGGGACGTAGGAAAGCCGCCCCAGTCTACACCAGCCGCCGCCGCGCCCCGTTCCTTGCGGGCGCTCCGCTCAGAAGCGGTGGCGCAGGCCGATGGTGGCGCCGGCCTGGTTCTGGCCGGCGACCACGGTGCCGTTGCCGCTCAGGCCCAGCGCCGAGCCGTTCTTGTTCTTGGTGTAGCCCAGCATCGCGTAGGCGTCGGTGCGCTTGGACAGCGAGTAGTCGGCCACCAGCGCGAACAGCCACGGATCGGCGCCGCTGTTCTTGGTGTCGGTGTAGTAGGCCGCGCCGGTCAGCATCAGCGCCGGCATCACGCGGTACTGCGCGCCGAGCCAGTAGACGTTGTTGCGGGTCACCGCGGCGGTGGCGCTGGCGGTGCCTTCGTCGCGCAGCCAGCGGTAGCCGGCGAAGACCTTGGCATCGCCGAAGGCGTAGGACGCGCCCACGGCCACGCGGCGGGCCGCGCGGTCCTGCAGCGCCGCGCTGGCGCCCTGGAACTGGTCATAGGCCACGCCGGCCGAGAACGGGCCGTTGCCGTACGACACGCCGCCGCCGAAGTTCTTGGCGGCCTTGAAGGCGCCCGGGGTCTCGCCGTTGTTGTCGCGGCCGAAGCTGTAGAAGGCGGTGGCGGTCAGGCCGCCGAACTTGCCGGTGTACTTGACAGCGTTGTCGGCACGGCCGTTGAACAGCGAGTCGACGCTGTTCAGCGAGTAGCGCGGGCCCACGCCCATCGGATCGTAGGCGCCGAACAGGTCGTACAGCGCGTTCTGCTGGCGGCCCAGCGTGACGGCGCCGAAGTCGCCTTGCACGCCGACGTAGGCCTGGCGGCCGAACAGGCGGTTGCCCTGGCCGGACATGCCGGTGTCGAGGTCGAAGCCGCTTTCCAGCACGAAGATGCCCTTGAGGTTGTTACCCAGGTCTTCGGTGCCGCGCAGGCCCCAGCGCGACCCGGACAGGTTGCCCGAGTTCATGCGATAGACGGTCTCGCTGCCGTTGTTGGCAGCCGGGGCGTGGCTGGCCACTTCGATGCCGGCATCGACGATGCCGTAGAGCGTCACGTTGGACGCGGCCTGGGCGTAGGCCCCGCCGGAGACCGCGGCGGCGGCCAATGCAAGGAGAGCTTTCTTCACTGTATTCACTCGGTCTTTTTTTGTCGGATGACGATCCCCGCCCGCACCGCATCGGGCCGATCGGCCGGCATGGCGCGAGCGCCCTCCCGGCGCATCCGGAACCGCGAGGAACCGGGCACCACGGAAGCAGCTGACGACGGAACGCGCCGCGACATCGGCAGGAATCGACGGGCTGATCGCGGTGAAGACGTGGCTGGCACATCCCCGCCCCATGCTGCCGTGCTGCGCTGCTGCACCGGGTCACCGCGACAGTGAGCGCATTGTGACGGTGTTCTGTGAAAGAAATATGTCGCTTTGTCTCTGTCGCCAGACAGGCAGCGCGCCCTGCGGGGCGCGCCGGCGGCATTCAGGCCGGGAAGGGATAGGCGGCGTCGAAGGCGGCGAAGCGCGCCTCCAGGAACTCGATCAGCCGGCGCTGGCGATAGGCCGGAAAACGGTTGCGCAGGAACACGAGCTGCAGCGGCAGGGCCTGCCCGTACCAGTCGCGCAGCAGCAGTTCGAGCCGGCCGTCGCGGATGTCGGCGGCAACGTCGAACCAGCTCTTGAAGGCGATGCCGTGCCCGCCCAGCGCCCAGTCGCGCACCACCGCGCCGTCGTCGCTGGTGCGGCGCCCGCTCGCTTCGACCTCCACCTGCTGGCTGCCCGACTGGAAGCGCCAGCGCATGCGCGCCTGTCCTCCGGGCGCCAGGCACAGCAGTTGGTGGCGGGCGAGCTGCTCGGGCGACGCCGGCCTGCCGGCGCGCGCGAGGTATGAGGGGGCGGCCACCGCCACGCGCCGCGTGGTGGTGAGCTGGCGCCGCACCAGGCTGGAGTCTTCGAGCCAGCCGACGCGCACGGCCAGGTCCACATTGCTGCGGAAGAGGTCGGCCAGGGTATCGCCGATGGACAATTCCAGCGAAAGCTGCGGGTGGGTCTCGAGGAAATCGTCGAGCCAGCCGCGCAGCCAGCTGCGCCCCAGGTCCGACGGCGCCGACAGGCGCAGCGGCCCGGCCAGCTCTTCGCGTTGCTCGGCCAGGGCGCCCTCGCCTTCTTCCAGTGCGGCCAATGCCCTGCGCGCGGCGTCCAGGAACAGCCGGCCCTCCTCGGTCAGGCGCATGCGGCGGGTGGTGCGGGCAAACAGCCGCGCATTGAGACGCTGCTCCAGCCGGATCAGCGCGGCGCTGGCGGTGGCGGCGGTACGGTCGAGTTCGCGTGCCGCCGCGGAAAGGTTCTCCAGTTCGGCCGTGCGCACGAAGAGCTTGAGGTCGTCGAGGGAATACATGTTGGACGGGCGGGCATGGCCCGGCGATGGGTCGGGAAAGGTCAGAGAAGGTCGGGGCCGGTCAGGACCGCCGGTGCAAAAGGGCAAGGCTGGCCGATGCGCGCCGCCAGCTCGCCGCGCAGCGCGCCCAGCTCGGCCAGGCGTGCGTCGATCACCGCCAGCTTGGCGCGCAGCAGCGCCGACAAGGTCTCGGCGGGATCCTCCGCCGCCCGCAGCGTGGCGCCGTGCGCGGCGATTTCGGCCAGCGAAAAACCCAGCGCCTGCGCGACGCGCACGTAGCGCAGCCACTCCACCGTCTCCGGCGGGAAGTCCCGATAGCCATTGGCCAGCCGCCGTCCCTTTAGCAAGCCCACCTTTTCATAAAACCGCACCGCGTCGCGCGACAGTCCTGCCCGCTCGGCCAGCTCTCCAATGCGCATCCAGCGCCTCCACTCGTCCTGGCGCCACCCCGCCGGCGGCGCTTGACCCTGGAGCTTACTCCATGCCCCAGCCTTGCGGCACGTCTCACCCCGTGCCGGCGCGGCGGCCGGCGACGGCCGCCCGGCCTTCCCTTCCCGTCGAGACGACCGACAAGGAGCTGACCATGAACCACCCCCTCCCCACCTCGCTTGCAGGCAAACGCTACCTGCGCCTCGTGCGTGCCAGTGCCTGGTACGACCTGCTGGTCACTGCCGGCTTTGCCACACCCTGGAGCCTGGCCTGGCTGCATGCCGCCCTCTCGGCCGCCGGTGCCGCCAGCGGCCTGGGCGCGCTGCCGCCGCTGGACCTGATGCAGACGCTGTTCGCCAACCTGCTCGGTTCCGTGGTGGTGGTCTGGGCCCTGCTGCGGCTGCGCCGGCCATTGCCCTCGCACGGCGGCTACGATGCCGCCGCGCGCGCGCTGTTCGCGGCATGGCAGGCCTATGCGCTCGCCTGCGGCGGACCGCGGCTGCTGTGGATCTTCCTCGTCTTCGAGATCGCCTGGGGCGTGGCGCAGGCCCTGCCGTGGCTGGCCGCCGGCTGGCAGGCACGCGATACGGCGGCGCCCGCCCGCCGCCCCTGACGGCGCAGGCGGGCCGGCCCTGCCGCTCAGACCAGGCCGATGTCGCGCGGCCGCGCGCCCGGGAACACCTGGGCCAGGCGGGACTCGTCGAGTCCATACAGCCGCTGGAACAAGCCGCCCAGCACGGCCCGGTACTCGTTGAGGACAGGCCAGTCGCGGTTCTGGTTGAGCGTGCGCTCTTCCACCGCCACCTGGTCACCGGCGATGCGCCCGCCGCGCACGGTGCCGCCCGCCACCCAGTAGACGGTGCCGTGCCCGTGGTCGGTGCCGCGCGTGCCGTTCTCGCGGAAGGTGCGGCCGAACTCCGAGATCACCACCACCGTGGTCTTGCTCCAGGCCGGCCCCATCTCCTCGGCGAAACCGGCCAGGCCGCGCCCGAGATTGTCCAGCAGGTTGGCCAGCTGTCCCTGCGCCGCGCCCTGGTTCACATGGGTATCCCAGCCGCCCACGTCGATGAAGGCGAGGTTGAACTTGTCCCGCATCAGGCCGGCCATGCGGCGCGCTTCCAGTTCGAAGCCCTTGGCGCTGAGCGCGTGCCGGTTGGCTGCCTGCATCTCCTCCAGGCGCGCGGCCAGCGTGCCGCCGGCGCCGGTGGTGCCAGTGGTGCCGCTGGTGCCGCTGGTGCCGTCGCCCATGGCTGCCGCCGGCATGGCGGCGCGGCGCTGCATGGCCTCGGCTTCCTGCGCCACGGCCTGGCGCAGCTCGAAGCCCTCGTCGATCAGCGGCTCGAAGCGCGTACCCCGGTACATCTGCGCCAGCAGGCGTGCCTGGCGTGCGTCGAAGGGCGCGCGTCCGGTGCCCTTGAGCGAGACATTGGGCACGTCGCGCGTGCCCGACAGCACGGTCGGCATGCCGTCGGTGAAGGCGACCGGCGCAGTGCGCCCGCCCATCGCCAGCGCCAGCCGGTTCAGGAAGCCGCTGCCGCGCGCAGCGCCGGCGGCGGCCAGCGCCGACGGCAGCCCTGCCTCGATGCCGTCCTGCGTCTCGAAATGGCTGCGCGACAGGTCGGCGGTACCGGCGAACGGCAGGAAGGCGAGCTGCTGCCGCTGCCACAGCGGCAGCATGCTGTCGCGCAGCGCGGGGTGCAGCGCCCAGCTGCCGATGCCACGGGCGCCGGCATCGGCCTCGAAGCCGGCCGCCAGCGCCAGCGCCGCCGCCGGATCCGGCGGCGCACCGGCGGCGAGCGGGGCGCGGATGGCGATGGTGGGCCGCACCGCGCGATAGAAGTCGCTGCCGGCAGGCACCAGCACGCTGCAGGCGTCATAGCCGCCGCGCAGGAACACCAGCAGGAAGCGCGCGTCCGCCTGCGCCGGCAACGCATAGGCGCGCGACACGATGCCGGGCCACGCCAGCGCCGCGCCGGCGGCGCCGAGGCCGGATGCGGCCCCCTTCAACCAGTCTCTGCGGTTCATGATCGACTCCGTGGAGCGCATGCGCGCCGGGGCCCCTTCATCGCTGCATCCATTCGGGCGAGGCCAGCAGCAGCGTGTTCCACTCGGCCTGGCTGGTCGCCTGCGCCAGCGCCGTGCGCGTGCCGGCACCGAGCGTGTGCTCGATGGCCTCGAAATAGAGGCGATTGCCCGGCATCGGAAAACCGGCGGCCGGCAGCGGCTTGCCATCGTCACCCTGGAACAGGCCGGCCGGGCCGCTGCCGATCGCGCGCGCGATCTCGAAACGCTTGACCAGTTGCCCCGAGCTGGCCCAGGCACTCTCCGCCAGCGGGTAGCCGTCCGGTGTCACGCGCCCGTAGAGCGGCTCGCCGAGCTGCTGCAGCCAACCCACCGCCGGCCGTACGTTGGCCACCGGCCGTCCGTCGTAGGCCAGGCGCAGCGAGGACACCACGAACACCATCGGGTCCTTGAACTTGCGCCCCGCGCCGGCGGCCGCCCGGTCCATCTCGGGCGACAGGAACAGCGTCCTCAGCACGGCGCCGATATCGCCGCGGCTATGCATGAAGGTATCGGCCATGCGCGCGACCAGCGCAGGCGGCGGCTCGTCGGCCAGGAAGCAGGCAGCCAGCTTGGCCGACAGGTAGCGCGCGGTGGCAGGCTCGGCGGCCAGGATGTCCACCGCCTGCTCGACCTCGCGGAAGCCGCCGGGCGCGATCGGGTGGCCGAGCAGCGTCTTCGCGCCGTAGTCGTGCCGTGCCGGATTGAAGGCGAACAGCCCTTGCGCGCGGTAATCCGCCTGCCGCTGCGGCGGCAACCTGGGGGGCTGCCCGCTCACCTCCAGCCCCACCCCGGTCAGCACGCGCGCCAGCTCCTGCACGTCCTGCTGCGTATAGCGCGAGCCGCTGGGCCCGCCCGATACGCCGAGCGTGTGCAGTTCCATCAGTTCACGCGCGTAGTTCTCGTTGAGATGGCCGGCCGCGCTCTGCGCGTTGTCGAGGTATTCGAGCATGGCCGGCGCGGTCACCGTGGCCAGCAGCAGGTCGCGGAAGCGGCCCAGCGCGCGCGGGCGCACCACCTTGTCCTCGTAGTCGCCCAGGGTCCAGCGCACCGTGCCCTTGCCGGAGTAGACGCTGAAATGGTTCATCCAGAACCAGGTCATCTGCTCGCGCAATTGCGCCGGCGAGCCGAGCGCGCGCAGCAGGTGGCGCCGCGCGGTGTCCAGCACCAGGTCACTGCCCAACCGGGTGATCGCATCGCTCGCCTGACGCTTGGCGTCCTCGTCCGCGAGTCCCTTGATGCGCTGCTGCTCGGCCACCACCGCGCGGTAGCGCTCGGTGCCGTCCATCTGCGACACGCTCAGCGCCGCGATGGGGCCGGCGAGCGCGGGCGGGTCGGCTGCCGGCAGGCGCAGTTGTTCGTCCAGGAAGCGCTCGCGCCCGAGCCGCTGCAGGCGGGCGATACTGGCCTGGTCGGCGCCGAAGGTGACGCGGTCGAGCCAGCGCAGGTCGGCGGCGCTGAGCGCGGCCGCGCCGCCCTGGGAGCCCGCGCCGGACTGGCCTGCAGCGCAGGCTCCGAGCAGGGCCACGGCCGCCGCGGCCGGCAACAGGGCCGCGCGCCGCGCAAGCCACCTGGCGGCCGCCGCCAGCCCGGTGGCGCAAGCGCCGCCGCTACGGCATCGGACTTGGCTCATGAGGCGCATGGCTCGGATCGCTCCCGCAAGGTCTGGACACCGCACTGACGCGCCGACCCCGGTCCCGGTTGACCACCGCGCCGCCAGGAAACCCCTGCATCACATCCGTCCGCGCGGCGAGCCGGCGGAGAACGCGCCTCGCATCTTGTGCCAAGCAGCGCGGAAAACCGCCATCCTCCTTTCGTGGATTTGGCAGATTGATGAATCTTCTGCCATCATCCGACTTTTTTCGGCAAGAGAATGCCGTCCACGCGGCGCCACGACCTGGCTTCCGCGCGCCGCGCACTCCACTGCCCCCTGCGGCTCCGCCCCACAAGGGCCGGAGCCGTCCGTCGATACCATCGGAGACAACGAAGACATGGGTGAACACCAAACGGAGCAACTGCAGCGCGGCCTGGGCGAGCGCCACATCCGCCTGATGGCGCTGGGCTCGGCGATCGGCGTCGGGCTCTTCCTGGGATCGGGGGCCGCCATCCGCATGGCGGGTCCGGCCATCATGCTGGCCTATGCCCTGGGCGGCGCGATGATCTTCCTGATCATGCGCGCGCTCGGCGAGATGGCCGTGCACCATCCCGTGGCCGGCTCCTTCTGCCGCTACGCGCAGGACTACCTCGGCCCGCTGGCCGGCTACCTGACCGGCTGGAACTACTGGTTCGTGTGGCTGGTGACCTGCATCGCCGAGATCACGGCGGTGGGCATCTACATGGGCATCTGGTTCCCCGACGTGCCGCGCTGGATCTGGGCGCTTGCCGCGCTCGCCGCGATGGGCTCCGTCAACCTGCTGGCGGTCAAGGCCTACGGCGAGTTCGAGTTCTGGTTCGCCATGATCAAGGTGGTCACCATCGTGGCGCTGCTGGCGGCCGGCGGTGCCATGATCGTGTTCGGCCTGGGCAACGGCGGCGTGCCGGTCGGCATCGGCAACCTGTGGGCGCATGGCGGCTTCCTGCCCAACGGCGCCGGCGGCGTGCTGATGTCGCTGCAGATGGTGATGTTCGCCTACCTCGGCGTCGAGATGGTCGGACTGACCGCGGGCGAGGCCAGCAATCCCGCCAAGTCCATCCCGCAGGCCATCAACTCGGTGTTCTGGCGCATCCTGATCTTCTACGTCGGCGCGCTGTTCGTGATCCTGTCGCTCTACCCCTGGGACGGCATCGGCACCCAGGGCAGCCCCTTCGTGATGACCTTCGAGCGCCTGGGCATCCGCACCGCCGCCGGCATCATCAACTTCGTGGTGCTGACGGCCGCGCTGTCCTCCTGCAACGGCGGCATCTTCAGCACCGCGCGCATGCTCTACAGCCTCGCCGTGCAAGGCCAGGCCCCGCGCGCTTTCGCCAAGGTCGACCGCAACGGCGTGCCGCGCCGCGCGGTGCTGGTCTCGATGGCGGCGCTGCTCGGCGGCGTGGCCCTCAACTACCTGGTACCGGAAAAGGTCTTCGTCTGGGTCACCTCGATCTCGACCTTCGGCGCAGTCTGGACCTGGGCCGTGATCCTGGTGGCGCAGATGCAGTTCCGCCGCAGCCTGTCGCCGGCACAGCGCAAGGCGCTCGCCTTCCGCATGCCCTTCTGGCCCTACGGCTCGTGGATCGCGCTCGCCTTCCTGGCCGGCGTGGTGGCGCTGATGGCCTATTTCCCCGATACGCGCGTGGCGCTGTACGTCGGGCCGGCCTGGCTGCTGCTGCTGGTCGTGCTGTACCGCCGCCTGGACGGCGACGGCCGCCAGCCGGCCGCTGCGCCGCGCGGCTGACCTGCGGCCCGCGCCGGTCCGCCAAAGGGGCCGGCGCGGGCCCGGCTTCAGCGCAGCACGAAATCCACCGCCACCGGCGGCGCCGGCAGGTCGCGCTCGCCCAGCGTCTCGCGCAGGGTCGCTTCGATGGTCAGCGAGATCGCCTCCAGCGCGAGGTCGTTGGGCGCGGTGCCGAACGGCTCCTCCAGCTGCGCCGCCAGCGCCTCGAGCGCGAAGAAGGTGTAGGCGATGAAGGCGACGATCAGCGGCGTGGTCGGCCCGATCGAATCGAGCAGGCCGAACGGCAGCAGCAGGCAGTAGAGATAGGTCGTGCGATGCAGGATCACCGCGTAGGTGAAGGGAATCGGCGTGCCGGCGATACGCTCGCAGCCGCCCAGCACCTCGGTGAGACGTTCCAGCGGACGCTCCATCGCCGCCGCCAGCACTGGATCGAGCCGACCCCGGCGCCGCATGTCGCGCAGCCATTCCCCCGCCATCAGCAGCAGCACGGCAGGCTGGAAGCGCGCCTGCGCCACGCGCGCGCAATCTTCCGGCGACAGCAGGCGCGCCATGTCCTGGCCCGGCGCCGAGCCGCGCAACTGGTGCCGCAGCGCGTGCGCGAAGGCCGCCAGCCGGTAGACGAAGGGGCGCGCGCGTGCCGCCGCTTCCTCACCATCGGCACCATCGGCGCCATCCACCCCATCGGACAGCGTGCAGGCCTGCCGCGCCAGCGTGCGCGACGCATTCAGCAGGCTGCCCCACAGCCCGCGCGCCTCCCAGTAGCGCGCGTAGCTCGTGTTGTTGCGGAAGCCGAGGAAGATCGCCAGCGTCAGTCCGATCAGCGAGAACGGCACGAAGGTCAACGGGATCTTCAAGGAGAACAGCCTGCCGTGCAGCAGCGTCACCAGCACGGCGAAGCCGGTGGTCAGGGCAAGTTGCGGCGCAATGGCCGGCAGCACCGAGCCGCGCAGCAGGAACAGCATGCGCAGCCAGTTGGGGCGGGGACGGATGATCATGGCGGCCTGCGATAGCCGGCGGCACGCCGCCCGCAGCGCCGCTGCGAGCCCGCCCGCCAGGCGCGGGCGGCCGTCCGCCGGGAAATCACTCTAGCACAAGGGGATCGCGCCGCACCGGCCGTTTGCGCCCGGTGTTCGAAAGACCGGGTGATCCGGCGAATCCAGGAATCAGGTCACGGGAGGCCTTCACCGATCCAGCGCGCGAAGCACATTGGCGAGCTTCCTGACCGCCACTTCCAGTTCTTTCGGGGCATAGGCAGCAAACCCCATGAGAAAGCCGGACTCGGACCGGCTGGACGCATGCAGGGCCGTCAGTCCCAGCAGGTCGATGCCGGCCCGGCGCGCGGCATCGATGGCTTTGCGCTCCGGGATGTCGCGCAGCAAGACGCATGGCATCTGCATGCCACCGCTGGGCACCCGCGGTTCAACGAAACCGGACAAGTGCCTGCGCACGAGCTGCTCCAGCACATCGCGCCGCTCGCCGTAGACGCCACGCATGGTGCGCACATGCGCACCGAAGTGCCCGCCCTCCATGAAGCGCGCCAGCGTCAGTTGCGGGATGGCGGCGCTATGCCCGTCCTGCAGCGTGCGGGCAACCGTCATCGGTGCCACGAGCTGCGGCGGCAGGACCATGTAGCCGATGCGCAGGCCTGGGAACATAGACTTGGTGAAGGTGCCGATGTAGATCGTCCGGTCGTGCGCGTCGAGACCCTGCACGCATGCCGTGGGCCTTCCTGCATAGTGGAATTCGCTGTCGTAGTCGTCCTCGATGATCCAGGCCTGGTTCCGCCGTGCCCAGTCGATGATGGCGAGACGCCGGTCGAGCGCCAGGGTCGCCCCGGTCGGGAACTGGTGGGAAGGCGTCAGGAACACTGCCTTGGCAGGCTGCGCGGCATCCTGCAGCGACTCCACCCGCATCCCCTGCGCATCCAGCGGAACCGGTACGCATTCCAGGCCAGCGGTGTCGAACGCCCTGCGCGCGCCGTGATATACGGGGTCTTCGATGAAGATCCGGTCACCGGCATCGAGCAGCACGGCCGCGCACAGTGCCAGGGCCTGCTGCGAACTGGTCAACACCAGGACGCGCGCGGGCGTGGCGCTGGCGCCGCGCTCCAGATTGACGTAATCCGCGATGGCTCGCCGCAACGGTTCCATGCCCTGCGGGTCGCCATGCGTCAGGGCAAGCGTTCCCTGCTCCTTCAACACTTGCCGCTGCAGCCGCTCCCAGGTCTGCAAAGGAAAACTGCGCGTTTCGGGTACGCCCGGGGCGAAGGGACGCGGCGCCAGCGTTTCGCGCACACCCCCACTTTGGAACATGGCCGCACCGCGCTGGCTGAGGCGCGGCGACTCGCGCTGCCGTATATGGCGCTGAGCCGCGCCATGCCTCGGCGACAACTGCGCCCGCTGCGAGACGAAGCTGCCGCTGCCTACCCGCCGGTCGATAAACCCTTCCGCCTGCAACTGGCTGTATGCAGCCTCCACCGTGTCCCTGGAAACGCCCAGCGATTGCGCGAGCGCCCGCGAGGCGGGCAGAGGCTTGCCGATGTCCAGCGCGCCGTCGAGGATCAGCTGCCGGATGGCGCGCTGGATGCGTGCATGCAGCGACAAGGCGCCATGAGCCGGATCACCCATCCAGGCTTTGACGGATTCGAGTTGGGCGTGCTTGAACAATGGCTGGGTATCTCACCGGAAGAACGGCGTGGACATGCCCGCCATCTTAAGGCCAAGGCGAGAACGACCACTCGACAGGATCCGGAAGACACCAGCAGGCCATGCTGGCTTTGGAGGAAGTCGGGGTCGGGGCCGGGCGTGGGCATGCCCGGCGATTGGTCGGCTGACAGTCGAGAAATTGGCTGGGTACAACATGCCATTTCGAGGTTAAAAAAGTAGCTTCCCGACAACGTTCAAGAACCGATCTTGCAGGAGTCAGAAAAGGCCATGTTGCGCGCCACCTCACCGTCTCCCATCCGTCTGGGCGATCTCGCCCATCCTGTCGTGGCCGGCCTGGTCTCGGTCATCGTGAACTACGGCGGCACCTTCATTCTGGTGTTCCAGGCCGCCAAAGCGGCCGGCCTGGGCCCGGAGCTGACGGCCTCTTGGGTGTGGTCGGTCTCGCTCGGCGTGGGAGTGACCGGCCTCATCCTCAGTTGGGTCGCCCGCGAGCCTGTCATCACGGCCTGGTCAACGCCGGCGGCCGCGTTCCTCGTCACGGCGCTGGCGACCACGCCCTACGCGGAAGCTGTCGGTGCGTATCTGATCTCCGCCGCGGCCTTCGTGCTGCTCGGGCTGACAGGCTGCTTCGAGCGGGTCATCCGCCTGATCCCGCCGGGTGTGGCCGCCGGCCTGCTGGCTGGCATCCTGCTGCAATTCGGCATCGGCGCCTTTGGCGGCATGAGCGTCGATCCGCTCTTGGCGGGGATGCTGATCGTGGCCTACACCGTACTCAAGCGATTCACCGCGCGCTATGCCGTGGTCGGCATTCTGGTGCTGGGGCTGGCTTTCCTCCTCATCCAGGATCGCGTCGGCCTGTCCGGGCTGACGCTGAAGTTCGCCGCACCCGTGTTCACCATGCCGGCGTTCTCGCTCAATGCGCTGTTGAGCGTGGCCTTGCCGCTGTTTCTCATCACGCTGACCGGCCAATATATGCCCGGCATGCTGGTCCTGCGCAACGATGGCTTCAAGACCAGTGCCAACCCCATCGTGACCATCACTGGGCTCGGCTCGCTGCTGATGGCGCCGTTCGGTTCGCATGCGTTCAACCTTGCCGCGATCACGGCGGCGATCTGCACCGGCCCGGAGGCACACGAAGACCCCTCCAAGCGTTGGATCGCCGGCTTCGCCGCGGGCGTCTTCTACATCCTCGTCGGCGTGTTCGGCGTGACCCTGGCCGCCGTCTTCATGGCCTTCCCGCCTACCTTCATCACCACCCTGGCGGGCCTGGCGCTGCTGGGTGCGATTGGCGGCAGCCTCGCTGGCGCCATGGCCGATGCCAGGACCCGTGAAGCCTCGCTGATCACCTTCCTGGCAGCCGCTGCCAATATCAAGATGCTTGGCGTCGGCGGCGCGTTCTGGGGCTTGCTGATCGGCCTGACGGCCTATGCGGTGCTCAACGGCCGGTGGTCCCGCCCCGCGCCGCAACCCAGGTGAGCGCCATCTTCCGCGTGGGCACGACGGCAGAGCCTGCGCGGTTCGTCCGTGAGCGGCCCCAGCAGTGCCGGGACCAGCGACCTAATGGCTGATCATCCAGGGACGCTTGCCCGGATAGGATTTCGCCGCGTCCGTTGCGGGCTTGGCCGCGGCCGTGCCGCAACCGCATCCCGGGCCGTGGCGATGGCCCTGCGACAGCGCCGGCGCGTGCGCGCTGCGCTCGTTGCCGGCATGCGCGCGCCGCTGGGCAGGTGGCATCAGGGCCAGCATGGTCAGGCTTACCATGCGCTTCGCCTCGGCCCCGCAGTCCGGGCAGGCCTGCGGCGCGTCGCGATCGGCCACGCGCCGCATGGCGGAAAACGCTCCGCAGCCGGCGCACTCGTACTCGTAGATCGGCATCTCCCTTCTCCTTCGCTCCGTTTCCCTCGCACTGTTTCGCTTGTCCTGTCGCCCGCGCTGCCCGCGCGCGGCGCGTCGGCGGCTGGCGTCCCGCCACCCGCTTGCCAGCGGGACGCCAGCCGCCGCGCTCAACGGCGGTCAGGCGAGATCAGCACGTCCGCGCCGCCGTGGATATGGCGCACCGGACCGTTCGCGTCGGGCCGGATGTCGAAGTCGAAGATCTGCGTGGGCAGCCACAAGGTCGCGCACGAATTGGGGATGTCGACCACACCGCTGATATGGCCCTGCACCGGCGCGGTACCGAGGATGGCGTAGGCCTGCGCACGCGAGTAGCCGAACTTGGTCATGTACTCGATCGCATTGAGGCAAGCCTGGCGGTAGGCCACGTTGACGTCGAGGTAGTGCTGGCGCCCGCCCTCGTCCACCGAGATGCCTTCGAAGATCAGGTAGTCGTTGTAGGCCGGCGTGATCGGGCTCGGCTTGAAGATCGGATTCCTGATGCCGTACTTGGCCATGCCGTCGCGGATGACGTCCACGCGCATATGGACCCAGCCTGCCATCTCGATGGCGCCGCAGAAGGTGATCTCGCCATCGCCTTGGCTGAAGTGCAGGTCGCCCACCGAGAGACCGGCGCCGTCGACATAGACCGGGAAGTAGATGCGCGAGCCGCGCGAGAGATCCTTGATATCGCAGTTGCCGCCATGCTCGCGCGGCGGAACCGTGCGCGCGCCGGCCGCGGCCGCCTGCTGGCGCGCGTCGCCGCGCAGCCGGCCCATGTGGGCGGTGGCGGCGAAGGGCGGATTGGCGAGCGGCGGCACGCGCTGCGGATCGGTATCGATCAGGGCCTGCTCGCGTTCGTTCCAGGCGTGCAGCAGCGCGGGGTCGGGCAGGCAGCCGATCAGGCCGGGATGGATCAGCCCGGCAAAGCGCACGCCCGGCACGTGGCGCGAGGAGGTGAACATGCCGTGGAAATCCCAGATCGACTTCTGCGCCTGCGGGAAGTGGTCGGTGAGGAAGCCGCCGCCGTTCTGCTTGGAGAAGAAGCCGTTGAAGCCCCACTGGCTGTCCGGCTTGGCGCCGATGTCGAGCAGGTCGACCACCAGCAGGTCGCCGGGCTTGACGCCGCGCACGCCTACCGGCCCCGAAAGGAAATGGACGATGGACAGGTCGATGTCGCGCACGTCGTCGGCCGACTCGTTGTTCTGGATGAAGCCGCCGGTCCAGTCATAGGTTTCCAGGACGAAATCGTCGCCCGGGTTGACCCAGCAGGCCATCGGGATATCCGGGTGCCAGCGGTTGTGGACATTCTCGTTCTCGTAAGCCGACTGCTTGAGGTCGACCCGGATGAGGGTGTCTGCCATATGCCTGTCTCCTTGGAGTGGGTCCGGTCGGGTGCCGGTTGAAAGTTCCGGTTCAGGGTGCCGGTTCAGGGCGGACCGGGCCGGAGCGCCGGTCGGGAAAGAAAGCGGGGAACGCCGCCGGCAGCGCTACTTCAGCGCGCCACTGAGCAGCAGGTAGCCGGGCAGCCAGCCGGTGACGATGCCCGCCAGCACGGTGGCGACGCCGGTCAGCCTGAGGATCGGGCGCTGCAGCGCCAGCAGCACGAAGTAGAGGAACCACAGCACGCCCCAGCCCACCCAGCACCAGGCGAACCAGATGTCCCAGATGCTGGCCGCCTGCTGCAGGGAATCGATCGCCACCGGCACCACCGTGATGGAGACGAACAGGCTGAACCAGCCCAGTCCCCGGCCGTCGGCGCCGTTGAACCGGTTCAGCGCCACCCACAGGTAGGTGAAGGTGAACAGCAGCGTCAGCGCGCCCGCCTTGATCGAGGCGGTGCCGGCGTCGCTGCCGAAGATGAGCTGCAGCGACACCAGCATGGTCACGCCGCCGGAGAAGATATTGACCACCCAGATCTCACGGTCGCCGATCCTGCCGAGCAGCCATAAGCCATTGAGGAACAGCACCGCGCCTACGTACAGCAAGGTCAGGCCTAGCATGTCGTCTCCTCCGGGTTGCCTTCGTTATCGTTGTCGTTGTGGTCGTTGTCGTGGTTGCCGCCGTGCGCGCGGCTCGCCTCAGCGTTCGGTCCGGCCCGGCGGCACGCCGGGTTTGGGGGCGGGCGCGAAGGCAGCGGCACGCCTGTGGCGAACGGATCCACTATAGGCAGGCGGCCGCCGCGGCGAATCCCTCGCGGCGACGATTCGCGCCTCACCCTGCCGGACGAGGCCGCCTCCCCCAGGCGGGTGAGGCGGGCGGCACGGATGGAGCGGATGCCGGACCGGACCCATGGCGCGCGCACCGGCAAGCGTCATGGCGCGCTGGGAGGCAATGCGTCGCAACGCAGGCCTGAGAGCCGGTCTGAGGGTCGAGCGGAAGTACGGCGGACGGCGCGGCACGCATCGGCCAGGCGGGCGCCCGCCCGGGCGGCGCGCTCAGGCGTGCGGGCAGTGCTGCGCGTGCAGCCGCACCAGTTCCATCTGCCCGTGCGTATCGGTCTTCTGGAAGATCTGCTTGAGGTGGCTGCGCACCGTGTTCTCCGACACGTGCAGGGCCTGCGCGAGCGAGGCGATCGAATGGCCGGCGAAGACCAGGGCGCTGACGCGCGCCTGTGCCTCGCTCAGCTTGAAGTGGCGCGCGAACTGGCAATCCTGGTGCGCGTGCTCGGCGCCCTGGCGGCGCGCGCTGACCACCAGCAGGGCGCGCGGCCGGCCAGGCCCGCCATGCAGCCAGGCGCCGGCCGGCTGCAGGTTCAGCGTGGTGGGCAGCGTCCCGCCGGGCGCCGACACGGACAGCACCTGGGTCGGCGCGGATCCCGCCTGGCGGCCGCCGGCCGTTCCGCCCTCCGCGGGCAGCCGCGCCATCGCCGCCAGCATCTCGCGCAAGGCGCGCTGGTCGGCCGGCATCACCGCCGCCAGGTGCTCGCCATCGCGGTACAGCCCGCTGCCCTGCCCGCACAGGCCATGGGCGTTGCGGTTGGCATAGACGATGCGCCCGTCGGGCTCGACCAGGAAAGTCGCCGCGGCATGGCTGTCGACGATGCGCATCAGCGCCGCGCCCACGTCGTCGGCGCGGCGGCGCTGCCAGCGGTTGTCGAGCGCCAGCGCCACATGCGCCAGCACTCCCCGGAACTCGGCCTTCTCGCGCGCGCCGAAGCGGCGCTGGCCTTCTTCCCGGTAAAGCTCCAGGTAGCAGAGATGCTCGCCGTCGCGCGCCACCACGCCGAACAGGCGATGCAGGTAGCCGTAGGGCTGCAGTACCGCCTGGTAGTAGTCGGTGCGGCACAACTCGCGGCTGCCCAGCACGTCTTCGCCGGTGCTGACCTGCAGCGGCTGGCAGGCGTCGGCGAAGAGAAACCAGGGGTTGCGCGGGGCGTAGTCGGCGAAGCTGCGTGCAAAGCCGTCGTCGGCGGGCGCGCCGTGCAGGAGTTCGCTTCGGCCGCTGGCCAGGTGGCGCCGCGCCAGCAGCGCTGCCGCCGCGCCGAGGCGCTCGCACAATTGCGTCATGACGCCGTGCCAGGCGGCATCGTCGCGCGCGGCGTGGATGCGGTAGAGCAGTTCGCCCGTCTCGGGCGGATCGGCGTCGTGCGCTGCCAAGCGCGGCTCCTCCTGGTATCCCGGCGCAGCGCGGGGGGGCGTGGGTCGGCGCCGCAATGACGCGGACCGGATCTTTGCCGGGAAGTGTTTGCGCGCGCCCGGCAAAAGTCAAGGCGCGCATACCCTCGGCGCACCGCATTGCGCGGCGCGGCGAATCCGACAATAATCGGGGCGCCTGCCTGCGCCGCCGCGCGCCATGGCCCCTCGCCCCGCAGCATTCCCGAGCGCGCCCGCCGCGCCGACGCCCACGCCATGCGCATTCGACGAGAGTACCAATCCTGGGTCGCGAACGAGACGCTCGAGGATTACGCACTGCGCTATGCGGCCCGCTCGTACCGGCGCTGGACACCGTTCACGCTCGCCAACACCGCGCTGGGCGGCGCTTCTTTCCTGGCGCTGGAGGCGATCGGCGCCAGCGTGACCCTGAGCTTCGGCTTCCAGAACGCCTTCCCCGCCATCCTGCTGGCCTGCCTGCTGATCTTCCTGGTCGGCCTGCCGGTGGCCTACCACGCCAGCACGGCGAACGTCGACATCGACCTGCTCACGCGCGGCGCCGGCTTCGGCTATGCCGGTTCGACCGTCACCTCGCTGATCTACGCCTCCTTCACCTTCATCTTCTTCGCGCTGGAATCGGCCATCCTGGCCCAGGCCCTGGCGCTCGCCACCGGCCTGGACCTTACGCTCGGCTACCTGATCTGCTCACTGGCCATCGTGCCGCTGGTCTTCTTCGGCGTGACCCTGATCAACAGGCTGCAGATGTGGACCCAGCCGCTGTGGGCCGTCCTGCTGGTCCTGCCCTTCGCCTACATCCTCGGCCACGACCCGCACGTGTTCTCGCAGTGGGCGGCCTTCACCGGCCTGTCCGGCGGCACGGCGCGCTTCGACCTGCTGGCCTTCGGCGCCGCCACCGGCGTGCTGTTCTCGCTGATGGGTCAGATCGGCGAGCAGGTCGACTACCTGCGCTTCCTGCCCGACCGCAGCCGCGCCAACCGGCGCGCCTGGTGGAGCGCCCTGCTGCTGGCCGGTCCGGGCTGGATCCTGATCGGCGGACTCAAGGTCATGGCCGGCAGCCTGCTGGCGGTACTGGCGCTGAACGCCGGCATCCACAGCCGGCAGGCGATGGAGCCCATCCATATGTACCTGTGGGCCTACGGCCAGGTGTTCGACCGCCCCGAGGTGGTGCTGGGGGTGGCGCTGCTGTTCGTGCTCGTCTCGCAGATCAAGATCAACGTGACCAATGCTTACGCCGGTTCGCTGGCCTGGTCCAACGTCTTCGTGCGGCTGGCGCACTACCATCCCGGGCGCGTGGTCTGGCTGGTGTTCAATGTCGTGATCGCCCTGCTGCTGACGCTGCTCGGCATCTTCGCCACGCTGGAGGCGGTGCTCAGCGTCTACGCGATCGTCGTGACCGCATGGCTTGGGGCGCTGGTGGCCGACCTGGTCGTGCTCAAGCCGCTCGGCATCAGCCCGCGCCACGTGGAATTCCGCCGGGCCTACCTGCACGCCTTCAACCCGGTCGGCTGCGGGGCCATGCTGGCCGCCTCGCTGGCCGGCCTCGGCGCCTACGCGGGACTGTTCGGCGCCACCGCCCGCGCCTACGCCGCCTTCCTGGCGCTGGCGGCATCCTTCTGCTGCGCCGTGGCCATCGCCTATGCCACCGGCGGCCGCTACTACATCGCGCGCGACAACAGCCGCTTCCGCGCGCACCGCGCCGACGAGCCGATCCGCTGCTGCGTCTGCGAGCGCGACTACGAAGCGCCCGACATGGCGCACTGCCCGTTCTACGGCGGCCCGATCTGTTCGCTGTGCTGCGGCCTGGACAACCACTGCCACGATGCCTGCAAGCGGCCCGCCGACGCCCCGGCCCGCGCGCACCGCGCGGGCCCGGCGGGCATGCTGGCGCCGCGCTTCACCGGGCGCCTGGCACGCTTCCTGGCGCTCTTCCTGACGGCGGCCGCGGCCATGGGCGCGCTGTTCCTGCTGGCCTGGCGCCTGATGGACGGCGCCGCCGCCTCGTCCGCGACACCATTCGCCGAACTGCTGCTGCGCGTCTACGCGGCGACCTTGCCCTTGCTGGCCTTCGGCGCCTGGTGGATCGTGCTGTCGCACGAAAGCCGCGAGCTGGCGCGGGCGGAACTGCTGGAGTCGCTGCGCCATCTCGAATCGGCGCGCAAGCACCTCGTCGAGTCGGAGAAGATGGCCTCGCTCGGCGGCCTGGTCGCCGGCGTCGCGCATGAAATCAACACGCCGGTCGGCATCGCCGTCAGCGCCGCCTCCTACCTGCAGGACCGTACCGATGCGGTGCTGGCGCGGCAGGCGCGCGGCGAGCTGCAGCCGGGCGAGCTCGAGCGCTACCTGGAAGACGCGGCGCAATCGGCCAGGCTGCTGCTGTCCAACGCCAACCGCGCCGCCCAGCTGGTGCAGAGCTTCAAGCAGGTGGCCGTCGACCAGGCCAGCGAGAAGCGGCGCCGCTTCGATCTCGGCGATTACCTGCGCGAGACCGCGACCAGCCTGCGGCCCGGCCTGCGCGACACCCGCGTGCGGCTGCTGGTCGACTGCCCCGCCGGCATCGTCATGGACAGCTACCCCGGCCCGATCGCGCAGATCCTCACCAATCTCGTGATGAACTCGCTGCAGCATGGCTTCGGCGACAGCCGCGCCGGCACCATCCGCATCGCGGCCCGCCGCGACGAGGACGACGGCATCGCGCTGAGCCATGCCGACGACGGCTGCGGCATCCCGCGCGCGCTGCACGAGAAGATCTTCGAACCCTTCTACACCTCGCGCCGCGGCCAGGGCGGCAGCGGCCTGGGCCTGCACCTGGTCTACAACCTGGTCACGCAGCGGCTGGGCGGCACCATCGCGGTGGCCGAGCGGGCCGGCGGCGGCGTCGAATTCACCGTGCGCATGCCGCGCGTCACGCCCTCGGCCAGGGCCACCATTCCAATCGTTCCCGCCGGGAATCCCACATGAGTCCAAGCTCCCCGATGCCCGAGCCGCTGTCGACCCTGCCGCCGTGGCAGGTGCTGCTGGTCGACGACGAACCCGCCGTGCACGACGTCACCCGCCTGGTCCTGCGCGACCTCAGCTTCGGCGGCCGGCCGGTGGTCTTCCACAGCGCCTACAGCGGCGAGCAGTGCCTGGCCCACCTGTCGGCGCATCCCGATACGGCGCTGGTGCTGCTGGACGTCGTGATGGAGACCGACCAGGCCGGCCTGGAGGTGGTGCACCGCATCCGCCGCGAACTGCGCAACGCCGACGTGCAGATCGTGCTGCGCACCGGCCACCCCGGCATGGCGCCCGAAGCCGAGGTGGTGCTGGATTATGAAATCAATGGCTACTTCGTCAAGACCGAGCTGACGGCGCGCAAGCTGGCCTCGGTGGTGATCGCAGGGCTGCGCAGCTACCAGTACGTGCGCGCGCTGCAGCAAGCGCACCTGCCACCGCCCGCAGCGGCGCCCACGCACGATCCGCGCACCGAGGAAGACGTCGCACGGGCCCTGCGCGAACGGCGCTACCGGCTGCAGGCCCAGTGCCAGGTCGACCTCGCGCGCGGTACCGTCGCCGCCGTGGCACTGCTGCCCGAGTGGCCGCAGGCGGACGGCTGGCTGCCCCACGCCGCCCTCGCCACCCGCCTACGCGGCACGGCGTTGCTGGAGCCGATGCACGCCGCGCTGCTGCGCGACGCCTGCGCGCTGGCCGGCGCATGGCGCGCGGCGCCACTGCGGCCCCGCGCCGCGGGGGAAGCGGCAGCCGCGGCGGCCGAGCCGCCGCCACGCATCAGCGTGCCCGTCCTGCTGCCCGCGGCCGGCGCCGGCGCCATCCTGCAGGCACTGCCGGAGCAGGTCCGCCAGGCCCTGGACGAGGCCGGCCTGCCAGCCGGCGCGCTGGACCTGCTGCTGTCCGGCCACCTGCCAGACGGGAGCGGGGCCTGGGATATGCCGGGCGGCGACGCGGAAACCGCGCGCCTGGCCTGCTCCCGGCTGCGCGACCAAGGCGTGACCATCACGCTGGGCGACGTCGGCAGCGGCCCCATCTCGCTGGCCCACCTGCGCCGCCTGCAGCCGGACCGCATGCAGATCGCGCGCTCCCATGTGGACGGGGTGGCGGCCGATCCGGAGCGCAGCGCGATTGCGCGCGCCGTCATCGCGCTGGCGCACACGCTCGGCGTGCAGTCCCTGGCGGACGGCATCGCCAGCGCGGCCGACCTGGAGTTCTTCAAATGGGAAGGCTGCGACCAGGGCCAGGGAGACCTGCTGGGGCCGCCGTGCCCGGTGGCCGAGTGGCTGCACGCGCCGCCGGCCGGCTGACGGCCGCCACGCCCGCTCAGGCGCCTGTACGACGCGCACGCCGGCGCCTCGCGCGGCGCTGACTGCCCATTTCCGCCCGCCGCGCGAGGCAAGCCGCGGCGGTCCCGGTTACAATCGCCCCCGTGCAATTCTCTCTTTGCCCGAGGAACAGGATGTCCGACGCTCTAGACGCGCCGCCGCGTGAACCGCGGGCGGGCGCCGAGGACAGGGCCGCGGCCGTGGCGACTACCATCGCCCGCAAGGCCATCGAACAGGCCGACCACGCCATGCGCAACTGGATGGATCCGGAGCCGGGTCCGCTGCGCATCGGCTCCGAGCAGCACCTGCGCATGTTCTGCAACATGCTGCTGCAGACCCACAACCCCTACAGGCCGGCCGTGATCGAATGGCCGGCGCTCACGCCCGAGGCACTGCAGCGCGTGACTTCCCTGCCGATCTGGGACATCGCCGTGCAGACCGAGGGGCGCGCCTCGATCCGTGTCAAGACCTTCGCCCGGACCGTGGCCCACCCGCTGCTGCGCAGCGCGCTGGAGATGGACGGCGGCGAGGAGGCGCGCCACAAGGAGGTGCTGTCCAAGCTGGTCGAGGCCTATGGCATTCCGCTCGCGCCGGAACCCGACTACCCGCCGCCCGCCGATCCGGAATGGGGCTGGCTGGTGACCGGCTACAGCGAGTGCATCGACAGCTTCTTCGCCTTCGGCCTGTTCGCCGCCGCCAGGCGCTCCGGCTTCTTCCCGGCGGAACTGGTCGAGACCTTCGAGCCGGTGATCCAGGAAGAGGGGCGCCATATCCTTTTCTTCGTCAACTGGGCCGCCTGGTATCGCCGCAACCTGCCGTGGTGGCGCCGCCCGCTGTTCGCGCTCAAGGTGGCACGGGTGTGGGCCTTCCTGGTCTGGGAACGTATCGGCATCGCGCGCGGCATCGACGCCGACGGCGTGGCGCGGGATGCCAGCTTCACCATGAGCGGCAGCGCGGCGCTGGGCGAGGCCATGTCGGCCGCCGCCATGATCGATCTCTGCCTGGCCGAGAACGAGAAGCGCATGGCGGGCTATGATACGCGCCTGCTGCGCCCGGATACCGTGCCCCGCCTGGCCCGTTTTGCCCGCCGTTTCCTACGTTGATTCCATGTTCCTGAAGATTGCTTTTGCGCTGGCGCTGGTGTCGCTGGCAATCTGGTGCGTATTGCTGGGCGCACGCGCCGGTTTCTGGCGCGTGCGCAAGCCGGCGCCCTCCCCCAGGCCCGTCCTGTGGCCGGAAGTGATCGGCATCGTGCCGGCGCGCAATGAAGCCGACGTGATCGGCCGCGCCGTCGCCGGCATGCTCGGCCAGCGCTACGCGGGCAGGCTGCGCCTGGTGGTGGTCGACGACCACAGCGACGACGGCACTGCCGCCATCGCACGCCAGGCCGCGGCCGATATCGGCCGCGCGGACGCACTCACCGTGGTGTCGGCGCGCGACCTTCCCGCCGGCTGGAGCGGCAAGGTGTGGGCGCAGTCCGAAGGACTGGCGGCGGCCGACGCGATCGCGCCCGAGGCCCGCTATATCTGGCTCACGGACGCCGACATCCACCATGGGCCGGGCGTGCTGGCCGAACTGGTGGCGCGCGCCGAGCACGAGCAGCGCGACCTCGTCTCGCTGATGGTGCGGCTGCGCTGCGCTTCCTGGTGGGAACGCTTCATCGTGCCCGCCTTCATCTTCTTCTTCGCCAAGCTCTACCCCTTCGCCAGCATCCGCAATCCGCGCAGCAAGGTGGCGGGCGCGGCCGGCGGCTGCATGCTGGCCCGGCGCAGCGCGCTGGCGCGCATCGGCGGCTTTGCCGCCATCCGGCACGAACTGATCGACGATTGCAGCCTGGCGGCGCAGATCAAGCGCGGCGGCCCGATCTGCCTGGACCTGGCCGACGACAGCATCTCGCTGCGGCCCTATGACGACTGGCGCAGCCTGTGGGACATGATCGCCCGCAGTGCCTATACCCAGTTGCACTATTCGCCGTGGATGCTGGCCGGCGCCTGCCTGGGCATGGTGCTGACCTACCTGGCGCCGCCGCTGCTCGCGCTCGGTGGCCTGGCCGCCGGCGCGCTGCTGTGGCCGGCCTGGCTGGCCTGGGCGATGATGAGCCTGGCCTACCTGCCGATGCTGCGCGAGTACCGCCAGCCGGCCTGGCTGGCACCGCTGCTGCCCGCCACCGCCCTGTTCTATCTGGGCGCCACCATCGACTCGGCGCGCCGCTACTGGCTGCGCCGCGGCGGGCAGTGGAAGGGCCGCGCGCAGGCTCCCGTCCGTTCCTGAACCGTCCCGGATCCCGGAAGCCCCGCCACACCCGCCCTGCCGTGCCTGCCTTACCCCAGATAGCCAGCCTGCCGGAACCAGTCCAGCGCGTCGCGCAGGGCCTCCTGGTACGGCCGGGCGCGGTAGCCCAGCTCGCGCGCGGCCTTGTCCGAGCGGAAAAACATGCGGTATCGCGACATGGCGAGCCCGTCCAGGGTGATGAAGGGCTCCTTGCCGGTCACGCGGGCCACCGCCTCGGCCACGTGCGCCAGCGGGTACAGCGGCCAGCGCGGCAGTTGCACCGTCGGTGCGCGCCGGCCGCTCAAGCCGGCGATATCGCGCAGCATCTGTTGCAATGTGACGTCTTGACCACCCAAGATATAGCGCTCGCCGATGCGGCCCCGCTCCAGCGCCAGCATATGGCCCTCGGCCACGTCATCCACATGGGCCAGGTTCAGGCCGGTATCGACGAAGGCCGGGATCTTGCCGGTGGCCGCCTCGACGATGATGCGGCCGGTGGGCGTGGGGCGCACGTCGCGCGGCCCGATCGGCGTGGAGGGGTTGACGATCACGGCCGGCAGGCCCTCTTCGGCCACCATGCGCTCGACCGCGCGCTCGGCCAGCACCTTGCTGCGCTTGTACGCGCCGATGGCCTCGTCCGGCCGCATGCCGGCGGTCTCGTCCACCGGCGCGGTGGCACCCGCCACGCGCAGCGTGGCGACGCTGCTGGTGTAGATGATGCGCTCGACCCCGGCGGCGCGGGCGGCCCGCATCACGGTCTCGGTGCCTGCCAGGTTGGTGCGCACGATCTCCTCGGGATCCGGTGCCCAGAGCCGGTAGTCCGCCGCCACGTGGAACAGGTAGCGCACCCCGTCCAGCGCACGCGCCATGGCCTGGGCATCGCGCATATCACCTTCGACCACCTGCAGCGGCAGGCCTTCCAGATTGCGGCGCGGGCTCGAGGCGCGTACCAGCGCGCGCACCTCGAAGCCGCGGGAGAGTGCCTGACGCGCCACGGCGGAGCCGAGGAAACCAGATGCACCTGTAACGAAAACTACATTTTTTACCGTCATGAGTCCTGTTGCGGTAGTGTCGCGGGCAAACCGGTCAACGGCCTGCCCTGCAGGGCGGCCGGACAAAGAAACCGGCAGCGGTATATAGTAACCACCGTGTTACGGAAATGTGATTCCGGAACAGCAATATTAATTTGTCTTTCACACCCATCCTTGGGTCGGGGGTTTTTTGTATGCAAGTGATTCTTGCCCAGCCCCGGGGCTTTTGTGCCGGCGTGGTGCGCGCCATCGAAATTGTCGACCGCGCCCTCGTCAAGCACGGCGCCCCGGTGTTCGTGCGGCACGAAATCGTGCACAATAAGCAGGTTGTCGAGGGGTTGAAGCGCAAGGGCGCGAAATTCGTCGAGGAACTGGACACGGTGCCTTCTGGCGCCGTGACCATTTTCAGTGCCCACGGGGTGTCCAGGCAAGTCGAGGCGGAAGCGCGCACGCGCGAACTGCACGCCATCGACGCCACCTGTCCGCTGGTCATCAAGGTGCATACGCAGGGCCGCCAGTACGCGGCCAGCGGCCGTGCCGTGATCCTGATCGGGCATGCCGGCCACCCCGAGGTGGAAGGCACGATGGGCCAGATCCCGGGCAAGGTCATCCTGGTGCAGAACGCGGCGGAGGCGGAAACGCTGGACCTGCCGCGTGACGCTCCGCTCGCCTACGTCACGCAGACGACGCTGAGCGTGGACGATACACGGGGTATCATCGCGGCGCTGGAGCGCCGCTTCACCGACATCGTCGGCCCGGACACCCGCGACATCTGCTATGCGACGCAAAACCGCCAGAGTGCGGTGCGTGAGCTGTCCAAGCACGTCGACGTGATCCTGGTGGTCGGCGCGACCAACAGCTCGAATTCCAATCGCCTGCGCGAGATCGGTGCCGAGAGTGGCGTGCCGAGCTACCTGCTTGCCGAAGGCAGTGAGCTGGATCCGGCCTGGGTGCGAGACGCGGCAGTGGTCGGCATCAGTGCCGGCGCTTCCGCGCCCGAGGAGATGGTGGAGGACGTGATCGCCGCGCTGCGCCGGCTGGGACCGGTCGACGTGTCGACCATGGAGGGTATCGAGGAACACGCCGAGTTCCGCCTGCCCGCCGAACTCGCCGACGCCCGCCCTGACACCGCGGCCGCCCGACAAACCGAACCGCAGCCGGCCCCGCTCAGCGTGGCCGACTGCACTTGAGAACTAGGAACACCGCCTTGGCCATTCCTTTCCTGCAGGTTGCCCGCGTGGGCACCTATATCGTGCGCAAGCACCTGTCCGGACAGAAGCGCTACCCGCTGGCGCTGATGCTCGAGCCCCTGTTCCGCTGCAACCTGGCCTGCAACGGCTGCGGCAAGATCGACTATCCGGATCCCATCCTGAACCAGCGCCTGTCGGTGCAGGAGTGCCTGGAGGCGGTCGACGAGTGCGGCGCGCCGGTGGTCTCCATCGCCGGCGGCGAGCCGCTGCTGCACAAGGACATGCCGGAGATCGTGCGCGGCATCATCGCGCGGCGCCGCTTCGTCTACCTGTGCACGAACGCGCTGCTGATGGAAAAGAAGATGGACCAGTACGAGCCCAGCCCGTACTTCGTCTGGTCGGTCCACCTGGACGGCGACCGCGAGGCGCACGATCACTCGGTCAGCCAGGAAGGCGTCTACGACAAGGCCGTCGAAGCCATCCGCGCGGCCAAGCAGCGCGGCTTCCGCGTCAACATCAACTGCACGCTGTTCAACGACGCCCAGCCGGAGCGCGTGGCGGCCTTCTTCGACACGGTCAAGGCCATGGGCGTGGACGGCATCACCGTCTCGCCGGGCTACGCCTATGAGCGCGCCCCGGACCAGCAGCACTTCCTGAACCGCGGCAAGACCAAGCAGCTGTTCCGCGACATCCTCAGCCGCGGCCGCGGCAAGAAGTGGTCGTTCAGCCAGTCGACCATGTTCCTCGACTTCCTGGCCGGCAACCAGACCTACCACTGCACGCCCTGGGGCAACCCGGCACGCACGGTGTTCGGCTGGCAGCGCCCGTGCTACCTGGTCGGCGAAGGCTACGTCAAGACCTTCAAGGAACTGATGGAGACCACCGACTGGGACGCCTACGGCACCGGCAACTATGAGAAGTGCGCCGACTGCATGGTGCACAGCGGCTACGAGGCGACCGCGGTGGCGGACACCTTCGCCCACCCGCTCAAGGCGCTCGGCGTGAGCCTGCGCGGCGTGCGCACCGACGGCCCGATGGCGCCGGACATCCCCCTCGACAAGCAGCGTCCCGCCGAGTACGTGTTCTCGCGCCACGTCGAGATCAAGCTGGCCGAGATCGGCCGCGCCAAGCCGTCCAAGGGCGGCAAGGCAGCCGCCAACCAGGCCGCGGAAGCCGCCTGAGGACGATGGCGGCAGCCTGGCCGACCCTGCTTGGCAGCGCGCTCGCCTCGGTGGCGGCGGGCTATGCCCTGGCCGCCGCCTGGGCCGGCCGGCGCGCGCCCGCGGCCTGGCCGGCGCCGGCCGCGCCGCGTCCGGTCAGCGTGCTCAAGCCGCTGTGCGGCGCCGAGCCGCGCCTGTACGAGAACCTGGCCGGCCTGTGCCGCCAGACGCATCCGTGCTACCAGATCGTGTTCGGCGTGCGCGACGCCGCCGACCCGGCCATCGCCGTGGTCGAGCGGCTGCGCGCCGACTTCCCCGCCTGCGACATCGCCCTGGTGGTGGATCCGCGCGTGCACGGCAGCAACCTCAAGGTCAGCAACCTGATCAACCTGTTCGCCGCCGCGCGCCACGATGACCTGGTGCTGGCCGACAGCGACATCGCCGTGCCGCCCGACTACCTGGTGCGCGTGGCGGCGCCGCTGGCCGACCCGCAGGTCGGCGTGGTCACCTGCCTGTACCGCGGGCGCCCGGTCGGCGGCCTGTGGTCGCGCCTGGGCGCCGGCTTCATCGATGGCTGGTTCGCGCCGTCGGTGCGCATCGCCCATGCCGGCGGCTCGCGCCGCTTCGCCTTCGGCGCCACCATCGCGCTGCGCCGCGGCACGCTGGCCGCCATCGGCGGCTTCGAAGCGCTGTCCGACCGCCTGGCCGACGACTTCTGGCTGGGCGAACTCGCGCGCCAGCTCGGCCTGCGCACGGTGCTGTCCGAGGTCGTGGTCGGCACCGACGTGACCGAGACGCGCCTGGCCGAGCTGTGGAGCCACGAGCTGCGCTGGCTGCGCACGATCCGCTCGCTGAACCCGGCCGGCTTCAGTTTCACCTTCATTACCTTCACCTGGCCGATGCTGGCGCTGGGCCTCGCCCTGGCGCCGCTGCCGGCGGTGCTGGCCATCGCCGCCGCCGGCGCGGCCGCGCGCAGCGTGCTCGCCGGCAGCGCCGGCGACGCGCTGCTGGCACCGCTGCGCGACATGCTGCTGCTGGCCGAATGGGCTGCCGCCCTGCCCGGCAAGCGCGTGCGCTGGCGCGACCAGGTGATGTCGACCCAAGACCGGCCCGCCACGGCGGCGGCCGCGCCACGTGCGCAGGCCGCCCGCCCGGAACCCGACAAACTCAACCCAGCCGCAAACGGCATCGTTTCCCGCAAGCCGCTATGACCGCCGCAAAGAAAACACTGTTCCTGCAAGCCCCCTCCTTCGACGGATTCGATGGCGGCGCCGGCTCGCGCTACCAAGCCAAGCGCGAAATCAAGTCCTTCTGGTACCCGACCTGGCTGGCGCAGCCGGCGGCCCTGATCCCGGGCAGCCGCGTGCTCGATGCGCCCGCCGACGAGCTGACCGTGCAGCAGACGCTGGACATCGCCGTCGACTACGACCTCGTCATCATCCACACCTCGACGCCCTCCTTCCCGACCGACGCCAAGTTCGCCGAGGAACTGAAGAAGCGCAAGCCCGGCGTGATGATCGGCATGGTCGGCGCCAAGCCGGCGGTGGACCCGGGCGGCACGCTGGGCGCCAGCGACGCCATCGACTTCGTCTGCCGCGAGGAATTCGACTACACCTGCATGGAAGTCGCGCAGGGCAAGCCGCTCAAGGACGTGCTCGGCCTCAGCTACAAGCTGGCCGACGGCTCGCACGAGCACAACGGCCCGCGCCCGATGATCGAGAACATGGACGAACTGCCCTTCGTCGCCCCGATCTACAAGCGCGACCTGAAGATCGACAACTACTTCATCGGCTACCTGAAGCACCCCTATGTGTCGATCTACACGGGCCGCGGCTGCCGCTCGAAGTGCACCTTCTGCCTGTGGCCGCAGACCGTCGGTGGCCACCGCTACCGCACCCGCTCGGCGGAGAACGTGATCGCCGAGGTGAAGTGGATCAAGGAGAACATGCCCGAGGTCAAGGAGATCATGTTCGACGACGACACCTTCACCGACTTCAAGCCCCGCGTGGAAGAGATCGCACGCGGCCTGGGCAAGCTGGGCGTGACCTGGTCCTGCAACGCCAAGGCCAACGTGCCGTACAGCACGCTGAAGATCATGAAGGAAAACGGCCTGCGCCTGCTGCTGGTGGGCTACGAGTCGGGCGACGACCAGATCCTGCACAACATCAAGAAGGGCCTGCGCACCGACATCGCGCGCCGCTTCACCGAGGACTGCCGCAAGCTGGGCATCCAGATCCACGGCACCTTCATCCTGGGCCTGCCCGGCGAGACGCGCGAGACCATCGAGAAGACCATCGAGTACGCCAAGGAGATCAACCCGCACACCATCCAGGTGTCGCTGGCCGCGCCCTACCCCGGCACGCGCCTGTACGACCAGGCCGTGGAGAACGGCTGGCTGGAGGAGAACAAGGTGATCAACCTGGTCAACGACAAGGGCGTGCAGCTCGCGGCGATCAGCTATCCGCACCTCAGCAAGGAAGAGATCTACCACGGCGTGGAGACCTTCTATAAGCGCTTCTACTTCCGCCCCAGCAAGATCTGGGAGATCGTGCGCGAGATGCTGGGCAGCTGGGACATGATGAAGCGCCGCCTGCGCGAAGGCGTGGAGTTCTTCCGCTTCCTGCGCTCGCACGAGGCCTGATCCTGGAACAGCCTGCCCACCCCGCCCGCGCACTGATCGTCACCGCCGACGACTTCGGCCTCACCACCGGGGTCAACGAGGCGGTCGAACTGGCGCACTGCGACGGCGTGCTCAACGCGGCCAGCCTGATGGTGGGCGCGCCGGCGGCGGCCGACGCGGTGGCGCGGGCGCGCCGCCTGCCGGCACTGCGCGTCGGCCTGCACGTGGTGCTGGCCGACGGTCCTGCGGTGCTGCCGCGCAGCGCGATCCCCGACCTGGTCGACGCCGAGGGCCGCTTCGGCTCAGCCATGGCGCGCGACGGCTGCCGTTTCTTCTTCCTGCCGCACGTGCGGCGGCAGCTGGAGGCCGAGATCCGCGCGCAGTTCGAGGCCTATGCGGCCACCGGGCTGCCGCTCGACCATGTCAACACGCACAAGCATTTCCACCTGCACCCGACGGTGCTGTCGCTGATCCTGCGCATCGGCCGCGCCTACGGCCTGCGCGCCATGCGGCTGCCGCTGGAAAACGGCGCACCGCTGCTGCTGCGCCCCTGGCTGGCGCTGCTGCGCCGGCGCCTGCGCGCCGCCGGTGTCGCCCACAACGACTACGTGGTGGGCATCGCCAACAGCGGCGGCATGGACGAGACGGTGCTGCTCGATGCCCTGCGCCGGCTGCCGCCGGGCGTGGGCGAGATCTACCTGCACCCGGGCGTGGAGTCCGGTGCGCGCGTCACGCAATCGATGGCTGGCTACCGCCACGCCGACGAACTCGCGGCCCTGTTGTCGCCGCGCGTGCGTGCCGCGATGGATGAAGTGGCGCCACGGCGCGGCGGCTTTGCCGACGTGTTCGGCGGCCTGGCGCCCGCCTGAAGCAAAGATGAAACGGATTGCCTATCTCACCGGCCTGTTCGGCCTGCTCGGCCTGACCGCCCTGGTGGCACACCAGGGTGTCGGCGACGTCGCGCACATCCTGGCGCAGGGCGGCTGGCTGCTGTTGCTGCTGGTGCCCTTCCACGCCGTGCCGCTGCTGCTCGATGCGCAGGGCTGGCGCGTGCTGCTGGCGCCGGCCGATCCCGGCCGCCGTGCCGGCCTGGGTTTCCTGTGGTGGATCGCGGCCGTGCGCGAGGCGGTCGGCCGCCTGCTGCCCACCGCCAGCATCGGCGGCGAACTGGTCGGCATCCGCCTGGCACGCCTGCGCGTGCACGACACCACGGCCGTCGCGGCAAGCGTGGTGGTCGAAGTGATGGTGACGCTGCTGGCCCAATACCTGTTCTCGGTGCTGGGCGTGTTGATGCTGCTGCTGGCCATGGACACCGGCGGCCATGCCACCGTGATCCTGGCCGGCCTGCTGCTGTCGCTGCCGGTGCCGGTGCTGTTCGCGCTCTCGCTGCGCCACAGCGCCATCTTCGAGAAGCTGGAAGGCGCGGCCAAGCGCATCTTCGGCGAGGACCACCGCATCGCCGTGATGATCGACGGCGCGCGCCTCGACGCCCAGATCCGGCGGCTGAACCAGCGCCGCGGCGTGCTGCTGCGGGCCCTGGCCTGGCAGTTCGCCGGCATGCTGGCGGGTACGCTGGAAGTGTGGTTCGCGCTGCATCTGCTGGGCCACCCGGTACCCTTGTGGCAGGCGCTGGCCATCGAGGCCCTGACCCAGGCCGTGCGCCATGTCGCCTTCTTCGTGCCGGCCGGCCTCGGCGTGCAGGAGGCCGTGGTGCTGCTGCTGGGCCACATGCTGGGCGTGGACCCGCAGACCTCGATGTCGCTGGCCCTGGTCAAGCGGGCGCGGGAAATCCTCTTCGGCGTGCCGGCACTGCTGTCCTGGCAATGGCTGGAACTGCACCGCTGGCGCCGTGGCGCGCCCAAGGCGGCGCCGACCGACGCGCGCGAGGCGCCGCTGCCCTGAACCGCCGTGGCCGGCCCGCCTCGCGGCGGCCGGCCACGCAGGCGGTCGGCCGCCGATCAGGCGTCGGCGGCCTGCTTGGCGTTGTGGTTGATCAGGTACTTGACCAGGCCGTCGACACCGCTGCGCGCGACGATGTCGGCGAACTGCTTGCGGTAGACCTCGATCAGCCAGGCCCCCATCATATTGATGTCGTAGATGCGCCAGCCGCTGGGCGTGCGCTGCAGGCGATAGTCGATCTGCATCTCGTCGCCGTTGTTCATCACGCGCGTCTGCACCACCACGTCGTTCGGTCCCTGCGCAGCCTGTGCCGGCTGGTAGCGGAACTTGACGTTCTGGTCGCGCAACTGCGACAGCGAGACGGCATAGCTGCGCACCAGCAGCGCTTCGAACTGCTGGTGGAGCTGCGTGCGCTGCTCCGGCGTGGCGTCCTTCCAGGCTGCGCCGACGGCCAGCCGGGTGGTACGCTGGAAATCGGTGAACGGCAGGAACTGGCGCTGGACCACCGCGGTGATCTTGGCCAGGTCACCGCTGCGCGTCTCGGGGTTCGACTGGATCGTGGTGATCACGCCTTCGACGGCGGCCCGCACCAGTTTGTCCGGGCTGGCCGTGGCGCGGTCGATGGCCTGCGCCTGCACGGTGGATACCACGGCGACGGCGGCCAGCGGGATCAGGGAAACGATGCGATGGGTATTCATGCTGGAGGTGGAGGCTGGAAACTAGAAACGAGGAACGAGGAACGAGGAACTTGAGGCTTGGGCTTGAGCCCCGGGACGGGCGCGGGAGGCCCGCGTGACGGTGGCGGGCAGGGCCGGCCCCGCCGCCAGGAAACCTGATCTTGAGCCGGTCAGTAACGAAGAAGTATAGCCGAGCGGCTTGCCGGCCCGCCGCGAGGCACAGCAATCACATTGCGACTGCGCCAGCGGCACTCCCCCACCCCCACGCGGGTATACTCCCGGCTGCCGTACTGCACGCCACCCCTCACATGCTCACGTCGCTGCTCACCCGGATCGTCAAATTCTCTACGTCACGCGCCTGGAGCGTGATCGTCCTGGCCGGGCTGCTGAGCTTGCTCAGCGGCGTCTACGTGGCACGGCACTTCGCCATCAATACCGACATCGGCCGCCTGCTGGAATCCAGGCAGCCGTGGGCCCAGCGCGATGCCGCCATCGGCAAGGCCTTCCCGCAGCGCGAGCAGATGATCCTCGCGGTGGTCCAGGCACCCGCGCTCGAACTGGCCGATGCCGCCGCCAACGAACTGGCCGCCGCGCTGCGCCAGCAGCCGGCACGCTTCCATGCGGTCAGCCAGCCCGGCGGCGGCGAGTTCTTCGGCCGCAACGGCCTGCTGTTCCTCGATACCGGCGCGGTCAAGGAAACCACCGCGCAGCTGGGCGAGGCCCGGCCCCTGCTCAATGCGCTCGCGCGCGATCCTTCGCTGCGCGGCCTCTCCGATACGCTCTCGACCACGCTGGCGCTGCCGCTGCAGCTCGGCCAGGTCAAGCTGTCCGACATGGCCACCCTGCTCGGCCAGGGCGCCGGCGCGGTCGAGGGCGTGCTGGCGCACAAGCCGGCCGCCCTGTCGTGGATGGGCCTGCTCGACGCCGACATGCGGCCGGGCCCCGACGGCCTCGCGCGCAGCTTTGTCACGGTCAGTCCGGTGCTCGACTACAGCGACCTGGAAGCCGGCGCCGCGGCCTCGGCGGCGATCCGTGCCGCGGCGGCCAAGCTGCGCCTGGCCGAACGCTTCGGTGCCGAGGTGCGGCTGACCGGGCCGCAGCCGCTGGCCGACGACGAGTTCGCCTCGGTCAGCGAGGGGGCCGCGCTGAACGGCGCCCTGACCGTGCTGGCGGTAATCCTGATCCTCTGGATGGCACTGCGCTCCAAGCGGCTGATCATCGCCGTGCTGATCAGCCTGTTCGCCGGCTTGCTGATGACCGCCGCGCTGGGCCTGGCCATGGTGGGCGCGCTCAATATGATCTCGGTGGCCTTCGCCGTGCTCTTCGTCGGCCTGGGCGTGGACTTCGGCATCCAGTTCGGCGTGCGCTACCGCGCCGAGCGCCATGTGGACGACAGCGTCGACGTGGGCACGGCGCTGGAGCGCGCCGCGCGCGTCTCGGCCATGCCGCTGGCGCTGGCCGCCGCCGCCACCGCCGCCGCCTTCTTCTGCTTCCTGCCCACCGACTACCGCGGCGTGGCGGAACTGGGCAAGATCGCCGGCGTCGGCATGATCGTGGCCTTCCTCGGCACCTTCACACTGCTGCCGGCGCTGATCTCGCTGATGCGGCCCGAGGGCGGCCGCGTCGCACCGGGGGTGCGCTGGCTGGCGCCCGCCGACGCCTTCTTCGAACGCCACCGCAAACCGGTGCTGCTCGCCACCAGCGCCGCCATCCTGCTGGCCTCGCCGCTGCTGCTGCACCTGCGCTTCGACTTCGACCCGCTCCACCTGAAAGACCCGCACTCCGAATCGATGGCCACGCTGCTGGCGCTGAAGGATGCGCCGCAGGCCGGCACCGACGACGTCAGCGTGCTGGCGCCCTCGCTGGACGCCGCCCGGCAGGTCGCCGGCAAGCTGTCGGCGCTGCCCGAGGTGGCGCGCGTGATCACGCTGCAGACCTTCATCCCGGCCGACCAGGGGCCCAAGCTCGAAGCCATCGCGGCCGCCGCGGCCAATCTGCAGCCGGTGCTGCGGCAGGCCTCTTCGCCGCCGGCCACCGACGCACTGCGCGTGGCCTCGCTGAAGCAGGCCGCGCGCCAGCTCGGGCTCGCCGCCGAGGACCATCCGGGCCCGGGCGCGGCCGAGGCCGCACGCCTCGGCAAGGCACTCAGGCAGCTCGCCGCCGCCGATGCCGCCACGCGCGACCGCGCGGAACAGGCGCTCAGCCTGCCGCTGCGCCTGGCACTGGCGCGCCTGGACCTGGCGCTGTCGCCGCAGCCGGTCAGCCAGCAAAGCCTGCCACCGGCGCTGGTGCGCGACTGGCTGGCGCCCGACGGCCGCGCCCTGGTCGGCATCAGCCCGAAACTGCCGCCTGCCGGCGGCGCCGGCCAGGACAGCGCGCGCGAGCAGGCGCTCGGCCGCTTCATCGAAGCCGTGCAGCGGGTCGAGCCGGCGGCCACCGGCGGTCCGATCGTGATCCGCGGCTCGGCCGACACCATCATGACGGCCTTCGCCCACGCCGGCATCTGGGCCGTGCTGTCGATCACCGTGCTGCTGTGGATCGCCCTGCGCCGCGTCGGCGACGTGCTGCGCACCCTGGTGCCGCTGCTGGTGTCGGCCGTGGTAACGCTGGAGATGTGCGTGGCGTTCGGCATCGCGCTGAACTTCGCCAACGTGATCGCGCTGCCGCTGCTGCTCGGCATCGGCGTGGCTTTCAAGATCTACTATGTGATCGCCTGGCGGGCGGGCAAGACCCACCTGCTGCAATCCAGCCTGACGCACGCTGTGCTGTTCAGCGCCGCCACCACCGCCACCGCCTTCGGCAGCCTGTGGCTGTCGAGCCACCCCGGCACGTCCAGCATGGGCAAGCTGCTGGCGCTGGCGCTGGCCTGCACGCTGGCGGGCGCGGTGTTCTTCCAGCCGATGCTGATGGGCCGCCCGCGCCAGCGCGCCGGCGCCCGCCCCGGCACGGCCCCGGCGGACCCGGTGGCCGGCAGCGGCCAGCCCGGCAAGCGCCGCCGCAAACGCAGGAACAAGGCCAAGACCTCCTCGCCGGCGCGCTGAGCCGGCACGAACCCAAGACCAGAGCCATGCGCCGTACCTTTCCGCTTCTCCGCCCCCATCCGCTGCCCGTGCTGGCCGCCACCGCCCTGCTCTGCGCGGGCTGCGCGAGCGGTCCGCAGGCCTCGCCCGACGATCCGCTCGAGCCGCTCAACCGCGCCGTCTACCAGGTCAACGACAAGGTCGACACCTATGTGGCCCAGCCTGTCGCCAAGGGCTACAAGGCGGTGACGCCGCAACCGGTGCGCAGCGCCGTGACCAACTTCTTCGCCAACATCGGCGACGTCGGCAACGTGGTCAACAACCTGCTGCAGGGCAAGGCCGTGGATGCCACCGAGAGCTTCATGCGGGTGACCATCAACACGGTGTTCGGCATCGGCGGCCTGTTCGACGTAGCCACACCGGCCGGCCTGAACCGCCATTCGCAGGACTTCGGCCTGACCATGGGCGTGTGGGGCCTGCCGTCCGGCCCCTATCTGGTGCTGCCCTTCTTCGGCCCCAGCTCCGTGCGCGACGGTGTCGGCCTGGGCGCCAACTTCCTGCTCGACCCGACCACCTACATCGATCCGGTCTGGCGCTACAGCCTGTTCGCCGTCAACGTGGTCGACACCCGCGCCAACCTGCTGGGCGCCACCGACCTGCTGTCGCTGGCGGCGCTCGACAAGTACGCCTTCACGCGCGATGCCTACCTGCAGCGCCGGCGCTACCTGATCGAAGGCAGCCGCGCCGACAAGAACCTGCCCAACTACGAGGACAGCGAAAGCGAAGGCGAAGGCCAGGCGGCACCCAAGCCCGCCGGCGCCGCGCCCGCCGCACCCGCTCAGCCGGAACCGGCCAAGCCCTGACGCCCATCCCCGATTCCCATCCCGCACGCACGCGGCGCTGCCGCGCGCTTCAAACGCCCGCCTGAAGACAAGGCGCCGTGCCACCGGCCGGCGCCGCCTGTTGCGCCAGCACCACTGGCTTGCGCGTGATCACCAGGGCCAGCTGCAGCGCGGTGGCGGCCACCTGCTCGACCGCGGGCGCATAGCCGTTGCGGATCCAGCGCAGCGCGACATGCATGATGCCGCCGGTGGCGCCGGCCAGCAGCAGCGCATCCGGCTCCTCGCCGGCCGGCAGCAGGGCTTGCGCGAGCAGGCTGCCCAGCCCGCGCAAGGAGGCGTCCAGCGCCTCGTCCACCTGCTTGCTGACGCCCTGGATCTCCACCAGGAACACCCGCGCCGAGCGCGGATCGCGCTGCAGCGCGCCGAAATAGGCCTGCAGCATCGCCAGCGCGCGGCGCCGGCCGCTGCGGCCGGCCGCCTCGCCGGCCGCGACCAGCTGCTGCAGCAGCACCTGGGTCACCGTCTCGAAGGACGCTGCCAGCAAGGCCTCGCTGTTGGCGAAGGATTCATAGAAATAGCGCTCGGTCAGGCCGGCGGCCTCGCAGACCGCCTTGACGGTGGAATGCTGGTAGCCGCGCTCGCCATACACCTGGATGGCGGCGGCAACCAGCTGGCAGCGGCGCTGGGCGCGCCGCTCATCGGCATCGGCGCCGCGGTAGCGGCGGGCGGGGGAAAGCTCGGAGGTCATGCCGCCATTATGACATTCCCTATTGTCAGATTGGGTTGTCATAAGGAATCTGACAACCTAAAGTGTCAGAAGCGCATTTCATCCGGACCTCTCCATGACTGCCACCGCCCCCCAAGACTCACCGCTCGACGTCCTCATCGTCGGCGCCGGCCTGTCCGGCATCGGCGCCGCCCGCCAACTGCAGCAGCGCTGCCCCGGCAAGCGCTATGCCATCCTCGAGGCGCGCGCGTCGATGGGGGGCACCTGGGACCTGTTCCGCTATCCGGGCATCCGCTCGGATTCCGACATGTACACGCTGGGCTATCGCTTCAAGCCCTGGAAAGGCGCCAAGGCCATCGCCGACGGCCCTTCGATCCTCTCCTACATCCGCGAGACCGCCGACGAAGCGGGCATCACCCGGCACATCCGCTTCGGTCACAAGGTGATCCGCGCGGACTGGGACAGCGGCGCGGCCTGCTGGACGGTCGAGGCCGAACGCGCCGCCGACGGCAGCCGGGTGCAGTGGCGGGCGCGCCTGCTCTATGTCTGCGCCGGCTACTACAGCTACGCCGAAGGCCATCGGCCGGCCTTCGCCGGCGAGGAGAACTTCCGCGGCCGCATGGTGCATCCGCAGTTCTGGGACCCGTCGATCGACTATGCCGGCAAGCGCGTGGTGGTGATCGGCAGCGGCGCCACCGCCGTCACGCTGGTGCCGGCGATGGCGCAGAGCGCCGCCCACGTCACCATGCTGCAGCGCTCCCCCACCTATATCGTGGCGCGGCCGGGCCAGGACGCCATCGCGCACAAGCTGCGCCGCCTGCTGCCGGAGGGCCTGGCCTACGGCATCACGCGCTGGAAGAACGTGCTGCTGGGGATGTTCTTCTTCCAGCTGGCGCGCCGCCGCCCCGAGCAGGTCAAGCTGCGCATGGTCGGCATGGCCGCCGAACAGCTCGGCCCCGGCGTCGACGTCGGCACGCACTTCACGCCGCGCTACAAACCCTGGGACCAGCGCGTGTGCCTGGTGCCCGACGGCGACCTGTTCCGCGAACTGCGCGACGGCCGCGCCTCGGTCGTCACCGACACCATCGCGCGCTTCACCGAGCACGGCATCCAGCTCGACTCGGGCAAGGAACTGGCGGCCGACGTGGTGGTGGTCGCCACCGGCCTCAAGCTCAATATGCTGGGCGACATCGCCATCACCGTCGACGGCCAGCGGCGCGTGCCGGCCGAATCGATCGCCTACAAGGGCATGATGCTGAGCGACGTGCCGAACATGGTGCTGGCCTTCGGCTACACCAATGCCTCGTGGACACTGAAGGCCGACCTGACCGCCGAGTACGTGTGCCGCCTGCTGCGCTACATGGACCGCCACGGCCGCCGCATCGCGGTGGCGCGCCGCGACGGCCAGGTGCAGGCCGAGCCCTTCCTCGACTTCACCTCGGGCTACGTGCAGCGCGCCGCCAGCGTGCTGCCCAGGCAGGGCGACCGCAAGCCCTGGCGCGTGTACCAGAACTACTTCATGGACATGCTGACCATCCGCTACGGCCGCATCGACGACGGCGTGATGCAGTTCGACGCGCCGCTCGGCGCGCAGATGCAGCTCAAGGGTCGGGTGGCGGTGCTGACCGGCGCGGGCAGCGGCATCGGCCGCGCGCTGGCGCAGGCGCTGGCGCTGCGCGGCTGCCACCTGGCCCTCGCCGACCGCGATCGCGCCGGCCTGGAGCAGACTGCCGCGCTGCCGGAGCTGCGCCAGGTACGCGTGAGCCTGCACGTGCTCGACGTGGCCGACCGCGAGGCCGTGGCCGCGCTGCCGGTGGCGGTGATGGCCGAGCACGGCCGCGTCGACCTGCTGGTCAACAACGCCGGCGTGGCGCTGGGCGGCAGCTTCGAAGAGGTCAGCGAGTCCGACTTCGACTGGCTGATGTCGATCAACTTCCAGGGCGTGGTGCGCATGACGCGTGCCTTCCTGCCCCTGCTGCGCCGCAGCGACGATGCCCGCATCGTCAACCTGTCGAGCCTGTTCGGCCTGATCTCGCCGCCGGGGCAGGCTGCCTACTCGGCCAGCAAGTTCGCCGTGCGCGGCTTCTCCAACGCACTGCGGCACGAGCTGGCCGACAGCCGCATCGGCGTGACCGTGGTGCATCCGGGCGGCATCGCCACCTCGATCGCGCGCAATGCCCGCGTGGCCGGCGACATCCCGCGCGAACAGGTCGAACAACGCCTGAAGCGCACGGAAAAGCTGCTGCGCATGCCGCCGGCCAAGGCCGCGGATATCATCCTGCGTGGCATCGAGAAACGCCGCTCACGCGTGCTGGTCGGCAGCGACGCGGTGGTGCTTTCCCTGCTGGAGCGGCTTGCGCCGGTCCGTTACTGGAACCTGATCGGCCGGAGCCTGCAATCATGAGCGTCCTCACCACCATCCTCCTCGCCATGCTCGCGCTGCTGCTCGTGCTGGGCGCCAGCCTGGCCTGGTTCACCGGCCGCATCGCGCGGCGCATCGAACAGGGCATGCCGCCCACCGGCCGCTTCGTCGACGTGCCGGGCGCGCGCCTGCACGTGGTCGAGCGCGGCCAGGGTCCGGCCATCCTGCTGGTGCACGGCCTGTCCGGCCAGCTCGGCAACTTTGCCTACGGCATGATCGAGCCCTTGGCGCGCGACTTCCGCGTGATTGCGGTGGACCGCCCGGGCTCCGGCTATTCGACGCGCCAGCCCGGCACCGGCGCCGACCTGCCGACCCAGGCCGCCGCGCTGGCCGCGCTGATCGACCGGCTCGGCCTGGAACGCCCGCTGGTGGTCGGCCACTCGCTGGGCGGCGCGATCGCGCTGGCCCTGGCGCTCGGCCACCCGGGGCGCGTCGGCGGACTGGCCCTGCTGGCCCCGCTCACGCATCCGCCCGAAAGCGTGCCGGCGGTATTCAAGGCGCTCGCCACCGAGCGCCCCTGGCTGCGCCGGCTGATCGCCTGGACACTGGCGGTGCCGATGTCGATCGCCCGCCGCGAGCAGGTCATGTCGATCGTGTTCGGTCCCGACCCGGTACCGGAAGACTTCGCCACGCGCGGCGGCGGCCTGCTGGCGCTGCGGCCCAGCCACTTCATCGCCGCCTCGGAGGACCTGGTGGCGGCCGGCCACAGCCTGCCGCCGCAGGTGCCGGCCTATGCCGGTCTGCGCCTGCCGCTCAGCATCCTGTACGGACGCGAAGACCGCATCCTCGATCCGGCGCACAACGGCGAGGCGCTCGCCGCCAAGGTGCCGGGCGCCCGGCTGGTGCTGGTGCCGGGCGGGCACATGCTGCCGATCACGGCGGTGGACACCAGCGTGCGCTTCGTGCGCGAGGCCGCCACGCAGCTACACCGGCCCGAGGCGGTCGCCGTGGGCTGAGCGCGGCGCCGCCGCGCAGGCACCGGACGCGGCCTGCCACGGCCCGCCGCGCTCAGGCGGGGCGCTCGTTCTGCAGCGGGTAGGTGCCGGGCGGCACCAGTTCCTTCAGGCAGGCGTCACGCGCCTGCCGGCTGGCCACGAAGAGATAGGGCGCGACCGCGTCGTTGATGCGCTTGAGGCCGCCCCCGTCGAGAAAGGCCCTCAGGTCGGGGCTTTCCAGCATGCGGTTGGCCTCCAGCGCATCCGCACCGGTGATGCCGGCAGCCTCCAGCGCCTTGCCGGCCAGCGTCGCCTCCTTGACCTTGCGGCCCAGCGGCGAGTTCAGCAGGCGCGCCAGCTTGAGCATCAGGTCCGGATCGGACAGCACCATGGCGAAGCCGGGCCGCACCACCTGCTCCAGTACCGGCCCCGACAAGTGCCCGCGCGTGCATTCGACAAAGCGTGCCTTCGGCACCGGCCCGATCCGCTCGGGCAGCCTGGCGAAGGCCTTGTCCATGCCCGCCGTCACCACCGCGTCCACGTCATAAGCGCGCACCAGCACGCTGAGCGCCTCGTCGTAATTGGCGGGAAACACCTGCGGCGGCGGTGCGGCGCGCTGCTCGCTGTTCAGGGTCAAGGGTTCGGCCTGCGGCCGCGAGGCGCCGCCGCCGTCGGCAAGGTGGAACTCGAAGCGCGCCAGCGCGCTGCCGCGCACCGGGGCACCGCTGGCCGCATCGCGGAAGGGCTGGCACCTGGCCCGGCCCGCCGCGGCCAGCGCGGCGTCGTCGAAGGCCGCCTGGCCGGAGCCCTGCCGTACCTGGGCGAACTCGATGCTGCCGTCCAGGCCCAGCACCAGCTCGACCTGCACCCCTCCGCTGGCGTGGGCCGCGCGCAGGGCCGGCGGGAACACCGGCGGCTCGAGCTGGCAAGTGGTGGTGGCATGGGTGGCGGGATCGCGCAGCGGCATGGCAAGCGTCACGGCGCCACATAGAGCGGGCGCGGCGAGCCAGGCCGCCAGCAGCAGGGAACGCGGTGACGGCAGCTTGTGCGACCGTGGCATATGAGCTCCTGGGCGTGCGGGCGCGACCGTGCGTTGCATGAGGGGGTGGCTCTTGACGGCGTGATCCGGCGTGATCCGGCATATTCGGCGGCGCCTGCCTGGGCGACGCCATCGTTTCCATCATACCCAGATTGCGCCCTGTCGGCGCACCCGCTCCCGCCGTCCCCGCCGCCACCCAGCCGCCACCCAGCGTCAGGTTCCGCCCAGCGGGGGCACCTCCATGCCGCTGTCGGGCAGGCCGAGCGAGAACTTGACGGGAAAGCGCAGCGCGATCCCCTTCTCCTCCGGCAGCGAGCGGATCATGCCGCGCGCCTGCACATGGGGGTCGTCGAACAGCGCTTGTGCCTCGAGCACGGGCGAGAACGGCAGGTCCCGCCCGGCAAAGGCCGCCTCCCATTCCGCCAGCGTGCCGCCCAGGAAGATGCCCTTGAGCATGGCGTGGACCTCTTCCTTGTAGCGCATCCTGCCCGCGCGCGTGGCGAAACGCGGATCGTGCAGCGCGGGATGCGCCGCGCCCAGGGCCTCGCCCAGCGCCAGCCAGAACTTGTTCTCCAGGATGCCCAGCGCCAGCCAGCGGCCGTCGCGGGTGGCGAACAGGTCGTTGTCCGGCAGCACGCTGGGCGCGTCCAGCGGCTTGTCCGCGTGCGCGCGCGCGGCCCAGGCGCCGTGCGCCGTCCAGGACAGGATGGCGTCATGGATCGAGACGTCGAGATGCTGGCCGCGCCCATGCCGGCGCGCGCTCATCACCGCCACGGCCAGCGCCAGCGCGGCGTAGCCCGAGGCCGCGTAGTCCGACACGCGGGTGCGCGGGCGCGAGACCTTGTCCTCCACCTGCGCCGGCACCGACCAGTAGCCTGCCAGCGCCAGGTAGTTGAGATCGTGGCCGGCATGGTCGGCATAGGGCCCGTCCTGCCCGAACCCCGAGATCGAGCACAGCACGATGGCCGGGTTGACCGCGGACAGCGCCGCATAGTCCAGCCCCAGCCGCCGCAGCACGCCCGGGCGGAAGCCCTCGACCACGGCATCCGCCCCGCGTACCAGCGCGAGGAAATCCGCCTTGCCCTGCGCGCTCTTCAGGTCGAGCGCGAGCGCGCGCTTGCCGCGGTTGAACTGCGCGAACACCGCCGCGCCGAGCTGGCGCGAGGTGTCCCCCGTACCAGGCTGCTCCACCTTGACCACCTCGGCACCGAGTTGCATCAGCAAGGTGGTCGCATGGGGACCCGGCAGCAGCTGGCTCAGGTCGATGATCTTCACGTCCTTCAGGCAGGACCACTCCGCTTTCTCCATCGCACCAGCTCCGATCAGGTCGACTCCATGCCGATCTCGTTCATCAACGCGCCGTAGCGGCGGGCGTCGCCGGCCACCAGCGCGGCGAATTCGGCCGGCGAAGGGCTGCGGCGCAGTTCGCCCGCCGTGGCGCGCAACTGTGTGTCGAACGCCCCGCTGGCCTGCACCTGGCCGACCGCGGCGAACAGGCGCTGCAGCAGCGGCGCCGGCAGCCCGGCGGGCGCGAACAGCCCGCTCCAGTTGTCGATGACGAAACCCGGCGGCAGCGCCTCGGCCAGCGTCGGCACCTCGGGGAAGTACGGCGAGCGGGCCGGCGACGACACCGCCAGGGCGCGCAGCTGCCCGTTGTGCAGGTACTGCGCGGCGGTGCCGAGCACCGGCATGCCGAAGTCGGTCTGCCCGCTCAGCATCGCGGCGACCAGTTCGGTGGCGCCCTTATAAGGCACGTGCAGGGCCCGGGTCCCGCTCTGGTGCGGCAGCATCTCGACGGCAAGATGGGCGATGCTGCCCTTGCCGCCGGAACCGAAGCTGAATCCGCCCGGCTTGCGCCGCAGCGCGGCCACCAGGTCGGCCACGCTGCGGTACGGCGCCGATGCCGGCACCGCCAGCACGGTGGGCCCGCCCGCCAGCGCGGCGATCGGCGTGAAATCGCGCGCAGGATCGTAGGGCGGGCGGCGGAAGGTGTGCACATTGATCACGTGCGTGTTGGCCAGCACGCCCAGCGTGTAGCCGTCGGGCGCGGCGCGCTTGAGCATGCCGGCGCCGATCACGCCGCCCGCGCCGGCCGCGTTCTCCACCACCACCGGCTGCCCCAGGCGCTGGCGCAGGCCCTCGGCCAGCACGCGCGCCGTGCTGTCAGGCGCGCTGCCGGCCAGGAAGGGCACCAGCAGGCGGAGCGGGCGCTTCGGGTAGCCGGCGTCCGCGCGCGCCGGGCCGGCCAGGCCGCCCAGCGCCGCCGCCCCGGCCAGCGTCAGCCATTGCCTGCGGTTCATGACGGTTCTCCCTGCGCCGGCTGCAGGATGGCGCGCGCGATGGTGTTGCGCTGGATCTCGCTGGTGCCGGTGAAGACGCGGAACATGCGCAGCTTGCGGAAGGCCTGCTCGACCGGGTGGCCGCGCGTGACGCCCACGTTGCCGTGGATCTGCACCGCCTTGTCGGCCACCTCGAAGCAGCGTTCGGAGACGAACAGCTTGCAGGCCGCGGCCTTCATGCGCAGGTCGGCGCCGGCATCGGCCAGCGCGGCGGTCTGCGCGATCATGCTCTCGCAGGCCCACAGCGCGGCCGCCATGTCAGCCAGCATGTGCTGGATGGCCTGGAAGCGCGCGATCGGGCCGCCGAACTGGCGGCGCTGGCCGGCGTACTGCAGCGACGAGCGGTAGGCGCGCATGGCCAGTCCCAGCATGCTCGGGCAATGCAGCAGCCGGTTCACGTTGATGCGCGACATGCCCAGCTTGAAGCCGTTGCCCTCGCCGCCCAGGATGTTGGCGCGCGGCACGCGCACGTCGGTGAAGGTGATGTCGGCGTCGATGTGCTGGCCGGACATCGGCACATAGTCCTGGCTGACCTTGACCCCGGGCAGGTCAAGGTCGACCAGCACCGCGGAGATCGCCGGCGGCGAGGCGCCGGCGTCGGTGACGCACATGACGATGGCGAAGTCGGCGAAGGGCGCACCGCTGATGTAGTGCTTGCCGCCATCGATGCGCAGCATGTCGCCGTCGGCCACGGCGCTGGTGGTGATGCTCTGCGCGTCCGAGCCCGAGTGCAATTCGGTCAAGGCAAAACAGACGGATTTCTCGCCGCGGATCACCGGCTTGAAGTAGCGTTCGAGCTGGTCCGGCGTGGCGTACTTGAGCATATTGCCGACGCGCGGCGGGCCGCCCAGGTCGCCCAGCACGTGCGGCGCCAGCACGGCGCCGCTGGCGGCCAGGTCGGCCTTGAGCGCACACTGGGCGGCGATGCTCAGGCCCTGCCCGCCCAGCGCCACCGGCAGGCAGGCCTGGTAGAAGCCCAGCTCGCTGGAGCGGCGCCATACCCCCTGCAGCACCTCGCGCGGCCAGGGCGCCTCGGCGTCCAGGCCCAGCTCGCGCTCGAGCGGCACCAGTTCCTCCTCGACGTAGCGCCGCATGCGCGCGCGCAGGTCGACCAGGGCGGGATCGGTCAGATGATCGAACATGGCTTGCTTCCTCCTCAGTTCACGCGGCGGGCCACGCCCTGCCAGTACGGCTCGCGCACGACCTTGCGCGCCACCTTGCCGCTCGGGTTCTTGGGCAGTTCGCCGACGAACTCGACCGAGCGCGGCGTCTTGTAGTCGGCGATGCGCTCGCGGCAGTGCGCGATCAGCGCGGCGGCCTCGAGCGCGCGCCCCGGGCGCAGCGCCACCACGGCCTTGACGCTCTCGCCCCAGGTCGCGTCGGGCACGCTGATGACGCAGGCTTCCATCACGTCGGGGTGCTGGTAGAGCACGGCCTCCACCTCGGTCGGATAGACGTTGAAGCCGCCCGAGATGATCATGTCCTTCTTGCGGTCGACCAGGTAGATGAAGCCCTCCTCGTCCACCCGCGCCAGGTCGCCGGTGCGCAGCCAGCCGTCGACCAGCACCTCGCGCGTCAGCTCCGGCTCGCCCCAGTAGCCCTGGAACACATCCTCGCCACGGATCACGATCTCGCCGATGGCGTCGCCCTCCACCTCCCGCCCCTGCTCGTCGACCACGCGCACCTCGGTCTCGCCGTGCGGGCGCCCGCAGGAGGCCAGCCGCCCGGGCCGGCCGGCGATCGCCTCGGCATGGTCGGCGGTGGACAGCCGCGTCACGCCCGAGGTCGACTCGCTGGCGCCGTAGCCCTGCGACAGGATCGGCCCGATGCGCTCCCAGGCCTCGCGGATGCGCGCCGGCGCCATCGGCGCGGCGCCATAGCTCAGCGTCTTCAGGCTGCTCAGGTCGGCCTGCTCCAGCGCCGGATCCGCCAGCAGCATGTGGATCATCGCCGGCACCATGAACACATGGGTGATGCGCAGGCGCGCCACCTCGGCCAGGAAATGGGCCGGCTCGAAGCGATCGAACAGGACCAGCGTGGCGCCGCAGTACAGGAAGGGCTGCATCAGCATGCCGGAGGCATGGGTGACCGGGCCGATCAGGGCCAGGCGGTCGCCCGGCCGCGCCTGCCGGTCCATGCCCAGCAGCATCTTGCGCAGCGACGCCATGCGATTGCCGTAGCTCTGCACGGCGGCCTTGATGCGGCCGGTGGAGCCCGAGGAAAAATGCAGCACGGCGGCATCGGCCGCCGCCGCACGATGCGGCGGCCGGCTGGTGCCGCCACGCGCCAGCAGGTCCTCGTAGCCGAGGTAGCCGGCCGCCGGCCCGCCCAGCGCCACGAAGGCCTCGACCGCGGCGAAGCCCGGCGTGGTGCGCGCGTAGCCGGTATAGCCGTCGCCGCCGATGAAGGCGCGCGGCGTGCAGTTCTCCACCACGTCGCTGGCCTCGGCGGCGGTGAAGCGCGGATTCAGCGCCGCCTTGACCAGGCCGGACTTGTACAGCGCGCATTCGATCTCGACCAGTTCCGCGCAGTTGCGCGACTGCACCGCGACGCGGTCGCCGGGGCGCAGGCCGAGGCCCAGCAGGGCGTTGGCCAGCCGGGTGGAACGCTCGTCGAGCTGGCGGAAGCTGAGCACGCGCTCGCGATGCATGACCGCGGGCCGGTCGCCCCAGTAGCGCGCGGCCCGCTGCAGGAAGAGGGCAAAAGCCATCGTTGTCTCCTTGATGTATCCGGCCCCCAGTCTGTAAGATGCCCCCCATTCCTACAATGGCGCATCAGCTATCAAGCCATAACCATAAGGAATGCAAAGATGGAGACCCGCGACCTGGAATACCTGCTGGCGATCCCCCTGCACGGCAGCATCGGCCGCGCGGCGGAGGCGCTCGGGCTGAGCCAGCCGGCGCTGACCAAGGCCTTGCAGCGCGTGGAAGCGCAGGCAGGCCTGCCGCTGTTCGAGCGCAGTGCCAATGGCATGCGTCCGACCCAGGCGGGAGCGCGCTTTCTCGAACGCGCGCGCCGCATCCAGCTCGAGTACGACGATGCGCTGCAGGAAATGCAGGGCATCCGCACCGGCCAGCTCGGCATGCTGCGGCTGGGCTACTCCCCCTCCATCCCGGAGGCGCTGGTGCTGGATGCCTGCCGCCAGCTGCTGCGCGAGCGCCCCGCCGGCCGGCTGCGCCTGCACCGGCGGCTGGCACGCGAGCTGACCGACTCGCTGCAGGCCGGTGAACTCGATCTCGTCGTGGCCCCCCTGCCCCGCCAGCATGCCGATGCCTTCGCCGCCACACTGCTGTTCGACGACAGCCTGGCCGTGCTGGCCGACCCGGCGCACCCGCTGCATGGCCGCGGTCCGCTGCGGCTGGCGGACCTGGCGGAGCAGGAATGGCTGCTGCCGGAGCCCCACATCGTGCTGCGCCAGCAGGTCGACGCCGCCTTCCGCCAGCGCGGCCTGGGCGAGCCGAAGCTGCGCATCGAAATCGATTTCGGCAGTACCTCGCTGTTCCAGCTGGTCGCCGGCACACACCTGCTCACCATCGCCGGCACGCGTGACGGTGCCGCGCATGGTGGGCTGAGAGCGCTGCCGCTGCGGCAGGGAGAACTGGACCTGGGGCGCCGCATCGGCGCGATCTCGCGGGTCGGCGCGTACCTGTCGCCGCTGGCGCAACGGATGATCGAACTGCTGCGGGAAGGCAGCGCGCACAAGCGCGGCTGAAGGGATAGGCGCGTAACGCGCGACGGTGGACCGGCATGGCGGCCAGGCGCGGCGCCGGGAAAAAAGTCGTGCCCGCCCGGCTACTGCTGTGCGGGGGGACCGGGCGGGCACGAAAACCGCGCGGATCGAGGCCGGTCCGGCAGTGCGGCGATATTACTGAGGGTCGCTGTGCGGCACTGCCAACAATTGTGTCGACCGCCAGGCACGTGCGGCCCGTCATGTGTGCCGCACAAGGCATTGCAATTGTTTGCAGTAGCCTGCCGGGCGCGGCCTTAGACTGCGGTGCTTATTCCGTGGAATGCAAGAAAGGAGCGGCTTCGCCATGAACCGCACGAAGGTGATCGGGTATCTCGCCCTCGGCATGGTCGCCGTGGCGCTGACGGCAGTGCTTTGCGTCACGCTGCAGCAGGGCAAGGAAGCGGGCGAGGCCCGCAAGATCAAGCAGATGGAAAGCCGCGTGACCGGCCTCGCCGCGCCCGGCTCCGCGGGCGCCGAGGGTGCCGCCACGCAGGCGGCGCGCCGCTAACCCGCTAACCCGCTAGCCGCCGGACGCTGGCCGCTGGCCGGACTCCGGCGGCGCCGGCAGGCGCATGATGAAGGTGGCGCCGGCGCCCCGCTCGCTCTCCACCGCCATGGTGCCGCCGTGCCGCTGCACCACGGTGCGCACGAACACCAGGCCCAGCCCCACGCCGCCCGGCGTGCCGTGCTCACCCTCGTGCAGCCGGCTGAAGGGCCGGAACAGCCTGGCCTGGTCCTCTACCGCGATGCCGGGCCCCTGGTCGGAAACGCGGATCGCATAGGTGCCCGCCTCCCGGGCCAGGCTCACAGCGACGGTGCCGCCGTCCGGGCTGAACTTGATGGCATTGCCGACCAGGTTGGCCACGGCGCGCGCCAGCAGCGCCGGTTCCGCCATCATCACGCAAGCCTCCTCGCAGATATCCAGCGCCAGCTCGATGCGGCGCGCGCTGGCCTGCGCCCACAGCGCATCGGTGGCGTCGAGTACCAGGCCGGCCAGGTCCGATTCCAGCAGGCGCAGTGGCTGCGTCTCGGCGCGCGCCAGCCGGATGAAGTCGTCGGCCAGGTCCAGCGTGCGCCGCGCCAGGCCGCCGATGCGGGCCAGCAGTGCGGGCTGCGGCAGCGCCTTGGCGGCATCGGCCTGCAGTTCGAGCAGCGCCAGGATGGAGGCCTGCGGCGAGCGCATGTCGTGCGAGAGGAAGCGCAGCGTCTGCTCGCGCTGCCGTTCGGCGCGGCGCACCTCGGAAATGTCGATCAGGCTGACGATCACCCCGGCCAGCCCCCCATTGCTGCTGCGCAGCGCGGCGCCGCGCAGCAGGAAGGGACGCTCGTCGCCGCTGCTCAGTTCCACGCCGCCTTCCTCCACCTCGCCCTGGCTGCCCTCGCCGGTCGACAGCGCTGCATGCAGGCCCTCCCAATAGGCCAGTCCGGGGCCGGCCACGGGAAACAGCCGGGTCAGCAACTCGTGCACGTCGGCCGGCACGCCCGTCTCCCCTTCGCCTGCGCTACGCCCACCCGCGGCCGCACAGAGCATGGCGCAGCGCCGGTTGGCCAGCAGCACGCGGCCCTCCGGCGTGCAGATCACGGTGGCCTCGGGCAGGCTCTCCAGCGCGTCCGAGAGGAACTGGCGCAGGTCGCGCAGGCGCGAGCTCATGCGGTAGACCGCTTCCATGCGGTGGTCGAGCGAACGGCCGGCCGGCCCACGCGGCGGCGACGCCCCGAGCAGGCCGGGCTCGGCCTCCAGCCGGGCGGCTTCCTGGGCCAGGAAGCGCAGCACCGCCTCCTGGCGCCGCCAGCTCCACAGCGGGTAGAACAGCAGGCAGCCGACGATGGCGGAGGCCGGGGCGAACCAGAGGTGCGCCAGGCCCATCAGCAGCAGGCTGGCGGCGAAGGCCGCGCCGGCCAGCAGCACGCTGATCAGCAGTGCCGCGCGCGGCGCCAGCATCAGCGCGGCGAGCGCCGCCAGCAGGATCGGCAGCAAGGTGCCGAGCCAGAACCAGGGTGCCGCCACCGCCACGATCGCGCTGCCCTGCTCCAGGGCCTGGATGGTGTTGGTCAGGATCTCGACGCCGCTCATGCCGCGGCCGTCGCGCGACACCGGGGTCGGGAACACGTCGCCGAGCCCGGTGGCCGCCGCGCCCACCAGCACCGCCTTGCCGCGGAACACTTCGGGCGGCACCGCGCCCGACAGCACGTCGCGCACGGATACGCGCGGAAAGGTGCCGGGCGGGCCGGCGAAGGGGATGCGCACCAGGTAGCGCCGCTGCCAGTCGCCGTCGGCGCGGAAGGGATCGGGAGCGTTCTCGTGACGGTAGTCCGCCACCGGGCGCGCGCTGCGGCCGAATCCGGCGATCACCGCCGAGAAATGCGTCAGCAAGGCGCCGGGCAGCCCCTCCTGCAGGAATACCTGGCGCGCCACGCCGTCCACGTCGACCGCCATGTCGATATGGCCGATGCCGGCGGCGCCCAGCCAGGGCAGCGGATAGCGGATGGTCCAGCTGCCGCCGACGGCCTCCGCCAGGGCCGGCAGCACCACGTTGCCGGCACGCGCCATGCTGCGCGCCAGCGCCATGTCGTCGCCCGGCGAGCGCAGGTCAGGCTCCGAGAGGATGATGTCCAGGCCGATCACGCGCGGCTTGCCGGCGGCGATGTGATCGATCAGGTCGGCCAGCACCGCGCGCCGCCACGGCCAGCGGCCGATCGAGGTGATGCTGGCATCGTCGATGGCGACGATCATGATGTCCGGCTGCGGCGCATGGGCCTGTGCCGCGATGCCGATGTCGTAGACCGCCAGGTCCGCCCGCTGGGTCCACTGCCAGTGCGCGGCGGCGATCGCCAGCACGGCCACCGCGGCGCTCAGCAGCCACCAGTCGAGCAGCGTGCGGCGCCGGTACGGCGCCAGGTAGGCGGCCAGCGCGCCGCGCAGCCCGCCAGGAGATGTGCCGGGCCGGCTATTGTCCACGGCGGATCATGCCGCCGGCGCTGGCAACCGGCTGGCCGGTGCCATCGCGCAGGTACTGCACGACTTCGATCCGCTGCGGCGCCGAGAAGGCTGCCTCGCTGACGGCTGCTTTACCGCCGCCCTTCCCCTCTCGCGCCACGCGCACGTAGTAGAAGCCCGAGCCCGGGCGCGGCAGCGCCACCTCGTTGGTCTCGGTATGCGCGTCGACCAGCGGATGGGTGAAACGTGCCTCGTCCGCCAGCTGCACGCGATAGCCCGCTGCGGCTGCCGCGCCGGCGGCAGGCCAGCGGATGCGCAGCGTGTCGCCGCCATCGTCGGCCAGGCTGGGCTGGGGTGGCGGCGGCTCCACCGTGAACGGCACCGACTCCGACCACGGGCCGGGCTGGCCCGCGGCGTCGAGCGAGCGCACCCGCCACCACCATCTGCCGAGCGCCAGTTCGCGGCCGGCCTCGGTCTGCTCGCTGCGCAGCGGCTGCACCGCCGCATCGCGGAAATCGCTGTCGCCGGCCACTTCGTATTCGTAGGCCCGCACGCCTCCGTCCACGTGGGCCCAGGCGAAGCCGACCTGCTGCCCGTACTGCGAGGAATCCTTGCCGGGACGCAGCATGAACGGCGCCGGCGGAGTCAAGCGGACGACAAAACGCTGCACCGAGGCCGGCCCGGTCAGGCGCTGCGCGCCGATGGCGCTGACGCCCACGTAGAGCACCCCCTCGGGCAGGTCGGCCAGCGTGGCCTGCTGGCCTGCGACCCGCTGCGTGGACAGCCACTCGGTCTGTTCGGCATCGCGCGACACCACCACGCGGTAGCCGCTGGCCCCCGCGACCGGCTGCCACTGCAGCGGCGCCGTGGCGCCCAGCACCGGCTGCGGCAACGCGCCCAGCTGCGGCGGCGGCGGCAGGGGCACCGGCGCGGCAAGCTTGCCGCCGCCGGACGCCGACACACCATAGCCGGCGCCCACCCGGGCCGCCGCGCCGGCCTTGCCAACCTTGCCGGCGCCCGTGATGCCGGCCACGCCGACGATGCCCTGCAGCACCTCGCTGCGGTTGCCCGCATCGTCGGCCGCCACCCGGTAACGCGTGCCGCGCACGCCGGTCACCATCATCGGCGTGCGCATCTCGAAGCGGCCCACGCCGGTGCCGCCCGGCGCCACCTGGGCCTCGGCGCCGCCGCGCCCGACCTCCAGCATGGAGTCGGTCAGCCCGGTCTTGGCGAAGGCGCGCAGGCGGCGCACCTGGACCGCGCTGGACGGCGGCAGGGTCAGGCGCGAGCGGTCGGACAGCTCGATCGTCACCAGGCCGTCGACGCCGGTCTCGATGCGGGCCGCCTCGGCCAGTTGCGTTCCGGCACGCAGCGGCGCGCCGTCGGCGCGCACGTCGCCGTGCACCGCCACCGCGCGGGCGCTGCCGGCCTGCTCGGCAATGTATTTCAGGGGAATGCGCAGGCGCGTGCCCGGCTGCAGCCGGTACGGGTCGCCGACCCGGTTCAGCTGCTGCAGCATGCGCCAGCCGTCGAGCCGTGTCATGTAGCGGTCCGCCAGGCCGATCAGGGTATCGCCCCGCTCCACGAGGTAGATGAAGTCCTCGCCTTCGGTTCCGGCCGGACCGGCCCACACCCGCGTGACCGCTACGGCACAGAGAGCCGCCACCCCGCAAGCCGCCAGCGCCAGCCGGGCGCCGGCACGCACCCCTTCACTCCGCCTGCTCATCCGCTGCATTCACGCTCTCGAAACGGTAACCATGGGAATAGACGGATGTCAGCCTGACCCCGTTCTCCGGGCGCAGGGACAGCTTGATGCGCAGCCGCGACATATGGGTGTCGAGCGTGCGCGAGCCCGCGCCGATGCTGCGGCCCCACACCGCCTGCTCCACCACCTCCCGCGACAGCAGGCGGCCGATGTTGCGGAACAGGAAAAGCGCCAGCTCGAACTCGCGCGGCGACACTTCGACGGGCTCACCGCCCACCAGCACGGTGCGCGCGCCGGCGTCCAGGCAGTAGTTGCCCTGGCGGACGATCTGTTCCTGCTGGGCGGCCTCGGGATAGGCGCGGCGCAGCAGCGCCTGCACGCGCGCGTTCAGTTCCGCGCGCCGGATCGGCTTGATCATGTAGTCGTCGGCGCCCACGGTCAGGCCGGCGACGATGTCTTCTTCCTGGGAGCGGCTGGTGACGAACAGGATCGGCGGCAGGCGCCCGGAGTTCTGCCGCACCCAGGACACGATCTCCGGACCGGCGATGTCGGGCAGTTGCCAGTCGACCAGCAGCAGGTCGAAGACCTGGTCGCGCAGGGCCCGCAACAGGCTCCTGCCGTCGCCGAAGCTGGTGCATTCGTGGCCGGCGTCCACCAGGATCTGCCGGATCAGCTCGGATTGGTCTTTGTCATCCTCGACCGAGGCAATTCTCATACTTCCCTCTTCTGCCTCCGCCGCGCCCACCTGGCACGGCTCCGGAAACGCGCCAGGGCGCCTTTCCTGCGCATGGTACATAACAGCCCCCCCTTCCGTCGACCCTGCCGGGCGGGGGACTGCTCCCGGTTGCCGGTGGCCTTCATTGCCGGATGAAGGTCTCGTATTCCAGCCTGCCCGGCCTGCGATCGAGCAGCTGCAGCGCCGCGCCACCACCCTCGGCAGGGCCGCGGCGAAGCCATGGCCGTACCAGGTCGGGCCCCGGCTCCAGCGTCAACCGCGCCAGACAGGGGTTCAGCATCAGGAACAGCGCGTTCAGCGGCACCTCGTGGCGCTGCTCCAGGCAGAAGTCGAGATTGAGCCCCCGGCAGCGCCAGCACCCAGCGGCCCGCCGCGAACAGCAGCCGTGCGGCGATCGCCTGCACCTTGACGACCCCGTACCGGCCCAGGCGGACGGTGAGCGCCATGATGCCGCGCAGTTCGAAACCGAAGCCGGCCATCTCCGTGCCCCCCGTACATCGGGCTGCGCGGCGAGCGTGGCAGTTCGATGCCGTCGGGGATGGTGCTGGAGCGCTGCGCCGGCCTCTTAGCAGGCACGGCCCAAGGTGTCGGAGACGTGCACGCACGGCTCGCGGAAATTCGCGCAAATCGCTGGCCTGCGGCCCATCGCGCTGGAACGCATAGCGGCTGCCACGGATCCACTGGCTCTGGAACAGGTCGATCTTGCGTTCCCTGGTGTCGATGCCGTGTCGGACACCGGCAGCGGGCGCCGCTGGCGCGGAGCGGACTTCGAAGGAGAATCCCAGGGCGCTGCGGAAGACGATTCCGACCAACGCGCTCAGTGCCCCGCTTCAGCAAATGAGCCAAAGAAGACCTTTGGCTTGAGAATTTTCCCCGTGATGACGCCGAATGTTAGCGTTTGAAGTCAATGGCTACTGTCAACAACTGTGTCCCGAGCACAGCGATCCACGCCCATCGACACGCCCGGCAGGCGCGCAGCCGCAGCGCGGAACCTGCCGCCACGCCGGACCGATGGCCCGCCAAAGCCGCTAGAATCACGCCGGCGAACCGGCACGCCGGCATTCGGACGCGCCGCCAGGCACCAGGCACCAGTCAACGGAGAAACCAGATGAAGGTCGACAATATCCTGCACACCATTGGCGGCACGCCGCACATCCGCATCCAGCGCCTGTTCGGCGACCAGCATCGCGTCTGGATCAAGTCGGAGCGCAGCAATCCGGGCGGCTCGATCAAGGACCGCATCGCCCTGGCCATGATCGAGGCCGCCGAGCAGGACGGCCGCCTCAAGCCGGGCGGCACCATCATCGAGCCCACCTCGGGCAATACCGGCATCGGCCTGGCCATGGTGGCCGCGGTCAAGGGCTACAAGCTGGTGCTGGTGATGCCGGACAGCATGTCGATCGAGCGCCGCCGCCTGATGCTGGCCTACGGCGCCACCTTCGAACTGACTCCGCGCGAGAAAGGCATGAAGGGCGCTATCGCCCGCGCCGAGGAACTGGTCGCGTCCACCCCGGGCGCCTGGATGCCGCAGCAGTTCGAGAATCCGGCCAACGTGGCCGTGCATGAGCGCACCACCGCGCGCGAGATCCTGGCCGACTTCCCCGAAGGCGTCGACGTGCTGATCACCGGCGTCGGTACCGGTGGCCATATCACGGGCTGCGCGCGCGTGCTGAAGGATGCCTGGCCCAAGCTCAAGGTCTATGCCGTCGAGCCGACCGCCTCGCCGGTGCTGTCCGGCGGCGCGCCCGCGCCGCACCCGATCCAGGGCATCGGCGCCGGCTTCGTGCCGCGCATCCTCGACAGCGGGCTGCTCGACGGCATCATCCAGGTCGATGCCGAGCCGGCACGCGAGATGGCACGCCGCGCCGCGCGCGAGGAAGGCCTGCTGGTGGGGATCTCTTCCGGTGCCACGCTGGCGGCGATCGCGCACAAGCTGCCCGAGCTGCCGGCCGGCGCCACGGTGCTGGGCTTCAACTACGATACCGGCGAACGGTACCTGACGGTGGAAGGGTTCCTGCCCGCCTGAGCGCCTGATCCCTGCCCTCGCGCTCCCGGCAGGCCCGCTGCCGGGAGCGGCAGGGCTTGCAGGATGCGGCCCGGCACGGAAGGCCGGGCGCCCTCCGCTCAGCCTGCCGGCAGGGCAAACCCCGCGCCGACCCTTCCCCGCACGGACTTCAGCGTCGCCCGCGCCGCGGACGCGTCGCGCGCCAGCCGCAGCAGGCCGCCGATCTGCCCGGGCGCGCGCAGCAGGCTGCGCAGCACGGCCGGCACGTCGGTGCTGCCGTCGGCCGCCATGCCCGCCAGCGCAGCCGGCGGCACGGCACGGTCGGCCGGATCGATCACCACCCGGCAGGCGGCGAAGCGCAGGCCGCGGGCCTGGGCGAAACGCGCCGCAAGATGGGATTCCATGTCGACGCCGAGCGCGCCGGTGCGCTGGTGCAGCGCGCGCTTGCCGGCCAGGTCGGTGACCGCGGCATCGGCGCCGGCCAGGCTGCCGACGCGCGCCTGCGGCAAGGCCCGGCGCAGCGCGCCGAGCCAGTCGGCGTCGGCGGGGTGCAGGCTGGTGCCGTCATGCACGCCGTCGGCCAGCACCACGGCGCCGGGCGCCAGTCCCGGCTCCAGGCCGCCGGCCACACCGAAGCTGATCACGCCCGCGCAGCGGGGCCAGTCACCCTGCTCCAATGCCGCCTGCAGGGCGCCGGCGCGGAAGCCGTAGAGCGTGGCGACACCGGGCGCGGCCGCCAGCCGCGCCTCGAAGTCCATGCCGCACACGACCAGCACGGACGCGTCGCGCCCGCCGGGACTTACATGCCCCATGCCACGTGGCGGCTGCCGGCGCGCCGCAGGTTGCGGTAGCGCGCCAGCGCCCACAGCGGGAAGAAGCGCGCGTAGCCGTGGTAGCGCAGGTAGAACACGCGCGGGAAGCCGGTGGCGGTGAAGTGCGCCTCGGCCCAGAAGCCGTCCTCCTGCTGCGTGGCCTGCAGGTAAGCAATGCCGCGCGCGACGGCCGGATGCGCCACGGCGCCGGCCGCCATCAGCGCCATCAGCGCCCACGCGGTCTGCGACGCCGTGCTCGGCGCGCGCTCGTAGCCGTGGTATTCCAGCTTGTAGCTGGCGCCGTCCTCGCCCCAGCCGCCATCGTCGTTCTGGATGCCGACCAGCCAATCTGCCGCGCGTTGCATCTCCGGCGCGTCCGGCTTCAGGCCCGCGGCATTGAGGGCGCACAGGGCACTCCAGGTGCCGTAGATATAGTTCATGCCCCAGCGGCCATACCAGCTGCCGTCCGGCAACTGTTCGGCCAGCAGGTAGCGCAGCGCACGCGCCGCCGCGCTGCAGCGCTCGGGCATCTCGCCGAGCTGGGCCAGCATCGACAGGCAGCGCGCCGACACGTCGGCGGTGGGCGGGTCGAGCAGCGCCCCGTGGTCGGAGAAGGGGATGTTGTTCAGGTACAGGTGGGTGTTCTCGGGCTCGAAAGCGCCCCAGCCGCCGTCACTGCTCTGCATGCCCACGATCCATTCGGTGGCGCGCGCGATGCTGTCGGCAAAGCGCTCGCGCTGCCCGAGCGGCACCGGCGCGTCGACGCGCGCCGCGCGGTCCATGGCCATCGCCACCACCGCGGTGTCGTCGACGTCGGGATAGTAGTCATTGGCGTACTGGAAGGCCCAGCCGCCGGGGCGCACGTCTGGGCGGCGCACGGTCCAGTCGCCCTTCACCTCGAGCACCTGCAGCGGGCGCAGCCATTGCAGGCCGCGCTCGGCCGCCGCGGTGGCGCGCTCGCCGCCGGCTTCCAGCAGCGCGTGGCTGGCCAGCGCGGTGTCCCACACCGGCGACAGGCAGGGCTGGCAGTAGGCTTCGTCGTGGGCCTCGTCCCCGGCTTCGTGGACCACCAGCAGGTGTTCGATCGATTCGCGCGCGATCGCGCGGTCGGGGTGGTCCGCCGGCACGCCCAGTACGTCGAACATCATCACCGAGTTGGCCATCGCGGGGAAGATCGCGCCGAGCCCGTCCTTGCCGTTCAGGCGCTCGACCACGAAGGCGCGCGCGCGCTCGATGGCGCGCCGGCGCAGCGCGTCGGGGAAGAGCGGCTCGGCCACGCGCAGCACGCCATCCAGCATGCTGAACGCGGTGAACCAGAAACGGCTCTGGTGCGGCGCCTTGGGCAGCAGCCGCGTGGCCTGGCACGGCCGCAGGAACAGCTCGTCGATGCCGATCTTGCGCGGGTTGCGTGCCTGCGGGCGCAGGCTGTTCAGCACCAGCAGCGGCACGATCACGGTGCGGGCCCAGTACGACACCTTGGACAGGTGGAAAGGAAACCACTCCGGCAGCAGCATGATCTCGACCGGCATCATCGGCACCGCGCGCCACGGCATCACGCCATACAGCGCCAGCAGCGTGCGCGTGAAGACGTTGCTGGCCTCCGCGCCGCCCATGCGATGGATGGCAGCGCGCGCGCGCTGCATAGGCTCGGCGTCCGGCGACTCGCCGATCATCTTCAGCGCGAAATAAGCCTTGACGCTGGCGCTGACGTCGGACGCGCCGTCATGGAACAGCGGCCAGCCGCCGTCGGCATTCTGGATGCGGCGCAGGTAGCGGCCGATGCGGGCCTCCAGCCGGGCGTCGGCGTTCTCGCCGAGGTAGTGCACCAGCAGGACGTACTCGGACGGGATGGTGGCATCTGCCTCGAGTTCGAACACCCAGTGGCCATCGGCTTTCTGGAGCGCGAGCAGCGCGTCGGTGGCGCCGGCGATCGCCCGCTCGAGCGCATCGTCGCGGGCCGCATCCTGCGCGGCGCCGGCGTCCGGGGCGGGGGAACTCTTGGAAACTGCTAGCTGGGTCATGGTCGGCAGAACCCTCTTCTTACTCTGACTTTCAAACTGCGGTATTCAAACTACGGCCGTCGAACTGCGGTCTTCGAACGACGCGGACGACTGGCTTCGAACAGATGCCGAACGGCTTCCGTGGCGCGGGCGGCTGCCGGTCGATGCCCGCACCCGGACATCTCCGGCATGGCCGCGCGCGGCCTGCCCGCTCAGCCCAGCGCGTGGCGCAGCACCAGCCACAGCAGGCGCACGCGCGGCACCTTGGCGCGCGCACGCGGCGCATTCCAGCCACGCGCCAGCATGCGCACCAGGATCTCGTGGTAGACGGCGGCCATGATGCGCGGCGAGCGCACCTGCCGCGCCGGGCAGCGCGCCATGATGGCGTGCGACCGGTCATAGTGCGCCTGCGCCTCGCGCGCCAGCCCGGCGCAGACCTGCCCGATGGCGGGATGGGCGATCACCTCGCGCGGCTCGCCCGCCGGGATGCCCGCCTGCGCCAGCGCCTCGGCCGGCAGGTAGAGGCGGCCCAGCTCGGCGTCCTCGTCGATGTCGCGCAGGATATTGGTCAACTGCAGGGCCCGGCCCAGGTGGTAGGCGAGCGCCACGCCGTCCTCGCGGCCCATGCCGAACACGCGCACCGCCAGCCGCCCCACGGCGCTGGCGACGCGGTCGCAGTACAGGTCCAGCGTGGCGGCGTCCGGCGCGCGGATATCGGCCACCACGTCCATCGTCATGCCGTCGATCACGGCCAGGAAATCGGCCTGCTCCAGGTCGTAGCGGGCGATCTGCCTGGCCAGTTCGGCCAGGGCCGCGGGCGGCGCGCCGGCATAGCAGGCGGCGATGTCGCGGCGCCAGGCATCCAGGCCGGCCAGCCGCGCCGCATGCGGCGCGTCGCCGTCGGCGATGTCGTCCACCGCGCGGCAGAAGGCGTAGATATGGAACATGGCCTCGCGCTGTGGCGCGGGCAGGATCCGCATGGCCGCATGGAAAGAACTGCTCGACGAGACGACATTCGCCTCGGACGGCATGCTCGGCGCTGCGATTTCGGTACCAGACACGTCACTCCTCGGCACGCTCTGAGCCATCCGGCAGGCAAGGCGGCGGCAAGCAGGCCGTTCGTGATGAGCCGGCGAGGCCAACAGCGAGTGCCCTGGCCTGGAGCAGGCCGCGGGGGCCGCAGGCAGGGCTGGCGCGTCATCGTGGAACAGCCGCTTGGCATGCCGGTCGTGCAAGCAGCGGATGGCGGAATTGGGGGTGGGCCGGATTATAGCAACATCGCCGCGGCCGGCCCGGCGCTCACGGGCAGGCCGGGCGGCCGGAACGCACAGCACGCGGCGGCGCGGCCCGCGCGCGCGTCACTTCGGCGCAGCCGCGGCCGGATGAAACAAGGGGTACGGCACACCGCGCGCCGGCGTGGCGGTGGTCTGGTCGATCACGCGCTCGGCGTCGGCGACCTCGCGCAGCGCGGCGAAGAAGGCCGCCGCGGGGAAATCCGGCGCGGTGCAGCCCTGCACCAGGATCCAGCGGGCGCTCACCGTGATCCACAGGGAGCTGCGGCGCCAGGCCGGCAGCTGCAGGTCCAGCGTGTGCAGGCGGCGCTGCAGGCTGTCGGCGACATCCTTGTCATATTGGTAGGCGTTGGGCAGGCGGCAGCGCCCCTCCAGCCAGCAGTGGTTGCCATGCTCGATGCGATGGTGCGACTCGCGCATCCACTCGGCCTCGCTGACGCGCGGCCCGGCCGGTTCCGGGCAGGCGGGCACGGCCGCGCTGACCTGCAGGAAGGGATCGTTGCCGCGGTTGAGCAAGGCGGTGTCGTCCGCCCACGCGGACGGCGCCGCGGCGCAGGCAACGGTCAGCAGGGCGCCGATGCCTGCGCGCCGCAGCGCGCACGGCAACCGGCGGGACGCGGTAGACCTGGCAGCGGCCATGGGTACCTCTCCACTTGGAAGGGCGGCGGCAACGGCACGCGGGACGGCCCCGGGGCGCACCCGGCGCCACAAAAAAACAAGCCCCGCACGGGGCGGGGCTTGTCCTTGTCGGCAGTATCAGCCGGCGTTCAAGCGGCTCAGATCGCCTGGATCTTGGTGGCCTGCTCGCCCTTCTGACCCATGGCCTTGACGTAGCGGACCTTCTGGCCTTCCTTCAGCGACTTGAAGCCATTGCCTTCGATCGCGGAGAAGTGCGCGAACAGGTCGTTGCCGCCTGCGTCCGGGGTGATGAAGCCAAAGCCCTTAGCGTCGTTGAACCACTTAACGGTACCGGTTTCCATTTTGTTTGTTACCTCAGATTTCAAATAAGCTCGTTTTGCTCACCAAGCATGATGCCCAGAGAATGGTGGCGGCCGGAGCCTAACAACCACACACTGCGCCAGTATGTCAGCGAACCAACGATACGCCCGACAATAAAGTCACCAGATGGTGCACATGCGAGTGCCCATTTTCAACGAATTCGCTCGGCTGTCAATCGGGAAAGGCCTGAGAAAATATGTCTTGGCGCAAAAAGTCATTCAATATTTCCAACAACAGAGATTAGCGCCATCTACTTCCCCCGCGAACGGGGCATATCTTCGGCGATCGACCCGTGCTTTCAGCCGAACTTGCGTGCCGCGTCAAGCGCCAGGCCCGCGCCGATCCCCCCGAATACGTCACCTTCGACGCAGCGCGCCTGCGGCAGCTGGGCCGCCAGGCGCTGCCGCAGCAGCGGGACCGAACTGGAGCCGCCGGCAAACAAAATCGTGTCAACCTCGCCGGCATCCACCCCGGCACTCTGCAGCAAATCCGCCACGGTGCGCTCCACCTTGCCGACCAGGCGGACAATGGCCTCGTCAAAATCGGCGCGCCCCACCTCCAGGCTCTCCCCCGGGGCAATCCGGCCCAGGTCCAGGCGCGCTGCCGTTTCGGCCGACAATATGATCTTGGCCGACTCCACCTGCAGGGCCAGCCAGTGGCCGGCGCGTTGCCGGATCAGCGTGAGCAGGCGGTCCAGCGGCGCCTTGTCGCCGGCGTCGCGGTAGTTGTCCATGACATGCGCCCAGGCCTTGCGCGTGTAGACCTGGTTGATGGTGTGCCAGCTCGCCAGGTCGAAGTACAGTCCCGAAGGCATGGCCTTGCCGTTGCGCAGCGAGCTGCCCAGCCCCAGCAGCGGCATCGCGCTGGCCAGGCTGAGGCTGCGGTCGAAGTCGGTGCCGCCGATATGCACGCCCGCACTGGCAAGGATGTCGTCGCGCCGGTCAGCCAGCCCGGCGCGCCGGGGAGACAGGCGCAGCAGCGAGAAGTCGGACGTACCGCCGCCGATGTCGGCCACCAGCACCAGTTCCTCGCCGCCGATACGCGCTTCGTAGTCGAAGGCGGCTGCGATCGGCTCGAACTGGAAGGCGATGTCGCGGAAACCGGCCGCGCGCGCGATGTCTTCGAGCGTCTGCTGCGCCACCCGGTCGGCTTCATCGTCCTCGTCGATGAAGCGCACCGGCCGGCCCAGCACGGCCTGCGTGAACTCGCGGCCGGCGGCCGCCTCGGCGCGGCGCTTGAGTTCGCCGATGAACTGCGCCAGCAAGCCGCGGAACGGCATGGCCTGTCCCATGACCTCGGTGCAGTCATCCATCATCGAGGTGCCCAGCAGGCTCTTCAGCGAGCGCATCATGCGCCCCTCGTAGCCTGCCAGGTAATCGTCCAGCGCCGCGCGGCCGTAGCTGACCAGCGGGTCCTCCGCATGGAAGAAGACGATGGACGGCAGCGACGACTTGCCCTCCTCCAGCGGCAGCAAGGCGGCTTCGCCGGGCCGGTACCAGCCCACCGTCGAATTCGACGTGCCGAAATCCACACCGCACGCCTGTGCCTGCCTGTCCTGCCAACCCCCGCTCTGCAACGTCAAACCCCGCTCCATCAATCCGCGCCGGAATACACCCGGCCGCCCGGGCACCGGCGGCGGGCGCGCGCTGCCGGCCGGACATTGTAGTGGCAAGCGGCGCCGCGCACCCGGAACTTGACAGCGGCGGTTCCGCTCCCTATTCTCGCATCGTTCTTTTGAAAAGATCGTTGTTCTATTCTACAGAATATTGAGTGGAAGACGACCTGGCCGGCCGCGCACCGCGCCTGCCCCGCCCCATGCACCTGGAGACATGATGAAGCACCCCTACTCCCCCCTGCGCCGGCTCTTGTGCCTGTTCGGCGCGGCCTGCCTGGCCGCCCCCGCCCTGCCCGCGCTCGCCGCCGGCGACTACCCGGCCCAGCCGGTGCGGCTGGTGGTACCGTTCCCGCCGGCCGGCGGCACCGATGTGATGGCGCGCCTGGTCTTCAACAAGATCGGCACCGATGCGCACTGGAACGTGGTGGTGGAGAACCGCGCCGGCGCCGGCGGCAACATCGGCCTGGACGCGGTCGCCAAGGCCAAGCCCGACGGCTACACCCTCGGCATGGGGCAGACCGCCAACCTGGCGATCAACCCCAGCCTCTATCCGCGCATGCCCTACGACGTGCTGAAGGATTTCGCGCCGGTGGCCCTGGTGTCGGCCCAGCCCGTGGTGCTGGTGGTGCGCGCCGACGCGCCGTTCAAGACCGTGGCCGACCTGGTCGGCGCGGCCAAGGGGCGCACGCTGTCGATGGCCTCTGCCGGCACCGGCACCGTGGGCCACCTGACCGGCGAGATGTTCGCCCGCCGCGCCGGCATCAGGGTGCTGCACGTGCCGTACAAGGGCGCCTCGCCCGCGCTGACCGACCTGCTCGGCGGCCAGACCGACTTCTACTTCGCCACGCCGCCGATCGCGCTGCCGATGATCAAGGCCGGCAAGCTGCGCGCCCTGGCCGTGACCTCGGCCAAGCGTTCCGCGCTGCTGCCGGCGGTGCCGACCGTGATCGAATCCGGCTACGCCGGCTTCCAGGCCGAGGACTGGAAGGCGGTGGTGGCGCCGGCCGGCACGCCCGCCGAGGTGATCCGCCGCGTCAATGAACAGACCAACAAGGCACTGGCCTCGCCCGACACCATCAGCAAGATGCGCGCCGAAGGCAGCGAACCGCGCGGCGGCACGCCGGCCGAGCTGGCCGCCTTCATCAAGGCGGAGCACGCGCGCTGGGGCGCCATCGTGCGCGAATCGGGCGCGCATGTAGAGTAAGGCGCGCCACCCGCCCGCCACGCAATCCCTTTCGATACCAGACAGATGCATAAACCGCTACGCCATATCCGCGTGCTCGACCTGACCAATGTGCTGGCCGGGCCGTTCTGCTGCCACCAGCTGGCGCACATGGGCGCCGAGGTGATCAAGGTCGAGACGCCCGGCACCGGCGACCTGGCGCGCCAGCTCGGCGCCGATCCGGAACTGAACCGCCGCCTGATGGGGGTGTCTTTCCTGGCACAGAATCCCGGCAAGCGCTCGATCACGGTCAACTTCAAGCACGCGCGCGGCAAGGAAGTCTTCCGCAAGCTGGTCGCCAGCGCCGACGTGGTGGTGGAGAACTTCCGCCCCGGCGTGATGGACCGCCTGGGACTGGGCTATGCCGCGCTCAAGGAAGTCAACCCGCGCCTGATCTACTGCGCGATCTCCGGCTTCGGCCAGGACGGCCCGCTGAGCGGACTGCCGGCCTACGACCAGATCATCCAGGGCATGGCCGGCGTGATGCACATCACCGGAGACCCGGACACCGCGCCCTACCGGGTCGGCTATCCGGTCTCGGACACCATCGGCGGCATGACCGCGGCCTTCGCCATCGCCGCCTCCCTGGCCGACCGGGAGCGCGAGACCGGCTACTTCCTCGATGTCTCCATGCTCGAGTCCACGCTCTGCACCATGGGCTGGGTGGTCTCCAACCACCTGATCGCCGGCAAGGCGCCGGTGCCGATGGGCAACGAGAACATGACGGCCAGCCCCTCCGGCACCTTCCGCACCGGCGACGGCCTGCTCAATATCGCCGCCAACAAGCAGGAGCAGTTCGAAGCGGTCTGCCGCGTGGTGGGCCGCCCCGAGCTGGCGGCGGATCCCCGCTTCGCCGAGCGCCAGGCCCGGCTGCAGCACCGCGCCGAGCTGACGCGCGAACTGGAGGCGGAACTGGCCAAGGGCAGCGCCGACGACTGGTGGCAGCGCCTCAACGAGGCCGGCGTGCCGGCCGGTCCGGTACTGAGCGTGCCGGAAGCGCTCGCGCACCCGCAGGTGGCCACGCGCGGCATGGTCGGCACCTTCCCGGCGGCACCGGGCGTGGAGCGCGATATCCGCCTGGTGCGCACCGGCTTCAAGGTCAACGGCGCGGCGCCGGCGGTCGACACGCCGCCGCCCGAACTCGGCCAGCACACCCGCGACATCCTTGCCCAGCTCGGCTACGACGACGCCGAGATCGAATCCCTGAAAGAGGAACGAGCCATATGAAGGAAGCCATGATGAACCAAGGCATGAAAGCCGCCGCCGACGACGGCGGCATCGACGCCGGCCAGCGCCTGTCGCAGGACTGGTGGCACACCGGCATCATCGACATGCGGCCCGGCGAGATCCGCTACCGCGGCTATCCCATCGAGCAGCTGATCGGGCAGGTCTCCTTCGCCCAGATGATCTGGCTGATGCTGCGCGGCGAGCTGCCCGGGCGCGGCCAGGGCGAGCTGCTCGACGCGGCCCTGATGTCCGCGGTCGACCACGGCCCGCAGGCGCCCAGCATCGCCATCGCGCGCATGGCGGCCACCTGCGGCGTCGGCCTCAACAACGCGATGGCCTCGGCGGTGAACGTGCTGGGCGACGTGCACGGCGGCGCCGGCGAGCAGGCTGTGGAGCTGTACCAGGAGATCGCGCGCCGCATCGACACCGGCCTGCCGCAACAGGAAGCCGTGCAGGGGGCGCTGCAGGACTGGCGCGAGGCGCATGGCAAGTTCGTGTCCGGCTTCGGACACCGCTTCCACCCGCTCGATCCGCGCGCCCCGCGCCTGCTCGAACTGGTCGACCGCGCCGCCGCCGACGGCGTGGTGTCGGGCCGCTATGCCGGCATCGCGCGCGCGATCGAGGCCGAACTGGGCGCGGGCCGCAGCAAGCCGATCCCGATGAACATCGACGGTGCCACCGCGGTGATCTACGCGGAGCTGGGCTTTCCGGCGCCGCTGGCGCGCGGGCTGTTCTGCCTGTCGCGCTCGGTCGGCATCCTCGCCCATGCCTGGGAACAGACCCAGCAGGGCGGCCGCAACAAGGGCCCGATCCCGCGCCAGTTCATCTGGACCTACGACGGCCATCCGCCGCGCGATGTACCGCCGCAGGACCGACCGCCGCAGGACTGAAGCCTGCGCATCGCGGCCGGTGCAGGAGCGCCGGCCGCTCTCCCATCGATTGCCCTGCCGCCCTGCCCCTCAGGCCGGCTGCAGCGCGCCATCCTCGTCGGCGTCCTCGTCCCCATCCTCATCGCGCACCGGCATGCCCAGGCTCGACGCCAGTACGAGGCGGTCGCGCCCGCGCTGCTTGGCGACATAGAGCGCCCGGTCCGCCGCAGCGAACAGGCCTTGCCACAGGGCCTCGCGGCTGCCGTCGGCGCCGTCGATCTGGGCCACGCCGATACTGACCGTGGCGCTGCCGCGCCGCCCCGGCAGGTCGATGGCCCTGACCTTGCGCAGGATGCGGTTGGCCAGGGCGCAGGCCTGTCCCTCGTCGGTGTAGGGACAGAGGATGCAGAACTCCTCGCCGCCGTAGCGGCCGGCCACGTCGGAAGCCCGCCGCGAATGGTCGATGGCCTGCGCGATCTGGCGCAGCACGGCATCGCCCACGTGGTGTCCGTGGCTGTCGTTGACCTGCTTGAAATAATCGACGTCGATGGCCAGGCAGGTCAGCGGCTCGCCGCCGCGCTGCCAGCGCGCGATCAAGGCGTCGGCGGCCTGGTCGAGCGCGCCGCGGTTCAGCAGGCCGGTCAGCGCGTCCAGGCGGGCGCCGCTCTCATTGCGCGCGATGATCTGCTCGGTGGCCAGCAGCGTGCAGCCGAAGCAGCCAAGCAGCGAGCCCACCAGCGGCAGCGCCACCCACAGCGCGCGCGAGCTGTCGGCGACGAAGAACAGCGACTGGCCGGAGGCATCGACACCCAGGGCGTGCACCATGCCGGCGGCCTGGGTCAGCAGTTGCAGCAGGCAGCCCAGCACCGCCAGCGGCGCGCCGATACTGCGTTGCGACACGCCCGAATTCAGCAGCGACAACAGGGTCAGCAGCGACACCGTGCCCAGCATGCCGAAGCCGGACAACTGCAGCAGCGCGACCGCGTTGTGCTGCTGTGAGGCGTACAGCAGCACGGCCAGGGCCAGCAGCGCGGCCACGCGCAGCAGCGTGCGCCGCTCCGGCAGCCCGTAATAGACCCGGACGCCGAGGAAGATCGCCAGCCGGCCCAGCAGGAAGGCCCAGCCCGCCAGGGCGATCAAGGTGTAGGAGCCGGTGCCGATGGTGGAGGCCAGCGCCATGCCGGCACCGGCCACCAGCGCATAGCCGGCAGCCCAGATCCGGCCGGCCTCGCTCGCGCGCAGCGCCACCGCCAGCCCGGCCGCCATGACCAGCATGCTGGAGAACACCACCATCATGACGACTACCAGAGTTTGCTGGACCAGGTACACGGATGCCCTCTTTAGTATCCCGCGCGTGCTGCCGCCCCCTGTCCCCGGGGGGCGGCGGCCAGGCTGGATCATATCCGCCTTGCACAGGGGGGCACACCCCACTAAGGGTCCGGTCGGCCACACCGCTCGCCCCAGGGCGGCGGACCGTCAATCCGGGTAGGGAAATACCCCGCCCAGCTCCGCGCTCAGCACGCGCGCGGCGCGCAGCACGCTGGCACGGAACGATGCATCGAAACGCGGTGTCGGGCAGGTCAGCGTCAGCGCGCCCTTGAGCTCGCCGCCGGGCCCGAACACCGGCGACGACACGCCGGCGATGTCCGGGCTGCGGTCGCCGACCAGCTCGACCACGCCTTCGTCACGGATCTTCTGGTACAACTCGCCGCGCGCGCCGGAGAAGGCGCGCAGCACGCGCCCGCCGGCGCCACGGTTGCGCGGCAACAGGTCGCCGGCGCGGATATGGTCACGCACCGGCTGCGGTGAATCGACACGATACAGGCAGAGACGGTGCTCGCCCTGATCGACATGGAAGGCGGCGCTCTCGCGCGTATCCTGCACCAGTTGGCGCAGCACCGGCATCACCACCGCCTCCAGCGAGAACGAGGCCGCGTAGACGGCATGCAGCCGCGCCACCTCCGGACCGAGGCCATAGCGGCCGTCCCCGTGGCGCACGACCAGGCGCGCGTGCTCGAGCGAGGCCAGCAGCCGCAGCAGCGTGCTCTTGTACAGGCCGCTGCGCTGGGCCAGTTCGGCCAGCCCCAATGTGGTATCGCCCAGCCGGAACGCGGACAGCACGAAGAGCGCGCGGTCGACCGCGGCCGCCCCGCCAGGCGCGGCGTGCTTGTCGGCTTCGGAGAGTTGGGCGGCTTTACGTGGCATGCGCGGGGAGGCTCGAGGGTGGCGCCGCGCGTGCACCGGGCGCGGCGGCGAAGCTGCGCATTCTACCGCAGCGCCTGTTCCGGCGGACGCCGCGCGGCGGCCTCGCGCAAGGCCCGCAGGAAACCCTCGGTGGCCGGCCCGAGCTCGCCGCCACTGCGGCGCAGCACGCCGATCGGCTCCTCGGTGCCCTGGCTGTCCAGCGGCAGCCGCACCAGCACGCCCTGCGCGATGGCGCGCCGCGCCGCCGACAAGGGCGCCAGCCAGACCGCGTCGGTCGCCAGCGCGGTCATCTGTCCCAGCAAGGCATCGGAAGTCTCCAGGCAGCCCGCCGGCAGCGGCAGGCCGTGGCGCGCCAGCAGGCTTTCGGCGCTGTGGCGCGGCACCGAACCGGCCGCCGGCAGCACCAGCGGGCAGGCCAGCGCCTCGGCCAGCAGCGGGTGGCGGGCGGCGGCCAGCGGATGGCCGGCACGCACCGCCAGCACCAGCGGCTCGGTGCCGAGCATCTCGAACCACAATCCCTCCATGGCGGCCGGATCGTCCATGCGGCCCAGCACCACGTCGAGGCGGTCCGCCTTCAGCCACTCGATCAGCGGGCGGTTCATGCCCGTCTGCACCGCCACGGCGATGTCCGGATGGGCCTGGCGGAAGGCCGTCAGCACATCGAACAGCAGGTCCGGCACCACGCTGGGCAGGGCGCCCAGCCGGATGCGCTCGACCGCCGCCGGACCATCGCTGACGCTGCGCGCGGCCTCGTCGAGGTCATCGAGCACACGCAGCGCGTGGCGCAGGAAGCGCATGCCGGCCGCGGTCAGGTCGGTGCCCGCGCGCTTGCGCACCAGCAGGCGCGCGCCGACCAGTTCCTCCAGCTCGCTCAGCGTCTTGGACACGGCGGGCTGGGTCAGTCCCAGCTTCTCGCCGGCCAGGCCCAGGTGCTGCAACTGGGCCACCGCGACGAAACAGTGCAGGTGGCGCAGGCGCACGCGCTTGCGGAAGGCCTCATGGCTGGGGCCGGCCCCTCCCGGATCGCGACGGAAATTCATGGAAACCCCGTCCATTGGCAAATTTTCATGAATATTCCCCAAAAACAAGGCGCTACTTATACTGCGCGCAGGATTCACCGGCAACCGGTATCATCCCGGATGGCCCGGCCGCCGTCGGCCGGGCCCGGCAGGATCCTCCAGGTGCCGCACCGCGCACCCGCCTGCCACCGTTCCGTCGCTCCCGCCCCTGTCGTCCCTTATGCCACCCACCGCCACGACTCTCGAAGCCTCGCCCCAGGGCGAGCCCGGGAGCGGCAGCCTCAGCCTGCGCATCCTCGCCATCGTCTTCTTCAACTTCGTGGCCTACCTGGCCGTCGGCCTGCCCATCGCCGTCGTACCCGGCTTCGTCCACGACTCGCTCGGCTACGGCACCGTGCTGGCCGGCCTGGCCGTCAGCATCCAGTACCTGGCCACGCTGCTGAGCCGGGCCTATGCCGGCCACCTGTGCGATGTCCAGGGCCCGAAGCGCTCAGTGGTGACGGGCCTGGCGCTGTGCGCCGGCAGCGGTGCCCTGACCCTGGTGGCCGGCCTGTTCGCGCACACGCCCGCGCTCGGCCTGGCCTGGCTGTTCGCCGGCCGGCTCGTGCTCGGCGCCGGCGAAAGCCTGGTCACCACCGGCACCATCGCCTGGGGCATCGGCAGCGTCGGCGCGCGCCACACCGGCCGGGTCATCTCCTGGAACGGCATCACCACCTACGGCGCCCTGGCCCTGGGCGCGCCGCTGGGCGTGATGCTGGGCCACGCATGGGGCCTGCCGGCCATCGGCGCGGTGACCACCTTGCTGGCCGGCGTGGCCCTGCTGCTGGCGCGCCGCAAGGCCGCCGTCCCCACCGTGGCCGGCGAGCGCCTGCCCTTCCGCCGCGTGTTCCGCGCCATGACGCCCTTCGGCCTGTGCCTGGCGCTGGGCTCGGTCGGCTTCGGCACCATCACCGCCTTCGTCACCCTGCTGTTCGCCAGCCACGGCTGGGACCACGCCGCGCTGGCCCTGACCCTGCTCGGCGCCTGCTTCGTGCTGGCGCGGCTGCTGCTGGCCGACGCCATCGGCCGCTTCGGCGGCTATCCCGTGGCGCTGGCCTCCTTTGCCGTCGAAGCCTGCGGGCTCGCCTTGATCGCGCTGGCGGCCACGCCGGCCATGGCCCTGGCCGGCGCCGCCGTGACCGGCTTCGGTTTCGCGCTGGTGTTCCCCGCGCTGGGCATGGAAGCGGTGCGCCTGGTGCCGCAGTCCAACCGCGGCTCGGCACTTGGGGCCTATGCGCTTTTCCTCGACCTGGCGCTCGGGCTGACCGGCCCGGTGGCCGGCTGGCTGGCCAAGCACCAGGGCTATGGGGCGGTCTACCTGTTCGCCGCCGTGTCCGCGCTGCTGGCGCTGGGGCTCAGCGTGGCCCTGTCCATGCGCCGGGACCCGGCGGCAGACTGAACCATGCCTGCCAGCGCCCCGCCCGCCAGCCCGTTGCCCGCCCTGCGCCCGCTGCGGCGCGACGAGCTGCCGGCCGACGCGGTCGGCCTGGCGCGCTACCTGCTGGACAAGGTGCTGGTCCACGACCTGCCGGAAGGCCGCCTGGCCGGGCGCATCGTCGAGACCGAGGCCTATCCGGTGGGCGACCCGGCCAGCTACGCCTACCGCGGGCGCACACGCGCCAATGGCGCCATGTTCCTGGCCCCGGGCCACGCCCATGTGCGGCTGCTGTACGGCCTGTCCTGGACCCTCAATATCTCGGCCGAGGCCGAGGGCATCGGCGCCGGCATCCTGGTGCGCGCGCTGGAACCGCTGGCGGGGCTGGAGGCCATGCGCCAGCGCCGGCCGGCCGCGCGCCCGCTCGACCTGGCACGCGGTCCCGGGCGCCTGGGCGCGGCCATGGCGATCGGGCCCGGGCTGGACTGCGTCGACCTGTGCACGGGCGCGGGGCTCTGGCTGGCAGACCGTGCCACTGCGGCCGGCGATTGCGGCACCGTCGGCGTGGCACGCCGCATCGGCCTGTCGCGCGCAGCCGATCTGCCGCTGCGCTTCTTCGTGGCGGACAACCCTTATGTCAGCGGCCCGAGGGCGGCACTGCGGGAAGCGCAGGGCCAGGCCTGAACTTTCCGGCGAAACCGCGAGGCAGGCCCCATACCGGGCACCTCGGCGGCCTCATGGGTCAATGGCAAGAAGCAAGTCGAGCGAGCCGGCGGACAGCCGGCCGTCCTTCAGCGCGGGGAGGTAGTTCCAGCGCGACGCTGCCGTCGCGACGTTCCGGTCGACCCTGTGCGAGCCGCTGGTGCGTATGACGGCCACGCGGCTGGGCTCGCCCAAGCGGTCCAGCGTCATGCGCAGCTCAACCGATTTCCCATGCTCCGGACGCTCTGCGACGAGGCGTATCCAGGGAGAGAGACGCTCCATCGACGCAATCTCGACGCTGGCGGCCCTGGCCTGGAACTCCTGGGCCGTATCGATCGCCCGCACCAGGCTTTCCGCCGCCACGCCAAGCGTTTGCCAGCGCCCGTGCGGAAGCAGCGCCTCGCTGGCGGCCGGGGCGATCGGCAGGACCGAGGTTGCCTCGCGCGTGGGCCTCGAAGCGGCCTCGAATCGCGATGCGACGGCGTAATAGACGAGCGCCGCCGCCTCTCCTTCCGTGTTCCAGGCCGCCGCGGCCATGCCGTACCACGCCCGGTGGTCCAGCGGGCGTGCCCAGATGGCCTGTGTGAAGAACGCGCTTGCCGCCTGCGGCTCTCCGTGCGCGAGGTGGTACTTCCCGAGCGCCAGCGCGGCGTAGTGCGCGCGCGGCGCTCTCACCAGGCGGTCACGATACCGGTCGATCTCCGGATCGATCGATGCCGCGGCAGTGCCGGCGGTCCGCCCTTGCACCTTGCGGAGGTCGCGCGAATCCATGAAATCGGCGATATCGGCGGCATACCCCGCGACGTAGGCAGCGCTGTTCTCGCCTCCCGACAGCGCCTCGCCTTCATGCAGGCGCCGCAGGATCAGCTTCACGTCTTCATAGCGGCCACTGCTTGCCGCAGCGGCCACAGCGCGCACGTCCGCCCTCGCGGTAGCGAGTGCAATACCAGAAGTGAACTCGGCCTCGGACACATCGCGGCGCCACAGTACCTCCGGCTCGCGCGCATTCGCTCCCACCACCTGCGACGGGCCGTCGCTACGCTCGCTGTCGTCATGGGGCCACGCCAGCATCACCAGGACGATCGATGCGATGACCGCGACCGCTGCGAAGAAGATGTGCGTGACATTGTGCTGGGCTGCGGGCAACGGCAGGGATACCGGAGGCGGCAGCCTGGGCGACGGCGCGCTGCCGCCCGGCGCTGCTGACGCCTGTTTGCGAGCCCCCTTGCGTGCATTCCCCTTCCCAGTCATTGCTGCTGCTTTGGCGATCAAGGCCGCGCGCGCGCAGGCAGCGCAGGGAAAGCCCGCAAAATGCTGATGGGAGGCATCGGCGGCACAGGCCTGCAGCCCACCCGCGTCGCGCAGTGCGTAGCCGCGCAGCGCTTGTGCCCACTCCACCGCAGTGGGCCGTGCCTCCCCGGGACCGGCAAAGGCCCGGTCGAACATGCGCCGCAACTCGGCCGGCATCATGGTGTGCCCGCTGGTCGGATTGGGCGCGATACGCGGATTCGGCTGCACGCCGTACGCATAGCAGCCCTCGCGGATACGCCCGGCCAGCTCGGTCGGCACCTTGCCATCGACCGGCTTGCCGCTGAAAGGATGGATACCGAAATTCAGCAATTGGAAGACCACCACGGCGAGCGCGAAGCGGTCCTGGATCTCCTCGCCCGCTGCGACCGGGGCGCGCCCCTGCAATTCCGGGGCTAGGTAGTCGACCGTGAACTGCTGGGCGGGGAAGCGCTCGGCTTCGCCCTGGATGCTGAAACCGTCGCAATCCAGCATGGCGATGTAGAGCGAGTCGCGGTAGAAGCGCAGATTGACTGGCTTCAGATCGACGACATAGTGTCGCTGACGGTGCAAGGCGGCGATCACGGCGCTCAGATTCGCCGCCAGCGTGATCTTGGCGCCCAGCCCCGTCGGCAGCCCGGCGGCTCGCGCCTGCCGCTCGAGCAGGATCTCCTCGAGCTCGGCCGTGCGCTGTATGTCCAGCACCGGCATGACGAAGCCGATGAAATTGCCGCGCGCATCCCGGAGCGGCGCCTGCGGCCAGGCGATCTGCACATAGCGCTTGCCCTGCTCGACCTGGTCCGGAAGTTCGGGGCTCAGGCGCAGCATGGCATCGATCTTGCGCTGGCAGAGGCCCCGGTCCAGGTGCGCGTGGTAGAGCTTGGCGACCTGCTGCCGGGCATCGCTCAGCAGATATACGCTGCCGGCACCTCCGCTCTTGACCAGCCGGGCGAGCGTAAGGCTTTGCCCCGGGCCCAGCCACACTTTGCGTGCGCCACCGGATCGCCTCATTCGCGGTGTGCGATCAGCAGCGTCTTGTCGTCACCGGTGATGGCATGCGTACGGGGATCCGCCAGCGTGGCCGCGAGCGCCTGGCATCCCGCATGGCCGCTCGGCGCCTGGCGCAGGAAGCGCTCCACCGGCTCGATGAAGGGACCGTAAAGGCCGGAATTTCCCTTGCACATCGCAAAGGGCATGCTGCCATCGGACATCAGCAGCACGCTGGACGGATCCTGGCGGATCGCCGTGGTCCTGAGTCGACGACGCCAATCCGGCCCCGTGACGAAGAATGTCTCGTTGGCGTACTCGCCATTCAGCGGCAACGAAATATCCGGCCCCGCCGCAGCCAGCCGCGAGCAGGCCACGCCCACGCCATCGCCGATATGGAAGAAGCCGCCGCCGCGCGGATCCGCCACCACGCCGACCACTGTCGTCGCATAGTCATCGAGGCCCGCTCCCGCCGCGATGGCGATCTCCTGCAGCGCCTCGCGCACCCGGCCGATCACGGCCGCGATGGCCTGCTCGAACAAGGCCGGCTCCAGTTCGGGAAGCTCTTCGCCTTGCCTCAGCCGTGTAGCCAGCGCATGCACGGTGGATCGGGCAAAAAACTCGGCGCCCGCCTGGCTGTAGCGCGCGGAACCGGCGCCATCGCATACCGCGGCAACCAGGATCTCCCCGACCACCGCATGCGCGGACGCGTCCTGGCAAGGCAGCCCTTGGTCCAGGTGCGTCTTACCGGTCGCCGAAGCGGAGAATACTCGCCAGCCCATGCTCAAACCGCCACGGTCGACCAACTGTCCGTCGAAGGTAGCTGAGCCTGCGTACCCGGCGTCGACTGGGACACGGCCTGCATGCTGGCGCTGAGCCACAGGAAAAGCTCACGGAACTGCAAACCCTTGAGCTGCTTCACGCCCGGAGTCCCCTTGCTGCTGAATCTTCCCAGCACATCGACGCTGGCGCTCTCGCCCACCGCGATGGGAAACATCGCGACCTTGTTGGTCCGCTCGGCGTGACATGCCTGGCTGGCACTGGCGTCCCACGCGTCGGTCGGCACGCCGTCGGACATCAGGAAGAGCCATGGGCGCGTATACGCCACGCCTGCCTGCCGGAAGCGCTGCTTCTCCCGTTCGATTTCATCGAGCGCCAGGGCGACCGCCTGGCCCGTCGGCGTCGTCCCGCTGGCGACCAGGTCCGGTGCGCGGAAGTCCATCGCGTCGCACCACTCGCCAGCCACCTCGGCATCGTCGTTGCCACCGAGGCGGATCACCAGGATGCGGACCCGCTTGCTGGCGATGACGTCAGCTTTCAGTTCCTTCTCCAGCAATGCCAACCCCGCATTGAGTTCCTGCATCGGCCGCCCGGCCATGCTGCCGGAGCAGTCCAGCACCAGCGCCAACGGCGTACGCTGCTCGGTGTTGTCGACCAGTGCGACATCCGGTATCCCATTCGACGTCATGAAGATCCTGTGAAGAGTCGGCTCGGGACGCGGCACCTCGCCCCCCATGGGCTGTGGCGTCCCACCACGCCGTATGGCGCGTCGCATCCAAGCCCGTGGGTCATGGAGCGGCCCAGTCTAGCGGCAAGGACGAAGGGCGTGACACACGCCACGCCAAATCAGAATCCTCTCCCCTTCGGCAAGAAGCTCCCTGAAGAATCATCCGAATCCACGCCGTGACCGATGCTCGTCGAGCACTGCATCCTCTTGTCGGCGGCGGCAGGCCCGCCGTCAGCGCATCACGAAGGATTTCACCAGGGTCAACTCGCCAGGCTTGCGCATCGGCACGCGGAATACCTGCTGCCTTTCGTCGAGCGTGTTCTCGTCGGTGATCACGGCGACCTGGGCCACCGTGATGGCTTCGCGGCGGGCACCGCTGCCGTAGTAGTTCACGTAGACCAGGTAGGTGCCTGCCGGCGGGGTCGGATTGGAATAGATCTCCGGCCCGTAGCCGGTGGTGACATCCACGTCGAGCGCGCCGCCGTCCGCCACCACGCGATTGGCGTAGAAAGTGTGCTGCCCGTCGGGCGCCACCACGTGCAGGTCGAGGTCGGTACCGTCGCTGTCCCACGACAGCACCACGCGCAGGCGCGGGCGTGCCCTGCCCGGATAAGCCTCGTAGAACTGCACGCGCTTGGCGCTCCCCTGCGGCGTGCGCAGCTCCACGCCGTTGCTGCCGGCCGAGAAGGCGTAGGGACGGGAGAAGCGCCCGTCCTCCTCCACCCGCTGCGGCATCGCCACACCGTTGACCACCAGGGTGGCGACCCCGCCGGTGACGCCATCCGCCTGCCCGGCCGGTGCCGGCGCGCCGTTCGCCGCCTTGGGCGCGCCGCGGATGCGCCCGGCGATCAGCGCGCTGCCGGGCTGCCCCGGGCGCGTCGACACGGCTACCGCGGGATAGTGCACCTCCTGCGTATAGTCTGCCGCGTCGCGCCCGGCATGGCGCCAGCCGTTCAGCGGCGCGTCGAACGTCACGGCATCCGCGGCCCGCGCCTTGCTGCTGGCCGCGGGCAGCGCGGCCAGCAGCAAGGCGGGCAGCAGCGCCGTCAGCGCGGCGGCGCTGCTGCCAGGCAGGCGCGCGCGCCCGTCGCCGTTCGAGGCTTGCCTGTGGTTTCTCTGTGTTTCCATTCCAGCTCCCGCTCCAGGCCCGCCATCAGAGGCGCACCGATTTCATCAGGGCCAGTTCGCCCAGCTTGCGCAGCGGCATCACCAGCGTCTCCCGCTTTTCATTGAGCGTGTTCTCGTTGTAGATCAAGGTCAGCCTGGCGGTGATCAGGTCGCGCTCGTGCGCGCCGCCGTCGAAGTTGTAGCCGCTGGCGTCGAAGTTGCCCCAGTAATTGACGTAGAACAGCCATACCCCCGGGCGCGGCGCGGCGCTGGAGAAGATCTCCGGCCCTGCGCCGTCCACGCTGTCCACGTCGAGACCGCCGCCCTCGGGCAGCAGCGGACTGGCAAAGAAGGCGTGGCCGCCATCGGGCGAGATCACATGCAGGTCGACCTCGGCCTTGGGATCGTCCCAGGTCAACACGGCACGCAGCTTGGCCTGCACCTTGGTGGCATCGGCCTCGTAGAACTGCAGGCGCTGGCGCGTCCCGCCGTCCGCCGACACGATCTCGACGCTGTTGGAGCCGCGCCCGAAGGCCCACGGCCGCGCGAAGCGCCCCTGTTCGTCGGCGTACAAGGGCATGGCATTGCCGTTGACCACCAGCGTGGCCGGCTTGCGCCCGGCCTTTCCGGCCTGGCGCAGGCGGCCTTCGATCAGCGTGCGGTACTTCTGCGCGCCGCGCTCCACCGGCGGCTTGGGGTAGGCGGCCGTGTACTGCTCGAGCTCGCTGCTCAGCCCGCTGTGGCGCCATCCGCCCGCCGGGCCGTCGAGATCCGCGACCGGGCCGGCCATGGCAGCCAGCGGCGCCATGGCGCAGGCCAGCGCCAGCGCCAGCGCGTTGCGATAGCGGCGCCGGCACGGCACCGCGACGATGGATTCCTGACTCATCATGGGAATGGCGTGCGCACGAGCTTACGCGCCTGGGCTTCGATAAAGGACTCATCCTGCCCGCGCGGATGATGCGCAAAGGCGAGATGCAGGTACTCGTGGGCCAGCGCGATCTGGTCATCCTCGCTGGCCAGCCGGTGGATGTAGAGCCGGTTGCGGCGCGCGTCGGCGTAAGGCCGGCCCTCGCGCACCGCGCACACGGCGGGCAGCGGCGGCGTCTCGTAGCCGGATTCGGCGGCCAGCCGCCCCTGCCATTGCTTCGCGCGGCCGGCCAGCCACTGCCTCGCTCCGGCGATCTCCAGGCAATCGCCAGCCACCGGGCTCTGGAAGGAGGTCAGCGTGGCCTGCGGCCACCAGCGCGCCAGGATGGCGTCGAAGGCCAGGCCCTGGCCTGCCGCGCGCTTCGCTTCGGTCCAGTCCATGCGGCCCTTGCCGCCGGCATCGTGGTGATAGCGCACGGCCACGCCGCTCAGCACCAGCCCGTCGGTCTGGTCGGCGGCGTGCCGCGCCGCGGCGGCAGGAGCATGCGGCAGCACGCGTTGCGTGCGGCTGCTGTCCGCGATGCGGAAACAGCCCTGCGCGCGGGTGGCCTGCTGCACGAGGTAGCTGCGCGCGGCCACGGCCAGCGCGCGCGCCGCCTCCGGCTCGGCGGTGTCGCCCTCGCGCTCCACCACGCGCGCCACGTAGTCGTTCAGGCCGAAGCGGCCCACGATCCGGGCCGGTGCGCCGGGCGGCCGCAGCAGGCTCAGTTCGCCGCGGCTCTGCAGCCGCACGCTGTTGCCATTGGCAAAGACTGCCACGAAGCTGCCATCGAGCCGCCCCGCCGGCACCGCCCCTCCTGCCGGCACGGCCGTCGTTACCTCCCGCAGCGGATAGCGCTCGAACATGTCGACCAGCACGCAGGCGCCATCGTCCGGCACCGGCACGGTGGCGAGCATGGGGCGCAGCAGCGGTGCGGCGCGGCGCAGCACGTCCGCGCTGCCCCCCTGCCCGCCCAGCCAGGCCGGGCTGCCATCGGCCAGCCAGCCGGCGGCGCCGCCGATGGAAGCGCCTGGGCGCGCCGGGTCGGGCATGGTCCAGGTCTTGGCGCGCAGCAGGCTGCCATAGCTGGCCAGCGTGCCTTCGCCGCGGCCCACCGTCAGCACGGAAACCAGCGTGGCGGAGGCGGCCTGCTGCGCCGCGGGCGGCACGGCCTGCAGCGCAGCCAGCAATTCCGCCACCGGCACGGTGCGCTCCGCGCGCACGGCCTGCATGTCCTGCAGCCAGGCGGGCGCGCCCGCCGCCTGCCAGAAGCGGCGCCAGTCGGCGCCCGACAGGCCGAGCCGGCGCGGCTCGAAATAGCGTCCGCACGACTGCACCAGGGCGCGCTCTCGGTCGATCCGCCGGCCTGCCGCGCAGCAGTACGCCTCTTCCGGATCTCCTCCGCGGCAGGTGTAGTCCTGGCTGGCGGCATCGGTGCCCACCAGATAGCTGTAGACGAAGAGCTTCCACACACTGCCCAGCGGCGCGCGCAGGCCCGGCGGCAAGGGCGTCGCCACCGGCGCGCCGGGACCGAGCCGGTAGAGCCTGGCCTCGCCGTCGGCCAACCGGGCGAAGCGCACCGGCTCAGCCCCGCCAGGTTGCGCGGCGGCCGCTGCCGCCGCCGTGCCGGCGCCGCCGGGTGCCAGCGCCGACACCATGACTGACGCCAGCACCAGCAGGACGCCGCCTGCGCGCCGCATCGCGCCGAGGGTGGCAGGCACACCCATCGCCGCCTCACTCCACCGTCAGCGGGTAGGCCGCGGTCTTGCCGTCGCCCTGGAGCGCCTTGGCCTCGGGCTGGTACATGCGGAAGAAACGCGCCGGCGGCAAGCGGAATCGGCCGGGCAACGAGAAGCGCACCAGTTGCCGCAGCACCGCCGGATGCTCAAGCGCAATCACGGGCTGGTGGTAGGAGAGCATGCCCATCTCATAGGTGGTCGCGCGCTGGAAGGCCTGCAGTCCGCTCGCCTTGTTTTCCGGATCGGGAAGCCCGTCGATACGCAGGCCCCAGGTGGTGCCTTCCACCTCGCCACCCGGCGGCAGCGGCACCTCGAGCAGGCCATAGCGGTACGCACCCTGGCGCGGCGTCAGCACGATCTCGTCGACGTAGAGCGTATTGCTGTCGAGCTTGTCACCGGCCTTGACCGGCCTGGCCACGAAATCCAGGCCGGCCGTGCCGGGTGCGCTCCCGCCCGCTTCCTTGTCGTCCTTGGTACCCGCCACCGGCACCAGGCGGTAGAGCCTGCGCTCGATGCCGATGGGCAGGCTCGCCGCCTCGGCCATACGGCTGCGATAAGAGACCACTGCATTGATGTCGGTGGACCGCGAGGCCGCCTCGGCACGCTGCGGCACGCCCAGGGACAGGGTCGCCGGAGGTTGGGCGCCGGTCCAGCGCCACTCCGGCAGGCCCAGCGCGCCGCGCCCGGCCCGCCAGCCGCCTTGCGGCGGCCGCGGCACCGCCTGGGCCTGCGCGGCCAGGCCGCGGCTCAGCCCGCCACCCAGCGCCTTGTCGAGCCAGATCAGGGCCACGGCACGGTCGATGGTGGGGCTCGCAGCACTGGCGCGCGCCAGCAGTGCCTGCACATCCGCCGCGGCGGCACCCTTGCCGTCCATCCGCAGCAGGCTCTGCACCAGCGGCGCCGGGTCGGCCGCCAACGCCTCGCGCGCGGCGTCGGCCGCGCTGGACAGGCCTTCGGGCAAGGGCTGGCCGATCTGCCGGTAGAGCTGGGCGGCCAGCACCGTCGCCACGCGCCGGCCCTGCGGCGAATCGGGGGCGGCGAACACCAGGCTCTCGCCCGCTGCCGCGACTGCGGCAGCGGCCCCGCCGGCGGGACGGCTTAGCTCGGCGGCCACGCCACCGAGCTGGGTCGCCACCGGCAGTTCCATCTCGTGAATGAACCACAGCGCCAGCATGCGATGCAGCAGCGGCTCATTGTGCGCCTGCCGATAGGCGTCCAAGGTACGCTTCCAGTGCTCGGGAGGCAGGCTGATGCCGACGGCGCGGCTGGCCAGCCAATCGGCATAGTAGGCATAGGCGGTCAGCAGCGCGCTGTCGCCCACCTGGTCGCCCCACCAGCCGAACTGCCCGTTGACACCGGCCAGCAAAGCCAGGCGCTGGCGCTGCGTGCGCAGCAGCGCGTCGAGCCCCTGCGTCGTGTTGCCGGTGTCGGCACCGGCGGCGGCCAGGCTGCGCCGGGCCAGGGCCAGCGGGATCAGCCGGCTCGCGGTCTGCTCGGCACAGCCGTAGGGGTAGTCCAGCAGGTCGTCGGCGACACGGGCGAACTGGCTGGCGGCACTGTCGACCAGGCGCAGCCGCACGTCCTGGGCGTCGGCCGGCAGGTTCAGTGCCGCCTCCGCACCCGTCAGCGGCAGCACCAGTTCGCGCGGCGACAGCCAGCCGCTCGGCTCGACCCGCAGCGTGGTCTGCAGGCGGTCCACCGTACGGCCCTGCTGCTTCAGCTCGGCGCTGATCACGCCGCCCCGCAGGGCGCCGCCGGCCACCGGCAGGCGCAGGTAATTGGCACCGCGCTTGAGCGTGACACCCTGGCTGAGGTTGAGGCCCGCGCCCGTCACCACGAGATCGGCGACGGCGTCCCGGGCGCCCTGGTTGAACACGACCATGTCGATGCGGGGCGCATCCTCGCCGCGGTAGTGCCGCGGGCCGGTCCACTTGAGGTAGAGATCCTTGTCCGAGCGGATGCTCGCCGTGCGCTGGCCGACCATGCCATCGCCCGCCATCGCGCGCACGGTGATGCGCCAGCGCGTCAGCGAGTCCGGCATGGTGAAGGTCACGCGCGCGCGGCCGCTGGCATCGGTGCGCAGATCGGCCACCCAGGCCGCGGTGTCCTGTTCATCGCGGCGCGGGCGTTCCAGCACCTTGACGCCGCGTTCGTTGTAGCGGCCGCGCTCGGGACCTCCTGCCCCGGACAGGCCTGACGCGGCCAGATCGTAGCCGATGAAATTGAGGCTCGAGGTGGTGCGCACATTGTTGCGGCGCGGATGGTAGAAGAAGTCCACGATGCTGGGCGCGATCTCGGGCTGCAGCACATAGACCATCTCATCGACCACGCTGACGGTCAGGTTGGCCGGCACCGGCTTGCCGTCGAAGGCGCTGCCGAGGTCCAGCGTGACGGTCTCGCCCGGGGCGTAGACCGCCTTGTCGCTCTTGACGGTCAGCGCGATGGCGGGCTGAGCCACCGCGATGCCCGCATTCTGGAACACGTAGTCGCCGTCCTTCACGTACAGCACCGAGAAGGTCATGTTCGGGCTGAAGTCCCTGCCCACCTGGATGCGGGCGCGCCACTGCCGGTCCGTGACCTTCTGCAGCGAGAGCCAGTCGCCGCCCTTGGACAGCAGGCCGCGGCGCTCGACGCGGTCGCGCTCCAGCGTCAGCAGCGCATCCTCCACCGGCAACGGGAAGGTCACCAGCGCCTCGGCGGTATCGCCGACGTTGTAGCGGTCGCGGTCGAACACGATCTCGATATTCCCGGGCACGGTCTGCAGGCCGTCGCCGGCCACCCAGTGGCTGGCCGCGGCCAGCAGGTTGCCCGCGGCATCCTTGACGGAGAGCGTGTAGGAGCCCGGCTGTTCGAAGCGCACGGGGAAGGACAGCACGCCATTGGCAGCGGCCCCCAGCTTGCCCTCGGTGCGGCTGCGCGACTCCAGCCGCAGCAGTTCCCATTTGGCCGGCACCTGGGCCGGTCCCTGCGCCGCCCCGGTCGAGGCTGCCAGGGCCGCCAGTTCGAAGGTCACGCTCTGTCCGGCATTGGTGAAGTTGGCCGGCGCAGTGAGCTTGTAAGGCGTGGCGCCGCGTGCGATCAGCAGTTCGCGCGTGACCTTGACGCGATAGGCCGCGCCGTCGTTGGCGAACACCGTCAAGACATAGCGGCTCGGGTCCTTGGCCGGCGGCAGGGTCAGCGCGGCGTTGCCGCTGCCGTCGGTGACCAGTTCCTGCTGTTCCAGCTTGAGCGGGAACATGCCGGCATAGCGCAGTTCGCCCTCGACCATGGTCACCTGCTGCGCGCGCAGCGTGACAGACAAGCGCGCCGCCTTGACGGGCTTGCCATCGGGATAGCGCAGCTGGATCTTGCCCCTGACCGTCTCGCCGGTGGCGTAGTCAGCCTTGTCCAGTGCCAGGTTGATGTCGAAATGCGGCTTGATGTACTCGGCCACGCGGAAGGCGCCGCCATAGGTATTGCCGCCGTAGTCGAAGCGCAGCGTATAGCCGCCGGCCAGCGCATTGTCGGGCAGGGCGAAGCGCACATCGGCACCGCCGTCGCCGGTCAGGCGGGCGCCGAGCGTGGCGATCGGGGCGCCGTTGGGATCTAGCACCGCCAGCTTGATGTCGCCGGCCGCGGCCGGCGCCGACTCGTTCGCGCTGCGGAAATCGCGCCCCATGAACTTGACACGCACCTCGTCGCCCGGGCGATACAGCGGCCGGTCGGTGAAGGCGTACAGCTTGGTGTTGTAGATCTCGCTGTCGTAGTAAAAATTCTCCGAGATGAAAACGCCGCCATCGGCGTCCTGGCCCAGCAGGTAGCTGCGTTCGGGACTGGCGTGCTTGAGCTCGGCGATGCCGTCGGCCCCCGTGCCGGCGCTCTGCAGTACGCCCAGGCCATCGGACCAGGCCACGCTGGCACCGGCCACCGGGCGTCCGCTGCGGCGATCGGCGGCCCACACCAGCATGCCGCCGGCCGTGCTCTTGATGACGGCCACGGTGTCGGAAATGAACAGCAGGGTATGCGCGCGGTAGCTGCCGATGATGCCCTCGACGATGTACAGTCCGGGCTTGAGCCTGCCCAGCGGCACCATCACATTGCCGGCGTCGCGCGGCAGGAACTCGCTGCTGCTGCCCTCCAGCCTGGCACCCTTGGGCGGCTCGATCTCCTTGGCATCCCAGATCGGATAGCGGAAGCGCGACACCAGCGGGTATCCCTTGAGCGGCGCGAACTGCGGGTTGCTCTCGAAGCGGGTCGGCTGGGCGATCTGGTCGCCCATGCTGAACTGCGGCGCGTCTTCCACCGCCTGGCTGCGCGTGGCGAAGGACAGCACGCGCTGCCAGGCGCGCCGCGCCTTCTTGTACCAGTTGTCCCACAGGTAGGACAGCGTGTTGGCCATGCCCTCGCCGCGGTAATCGGCCTTGACGTCGAGGCGGTGCAGGTTCTTCTGCGCCTTCAGGAAGGCGAGCGGATTCTCCACGCGGTAGACCAGGATGTCCGCGCCACCGTATTGCTGCAGCTCAGCCTTGTACTCGCGGCCCGGCGCCTCCAGGCGCACCTGCGCCACCTGGTCGCTGCCGAAGCTGGCATCGGACAACAGGAAGAAGGACTGACCGCGCAGCGCCGTGTAGTTGCTCGACGGCACGGTCTCCAGCGTGGCGCCGCCGGCGGCAAAGGCTGACGGGCCGCCCGCCGCCACCGACAGCATCAGCAGCAGGCAGGCGAATCGGGCCCAGGCACGGGCAGCCGTGGCAAAGGCACCCGTGCGGGCGGAATCGGTGCGCTCTAGCGGTGCACGCGTGCGGAGCTTCACGACTGGCATCGTCGCTTACCTCGACAAGAAGGCGAATCGGAATACGCCGATGAAGTTGGGATTGGCATCCTGGGGCTGCCAGCGCGAATCGCTCCACTCCATCAGGCGTGCAAGGGTGACGGCGCGCAGGCCATTGTCCGACGGCGTCACCGTGCCGGTGTGATAGGCCACGTACCGGCCCATCCAGATCATCAGGTGCTGCTCGTCGCCCTGGTCGAAGAAGAGCAGGTCGCCCGGCTGCGCCTGGTTGACGCTACGCGCCACGAAGCGGCTGTTGCCCTGCACCAGCGCGAGCGCCGAGGCATAGGCGCCGGTACTGCCGTCGGCGCGCGTCCAGCGCTGGCCGAGCGTGCGCTGCGCCGGGCTCAGGCTCAGTTCCGGCGGCAGGCGACGCGCCGCGGCACCATCCTGCATGCCGTTGGCGCGCAGCCAGCGCGCATCGTGCACCTTGAGCGCCTCGCCTACGGCGAAGCGCACCAGGCCCGCGCAATCGCGCTGGTACCAGCGCGGCGTCGGGCCCTGGCGCAATTGCTCATCGACGATGCGCACGAACCAGGCACGGAAGGCGGCCGACTGCGCCGGGTCCAGGTCGTCCACGCTGGCGGCATCCGCCACCGGCGCCGACAAGGCCAGGGCCGGTGCGGTGCCGGCCAGCGGGAGGCCCGCGGCCAGTGCCGCCAGCACGATGCGGCGCCGGCCGATCACTGCTCGCCTTCCTGACCCGGCGGCCCGACCGGCGCGGCGGCCCCGGCCGGCGACGGGCCGGCCTGCCGCCACGCCACCGGCACCCAGCCGCGCTGCGCGGGCAGGCCGTCCGGCAGCACCAGCGATACGGCCGGATAGGCTGAAAGCATCTTGAGCTTGGGAAACAGGTGCGCGCGCGCCGCGTTCAGGAACACGGCCTCCTGCTCGGCGGGCAGCGCGTCGGTCGCCTCGCGGCGCGCCAGCGACGCCAGCGTCGATGGCGTGAATCCCAGCACGGTACGTGCCAGCAGTTCGCGCGGCATGCTGTCGGCGGCCGCCGGGAAGCGCTTGGCCGCCACCGCCAGCGCATCCTCGACCAGGGTTGCATCGGGCGAGAACAGCACGGTATCGCCGGCCAGTGCGAGCGTCACGGGAAAGTAGGCGCCGGCCGCGAGCTGGGTGGCAAAGGGGGATCCCTTGGTGCGTTGTGTGCCGTAGGGTGAGCTGACCGGGCGGGTCCACACGCTGGCGCCGGCCTCTTCGCGATGCTGCACCGGCAGCCGCCGGTAAGTGCCGTCGCCGCCGTCGGCCTTGGGTTCGTGGGCACCGATGACTTGCGCGAACAGCGCACCCAGCAACGGGCGCAGCGCGGCGGCCGCCTGCGGCGACTTCAGGCGTGCCGCGAACAGCGGCGCCGCAAGGCCCGACTTGCCGTACCAGCAGACCGCCGCCGGCCCCGAGAATGCCTCGCCTATCCGCGTAGCCAGCCCTTTTTCCTGGTTCTCCTCGCCGCGCTGCGCAGCCAGCCCCGCCTCACCGCCGATGGCCTGCAGCATCTTGCCTGCCGCCGGCCAATCGACCGGCAAGGTCGCACAGGCAGCGGGGTCGGCCGGCAGCGCCTGCCACAGCGCCGCCGTGTTCCAGCGCTCCGGCAGCCTGGCGCCATCGACCAGCGCCGCGCTATGCCAGTCGGCCCTGCCGCCCGGCTTGTTGTCCGCGCCGCCCGGGAAATCGAAGCGCAGGGCCTCGATGGCCGGAAAGAAGGTCTGGTAGCCGAAGGACAGGTAGTTCGTGCCGACCACCAGCCGGTGCCCGGAGAAGCGCGCCCCGGCTGGCTCCAGCGCGAAGGTGCGCGCGGGCGTCTCGCGCGCCCCGGCATCGTCGCCCAGCCAGGCTGCCACGGCGCCCGCGCGGGCACCGATCGGCTGGCTTTCCGCGTCCAGCAGCATGCCGGCCTCGGACAGCACTACCAGGCGCTCGCCCTTGCCCGCCACCAGCAGGCTGCGCGCGGCATTCAGGCGCAGCGCATACAGCGGCGCGCCGCCCACCTCGCCGACGCGGCTGAGCTGGCTGTCGCCCGGCGCCACCGTCGCCAGCGCCTGCAGCACCTTGGCCAGGCCGTTGCGCTGCATGGCCAGCGCCCAGTAGCGCAGCGTGCCATCCGGCCCGCGCCACAGCATCACCCGCGCGGGTTCGTCGAACGCGCGCTGGAGCAGCGCCTCGGTCCAGTCGAGATCATGTTCGAAGGCAATGCGCCGCAGCGCCCCGGCTACCGACAGCCGCCCCTCGTTGTCTTCGTAGTAGTTGACGAAGTCCTCGCTCAGCACGTCGCGCAGCAAGGGCACGCGCAACATGTCGCGTGGCAGGCGGGACAGGCTTTCGCTGTCGATCAGCGCGTCCGGCGCAGCGAAATCCAACGCCACCTGATGGGCCTGCCCCCTCCAGGGCCGCCCGCCGAATGGATGCCAGACCCATTGCACCACCGCCCCGGTGGCCACTACGAGGGCGGCCGCGCCAAGCACGACCTTCCTGCGCGTCAGTTTCATCGTTCCCGCCATCGAACATCTTCACAACGAAGCGGCTGCCTCTCACCGGGACTTCATTCCTCCCTGTGGCGGCATGCCGGCCGCATGCATCTTGCAAGAGGCGAGATGATCCACCGTTGCAGGCCCTCCGTTGCTCGGCCCCCACGCAATCCGCATGACGAATTGTCCGCAATTCCAGCCCAGGAAGAGAAGCGGACGACACACGACCACGCCCGGATCGTATCCCCGGCCATCCGCTGATCCGGCTGAATCTTGGGAACCCCCGCACAGGAACGGGCGGACGGGAACGCTGTCCGCCACGCCGGCCTCAGTCCAGCCGCGTGCAGCAGTAGGCCTCGGTCCGGTAGGGGAAGGCGACGGTCTCGCGCCCGGCCAGCTCGGGCGAGGTGGCGATCACCGCCTCGAGCTGCGCGCGCACCGCGTCCTGCCCGGCCGGCGGCAGCGAGGCGATGAAGCTCACCGACATCACGCGGTCGACGATGACCTGCTGCGGCGGCCCGACGTGCTCGTAGGGCAGGCTGGACAGTTCCAGCGGCCCGAAGCCCTCGGCCGGGAAGACGCGCTTCCAGTCGCCCTTGTAGAAGCGCGGCGCGTCCCCCTCGTGCGGGGTCATGATGGCGGTCAGGCGCGCCACCCAGTCGACCGCTTCGTCGCGCACGTTCCACACCAGGCCCAGCTTGCCGCCGGGGCGCAGCACGCGGCGGAACTCGGCCACCGCGGCCGGGTTGGCGAACCAGTGGAAGGCCTGGGCGCATACCACCGCGTCGACGCTGGCGTCGGCCAGCGGCAGCGCCTCGGCGGTGCCCTCGCGCGCCTCGGCCGACGGTACCGCCGCCACCAGCTGGGCGCGCATGGCGGCCACCGGCTCGACGGCGATCACATGGGCGCCGGTACGCGCCAGCAGGCGGCTGAACTTGCCGGTGCCCGCGCCGACGTCGGCGACGGTCTTGCCCGGCCCGAGGCCGAGCTGCGTGCGCAGCCAGCCGTCGAGCGCGGCGGGATAGTCGGGACGGCCCCGTGCATAGGTATCGGCCTGGCTGGCGAAGCCCTGGGCGGCGGCGTGGTGGATGCTGGACATGGCGGCAGGAGGAGAGGAAGTTGGCGGGTGGTTGGCTGGCAACGGCGCCGCGCGGCCAGCGGCCGGGACCGGCGCCGCGCTACCTTAGCCTGCCCGGCGGCGTCCCGCAAGCTGCCGCACGGCGGGTGCAGGCCAGCCCGGCTCTGCCCGCGGGACCGGCGCGCCGTCCCGCCGGCGGGTCCTCAGTGCTGCATGCCCCAGCGCCCGACCGTCAGGCGCTCCAGCGTGCGGAACACCAGGTTCTCGACCAGCAGGCCGATCAGGATCACCAGCGCAAGACCGGCGAACACGCGGTCCGTGTAAAGCTCGTTGCGGTTCTGGAAGATGAACCAGCCCAGCCCGCCCTGCCCCGACGAGGCGCCGAACACCAGTTCGGCGGCGATCAGCGTGCGCCAGGCGAAGGCCCAGCCGATCTTCAGCCCCGACAGGATGGCGGGCAGCGCCGCCGGCACCAGGATGTGCAGCACGTAGCGCAGGCCGCGCAGGCCATAGTTGCGGCCCGCCATGCGCAGGGTCTCCGGCACGCCGCGGAAGCCGGCGTAGGTATTGAGCGACAGCGGCCACAGCACCGAGTGGATCAGCACGAAGACCAGGCTCCTGGAGCCCAGCCCGAACCACAGCAGCGCCAGCGGCAGCAGCGCGATGGCCGGCAGCGGGTTGAACATCGCCGTCAGCGTTTCCAGCAGGTCGCGCCCGATCTCGGTGGACACCGCCAGCGTGGTCAGAGCGAAGGCCAGCAGGATGCCGGCCAGGTAGCCCTGCAGCAGCACCGCCAGCGATACCGCGGCCTTGGCCGGCAGCTCACCGCTGGCCATGCCGTCGAGGAAGGCGCGCGCGGTGGCGCTGAAGGTCGGCAACAGCAGCTCGTTGTCCTGCACGCGCGCCAGCACTTCCCACAGGCAGGCCAGCACCACCAGGATCAGCGTCTTGCGCAGCCAGCCCTGTTGCCACAGGCGGCGGTGCCAGGCGAGCGGGCGTGCCAGCGGCGCCGCGGTGAAAGGTGCGAGGGTCCGCTCGTACTCGGGGCGGACCGGGGGCGCGGCGGACACCGCGCCGGGGGATGGGAAAGACATGATGAGATCCTGTTGCGGCCGGTACCATCCCGGCCCTGCGCGGCGGTGCGCGACCCGCCGCGATGCCGCGCGCGGCGCTCAGCGCGCCTGCGCGGTCCTGGCGCTGGCGGTGGTGCCCTCGGCCCCGCCCGCCGTCCCGGTTTCGAACAGCAGCCGGTGGATGCGCTGCGCGGTCGCCTGGAACTCGGCGCCGCCCTGGCTGGCCAGGTCGAACTGGTGACTGTTGAGCTCGGCGCGCACGCGCCCCGGATGCGGCGACAGCAGCAGGATGCGGTTACCCACCACCAGCGCCTCCTCGATGGAATGCGTGACGAACAGCAGCGTGAAGGCGGCATCCTCCCACAGCGCCAGCAACTCCTCCTGCATGCGGCGCCGGGTCAGTGCGTCGAGGGCGGCGAAGGGTTCGTCCATCAGCAGCACCTTGGGCCGCATCGCCAGCGCCCGCGCGATCGCCACGCGCTGCTTCATGCCGCCCGACAGGGTGTGCGGATAGGCATCGGCGAAGCCGGCCAGGCCGACCTTGTCGAGATAGTGCAGCGCGCATTCCGAGGCTTGCGCGCGCGACATGCCACGTGCCTGGCGCAGCGGGAACATGATGTTCTGCCGCACGGTCTTCCACGGCGGCAACTGGTCGAACTCCTGGAACACCACCACGCGGTCGGGGCCCGGCGCGGCCACGCGCCGGCCTTCGAGGCGGATCTCGCCCTCGCTGGGCGCGACGAAGCCGGCCACCGCCTTCAGCAGCGTCGACTTGCCGCAGCCCGAAGGGCCCAGCAGCACGAAGCGATCGGCCGCGTGCACGTCGAAGCTGACCTGGTGGGTGGCGCGCACCACGCGCTGCCGCGTGCGGTACTCCAGCGAGACGCCGTCGACCTGCAGCAGCGGCGCCGGCGCGACCACGCGCAACGATTGCGGCGCGCCCATCTCAGCTCCCCTGCGCGGTGGCGGGATCCGCGAAGAAGTAGTCCTGCCACGACTGCGGCCGGTTGCGGATGGCCCCCACGCGATGCATGAAGTCGGCCAGCACGAAGGTGTTCTGCGGCGCCACCTTGAACTGCACCTGCGGGTTCTTCAGCAGCTTGACCAGCAGCGCGCGGTCGGTCTTCGACTTGCTGGCGCGCAGGTAGATGTCGGCCGCGCCCTCCGGATTGGCGGTGGCGAACTTCGCCGCCTCGGCCAGCGCGTCGACGAAGGCCCGGTAGGTCTTGGGGTTGTCCTGGCGGAACTTCTCGGTGGCGTAGAGCACGGTGGCCGAGCTAGGGCCGCCGAGCACATCATAGGAATTCAGCACGATGCGCGCGTTCGGATTGCCGGCCAGCTCCTGCTCCTGGAACGGCGGGTTGCCGAAGTGCCCGGTGATCTCGGTACCGCCGGCAATGATGGCGGCGGCGGCGTCCGGGTGCGGCACCGCCACGGTCCACTTGTCGAGGCGGTTGTATTCCTTGTCGCCCCACTGCTTGGCTGCGGCCAGCTGCAGCACGCGCGACTGCACCGACACGGTCACCGCCGGCAGGGCGATGCGGTCCTTGTCGGTGAAGTCGGCGATGCTCTTGACCTTGGCATTGTTGCTGACCAGGTAATAGGGGAAGTTGCCCAGCGAAGCCACGCCCTTGACGTTCTGCCTGCCGTGGGTGCGGTCCCACAGTGTCAGCAGCGGCCCCACGCCCGCGCCGGCGATGTCGATGGCGCCCGACAGCAGCGCGTCGTTGACGGCGGCGCCACCCGACAGCTGGGTCCACTCGACCTTGATGTCGACGCCCTGCTGCTTGCCGTGCTTTTCGATCAATTGCTGGTCGCGCGCCACGTTGAGCAGCAGGTAGACCACGCCGAACTGCTCGGCGATGCGCAGGCGGCCCTCGGCCATGGCGGCACCGGGCAAGGCCAGCGCCGCGGCCAGGGTCACGGCGACGGCGCGGCGGCGGGACAGGAAACGGAAGGAAAAGGCAGGCATGGCGGCTCCGGAAGTCTCTGGGCGGAATCAGTCGGGGCGGCACCGGGCCGCGCCGCGCGGCAGGCGGCGTGGCAGGTGGCGCGACAGGCAGCGTGCGGCGACGCGCAGGCAGCAGTACATGGGGCCGGGGCACCCGGACCCCGGGCGCATCCCGTGCGGCGGACAGGCAGGCGTCAGGCCGGCAGGTCGCCTTCGATGGTGGTGCGGTACATCACCCGGCGCTGCGCGTCCGGACAGCCGGCGGCGAGGTGCAGCAGCGAACGGTTGTCCCAGAACAGCAGGTCGTGCGGCTGCCAGCGGTGGCGGTAGATATGCTCGGGCCGGGTGCTGTGCGCGAACAGCTGCTCCAGCAGGTCGCGGCTCTCGTCCTCGGGCAGGCCCTCGATGCGGGTGGTGAAGTGCTCGCTGACGAAGAGCGCCTTGCGGCCGGTCTCCGGATGGGTGCGCACCACCGGCTGCAGCACCGGGCGCACCTGCGCGATCTGTTCGGGGCTCAGGTTGGGGCGCCACGGGCTGCGCCGCTGCAGCTCGGCGTACTTGGCCAGGTAGGTGTGCTCGGCCTTGCGGCCTTCCACCGCCTGGCGCAGGTGGGCGGGCAGCGTGTCCCAGGCCAGGTGCATGTTGGCGAACAGGGTGTCGCCGCCTTCGGCGGGCAGCTCCTGCGCGTGCAGCAGCGAACCCAGGCTGGGCTTTTCCTTGTACGAGAGGTCGGAGTGCCAGAAGTGTCCGGCGTCGCCCAGGCCGATCGGCCGGCCGTTCTCGATCACGTTCGAGACGACCAGGATCTCCTCGTGTCCCGGCAACTGGAACTGGTGCAGCACGTGGATCTGCAGCGGACCGAAGCGGCGGCTGAAGGCCACCTGCTGCGCGGGCGTGATGCGCTGGTCACGGAACACCACCACATGATGGTCGAGGTGGGCACGGTGGATGCGCGCGAACTCCGCGTCGCCGAGCGGCGCGGACAGGTCCAGGCCGATCACCTCGGCGCCCAGCGGCGCGTCGAAGGGACGGATCTCGACGGGGACGGCAGCCCCGGTGGTGGCGGTGGCGGTGGCGGTGGCAGTCGCGGCGGGGGCCGGCTCAGGCCGGGCGGCGCGCGGCGCGGTCTGGAATGCAGTCGTCATGGCAGGCTCGGAAACGGGGGGAGGCGTGCGCGCCGGGACATGTCCCACGCGCACGACCGTTCAAGCCTTGCACTCTAAAGACGGGGCGATGCTCCGACAACGAATGAAATCGCTCGCCCTTATCCGTTCAGCGCATATGGGGTGGCGCAGCCTGCGCCACCGCGCGCGCCAGCCGCGCCACGCCCTCGCCGATCTGCGCCGGGTCGGCACCGGCGAACGACAAGCGGAAGGCCGCGCGCGGGCGCCGCTCGGCATAGAAGCCCGCGCCGGGCACGAACAGCACCTTCTCGGCGATGGCGTGCGGCAGCAGCGCCGCCGCGTCCTCGATGCCGTCGACCGCCGCCCACAGGAACATGCCGCCGGCCGGCAGCGCGAAGCGGATGCGCGCGCCGAAGGCCTGGCGCAGCGCGTCCGCCAGGCGGTCGCGCTTGTCGCGGTAGGCCGCCACCTCGCGCGCCACCTGCGCCGGCAGGCGGCCGTCGTCCAGGTACTGCGCCGCCGTCAGCTGCAGCCAGGGCGGCGTGCACAGGTCCGACACCTGCTTGGCGATCACGGCGCGCCGCACGATCTCCGCCGGCCCCGCCAGCCAGCCCAGCCGCAGCCCGGGCGCCAGCGTCTTCGACAGGCTGGCCAGGTGCACCACCCACGGCCGCGCGGCCGGCACCTGCGCGCACAGCGACAGCAGCGACGGCGGCGGCGCGCCGTCGAAACTCAGCGCGCCATAGGGATCGTCCTCGACCAGCACCACCTGGTGGCGCGCCACCAGCTCCAGCAGGCGCAGGCGGCGCGGCAGCGACAGCGTGGCGCCGGTCGGGTTGGCGAAGGTCGGCACCACATACAGCAGGCGCGGCCGCTCGCCGGCTGCCGCGGCGGCCTCCAGCACCGCCTCCAGCGCCTCCACGTCGATGCCCTCGTGGTCGGCCGGGATGCCGCGCAGCGCGGCGCCGGCCAGCCGCAGCGCCTGCAGCGTCGCCGAGTAGGTCGGCTCCTCCACCAGCACCAGGCTGCCCGGCTCGACCAGGGCCTTGACCAGGAAGTCGAAGCCCTGCTGCGAGCCGGTCGTCACCAGCAACTCCTCCGGCGCCACCGTGGCGCCACGCTCGGCCATCAAGGCCGTCAGCGCGCGCCGCAGCGCCGGCGCGCCTTCGGTGGCGCCGTACTGCAGGCACTCGGCCGGCCGCTGCGCCAGCACCTGCGCCGACGCCGCGCCGATGCCCGGCGCATCGAACAACGCCGCCGACGGGTAGCCGCCGGCGAAGGAGATCATCTGCGGATCCGACAGGTACTTGAACAGCTCGCGGATCGGCGAACCCTCCGGTTCACGCAGCGCGGGGACGAAGGGATAGGCAGTGTTCATGGCGCTTTCTCGCAGTTTCGGGGGCGATCGGGGGCAATCGGGAAGGCGCGCTCAGCAGGCCGCGGCGGTCATCTTGAAGATGCCTTGCGCATTGCCGGCATCGAAGCCGAGGTCGGTACGGGTCACCGCCTGCGCCTCGTCGACGAAGGTGTCGCGCGTGATGAACTCATAGAACGAGCCCGGCACCTCGCGCCGCACCTCGGCGCCATCGGCGCCGACGAAGGCACGCTGCACCGGATCGGCGCGGAAGGCGGTCTGCTTGACACGGCCGCTGCGCGACACCTCGACCTTCTCCTTCATCGGGCGGCCGATCGCCTTCTGCTGCTCCGACAGCGCGAACACGTCCTCGACGCGGTCGGTGGCATGGTTGAAGGCATTGCCTTCGGTGGCGATCCACGCCATCTCGGCCGACTCCTGCAACAGGCGCTCGTAGTCCTCCAGGCGCGGGGCGCCATGCTGGCGCTCGAAGCAGCGCGCCAGCACGCCGATCAGCTCGGCCGCCTCCGCCTGCGGCAGCGCGCCGTCGCGCTCCAGCTCCCACAACAGCGACTGCGCGCGCGGCGTCAGCGGATCGGCCGAAGCACCGACGACGCGGCTCACCGCCTGCTGGAAGCCCTCGCTGAAGCGCTCCGGATGGAACTCGCTGACGAAGAACTGTGCGATCTCCTCGGGCGCATCCTCATGCGCGTACGAACGGCCGGTCATGCCGATGCGGTCGAGCGGATAGGTGCCGTTCAGGCGGTAGCCGAGCGGACGCAGGATGCGCGTGAAGGCTGCCTCGCCGCCGGGCAGCGCGCCGTTGTCGGCCCAGCGCACGGTGCGGATCGCGCCATGGTCGAACACCACCTTGCCGCCGGCGGCGGCGACGTCCTCGGTGTAGGCCTTGCCGGTCGGCACGCGCTCCAGGATGCCGGAGAACAGCACCAGGTTCAGCGCGTGGGCGATCTCGGCGCGGGCCGGGCGGCCGGGTTCGCCTGCCGGCAGGCCGGCGGGGGTGGCGACCAGCGCGGCCAGGCGTTCGGCGGTGGCGGGGCCGAGGTTGAGGGAGACTAGGGAGAGGATGTTGGTGTTCATGGCGATTTATTGGGTGTTGCTGGGAAAGATCTGGGGGTGCTTGCCGGGGGGCGGTGGCTGGCAGGCGGTATTGGGGGATCGAGGTGAATTGGTGTTTGGTGCTTGGTGTTTGGTGTTTGGTGCTTGGTGCTTGGTGCTTGGTGCTTGGTGCTTGGTGCTTGGTGCTTGGTGCTTGGTGTTTGGTGCTTGGTGTTTGGTGCTTGGATTCGGGCGGTGTTGGTCTGCGAGGCAACGGCCTGTTTCGACTCCCCTGCGGGGAGCCGACTCACTTTCTTTGTCTCGCCAAAGAAAGTAAGCAAAGAAAGGCGACCCGGGTGCGGCGAACCCCCCCTCGCGAATTGGCCCCGGCCGCCGCGCCCGTCCGAACTCGCGGCCTGCGGCCGCTCAAACAGCGGACGGGCTTCATCGGCGGCCGGGGCCAATTCGCGAGGCGCCGCACACGGGAGGGAAAGGCCAAACCATCGGTACGCGAACGGGCTCGCTTTCGCGTAGCGGCCAAGCTCGCTAAGGCTTTGTGTTCGGCCAGCTCGCTGGCCGAACATCTATCTCCGAAGCGCTGGACAGAGTGCAAAAGCAAAAGCCAAGCCATCGGTCTGCCAACGAGTTCGATATAGCGTGAAGGCTTGGTCTGCTGAGCTTTCGTGTTCGGCCAGCTTGCTGGCCGAACACCCCCCACCCGAAGCGAAGCGAGGCGGGGCTTCTTTTCCCTGCCGTGTGCGGCGCCTCGCGTGCTGGGGCAAAGAGCGGAAAAGAGGGCCCCCTGTCTGAGGATCGCCTTAAGGCGATCCGAGTTGGGGCCCGGCCGCTCTTTGCCCCAGCACGCGAGGGGGTTTTAAGCCGCACCCGGCGCGCCTTCTTTGCCTACTTTCTTGGGCAAGACCAAGAAAGTAGGTCGGCTCCCCGCAGGGGAGTCGAAACAGGCTTTTGCCTGGCAGACCAACAGCGCCCGAAAACAGGCTCTTGCCCCGCAGACCGACACCCTGATTCCAAGCATCCAACCATCGTCAATCGACCGACGCCCCCGACATCTTCACAATCTCCCCCCACTTCACCCGATCCTGCTTCAACACCTCGGCAAACGCCTCCGGCGTGGTCGGCGCAGGCTCTGCCCCCAGTTCGCGCATCTTGGCCTGCACGCCCGGCTCCCCGAGCACCTTCGCCAGGTCCTGGCTGATCTTCTGCGCCACCGCCGACGGCGTGCCGCGCGGTGCCAGCAGGCCGAACCAGGGGCTGGCGTCGAAACCGGGCACCGGGCCGCCGGCGGCTACCGTCGGCACATTGGGCAGCGCGGACGAGCGTGCCGGCGTGGTCACCGCCAGGGCCTTGAGCTTGCCCGAGCGGATGAAAGGCAGCGAGGCCGGCAGGTTGTCGAACATCACGTCGACGCTGCCGCCCATCAGGTCGGAGATGGCCGGGCTGCTGCCCTTGTAGGCCACGTGGCTCATCTCCGTGCCGGTCATGCGCTGGAACAGCTCACCGGCCAGGTGGGTCGAGGTGCCGTTGCCGGCCGAGGCCATGTTGACCTGCTTCGGATGCGACTTGGCGTAGGCGATGAACTCGGCCAGCGTCTGCACGCGGGCGCGCTCGGCGAAGGCCGGCGACAGCACCACCACGTTGGGCACGCGCGCCACCAGGGAGACCGGCGCGAAGTCGGCCGCCGCATCGTACGGCAGCTTCTTGTACAGCGTCGGATTGATGCCGAACTCGCCGACCGAGCCCATCAGCAGCGTATAGCCGTCCGCCGGCGACTTGGCCGCGGCGCCGGTGCCGACGATGCCGCCCGCGCCGGGGCGGTTGTCGACCAGCACCGGCTGCTTCCACAGCGCGGTGAGCTGGTCGCCTACCAGGCGCGCCACCATGTCGGTGGTGCCGCCCGGCGGGTACGGCACGATGATGCGGACCGGCTTGCCGGGAAAGTCGGCGGCGATGGCCAGGCCGGATACGGCCATGCCGACCGCCAGGCCGGTGCTGGCGAGGACGCTGGTGAAACCCTTCATCTTGTCTCCCTGTCTTTGTGTCTGAGTATCGTGGATGTGACGAGAAATCTGTTTCTTGCGGCGGGGCAGCCGCGTGAGACCGAATGATTTCTCATCAAGTCCAGGGTTTCAAGCGAGATTTCGGTATAGGATGATGATCTTTAGTCATCAAGTCGCCCACCGGTGACATCCTCCCCCGATGCGGCAACGCCTCCCCAGCCTGAGCAGCCTGCGCGCCTTCGAGGCCGCCGCGCTGCACCTGAACCTGCGCCGCGCCGCGGCCGACCTGTTCATCACCGAAAGCGCCGTCTCGCGGCAGATCGCCGCACTCGAAAGCCTGCTCGGCGTGCAGCTGTTCCACCGCGCCAACCAGCGCATCACGCTGACCGCGGCCGGCGCGCTGTACAGCCGCCAGGTACGCGAGCTGCTGCGCCAGCTCCAGCGCGACACGCTCGACATCATGGCGCACGAGGGTGCCGGCGGCAGCGTGGAACTGGCCTGCGTGCCCACGCTGGCGGTCGAGTGGCTGATCCCGCGGCTGCCGGCGTTCTACGCGCGCCATCCGCAGGTGGTGGTCAATATCAGCGCGCAATCCGATGTGTTCCTGTTCGACGGCACGCCCTACGACGCCGCCATCCACTTCGGCGAGGCCGCCTACCCCGGCGCGCGCGCCGAGCGCATGTTCGGCGAGGAATCGGTCGCGGTCTGCCACCCCGGCTTCTTCGGCGGCAAGCGGCGCATCACCGCGCTGGACGTGGCCCAGGCCCCGCGCCTGCACCTGGCCACGCGCCGCTTCGACTGGCAGCACTGGCTCGAATCGGCCGGCCTCGACGAGGTCAACGCCATGCGCGGGGCGCGCTTCGAGCATCACAGCATGGTGATCAGCGCGGCGCGCGCGGGACTGGGGGTGGGACTGGTGCCGCGCTTCCTGGTCGAAGAATACCTGGCGCGCGACCTGCTGGTGATCCCGGTCGCCCATTCGCTGCGCTCGACCAGCGCCTACTACCTGGTTTCGCCGGATTCGCGGCCGATGAGCGACGCCATGCTGCGGCTGCGGGAGTGGCTGCTGGAGGCGGCGGGGGCATTCGCGGACGGCCAGGGTTGAGGTGCGCGCCTGCGCCAGTACAACGCCCGCCGATCCAGCCCGCGCCGGAGCCAGCACACCCCGCCGGCACCAGGACTCCCCCCGGCAACCTTGAAAATCAATTTTTACCCGGGTATTATCCAGCACCCCGAATCGCACCGACACCACCGTGGCATACCCCCCCTCCTACACCGCCTTCGCCGGCCACCGCCTGCTCGCCTCGGGCTCGCTGGCCAGCGTCGCCCTGGCCGTCAGGCAAGCCCCTGAAGGCGACCCCGTCCTGATCTTCGATGACGGCACCGGCCGCCCGATCGACATCGACACCCGCGGCAGCGAGGCCGAGGTGCGCGCGCGCTTCGCGCCGGCAACGGATGCCGAAGCGCCAGCCGACGCCGGCGACGACAGCGCCTCGTCCCGGCCCAAGGGCCGCGGCCGCCCCAAGCTGGGCGTGGTGGCCCGCGAGGTGACGCTGTTGCCGCGGCACTGGGAATGGCTGGCGTCGCAGCCCGGCGGCGCCTCGGTCGCGCTGCGCAAGCTGGTCGACGAAGCGCGCCGCGCCCACGGCGAGCACGACCGCCTGCGGCGCGCGCAGGAGCGCGCCTACCACTTCATGTCGGCACTCGCCGGCGACCTGCCCGGCTTCGAAGAAGCCGCGCGCGCCCTGTTCGCCCACGATGCGGCGCGCTTCGCCGCGCAGATCGCCGGCTGGCCGGCCGACGTGCGCGACCATGCCGCGCGCCTCGCCAGCGGCGAGCTGCCGGCCGCCGGGCCGGAGGACTGAACGCCGCACGCTGCGCGCTGCCTGGCGGCAGCGAGTCCGCCGCTATGCCGTGCCCCGGACTAGGGTCGGGAAGCCGGCACGGCGGCGGACGCCGCCGAGGCCGCCGAGGCCGCTGAGGCCGCCGATGATGCGCAAGCCCGGGCCGGGCGCGCAGGTCCGGCCGCTGGCAGCGCGGCAGCATCCGCGGCATACGCCCGCACCGCCGCCACGATGGCGGCCACCATGCGCCGCTGGTTGGCCTCGTCGCTGACATAGGCTTCGTCGCCGGCATCGACGATCACGCCGGCCTCCAGCAATACCGCCGGCATCTCCGTCTTGCGCAACACCACCAGGTCGTCGAAGCGATAGATGCCGCGCGCGCGGTCCAGCAGTTCGCGGTTCTCGCCCGGGATCGGCTCGGCATGATGCAGGGCCGGAGGGCGGCCGAGCCGGCCCAAGGCGTCGCCCAGGCGCTCGGCAAGGGCGTAACTGCGCGCGAAACGCGCATTGCGCCCGGAGACGAAGAGCGAATAGCCGGCGATCGGCTGGCGCGTGCGATAGGCTTCCAGCGTGCCGGCCTGGATCCTCTCCAGGTACTGCGGCTGGGCGGAATCGTGATGGATGGCGAGGAACAGGTCGGCATGCCAGGCGTTGGCCAGCGCGGCGCGCTCGTCCAGGCCGATTTCCTGGTCCGGCGCGCGCGTCAGCCGCGCACGGAAGCCGGCGGCCTCCAGCGCCGCGCAGAGCCTGGCGGCGAGCGCATCGTTGTAGCGCACCTCGCGCAGTCCGCGGATGCCCAGCGCGCCGCCCTGCGCGGGCGTGTGGCCGGGATCGATGACGATGCGCAGCGGCGGCATGGCGCCGGCCTCGCCGGCCTCGCCGGCGTGGGCCGCCACCAGTCCGCCCAGGGCCCCAAGGCTGCCCAGGCCCGCCAGGCAGCGCAGCATGCGCCGCCGGCCATGTCCGCTCAGTTCCACGACTTGCCGGCGATCATGTCGTCGCGGCAGGTACCGGCCTTGCATTCGCGCAGGCGGTCGCGCAGGTACTCGGTGCGCGCGCGGTTGACGCGGTAGTTGCAATCCACGTTGATCGAGCCGGACGACTCGCAGGAGGCATCGCGGTACTTGATCCAATCGAGCTGCGTGTCCTTCAGCTTCTGCTTCGGCCCCTCCTTGATGACGCCGCGCAGTTCGCCGTAGACCGCGTTCAGCTCCTTGTCGGACTCCACGAACAGCTTGGCGAAGCAATAGGTCTTGTCGTAGCTGGTGCGGTACTTGTCGCACTCCCCTTCGGCATGCGCCGCGGCGGAGGCCAGTCCGAGCAATGCCAGGGTCAGGGCGGGGAGGATGGCTTTCATGGGATTCCTGTCTGCGATGAATGTCGGGAAAGATGGCGCCGGCATGCGAGCACGCGGCGGCGCCGCTATTCTAGTCGGCGCAATGACGAATTCGTCGACGGACTCCGCTGATGCGCCAAGCGACGCGCCGACCCAGGGCACCGGACCTGCGGCGCCGCGCCAGGCAGCCAGCATGGCGCATGGGCCGAAGCACCCCGCTATAATCGCGCCCAGCGCCATCCTGCCCGCGCCCCGCCCGATACCACCTATCTTCATCCGCGCCCAACGCATGCTCAAGGACCAGACGGAAATCCGGCCGACGCGCCGCTACGTCGAGAAGCAGGAAGCGGTGCTGGCCGCCGCATCCCGGCTCTTCAACCACAAGGGCGTGCGCGGCACCACGCTGTCCGACGTGGCACAGGAAGTGGGGCTCAGCACCAACAGCATCACCTACTACTACCGCAAGAAGGAAGACCTGGTCGTCGCCTGCCTGCTGCGCGCGATCGGCGAGATGGTGGAGATGGCCGGGCTCGCCGCGCGCGAAGCCACGCCACCCGAGCGGGTGCGCGCCTTCGTCGCCCGCTACTTCGAGCGCCTGGCCCGCACGGCCAGCGGCGAGCGCCCCGAGATGATGAGTTTCCGCGAGATCCGCGCGCTGCCCGACAGCCATGCGGCGACCGCGTTCGATGCCTACAACGACATGTTCCGCGGCATCCGCCGCCTGCTGCGCGACGGCGAGGCGGCCCCGCGCGGTGCCGCGGAGCGTGCCGCCCTCGGCGCCGCCGCCCACTTGCTGCTGTCGCTGACCACCGGCGCCGCGGCCTGGGCGGACCGCTATGAGCCGCAGGACTACCCCAGGGCGGCCGACACCATGGTCGACCTGCTGCTCAACGGCTTCGCCGCCCCCGGCACGCGCTGGCATGCGCCCGGCGCGCTGGCGCTGCCCGCGCTCGACATGCCGGACGGGACCCAGGAAGCCTTCCTGCGCGCCGCCACCGAGCTGCTCAATGAACAGGGCTACCGCGGCGCCTCGGCCGACCGCATCTCGGCGCGGCTGAACCTGACCAAGGGCGCCTTCTACCACCACCACGAGAACAAGGACGACCTGATCTCCGCCTGCTTCGAGCGCATGTTCACGGTGATCCGCACCACGCAGTCGCGCGTGGAGGCCGGCCCGGGCAGCGGCTGGGACAAGCTGTGCGCGGTCTCGCGCGCGCTGGTGGACTACCAGTTCTCCAGCCGGGGGCCGCTGCTGCGCCTGTCCATCTACGGCGCGCTGCCGGAGGACATGCGCCAGTCCCGCATGCAGACCATGGCGCGGCTGTCGGCGCGCTTCGCGCGCTTCCTGGTGCAGGGCATGCAGGACGGCTCGATCCGCCCGCTCGACCAGTCCGTCGGCGCCTCACTGGTCAACGGCATGATCAATGCCGCGGTGGAACTGCGGCGCTGGGTCGAGGATGCCTCGGCCGACAACGCGCCCGAGCTGTTCATCCGTCCCTTGCTGCTCGGCCTGTTCGCGCACGACTGAGCGCCCCCAAGCGCCGCAGCGCAGCGGCACCTGCAGCCTAGGCGGACACCGTCTCCTGCAAGTGGCAGGCCACCATGCGTCCGCTGCCACCGCGCGGCAGCAGGGCCGGGTCCTCGCTGCGGCAGCGCGCCATGGCCGCCGGACAGCGCGGATGGAAGCGGCAGCCCGTGGGCGGGTTGAGCGGACTCGGCACCTCGCCCTGCAACACGATGCGCGTGCGCTGGCGCTCGGCCTCGACGCTGGCCACCGGCACCGCCGACAGCAGCGCCCGCGTGTAGGGGTGCTGCGGATCGTCGTACAGCTCGTCGCGGCCGGCGATCTCGACGATGCGGCCGAGGTACATCACGGCGATGCGGTCGCTGATATGGCGCACCACCGCCAGGTCGTGCGCGATGAAGACATAGGTCAGGCCGAGGCGGCGCTGCAGCGCCATGAAGATGTTCACCACCTGGGCCTGGATCGACACGTCCAGCGCCGACACGGGTTCGTCGCAGACGATCAGGCTGGGCCCCGCCGCCAGCGCCCGCGCGATGCCGACGCGCTGCCGCTGGCCACCGGAGAACTCGTGCGGATAACGGTCCGCCATATAGGGCAGCAGCCCCACCATCTCCAGCAATTCCGCCACGCGCGCACGGTAGGCCGCCTTGTCGCGCGCCAGCCCGTGCACCTCGAGCGGCTCGCCGACGATGTCGCGCACCCGCATGCGCGGGTTCAGCGAGCCGAAGGGGTCCTGGTAGACCATCTGCACGCTGCGCCGGAAGCGGCGCTCGTCGGCCTTGTCGAAGCTGGCGAAGTCGGTGCCGTCGAAGACGATGCGCCCGGAAGTGGCGGCCAGCATCTTGATCAGGGCCAGCCCGGTGGTCGACTTGCCGCAGCCGCTCTCGCCGACCAGCCCGAGCGTCTCGCCGCGGCGCAGCGAGAAGGACACGCCATCGACCGCCTTGACCGAGCCGGCCTGGCGCCGCCACAGCGCGCCGCGGCTGACGGGAAAATGCACCTTGAGGTCTTCGACGCGCAGGATCTCGTCGCCACCGGAAGCCATGGCTGCGGGCGCCTGCCGCTGGGAGGAAGCACTGTCAACGTAGGTCATCGCGGATGCATGCCTTGAAATGTTGCTCGCCGACGGCGCGCAGCATCGGCCGCGCCGCCCCGCAGTCTGCCACCGCGCTGCGGCAGCGCGGCTGGAACGCGCAACCCGGCGGCAGCGCGGTCAGGTCCGGCGGCTGGCCGTCGATCGGTACCAGCGGCTGGCCGGCATCGCCGTCCAGCCGCGGCACCGAGGCCATCAGCCCGCGCGTGTACGGATGGGCGGGCCGGCCATAGAGCGCCGACGCGCTCGCCGTCTCGACCATGCGCCCGCCGTACATCACGCCCACCCGGTCGGCATAGCGCGCCACCACGCCGAGATCGTGCGTGATCAGGATCAGCGCCGTGCCGGCGGTCTCGGCCAGCGACTTGAGCAGGTCGAGGATCTGCGCCTGCACGGTCACGTCCAGCGCCGTGGTCGGCTCGTCGGCGATGATCAAGCGCGGCTGGCAGGCCAGCGCCATCGCGATCATGGCGCGCTGGCGCATGCCGCCCGAGAACTGGTGCGGATAGGAGCCGAGGCGGCTGGCCGGCTCGGGGATCTGCACCTTGCCCAGCAGTTCTCCGGCGATGCCCAGCGCCTGCTTCCACGGCAGCCCCTGGTGCAGGTGGATCGGCTCGGCGATCTGCTTGCCCACCGTCAGCGCCGGATTCAGCGAGGACATCGGCTCCTGGAAGATCATGGCGATGCGGTTGCCGCGGATGGCCCGCATCTGTGCCGGCTTGAGGCGCAGCAGGTCCTGTCCCTCGAACAGGATCTCGCCCCCCTCGATGCGGCCGGCCGGCGCCGGGATCAGCCCGAGCACGGAAAGCGCGGTGACGCTCTTGCCCGAGCCCGACTCGCCGACGATGGCCAGCGTCTCGCCGGGCTCGACCGCGAACGACACGCCGTCCACCGCCGTCACCACGCCACGGTCGGTGCGGAAGCGCGTGGTCAGATTGTTCACCTGCAGGATGGGCTGCGCCATGCGGAGCTCCTCTCGCCACCATCACCATCATCATCGCCATCGGCAGGCGGGCCGCCGCGGCGGCCCGCCCTCGCTTGCTCCGCCCCTGCGGAGCGGTCATCCCGGCTCAGAACCCCATCTTCTTCTTCATCTCCTGGTCGATCCACAGCCGCGCATAGATCGGTCCGGGCCGCACCGCGCCGGCGCGCAGCTCGCCCTCGTAGTTCTTCACCCAGGGCCACCAGGCGGTGTACTGGTACGGCGTCGGCAGCCAGATGTACGGCGCGTCCTCCAGCACCTCGCGCGTCAGCGCGCGCAGCGCTTCCTGGCGGCGTCCGACGTCGCGCAGGCGGAAGGCATCGTTGACACGCTGCTCGAACTTCGGGTTGCCCCACTGCGAGGCGTTCCACACCTGGCCGACCACGAAGCTCTTGCGGATCGTGGTGGTCGGATTGGTGTGGCCGTTGCTCATCAGGTAGCCCGGGGCATTGGTGCGCGTGGTCATCGCCGACAGGAAGGCACCGTACTCCATGGGCTGGATCTCGATGCGCACGCCCACCTGCTCCAGGTAGGCGCCAATCAGCGGCAGCAGCTCCATGTGGTTCGGATCGCAGGCGCAGACCTGCACCTTGAACGAGAAGCCCTTCGGGTAGCCGGCCTCGGCCAGCAGCTTGCGCGCCTTGTCGGGGTTGTAGGTGAACAGCTCCTTGACAGGCTCCGGCATGGCGCTGAGCGGCTCGAAGTAGCCGACGTAGTCCGGGTGCTGCGGGTAGGCGAACAGCTCCGCGTTGCCGCCGTAGAACTGCTTGACGATCTCCTGCTTGTTGACCGCCATATTGAGCGCGCGGCGCACGCGCAGGTCATTGAAGGGCTTGGCGTCGACGCGCATCGCCAGGTACTGGCCGTTGGTCGACAGCCAGCGCGACCACTTCAGCGCCGGCGCGCTCTTCTTCAGTTCCTCCACCGCGGTCCAGCGCACGTTCTCGGCGATGTCCAGCTTGCCGGTGCGCAGCATGGTGTTGCGCGTGGCCTCGTCCTTCACCGTGCGGATCACCAGCTTGTCGACAAAGGGCAGCTTGTAGTCCTTGCCGCCGATGCGCTCGCTGTCCCAGTACAGCGTGTTCTTCGTGTAGGTGCCGGCATTGCCCTGCACAAAGCTGCTCAGCACGAAGGGGCCGCTGCCGTTGACGTTCTTCCAGTTGCCGGCGCCGGCGGTCGCCACCTCCTTGGGCATGATGCCGGAGTAGTAGCCCCAGCCGAAGCGGTAGTCCCACTCGGCATTGAACTCCTTGAAGCGGAACAGCACCGTGTGCTTGTCGAGCGCCTCGACCTTGGCCACGTGGTCGAAGTAGGTGGGGATGCGCTTGGCGCTGCCGTTCTGGCGCTCGTAGCTGAACACCACATCCTCGGCCACCAGCTCACGCTCCGGCATCACCCCGGGCTTGGCCGGGAAGCGCACGCCCTTGCGCAGCTTGACTTCCAGCGTGAGCGGATCCAGCCATTTCCAGCTCTCGGCCAGTTCGCCGCGGATGGCGTCCTCGGGCAGCCAGGCGTCGGCCACGAAGGGGTACTTGCCGCCGTTGCGCCGGGCCTTGGACAGGTCGGCGACGAACAGCTGCTCGTAGACCTGGCCGGTATCGTAGTTCTGCTTCCAGTTCCAGTCCGCCAGGTCCCAGGAGAGCGCGGACACGGTCGGGTACATCGACCCCACCTCCACGCTGCCGCCGTACTTCGGCGCCTCGGCCTGCGCGCAGGCCGGGCCCGCCGCCCCTGCCAGCGCCAGCCCCGCCAGCGCCACCGATGCGATCCTCGCTGATGTGATCCAGTTCAAGCCGCGTCCCTCCTTCGTTGTCATGACTTCAAGGCGCCCGGCGCCGCGGCGCATGCCGCGGGACTAGCGCGAACCGCGCATGCGCGGATCGATCAGGTCGCGCAGGGCATCGCCGAACACATTGATGGCGTACACGACCACGGTCAGGCAGATGCCCGGCGCCAGCGCCAGCCACGGCCCCTCGAACATGAAGGTGCGGCCGTTGCCGGACAGCATGCCGCCCCAGGTCGGTGCCGGCGGCGGCACGCCCAGGCCGAGGAAGGACAGCCCGGACTCGGCCAGGATGGCGGTACCGACGCGCGTGGTGAACAGCACGATGACCGGCGGCATCACGTTGGGCAGCACGTGGCGCCACAGGATGCGGGGGGTCGACGCGCCCATCGACTGCGCCGCGTGCACGTACATGTTCTCGCGCACCGACACCACCGCGCTGCGGATGATGCGCGAGCCGCCGATGCCCAGCAGCAGCCCCATGGTCAGGATGATCTGCCAGCTCCCCGGCCCCAGCACCGAGACCACCACGATCAGGATCACCAGGTCCGGGAAACTCATCCACGCATCGACCATGCGCTGCACCACCAGGTCGAAGCGGCCGCCCAGGTAGCCGCTCAGGATGCCCAGCAGCACCGACACGGCGGTGGCCAGCGTGGCGGCCGACAGGCCGATCACCACCGACAGCCGCGCGCCGTACAGGCAGCGCGACAGCATGTCGCGGCCGAGGTTGTCGGTGCCGAAGGGATGGGCCCAGGAGGGTGGCTGCAGGCGCTGCATCATGTTGATCTGGTTGACGCCGTAGGGCGCCAGCCAGTCGGCGAAGACGCCGCAGAACAGGAACACGGCGCAGATCAGCGCGCCGGCGGCGCCCAGCGGCTTCTCGCGGCAGAGCCGGTGCAGCGGCGCGAAGGCCGCCACGGCTCGGTCGAAGGCGGCGGGCGCGTGGCGCGCGGCCGCCGGCATGGTGGCGTGGTTGGCTGCATGGGTGGCGGCCTGCGGAGCGGTATTGGCGGAACGGTCCATCAGCGGTGCCTCACTTTCGGATCGAACAGCCCGTAGCTCAGGTCCACGAGCAGGTTGATGAGCATCACGGCCGCGCCGACCACCAGGAACACGCCGGTGATGACGGGATAGTCGCGCTGGTTGACCGCCTCCAGCAGCAGCAGGCCCATGCCCGGCAGCGCGAAGATCTGCTCGATCACCACCGCGCCGCCGATCAGCAGCGGCGCCTGCAGGCCGACCAGCGTCACCACGGGAATCAAGGCATTGCGCAGCGCGTGGCGCAGGATCACCAGGCGCTCGTCCAGGCCCTTGGCCCAGGCGGTGCGGATATAGTCCTGGCGCAGCACCTCCAGCATCATGGTGCGCGTCATGCGCATGGTGATGGCCGACAGCGCCATGCCCAGGATGACGGCCGGCACCAGCATGTTCAGCACGTGGCGCAGCGGATCCTCCGAGAACGGCACGTAGCGGACCTCCGGCGACCAGCCCCACCACACTGACGGGAACACCATCACCATGGTGCCCATCCAGAAGCTGGGCACGGCCAGCATCAGCAGCGAGAAGGAACGCGCCGCATAGTCGGCCGCGGTGTCCTGCCGGATCGCCGACAGCACGCCGATCGGCAGCGCCACGCTGAGCGCGACCACCAGCGCCATCAGTCCCAGCGAGAAGGTGGCCGGCATGCGCGCCAGCACCATGCGCGCTACCGGCTCGCCTTGCCACAGCGAGTCGCCGAGGTCCCCGTGCAGCACGATATTGCCGATCCAGTGCAGGTACTGCCGCCACATCGGCTGGTCCAGGCCCAGCGCGCGGACCAGGTCGTCGCGGCTCTTGCTGTCGGCGCTGATGTCGTTCTGGCTCAGCATCAGGTCGACCACATCGCCCGGCACCATGCGCACGATGGCGAACACGATGACGCTGGCGAACAGCAGCGTCGGAACCAGCGCCAGCAGGCGGCGCAGCGCGTAGGCACCCATCGCGCTCACCCTGCCGACGCCCGGCGCGGCGCCCGGTCGTTCGATACCGAAAACACGATTACGGAAAATCCCCGACTCATGCTGCGCCTCCTGTCCCGTGCATCCACGCCAGGCCATGTTCTCCCTGCTTGCGCACAGGAGCATGAAATCAAGGCGAAATTCTCTGGAATCGAGCCGGCATGCAGGCGCATCGCGAGCGGCGCCAGCTGCCTCGAACAGCTTGCCGGGCCAGCATACCAATCTCACGAATTCAAGACAATCAGGAGGCGCCCCGAATGTCCTAGTGGTTTACCTTGGAAGCAGCGCGGCAACGCAGCGCATGCATGCGCTGCGCGTCGTCGGCATGGCGGGCGCACCGCACGCACCGATGCGGTGGTGCGCCAAGGACGAAGGATGCGGGCAGCAAAGGCATGCCGGGACACGGCGGCCCCGGCACGATGCAGCGCGGCAACGCGCCGCGCTGCAGCCGATCGGCTGCCGATCGATTGCCGATCGGTTGCCGATCGGAAGGAGCTCAGTAGCCGCGCAACGCCGCCCAGCGATCGGCATGGTAGTTGGCGTCGCCCAGCAGCACCTGCAGCGTGCGTGCGCGTTTCATGAAGAAGCCGATCTCGAAGGCGTCGGTCATGCCGATGCCGCCATGCATCTGCACGCCCTCCTGCACCGCCAGCGTGGCCGTGGTGCCGGCGCGCGCCTTGGCCGCGGCCACCAGCGCGCGCGGCGGCTCGGCATCCTCGTCCAGGCGCTGCTGGGTACGCAGCACCAGCGCGCGCGTGATCTCCAGGTCGGTGAACAGCTGCGCGGCGCGGTGCTGCAGCGCCTGGAACTCGCCGATCAGCTTGCCGAACTGGGGGCGCTCCTTCAGGTACTGCAAGGTCCGCGCGAAGGCCTCGTCGCCGACACCGAGCAGTTCCGAGGCCAGCGCCGCGCGCGCCAGGTCGAGCACCTCGCCGAGCGGCGCCGCGCCCTGGTCCACGCTGCCCAGCACGGCCTCCGCCGGCACCCGCACCCCGGCGAAGCGGATGCGCGCCGCATTGGTGGCGTCGGCCATCACGGTGCGCTCGACCTCCACGCCGGCGGCATCGCGCGGCACCAGGAACAGCGTGATGCCCTGCGCGTCGTCATCCGCGCCGGCCGTGCGCGCCACCACGATCAGGGTGTCGGCCACATGCCCGTCGACCACGAAGACCTTGCAGCCGTCGAGCACATAGCCGCCTTCGCCGGCGCTGGCGCGCAGCGACTGGCGCTCCGGCCGGTGGCTGCCGTGCTCGTCGATGGCGAGCGCGGTCAGGTGCCGCCCCTGCGCGATCGCCGGCAGCAGCCGCTCTTTCTGTGCCGCGCTGCCGAGGCGAGCCAGCAAGGCGGCGCCGACCAGCGCGGTGGAAAAGAAAGGCGATGGCGCCAGCGTGCGCCCGATCGCTTCCATGATGACGCCGGCCTCGACCGCGCCGAGGCCGCTGCCGCCGTACTGCTCGGGGACCAGCACGCCGGCGAAGCCGAGCTCGGCGAAGCCCGCCCACAGCTCGCGCGAGAAGCCCGTGGCGTCGCGCGCGTCGCGCAGCTTGCGCAGCGCGGCGATCGGCGCGCGCTCCTTCAGGAAGGCCAGCGCGCTGTCGCGCAGCATCTCCTGCGTTTCATTCAAGACGATTGCCATATGCGTTCCGATGTGCGTTCCGATGCGGAGAGCCGGCGCTTCAGGCGCCGGGCAGGCCGAGCAGCCGCTTGGCGACGATATTGAGCTGGACCTCGCTGGTGCCGCCCTCGATGGAGTTGGCCTTGCTGCGCAGCCAGGCCCGCGCGGCGGCGCCCTCCTGGCTGCGCTCGCTTTCCCATTCCAGCGCGTCGCTGCCGCCGACGGCCATCAGCAGCTCGTGGCGGCGCTTGTTGAGCTCCGCGCCGTAGTACTTGAGCACCGACGAGAAGGCGGCGATACCCTCGCCCTGGCGGGCCAGGTCCACCGCCCGCTCGCCGGCGCAGGCGAAGGCCGCCTCGTCGATCTCGAAGGCAGCGAGCTGGGCGCGCAGCACCGGCGCATCGAGCGCGCCGCGCGCGTCCACGCCGAGCGTCTCGGCGGCCAGCTGACCGAGCGGCTTGCGCGCGCCACGCCCGCCGATCGCGCTGATCATCTCGCGCTCGTGGGTCAGCAGGTACTTGGCGATCTCCCAACCGCCATTGGCTTCGCCGAGCAGATTGGCGCGCGGCACCTTGACGTCGTCGAAGAAGGTCTCGCAGAACGGCGACTTGCCCGAGATCAGCACGATCGGGCGGGTCGAGACCCCGGGCGTTTCCATGTCGAACAGCAGGAAGCTGATGCCGGTGTGCTTCTGCGCGGCGGCATCGGTACGCACCAGGCAGAAGATCCAGTCGGCCTTGTCGGCGTACGAGGTCCAGACCTTCTGGCCGTTGACCACGAAGTGGTCGTCGCGCTCCTCGGCGCGCGTCTGCAGCGCGGCCAGGTCGGAACCGGCATTGGGCTCCGAGTAGCCCTGGCACCAGCGGATCTCGCCGCGCGCGATGCGCGGCAGGTGCTCGCGCTTCTGCGCCTCGGTGCCGTACTTGAGCAGCGCCGGGCCCAGCATCGAGATGCCGAAGCTCTGCAGCGGCACGCGGCAGCCCAGCTCGGCCATCTGCTGGCGCAGCACCTTGGCCTGGGCGCGCGACAGGCCGCCGCCGCCGTAGGCCTGCGGCCACTCCGGCACGGTCCAGCCGCGCTCGGCCATGCGCGCCAGCCACTGGCGCTGTGCCTCGGACTGGAAGCGGAAGCGGCGCCCGCCCCAGCAGATGTCCTCTTCGCTGCGCATCGGTTGCCGCATCTCGGGCGGGCAATTGGCTTCCAGCCAGGCGCGCGTCGCCTGGCGAAAGGAATCGAGGTCTTCCACGCTTGTCTCCTGTCTTGTCCTGCGCTGCCTTGGCCGGCAGCCGGCGGCCACGCTCCGGCCCCGGATCCTTCTTTTTCGAAAACTCGGTATCGAGGGCACCGGCCTGTCGCGTTATACAAGCCGGCACTCGGCAGCGTCAATACCGCGCCGGCGCCCGGCTCGACGGCCGCAAAGCCCTTGGCGGCAGCCGGCGGCGCCCAGCCGATGCCAAGCAGGGCAAGGCGCATGACGAGAATTCATGAAGGCCAGAGGCAGGCTGCATGGCCGGCCGCCGGCCGCGCCATGCGCCGCCGGCGCGGAGCCGCGCCGCCTGCGCAGGACGAGCCGGCAAGCGGCCCTGCAGGCACCGCAGAAGCACAGCGGCCGCGCCGCCCGGCCCGCACGATGCAGTGCAATGTGATAGCATCGCCCGACAACATACCCGGTTTCCTAAAATGGCAGCCCAGGGCCGCCCGCACGGCGGTTTTGCACTGCAGTACGACAGAGAAGACAGGGAAGCCGGACAAGAGGAGGAGAGACAGTGAAGGCCGAAGCCACCAGCACGGCTTGCAGCGCCGGGAACGCCGGCGGCGCGGAGCACGCGACCGCGCCGGCGCGCCCGGCCGACCGCCCCACCTATCCCGGCGCACGGGCGCCGGACCGCCGCCGCAGCGTGGATGCCGGTGGCATCGGCCTCGCCGTCTACGAATGGGGCGCGCCCGACGCCACGCCCATCCTGCTGGTCCATGGCGCCCTCGACTTCGCCCGCACCTTCGACGGCTTCGCGCCGCTGCTGGCCGATGCCGGCTACCGCGTGGTCTCCTACGACCACCGCGGCCACGGCGATTCCGAGCATGCCGACCTGTACAGCTGGCTGGCCGACGAGCGCGACATGCTGGCGGTGGCCGATTCGATCACGCCCGAGCCCTGCATCGCCATCGGCCACAGCAAGGGCGGCTCGCTGCTGGTGCATGCCATCCAGGCCCTGCCGCACCGCTTCAGCCGTTTCGTCGCCATCGACGGCCTGCCCTTCCGCCGCCCCCAGACGGACAGCAGCACGCGCGAGAAGAAGACCATGAACGCCGAGTTCATCGTGCGCTGGCTGGATGCGCGCCGCACCTGCGGCGAGCGCGAGCGCAAGCCCGGCACGCTGGACGACCTGGCACGGCGGCGCGCGCGCATGAACCCGCGCCTGTCGCACGACTGGCTGTGCTACATCGCCTCGCACGGCGCGCGCCAGGATGCCGACGGCTGGCGCTGGAAGCTGGACCCCGCCATCGGCATGTCGGGCTTCGGCCCGATGCGCGCACGCTGGGTGCTGGAGCGCCTGCCCGGCTTCCCGGTGCCGATGCTCGCCATCTTCGGCACGGAAAAGGAGCCGATGGGCTGGGACGCCGGCGCGGACGACCTCGCGCCCTATTTCCCGCCATCGGCGCAGGTCCACGTGCTGCCCGACACCGGCCACTTCATCCACGTCGAGCGGCCGCGCGAAACCGCCGAGCGGATCCTGCCGTTCCTGCAACCGTGACGTCCAGCCCAGCGATGACCGCCCTGCCCCCACGCGCCGCCACGCCTCCCCTGCTGCTGCGCCACCACCGCCTGCACCTCGCCCTGCATACGCTCAAGCCCGGCCCCGGCCCGGCCCTGCTGCTGCTGCACGGCCTCGGCGAAGCCTCGCCCGGAGCCCTGCCGCCCGGGTACGCCGCCTGGCCCGGCGCCGTCCACGCACTGGACTTCACCGGACACGGAAAGTCCGACCTGCCGCGCGGCGGCGGCTACAGCTGCGAACACCTGATGGCCGACGCCGACATCGCACTGGCCCACCTGGGCAGCGCCACCCTGGCCGGGCGCGGCCTCGGCGGCTACGTCGGCCTGATGCTGGCCGGCGCGCGGCCGGCCCTGGTGCGCGGCGTCCTGGTACTCGACGGTCCCGGCCTGGCCGGCGGCGTGGCCGTCGACAGCAACCCGCACATCCCCGTGGTCGACACGGCGCGGCGCGGCGCCCCCGACCCCTACGCCATCGCCGACCTCGCCACCGAGATGCGCCCGCCGCGCTATGCCGTCAACTACGCCCGGCTGGCGGCACAACATGCGGCCCAGCAATCCGCACAGCAAGCCGCACCGGTACCGCCGCTGGCGGTCTGCTGCCGCGAGCATCCCGAATGGCTGCTTGCCGTGATGGCCGAACTCGGGCTGGCACCGACACCGCTGACCGAGGCGCTCGCCACCTATGCCACCTATGCCGTCCACGCCATGCAGCCGGCCGCACCCGGTAGCGTTGACGACGCGGGAGCGCGCGCATGAGCGCCAAGCTGGATGCCGGCGCGCTGCCCGGCACCGCCGCCCACGCGGAGCAGGCCGAGCACGGCTTCCTGGCCCATGTGCAGCAGCACCTGCCGCGCAACGCACGCGCCTTCCTGGTCCACGGCATGCTGGGCATGACCGGCTTCCGCCTGGTCACCGCACCCACCTTCGTGCCGGCCTACATCTACCTGTTGTCCGGCTCCAAGCTGGTGGTCGGCTGCGTGCTGTCGGCCCAGTATGCCGGCATGGCGCTGTCCTCGATCTGGGGCGCGACGCAGATCGAGCACCGGCAGCGCGTGATGCCGCTGATCTACCTGGTCGGCTGGATGGTACGCCTGCAGATCCTCGGGCTGGCGCTGTCTGCCTTCCTGCTGTCGGGCTTCCCGGCGCTGGCGGCGGCGGCCGCCTTCCTGCTGCTGTTCGGCCTGTTCAACGGCGTGCAGAACGTCACCTTCAACTACCTGACCTCGAAGATCATCCCGCTGGCCCGGCGTGGCGCGCTGACCGCGCGCCGCAACTTCCTCGGCGGCCTGACCGCCGCCGCGGTGGCCTGGCTCGGCGGCGAACTGCTGGTCGGCCGCAATGTGTTCGGCAACGGCTACGCCACCACCTTCCTGTGCGCGTTCATCCTGACCAGCCTGGGCATTTCGGCGCTGACGCGCATGCGCGAACCCGCGCTGCATGACGTGCATGCTCCCTCCGGCTTCGGCAAGCGGCTGCGCGAGCTGCCCGCCCTGCTGCGCCAGGACCCGGACTACGTGCGCTTCTTCCTGGCGCGCGCGCTGGTGGCCCTCAGCATGATGGCGGTGCCCTTCTACGCCATCTACGTCGGCACCCATATCCCGCTTTCGGGCGCCACCTTGGGCTACCTCAGCCTGGCCTACCTGATGGCCCAGACCACCAGCAACCTGGCCTGGGGCTGGCTGGCCGACCGGCGCGGCTACCGCGTGGTGTTCCTCGCCAGCATCGGCCTGTGGGCCGCCGCCACCGCCGCGCTGCTGCTGTGCGAGGCGCGCTGGGCCTTCCTGCTGGTGTTCTGCGGGCTGGGCGCCGGCTTCGGCGGCTACTTCCTCGCCTCGGACAATTTCGCGCTGGAATTCGGCCGGCGCAAGGACCGCCCGATGCTGCTCGCGGTGTCGGATACCGCGACCTACTCGATGATGGCGCTCGGCCCTGTGCTGGGCGGCCTGCTGGCGCAGCGCGCCGGGCTGCCGGCGGTGTTCCTGCTCGCCATCACCGTGCTGGGCGCGGCCTTCATGCTGGCGCGCCGGGTACGCGATCCGCGCCGGCGCGGGCAACCGCCCGGCGGCGACGGCGGCCTGCCGCGCGCGGCCTGACCTTCCCTCAGCTTCCCCCCAGAATCCCTGCACGCAGGCGCGGCAGGGCCGACCTCAGCAAGGAGACCACCCATGCGTGAAGCCGTCATCGTTTCGACCGCGCGCACCCCGATCGGCAAGGCGCACCGCGGCGCCTTCAACAACACGCAGGCGCAGGAGCTGGGCGCGCACGCCATCGCCCATGCGGTGCAGCGTGCCGGCATCGACCCTGCCCTGATCGAGGATGTGATCCTCGGCTGTGCCGTGCAGCAAGGCACCACCGGCGGCAACGTGGCGCGCCAGGCGCTGCTGCGCGCCGGCCTGCCGCAGACCATCGCCGGCATGTCGCTCGACCGCCAGTGCGCCTCCGGCCTGATGGCCATCGCCACCGCCGCCAAGCAGATCATCGTCGACGGCATGCAGGTGGCCGTGGGCGGCGGCCTCGAATCGATCTCCCTGGTGCAGAACGACAAGATCAACCGCTACCGCAGCCAGGATCCGCGGCTGGTGGAACAATTGCCCCAGATCTACATGACCATGCTGGAGACCGCCGAGATCGTGGCGCAACGCTACGGCGTCAGCCGCGAGGCGCAGGACGCCTACGCGCTGCAGTCGCAGCAGCGCACCGCCGCCGCCCAGCAGGCAGGGCGCCTCGACGCGGAGATCGTGCCGATCAGCACCACCATGCTGGTCACCGACAAGGCCACCGGCGCCGTCAGCGAGCAGCCGGTCACGCTGTCGCGCGACGAAGGCAACCGCCCGTCCACCACGCTGGCCGACCTGCAGGGCCTGAAGCCGGTCTTCAAGAACGGCCAGCGCGTGGCCGAGGGTGCCTACATCACCGCCGGCAATGCCTCGCAGCTCTCCGACGGCGCTTCGGCCATGGTGCTGATGGAGGCCAAGGAGGCCGAGCGCCGCGGCCTGCAGCCGCTCGGCGCCTACCGCGGCATGGCGGTGGCCGGCTGCGATCCGGACGAAATGGGCATCGGCCCGGTGTTCGCCATTCCCAAGCTGCTCAAGCAGCACGGCCTGAGCATCGGCGACATCGGCCTGTGGGAGCTGAACGAAGCCTTCGCCAGCCAGGTACTGCATTGCCGCGATACGCTCGGCATTCCCGACGAGCGCCTCAACGTCTCGGGCGGCGCGATCTCCATCGGCCATCCCTACGGCATGTCGGGCGCCCGCATGGCGGGCCACGTGCTGCTCGAAGGCAAGCGCCGCGGCGCCAGGTTCGGCGTGGTGACGATGTGCGTCGGCGGCGGCATGGGTGCCGCCGGCCTGTTCGAGATCTTCTGATCCCCGCCACATCCGTCCGCCAAGGCATCCGGCCACGACATCCAGGAGACAACGCATGACCGCCATCAACCCCGTCACCACCCTCGAGATCGAAGACGGCATCGCCGTGCTCACGCTCGATTCCCCGCCCGTCAACGCCCTCTCGGCCACGGTCCGCGCCGGCATCCGCGACGGCGTCGCGCAAGCCAGCGCCGACCCCGCCGTGCAGGGCATCGTGCTGATCTGCGCCGGCAAGACCTTCATCGCCGGCGCCGACATCACCGAGTTCGGCAAGCCCCCGGTCGGCCCGGCCCTGCAGGAAGTGCAGGCGCTGATCGAAGACGCGCCCAAGCCCGTGGTCGCCGCCATCCACGGCACCGCGCTGGGCGGCGGCCTGGAAGTGGCGCTGGTGTGCCACTACCGCGTGGCCACGCGCTCGGCCAAGTGCGGCCTGCCCGAGGTCAAGCTCGGCCTGCTGCCGGGCGCGGGCGGCACGCAGCGCCTGCCCCGCATCGTCGGTGCGGCGCGCGCGCTGGAGATGGTCACCTCGGGTGAGCACGTGCCGGCAGCGGCCGCCGCCGAAATGGGCCTGGTCGACGCCCTCACCGACGACGCCGCGCTGCGCGCCGACGCCATCGCCTTCACGCGCAAGGTGATCGCCGAAGGCCGCCCGCTGCGCAAGGTGCGCGACCTCAACGAGAAGGTGGAAGCCGCGCGCGGCCAGCCCGAACTGTTCGCCGAGTTCCGCCGCGCCAACGCGCGCCGCTTCCGCGGCTTCGACGCGCCCGAGTACAACATCCGCTGCATCGAGGCAGCGGTCAACCTGCCCTTCGACCAGGGCCTGGCCACCGAGCGCAAGCTGTTCCTGGAACTGATGCAGGGCACCCAGTCGGCCGCCCAGCGCTACTACTTCTTCGCCTCGCGCCAGGTGTGGAACCTGCCCGACGTGCCGGCCGACACGCCGCTGATCCCGGTCAAGCGCGTCGGCATCATCGGCGCCGGCACCATGGGCGGCGGCATCGCCATGAACTTCCTCAACGCAGGCATCCCGGTCACCATCGTCGAGACCGCGCAGCCCGCGCTCGAGCGCGGCGTGCGCACCATCCGCGCCAACTACGACAACACCGCCAGGAAGGGCCGCCTGAGCGCCGCCGCCGTCGAGCAGCGCATAGCCCTGCTCACGCCCACGCTGGACCTGGCGCAGCTCGCCGACGCCGACCTGGTGATCGAGGCTGTGTTCGAAGACATGGCGGTCAAGAAGGAAGTGTTCGGCAAGCTCGACAAGATCGCCAAGCCGGGCGCCATCCTCGCCACCAACACCTCCGCGCTCGACGTCAACGAGATCGCCGCCTCCACCTCGCGCCCGGAGTCGGTGATCGGCCTGCACTTCTTCTCGCCGGCCAACGTGATGAAGCTGCTGGAAGTGGTGCGCGGCGACCAGACCTCCAAGCCGGTGATCCGCACCTCGATGGAACTGGCGCGCAAGATCGGCAAGATCGCCGCGCTGGTAGGCGTGTGCCCCGGCTTCGTCGGCAACCGCATGCTGGCCCAGCGCCAGCGCGAGGCGCAGAAGCTGGTGCTGGAAGGCGCCCTGCCCTGGGACGTGGACCGCGTGCTGTACCAGTTCGGCTTCCCCATGGGCCCGTTCGCCATGAGCGACCTGGCCGGCCTGGACCTGGGCTGGACGCGCGAGAAATCCAGCAGCTCCACGCTGCGCGAGATCCTGTGCGAGATGGATCGCCGCGGCCAGAAGACCGGCGCCGGCTACTACGACTACGACGAAAAGCGCAACGCCAAGCCCTCGCCGGTGGTGGAACAGATCATCCGCGACTTCGCCGCCAGGCAGGGCAAGAGCAGCCGCACCGTGTCGGACCAGGAGATCCTGGAGCGCTGCATCTACCCGATGATCAACGAAGGCGCCAGGATCCTGCAGGAAGGCAAGGCCATCCGCGCCTCCGACATCGACGTGGTGTGGGTCAACGGCTACGGCTGGCCGGTCTACCGCGGCGGCCCGATGTGCTACGCCGACACCATCGGCCTGGACAAGGTGCTGGCCACGATGAAGCGCTTCGAGGCAGAGCTGGGCGCGGACTTCAAGCCGGCCAGGTTGCTGGAGGACCTGGTGGCGCAGGGCAAGCGGTTTGCGGACTTGAAGTAAAGACCGAGCGAGCACGCTCCCGTGCCTCTCGGCGCGGGAGCGCGGGCCATTCAATGCGCGCCGCGATGCGCCTCGGGCCGGCGTCCATCGTGGTAGTACCCCCGCCCTTTTTGCACCATCCACGCGCCATCTTCACGCTCTGCGCGGCGCTGCCGCGCGGACCCGCCCTTCGCCCAGATCCGACGGTATTGCCTGCCGCTCGAGAAGGACTGCCGGCCAGCCGCTGCTAGCGGCAAGCTTCCGATTTTTATGACGAATTTAAACCAACAAGAATAGGATTCGTCCAATATCCTGCGCTCGCTCGATGCGTGATTATCTTCCGTCGAATGCTGTCTTTTCGATAACGGAGATCACCGCATGGGCAACCGATCCGCACACTCCCCACCCAACGTCAAGGTATCCGGCCCCGCCTTACCGGAATTGCTCGGCCAGCCTACGCTGGTGTTCTCCCGCCTGAGCGGCACGGACAATCTCAATGCCTTGTTCGAGTATGAGCTGGAGTTGCGCACCCCGGACGAGCGCAGCCCGGTATTCGGCCCCGCGGCAAACCTGGACAAGAAGGCCCTGCAAGGCACTGCAGTCACCGTCGAAATCGCCCTGGACGGCGCTGGCGTCGGCCTGCAAGGCGGCATCGGGGCAGGCAAGCGCGAGATCACCGGACTGGTCACGCAAGTCCGCGGCCCCTACCCGGTTGGGCGGCAGATCGCATACCAGCTGACACTGCGGCCCTGGCTGTGGCTTGCAACGCTGCGCTCCGACTACAAGATCTTCCAGCACAAGACGGTCGTCGAGATTCTTGACGAACTGCTCGGCAACTACATCTTTCCCGTGGAAAAGCGCCTCGACGCGGGCCGGTACCCGAAGCGGGTGTTCCAGCAGCAATACGGGGAAACCGATTTCGACTTCTTCCAGCGGCTCACCCAGGAATGGGGGATATCTTGGTTCATCGATCACGCCAATGGCCGCCAGCGCCTGGTACTGACGGACGGCAACGGCGCATTCCAGCGCATCCCCAGCGCCGCTTACCACACAATCCGCTGGCAGCCGGCCGCCGACCGGATCGACGAAGAACATATCCACGAATTCGAACTCATCGACCGGCTCGTCTCAGGCGAATGGCGTGCGGGCGACTATGACTTCGTCAAGCCACGCGGCGATCTTTCCGTCTCCAGCGCCGATCCGCGCGACACCGCGCACGCAACGCAATCCATCTACGAATATCCTGGCGACCATGCCCAGCCCACCACCGGCAACGATCCCTGGGACGAGGGCCGCTTCATCGCCCGCATCCGCATGGAGGAGCTGCGCCAGCGTGGCGTCCGCGCCAAGGCTAAGGGCAACCTGCGAGCCATCGCACCCGGCCGCATCTTTACCCTGAAGAACTACATCGGCCGGGAAGCCAATCGTGACTACTTGATTTTCGCCACCAGACTGCGCCTCGAAGACGTTGGCGAAGCGAGCGGCACCGCGCTGCGGTGGCAATGCGAAGTGGAGTTCGAGGTGCAGCCGGCCAACGAGATATTCCGCCCGGTCCGCACACAGCCGAAGCCGATCATGCACGGACCGCTACAAGCGCGCGTCACAGGTCCGGCGGGCCACCCGATCCATACAGACGAGTACGGACGGATCAAGGTACAGATGCCGTATGACCTGTACGGCAGCAATGACGAGAACAGCTCCTGCTACCTGCGCGTATCGGACGCCTGGGGCGGGCATCGCTACGGCTCGACCCATCTGCCGCGTGTGGGAAGCGAAGTCCTGGTAGAAGCGCTGAACGGCGATCCGGACTCTCTGATCGTCACCTGCCGCGTCAATAACAGGCAGAACCTGCCGCCGTGGAACCTGCCCGACCAGCAGGCGATCTCCGGATTCCGCAGCGAGGAGCTGCCTGCTGCGGACGGCACGCCGGGCGCGCGCCACAACAAGATGCTGGCCGACGACACGGCGGGCGAACCGCAGGTACAGATCGGCTCCGACTACCGGCATTCGGAATTGGCGCTCGGCCATATCGTCGCGATTCCCGGCTGGGAAGGCCGCAAGGAGAAGCGCGGCGAGGGCTTCGAACTGCGCACCGATGCCTGGGGTGCCGTCCGCGCCGAATCCGGCCTGCTGATTTCCACCTGCAAGCGCGCTGGCGGCCATGCCCTGAGCATGGCTGAGATGGTGGACGATCTGCAGCGGGCCGAACAGCAGACCGCGCAGCTGGCCGACGCCGCGCGGAAGGTGGACGCGCAGGATGGCGAGCAGAAGGACGTGGCCGATGCCATCGGCCGCCAGCACGCTGCGCTCAAGGGCGACGGACCGCTCAAGGAACTTGCCGCGCCCCATCTGGCGCTCGCCAGCCCTGCCGGCATCGTGACGTCCACCCCCGGCCTCACCCACCTGCAAAGCGGCACCCACCTGGCGGTGACCACCGGCGAACACATGTCAGTGACCACCCATGGCGGGTTCTTCGCCAGCATCCGCAAGGCATGGCGCGTGTTCGTCTACGAGGCCGGCATGCGCTTCGTCGCCGCCGCCGGCAACATCGACATCCAGGCACTCAAGGACTCCATCAACCTGTTGGCGAAGCTCGAGATAACCGCCACTGCCGAACGCATCCGGATCAAGGCGAAGACGGAGCTGCTGCTGGACGGCGGCACCAGCTATCTCAAGCTGACCGAAGGTGGCATCGAGCACGGCACCAATGGCGCGTGGACCGTTCACGCCGCCAGCAAGAGCCTGACCGGACCCAGCAGCCTGCCGGTGGAACTCCAGCCTAAGCAAGTGTGCCTGGAATGCCTGCTGAAAGCCGCGCTGCGCAATGCCGCGGTGGTGCCGCGCTGATCGGCACACAGAACCATGCACGCACGGCGAGACACCTACTGAGACACTAGCTGAGGCCCACAAGGATCATGAAGGAAGACGAACAACCCGTTTCCATCTATGTGCTGGCGGACGGCGCGGCACACCCGGGCCGCATCGGCTCGCTGCTGCGCGAAGCCCACGTGGAATTCCGCAACGTATTCGCCGGCCTGCCCGAAGCCGACGCAGGCGATGCCAGCCTGCTCCTGGCCCGGGTGGACGACACTAAGGCGCCATGGCTGGCGCAGGTGGACGCGATGGATATGCAGGCGCCCTGCCTCACACTCATCTGGAGCCGTGTGGAGATCGACGCGCTCGCGCGGCACCTGCATCAGTTCCTTATCGCCGACATCGGCGAGGGCATGACGGCGCTGATCCGCTATTACGATCCGCGCAACCTGGTGGTGGCGATGGAAGTATGGGGCGACGACATAGCCGAGCGCCTCATGCAACCGATCGAACAATGGAAATACCGCGGCTACCACGAGGCGTGGCAGCGTCTCGAAGGGCCGATGGGAGGCACGCGCACCCAGGACACCGCGCTTGCCATCTCGCTCAGCCAGCAACAACTGGACCGCCTGACCGAACATTGCGAGCCGGACCAATTGCTGGCCACGCTTGTCGAGAACGGCACGGTCGCGCCGAGCGAGCCCTACCTGGAACGCTTCATGGCCTTCCTGCCGCGCTACCAGCGCGCCGCCGCCTGGGGGCTGACCGAACCCGCCGACCGGCTGAGATTCTGCGAGCTCAGCTACCAGTTTGGCGAAGCCTTCGACCAACACGAGCACGTCACAGCCGCACTGCGCCAACGTCAAGAGACCGGGACATCGATGGCTGCCTGCGAGCAGGCGATTCACCCCTCGGTATGGGAACAGCTTCAGGCTCGCCAGAAAGCGGCAGAGGGCAAGGCATGACCTCCCGACTTTTGGCAGCCGTCCTGCTGGCGGGCCTTGGCCTGCTGGCCGGCTGCGACGACCGGACCGGAACGGAGTCGAGAGACTCGGTGGAGAGCATCGATCCCGATGCCATGCGCGGGGGGGGCGTCAGCGGTCTGAACTACACCCCCTACTACATCGACTCGTTCGGCATCACGGGCGATAACGGCATCACCGGCGGCGGTCCCAATATCTTTCCCGCCACCCCGGAGCGCACGCCTTCCGGGGGGGGAAAGGAGTCCTGTTGCGCCTCCTTTCCAGCGAAATGGCGCCCGGGGTTGAAGGTGAAAATCCGTTGGCTGGTAGACAAGAAGCAGGATGGCGTGACCTATGGCTCCTGGTACCAGGCCGAAGCCGAACTTCCCCCCTACGGAAGAGCCACCTACGGCTTGTGGGCGATCTTCCTGCCGGGGGATCGCGTCAAGGTCATGGTCTGGGGTTCGCCAGAGGCGGGCTATACCAATGTCTGGACCAGACCGAGCGATGACGATCCTTACGTGGTGGTCGGCACCTTGGATGAGGCCGCCAACCGCGAAGCGGAGGCCAGGCGTGAAGTGCAACGGCAAAGGAAGGAGGCCTACGCCGTCGAAGTCGCCAACCGGGAGAAGACGCTACTGAGGCAACAGGAGAACGAACGATGAATCACGTCTTGCGTTGGCCGACCCAGATGCCGGACGGCGGGTTGCCGCCGATGGGAAAGAGAACCTATGACGACCACCCAGGCAAGGTGGCCGATCACGATGCGGCCGGTGCTGCGGCCCGGTACCGCCCCTCCCAGGCGGAACGCCACGGCCTGCCCGCGCGGCTTTTGGCAACCGTCCTGCTGGCAGGCCTTGGCCTGCTGGCCGGCTGCGACGACCGGACCGGAACGGAGTCGAGAGACTCGGTGGAGAGCATCGACCCCGATGCCATGCTCGGAGGAAGCGTCAGCGGTCTGAACTACACCCCCTACTACATCCACTCGTTCGGCATCACGGGAGAGAACGGCATCGCAGGCGGCGGCCCCAACATCTTTCCCGCCACCCCGGAGCGCACGCCTTCCGGGGGGGGGAAGGAGTCCTGCTGCGCCTCCTTCCCAGCGAAATGGCGACCGGGGTTGAAGGTGAACGTCCGTTGGCTGGTAGACAAGAAACAAGATGGCGTGACCTATGGCTCCTGGTACCAGGCGGAGACCGAACTCCCCCCCTACGGAAAAGCCACCTACGGCTTGTGGGCGATCTTCCTGCCGGGGGATCGCGTCAAGGTCATGGTCCGGGGCTCCGTTGAGGCGGGCTATACCAATGTCTGGACCAGACCGAGCGATGACGATCCCTACGTCGTGGTCGGCACCTTGGATGAGGCCGCCAACCGCGAAGCGGAGGCCAGGCGTGAAGTGCAACGGCAAAGGAAGGAGGCCTACGCCGTCGAAGTCGCCAACCGGGAGAAGAAGCTACTGAGGCAACAGGAGAACGAACGATGAATCACGTCTTGCGTTGGCCAACCCAGATGCCGGATGGCGGGCTGCTGCCGATGGGGAAGAGTATCTACGACACCCACAAAGGCAAGGTGGCCGATCACGATGCCGGCTGCGAACAGACCCTGCACATCAGCCTCTTCTTCGACGGCACCAACAATAACGATGACAAGAACAACCCCTTCCGCGATTCGTTGAGCCAGGCGCACACGAACGTGGCTCGCCTGTACAAGGCCGCAAGAGAAGAGCCCGAGAATGGCATCTACCCACACTATATGCCGGGGGTCGGCACGCCGTTCCCGGAGATCGGCGAATCGGTGTACTCGTCCATCGGCAAGGCCTTCGCCAAAGGCTATGGGCGGCGCTGCGTGTGGGGTTATACCCGTGTCCTCAATTCGATCTATGCCGCCATTGCCGGCCCCCAGGCCGGCAGGTTGATTGAAGACGACGAAGCAGACCGCCTGTGCAGAGCCAGTGCCGACGGCTACCGCCCCTTCGCCACCCTCTTCGACATGAAGCACAGACGGCTGGCCGGCATGCAGCGGGACCGCAAGCGCGACTGCCAGCGCAACAAGATGGTCAAGCAGGTCTGGATCAATGTGTTCGGCTTCTCGCGCGGCGCCGCCACCGCCCGTTCCTTCGTCGGCAAGCTGATGCGGGACTGGCCCCCCGGCGGCAGGATCGCCGGCGAGATCCCCTACCAGGTCAACTTCATGGGCCTGTTCGATACCGTGGCATCGGTGGGACCGCCCGATTCGGTGCGCGCGGCGCTCGATATCAGCACCTTCGACGGCCACTTCGCCTGGTCGAACAGCGGCCTGATGGACATCCCCAAGGAGGTGAAGCGCTGCGCGCACTTCTTCTCCATCCATGAGCAGCGCATGAGCTTTCCCCTCGATACCATCCGCGAGGGCAGCGTCTATCCCGGTGGCGCCGGCCAGCGGCTGGAGGTCGCGTATCCGGGCGTGCATTCCGATATCGGCGGCGGCTATCCCCCCGGCGACCAGGGCAAGGCGCGCGGTGGCGAGGACGACAAACTCAGCCAGATCCCGCTGCACCATATGTACATCGAGGCCCTGAAGCAAGGCGTTCCCCTGTTCGTCGGTGACGAGATTAAGAAGCGCCCCGCGATGCAGGACGACTTCGCCCTCGCCAAGCCGGTGATCGATGCCTTCAACCGTTGGCTGGACCGCACCATCCCGATCGAGCGCGTCGAGGATGCCTTGCGCTTCGGCATGCGGCAGAACCTGGCCTGGCGCGCCTTGCGCGCGCGCTGGCACACCGGCGACTACGTCTGCAACCAGCCCTTCTTCAAGGCCGCGCAGGAAGACGAACTGACGCCGCGCCAGCTGGAGCTGCGTGTCCAGAAGCAGATGGAATCCGATGCGGAAGTCCGCAGGCTCCGGGGCCGCATCGCGGAGCTGGCCGCGGCCCGCACGAATCTCGGGCTGGCCGGCGCCGCAGGCGGATACGTCAGCGCCGCCGACCGTGCGGCGCAGATGAAGGAGGCGCAAGCGCTGGACAAGCAGAGCCAGCAGGCCGCGGACGCGCTGCGCCGCCGCCGCGAGCAGTTGTACCAGCAGGCGGCGAAGAAGAAGGGCCCGACGCGGCCGGGCGAAGGCGCCGATGAAACCGTGACCAATGACCAGCACGACCTGCGCGAGGCGGCGGAAGAATTCCGCTTGCTGCTCGGCTTCCTGCACCCCGACCGGCAAACGGCGCTGGGCGTCGAGCAATCGCCCTTCACCGTCCGTCCGCCCGCGGCGGGCAGCTATCTCGTCAGTCCGATCGGTGTTGTCCTGGCCGCATATGCGACGTACCAGAATTCGGGCCGCCGGTTGTCCGTGCGGAGAGAGCGCAATGCGGACAGCGAGCGCGTGCAGCTGGTGCAGCGCGATGCGTACGTGCAGACCGCCGCGCTGGCGGACTTCGATGCGGAGAAATTCGACGTGCTGGTGCTGCCCCCGCGCGAAATGCTCGATCCGTTGCAGGCCTGGACCACGGCCGAGGTAGTGGACCGGTTCGCCCGGCAAGAGCTGGCCGCCGTCATCCTGTTCGATGACTACATCCACGACAGCCGCGCCTGGTTCCGCGTGCCCTCCTTTCATGAATACGCCCCGGGCGGCTACGGATGGGGACGCGCCTTCTTCATCGGCAAGGATCACTGCGTGCGCCACCTGGGCTTCGGCACCGATGCCATGGTCAAGAGCATCACCACGGCGCCCAGGCCCACCCCGGCCGAGATGGCGATGGGGGACTGACCCTGCCGCCGCCGGCTTCGTGCCGCGTCCGGCCCGGGAGCGGCGCTAGCCATCCGTGTCCAGGATGCGTCGATCGCTATTGTTTACAAGGAGAGCCCTATGTCCAGATCCATTATCGTCGTCGGTGATACCAATTCGAGCAGCGGAATCGTCATCACCGGCTCCTTCTCCGATGTGCTCGACGGCAAGCCGATCGCCCGGCTGGGCGATCTGGTGGACTGCCCGGCGAAGTATCCCGATGGACGTCCGCACGGCGTCAACCCGATCGTCGAAGGCGATGCGTCGATGCTGGTCAGCGGCAAGCCCGTGGCCCTGCACGGTCATCGCAGCGCGTGCGGATGTTCGCTGATCGGCAAGGCGGCTGCGTATGTCGGCGCGTAAGCCTGCCTCGAGAAAGGCGCCGGCATGGCTGCCCAAGGCCGGCCGCAAGCCGGCGGCGCCGGCGGCCAAGCCCAAGGGCGGCAAGCCGCATGCGCAAGACATCGACACCGCCCTCGACGGCAAGGACGGCGAGCCGGTCGTCGTCGCGCAGCATGACGAGGCTTACCTGGCCGCGCGCCTCAAGGCCATCCGGGAGGCATCCACTCCGATATGCGAGGCCGCGCACGAGCTGCTGCGAGCCCAGGCGGAGATACCACTGAGAAAGCGTCCGCTGCGGCGGCGGCAGGTGGAAACACTGCGGGCATTGCTGGAACAGGGGGTGCAGAACTTCGAAAGGCTGTGCGCGCAGGCCGACATCGAGCGCGACAAGATCACCGTGGCAAGCTATACCCTATGTGCCGCGCTGGACGAGGCAGTCATGCACACGGCATGGGGCGGCGGCACGGCCGAGAACGGGCTTTGGGCGCGCATGTCGCTTTCCAGCCAGTTCCACGGCGACCGCGACGGCGGCACGAAGGTCTATCGACTGATAGCGCGCGCCTCCGAAGACCCGCAGGGGCAGCACGACCTGATCCGGCTGTACTTCCGGGTCATGTGCCTTGGCTTCAAGGGATACTATCGGACGCAGCCGGATGGAGACCAGCAGCATCGTATGGCCTGCCGCAAGCTATACGACTTGCTGGCACCCTTCCAGCCGCCGGTACCGAAAGAGCTGTCCATCAACATAGCGCCAACACGTGAACGGAACTTCTATCCGATGCGGTTGATACCCTTCCCGCTAACGATCGCCGTCTATGCGCTGGCGCTGCTCGCTCTGTACGGCTACTTTCGGTATGAGCTGCACGTCAAAGAAAAAGCGTTACTGGAGCAGTTGGAACAGATCCGCGAGATGGTCGTCCCGCTGGCCTACGATTCGCCATTCTGGCAGGCTCAAGGCGGTGAAGCCGGTATGCCGCCTCAGGCAGAGCCGTCCTCGCAGCCCCCCGCGCAGCCGCCGGCAGGCAGCCCTGACCATGCCGGGAAGCCACGCGATTGAACACCGGCGCTGCCTCGCCGCGGAATGGGGACCGTACGGCAGCCGAGGCGCGCATCCGTGCCCGTCATCACTGTCGTCGGCGCCATGGCAAGGACGTTTTCCCCATGGCGCCGCGCGCTGGAAGCGTAACGCGCCACGCTCGCCGTCCAGCGCCGCGCGAACGCGTTGGCGGCCGGCTACCTGAAGGCGGTCAGCGAAGGTGTCGGCCGCAAAGGCCACGCCTCGGCCGCGAACTTCTCCGCCCTCGGCAAGGCCACCGAGGCGCTGACGCGCAGCGCGCAGGACGTCGTCACGCAGGCTGAGCAACTCGGCAAGCGCGACGCCGAACTGCAGGCGCAACCGGACGCCCTGCGCCGCGCGCACGGCAACGTCTCCGCCGGCACCTTCTACACGGCGCGCATCGCGGTCGCAGCGCCGCGTGGCGGCACGCTGCGCCTCAGCTAGACCGCCATCCTGCGTGCCGCACCGGCTTTCAGCCATGTCCCGGCGACCGGACAGGCAGACATCTATGCGTCATGAAGCGCACAGACAATCCATGCGGCATCGCCGCGTCCGGATGACGCGGCGGCCTGCGCCACCCGATCACGACAGAAGGGAAACACCATGGATCGCCGCCGGTTCCTCCAGTGGGGAAGCTTCCTCACAGTCTCCGTCGCCACCACCGGCCTTGCCGGCTGCGGTAGCGATGACGCGCCAGCCACTCCGGGCAGCCCGGCCGCGCCCGATGCCAAGACGGACGGCACCGCCCCTTTCGCCTTCGCGCAGGGCGTGGCATCCGGCGATCCGAAGCCGGACAGCATCGTGCTGTGGACCCGCGTCGGCGGCGCCGACGGCAAGCAGGCCGTGCCCGTGACCTTGCAGGTGTCCGCCACCGCCGACTTCGCCGCCCTGCTGGTCAATACGAAGCTGAGCGCCCTGCCCGACTGGGACTACACGGTGCGCAACAAGGTCACCGGGCTGGCCGCGGCCACCACCTACTATTACCGCTTCGTCGCCGGCAACGTCGCCAGCCCGGTCGGCCGCACGCGCACCGCGCCCGCACCCGGCACGCCGCTGGCGCAGCTCAAGTTCGCCTTCATCACCTGCCAGGACTGGAGCGTCAACCACTGGGCCGGCATGGAGGAACTGGCGGCACAGGACCTGGACTTCGTCATCCACCTGGGCGACTACATCTACGAAACGGTGGGCGCCACCTTCCAGACCGGCAAGGTCGAGTCGCGCCACGGCCAGCTCAAGCTGCCCGACGGCACCGCGCGCGCGGACGGCGCGCGCTATGCGACCACGGTCGGCGACTACCGCTACCTCTACCGCTCCTACCGCAGCGACGCACGCCTGCAGGCACTGCATGCGCGCTTCCCGGTGATCGCGATCTGGGACGACCACGAGTTCTCCGACGACTGCTGGCAGGACCACCAGGTCTACAGCGCGGACGACGACCAGACCCCGCGCACCGCGCGCCGGCGCGGCGCCAGCCAGGCCTGGTTCGAGTACATGCCGGCAGACGTCAGCATCGACCTCGCCAACCCGTCCTTCCGCAATATCCAGATCTATCGCGCCTTCACCTTCGGCCAGCTGGCCACGCTGGTGATGACCGACGAGCGCCTCTACCGCGCCGACCACGTGATCCCGGAGCAGGCCGCCGGCAGCGAGATCGGCAGCCGCTACTTCGTGCCCAAGGCCACGCTGTCCACGCTGGAGGCCAGGAAGATCAACGCCGCCGGCAATGCGCTGACGCCGGTGTCGCTGCTCGGCGACGCGCAGCGCGGCTGGTGGCAGGAACAGATGCGCGCTGCCGCCACCACCTGGAAGCTGTGGGGTAACGAGGTGTCGCTGCTGCGCATGCAGCTCGATGGCGTGCAGGCCGTGGCCGGCATGGTGGCCGCTGCGCTGGCCGGCGCCAACGCCGCGCTGGCGCCGCTGCAGCCGGCCATGACAGCGGCGCTGGCCGCCGACCTCGCGGCGGCCAAGGCGGACGGCAGCTATCCGCATCCCGCCTACGCCGCGCTCAAGGCCGTGCTGGCCGGCGCCGGCATCGACGGCGCCACCTTCGACGCGGCCCTGCGGGGACAGATCGACGCGCAGTTGCCGAACGCGGCGCTGCTCGACCAGTACCTCCTCAACGCCGACCAGTGGGATGGCTACAACGCCGAGCGCAAGTCGCTGATGGCCTTCCTGAAGGCGCAGGGCATCGCCAACGTGGTGGCGCTGACCGGCGACATCCACGCTATCTTCGCCGGCCCGGTGATGGACGACTACGATGCCGCCACGCCGGCACCGGTCATGGTCGACCTGGTCACCGCGGGGCTGTCGAGCAACTCCTTCCACAGCTACTTCAAGAGCGTGGTCGACAGCGACCCTGCCTTCTCCGCCGCCAGGGCCCTGGTCTACACCATGCAGAACGGCGCCATGGTCAACACCTTCAACAGCACCTTGAAGGCCTTCAACCCCTGGCTCAAGCTGGTCGATACCGATGCCCAGGGCTACGCCGTGGTCACCCTCACCACCACCAGGTTGAGCTGCACCTTCCACAAGCTCAAGCCACTGGTGGCGGGCAGCGCGCCGGCGCTGCCCGCCACCGCCAGCACATTGACGGTGGAGGTGCAAGCCGGCACAGCGGCGGTCAATGTCGTCTGACGAGCGGGGCAGCCGCTACGCTTGCCTGCACGCCCGCTCACGCTGCCGTTATTGCCTTGCCATCGGCATCCGATGGCAAGGATCCTCCATGAGTCCTAGAATGGAAAAACGACTCCACGAATTGCAGAGGAAGGAGTATTGCCAAGACAACATGGCCGACTGATGTTTCAACGAATCTATGAGTATCTCAAACAGCAATTTTCACGTCGTTTACGACGGCACACGTTGGGCGGTTGCCATTGAAGGCGAAGGCCGGGTGAGAGTGGGAGTCACTTATGCCCGCGCATTGGCCATTGCTACGTCACTGGCGACGCTAAGAGGTGCACTGCTCTATATACACAATGAAGACGGCACGGTGGCACAGAGGGTCAGCTTCTGCTGAACGCACCTGAACGCACCTGAAGGCACCTGAAGGCACCTGAGGGCAGCTGAAGGCACGACATCAGCGACCTGTCGCATCGCGCACGCGTGACTTGCCTTCACCCGCCGGCCGCAAGCCTCGTCACCGACTCCGGCACTGAGAAGAAAAGCCGCTCGCTGGCGGCCTTTCCGCTTTGAACGCGATGAGGATCTCGACCGCTATGCGGTTCTCGACACATCCCTCATGACGAGAGCGTTAACGAGGATCCTCAGCGCGTCGATATCCAATTCGCCGGATTGCATTGGCAGGCGGAAAAGCCGCAATCTCGGAAAGATGGTAGCCGCCACTTCATCGCACCGATCGAAAGTCTCGAACGGACCGAATTCCCACTTGACCGTGCCGAAGACTTCCACCAGGCGATTGCCACCAGTCAGCAGTGGATACGTTGCAATGAAATGCTCATGGAATTGTCTCATCGCTCCTCCTGATGCCTCGCATTCAAATTGCCCCCGTAGTTCATCTGCCGATTTCATCTTCAATCTTCATATTCCACCATAGCGATACCATCATCCGGAACCATTGAGCTTTACACCCTGTTGCACAGCCTGAAACTCGACTCGTTTCAATACTGCGCAAGAAAAAGAGTGCGCGATGCCCCGGCGCTATGGCCGGGCGCTCAACGCCGCAATGTCATCGCGGGCTTTCTTTTCGCCGTAACCCAGCGCTGCATCAGCGCTTCCGAAATAGTCGACGCCATCGATAAGATCGTATGAATGCACCTTAAGGAAATCCGCCCTGACCGGGTTGCCGTCGGTACGTGCGATGGAGTAGCGGACCACATAGCCCGATCGAAGGGGATCGTCGCCGTGGTCAGCCTCGATCGATACCTCATAGTCGCCAATCGTGATATGTCTCTGCATGTTCGCCTCCGCGTTGCGCGGCCTGGCACCTCGATCGCCAGCGAGCATTGCTTTCTCCGCCCGCGCGCAGGACGATGGCGCCGGGGACGATGAAAAGGATGGCGCGGTGCGATGTACCGCGGCTGCCCGCCTGGCAGTTGCAGAAAGCGAGCGGATTCCGCCACGGGCGCCCCGCGGGCTCCAAGGCGGGCCCGCCCGCGTCGGGTTCGGGGAAGGACGATCGGCAAAGCACGCGTGCCACCGGCGGGAACGGGAAGCGCTAGCCGGCGATGACGGCACGCCTCGCCAGTTCAAGCTCGGTCCGTTGATCGCCGACGCCGTAGATCACCAGAAGACCGGCTTGCTCCAAGGCCTTCTGCACACCGGCAGCTATCGCTTCCGCGCGTGACAGAAAGTAGAAGCGCTCACGTTCGAAGCTGTCGGATTGCACGGTCCATCGTCCGTCTTCAGCGAGCGTTACTCGAATAGTCGCGGTTGTCATGATCGCCTTCGATTTGGTGCCTGCGTATGTAATCTTTGTAGGCGAGCACGAATCGAAGCAGTATCAGACAATCTCCTACAGTGTTGCGTATGACCGCACAAGAGAAAAGACGGCAGGTCCGGTTGCCGTCTCGCTGACAGATGAGCCGATTCTCCGCACTTTTCGGTGCGTCCGCGTCCGGACCGGACCGGCTGGATCAGCGACCCGCGGAAATGCGGGCCGAGCGAAAAAATAACGAGCCCCCGGTCAGAGTTGGCCGGGGAACTCGATTCCCTGCCAAGTCCCCGTTCTTTCTCCCTCGTTACGCTCGGATTTTAGCCAATCCACCGAAGAAATGCGGGTTGTTCCCCTCGGCAAGGCTGTCCGGAATCCGCCCATTCCTTGCGGTCAGGGCCGGCAAGGAACGGCGGGGAGCCCGGCACCGCGGCACCGGACCATCAGGCAGCGAACGGCGTGATCGGTACGACCGGTACCGTCTCCAATCCTGCGGCACATGCTGGCGGCCGAAGTCCCGCAGAGGCGCAGGCCCGGCGCCGGTCGCTCACGCTTTCCACCCCGCTCTCCTGCACGGTGTCCAGGAAAGCCACCAGGTCTCGGTAGTAGTCGGCCTGCATGCGGGCATGCAAGAGGTGCTGCTCGGCTTGCAGCAACATCCGCCGCGCCTCCTGCAACTCCCTGGCCGCGGTCCTTTGCGGGCTCCTCGGCTTGAACCAGCTCGTCACCGAATCCATCGACATCCCCTCCTCGTTCCGCTTGCCCATGCAGCATCCCCGCGGACCGCACCCGGCGCGCGGCGTATGCCGCAGGCACGGCACAGCCTGCTTCAGGCCCGCACGTGCCCGCGGCTGGTCACTGCATGTGCTGGCCGCCGTTGATGGCGATGTTGGCACCGGTGACAAAGCCCGCTTCGCGTGAGCACAGGTACTGGACCAGTGCCGCGATCTCCTCCGGCTGCCCCAGCCGGCCGACCGGGATCTGGGGGATGATCCTGGTCTCCAGGATCTCCGCCGGTACCGCCGTGACCATCCTGGTAGCGATATAGCCCGGGGAAACCGTGTTGACGGTGACCCCGCGCTTGGCCACTTCGAGTGCCAGCGCCTTGGTGAAGCCGTGCATGCCCGCCTTGGCGGCCGCATAGTTGGCCTGGCCGAAGCCCCCCTTCGATCCGATGATGGAGGCGATATTGATGATGCGCCCCCAGCCACGCTCGACCATGCCGTCGCATACCTGCTTGGTCATATTGAAGAGCGAGTCGAGATCGGTACGCAGCACGGCATCCCAATCGATCTTGTTCAGCTTCTTGAAGCTGCTGTCGCGTGTGATACCGGCATTGTTGATCAGGATATCCACGCCCCCCACTTCGGCCCGGATCCTTGCCACGCACGCTTCGCAAGAAGCGTAATCGGCCACGTCCACGCCGTACGCGATGAAGTGCCGGCCGTCCTCGGCCATTCTCGCCAGCCAGGCACCCGCACCATCATTGCCTGGCGAGTGCGTGACCACCACGATGTAACCGGCATCCAGCAGCCTGACGCTGATGGCTTCGCCGATGCCTCCCATGCCACCTGTTACCAAGGCGATCTGCTTGCTCATGATCGGTTCTCTCTTGATCTGTTCCGATGGTTGCTGCGCTTGCGCTGCTTCTCCCGCAGACAGCGCGGCGGGCGCCAGGTCGAGCACCGGCGCCCGCAAGGCCGGCGTCGCCGCCGCGACGGCAACGGAGGCCCTTCCTGTCGGCCTCCCGTGGCGACCGCGCCTGTCGCAAGCCGTGTCAGCGCTTTGCCTCAGAACGCGCGGATTCTGCATTGGCCTTGCGCGCGGCGCTCGAGGCTGTCGCGGCCGCGTCGATCACCTGGTGCTCGGCCAGCTCGATGGCGTGCTGGGTGGCCTGCTGCATGGAGTCATAGAAGGCAGCCGTGGAGGCCAAGGTGGATTGCCAGGCGTTCCAAGTGCCATCGGTTCCGCTCGGCGCACCTTGGCTGGCCTTCTCCAGGGCCTGCTGCATGTTGCGCAGATTGGAATCGAACTGGGCTTGCGCGACCTTCTGGTATTCCGCACGGGTACCGGCGGCGATCTCGCACACACGTTGCACGTAGTTCCGCATTCTTTCCGTCGTGGGCTCGACCAGGCTCAGTTGCAGCGCGAAGAGTTCCGGTGCGTCCTTGACGGCGGAGGCCCTGAGCACATGCTTCTGGCTTTCCGACAGGCTTTCCCGGAACGTCTGCACGCCAAGCGCCGTGAGTTGCTGGCAGGCGTCCAGGGTCTTTGTGGTCAGGCCGAAGACGATATCGAAGCTGGCGGCTTGCATGGCCTTCAGCGGTTCCAGATTCAATGCTTGCATCATGCGCTCCTGTGTATGCTCCCGACGTACGGATGTGGCAGGGCCTCCTGCCGCTCTCGTGCCGGGATGCGTGGGGTGATCCGGGAAACTGCAGGGATGCCAGGTCATTCGCACGCGCCGCGCGCGGCTCCCGGCCAGGCCGGTCTGGCGCCGCCTTCTAGCCCGTTCTCGTGCCGGCTTCGTGCGGCTGCCTGGACGCCGGCGCTGACGCGCCTTGCCAGACCGGCTCGACGGTCGCCATCATCGGCAACGTCGATCGATTCAGCTCCGCGGCGACACCGAGCACCTGATCCTGGCAGACGTCGACGACGTCGATGACCAGGCTTTCCGCTCCGCGCACGGCATCCACATGAGCCGAAACGCCACCTATCTTGTCGGCATAGCGCGCCAGGCCCTGCCAGATGGCGACAACGTGCAGGGCGCCGCCCTTCGATTGCACGGTCAATCGTTGCGTGATGTTCATAAGGGCTCTGTGGAAGGATTGGGAGGGAGATTCAGCGTGTGATCCGCGCCCTCTCCACGGGAAGAACCAGCCTAATGAACTTTCGTGCAAAGAAACACCACGACCGCCTGTTCTGAATCGGCACCTTGCGGACACCCTTGGCTTGCTTGACTCAGCGGCCGCGAATCGCCAGACACAGACGAATAGCGAGCGCGACAGCCGCACCGGGGTGCTTCGCTGGTGACGTTCGGAGCCGCAACGGCCCCGCCGAAGTGGCGCCAGATCCGCACTGCAAGTCCTTCGGCGAGCGACCCGGCGCGGCTCGACTACTGCAGAGCTGTCCTAAAGTGTAGAATTTCGGACACTGAAGCGGATTCCGGATGGCACTCATGCGGTCGACGTTCATCTATTCGAATAGCGCACCGGACATGGATGCCATCGAGCACCAGTTGTCGGCAGCCGACCGCGCAGGCTATACCGTCGACCTGAGGCGTGCCTTCTGGGAGTGCGTGCCGCCCTTGGTAAGCGCGCTCGAACGCCCCCAGCTGCGCGCTCTCATGCAGCGCCTCGCCAACGGGGACGTGGTCGTGGCCATGCAGTTGTCCTGCCTCGGGCGCAGCGTCCAGGATGTGCTCGCGACCATCATGAGATTCCGCAAGCTCGGCGTCGGGCTGTACTGCGTGGAGCTGGGCCGCGCGGATCTGGCCCGCAGATCGCCCCCGATGGCCGTCACGCTGCTGCGCGCCATTGCCGCGATCGACGAGGCGACGCGCAGCGAGCGCATGCGCGCGAGCGCCGCCGAGGCCAAGGCCAACGGCAAGCAGCTGGGGCGGCGGCCCTCGCTCGGGAAGGCGGAGCGCAATGGGATCCTGCAGTCGCTGTCGGATGGAGCTTCGGTCAGCGAGGTGGCCCGGTCCTTCGGCACATCCCGGCAGACAGTGCTGCGCATCCGGACCGCCCATGCCGAACAGAACGGCCCGCTCAGCCCGTTGAAGCCGGCTGGCGGTGCGCCGCCCGACAACCTGGAAACCGAATCCCCGCCGCTCGCCGACAGGCCTGGGCGGGCATGACCGTCAACACTCTCCTTCCTAACGTCCCCATGGCTCCGTCCATTGCATCAGGGCTGTTCAGCAAGCTCAAGTTTCCGATCATCGGCCTCGGCGCTTCGGCGGGAGGCACCGAAGCCTTGCTCAGCTTCTTTGAAGAGATGCCTGCCGACAATGGCATGGCCTTTGTCATTGTCCTGCACCTCGCACCGGAGCAGTCCAGCCATCTTGCCGGCATCCTCCAGAACGTCACCGCGATGCCGGTGCAGCAGGTCACCACCACGACCGCGATCGAGAAGAACCACGTCTACGTCATCGCGCCGTCGTCCGACCTGCAGATGGTCGACGACTACCTGCAGGTCCGCAAGGCCGCGGCGCACGCCGGCCCGCAAGTCGCGATCGACCTGTTCTTCCGCACGCTCGCCGAATCGCAACGCGAGCGCGCCATCGGCATCATCCTGTCCGGCGTTGGCAGCGACGGCTCGGTGGGCCTGGCGCACGTCAAGGAAATGGGAGGCGTGACCCTGGCGCAGAGTCCGGACGATGCAAAGTTCGACGGCATGCCCAATAGTGCCATCGCGACAGGCAAGGTCGATATCGTGCTGCCCGCGGCGGAAATGCCGCAGCGCCTGATCGAGTTGCGCGACAACGCGCGCCTGATCCGGCTGCCGTCGGCGACCGAACTCGACCAGGAGAGCCAGTCGAGCGACACCCCTCTCGACCAGCAGGATGGAGAAAAAGCGCTGCAGGAAATCATGCTCATGCTGCGCACGCGCACCTCTCACGATTTCCGGCGCTACAAGCGGGCCACAGTCCTCAGGCGGCTCGAGCGGCGCCTGCAGGTCAACGGCATCCGCGACCTGGGCGCCTATCGCGAATTCCTGCAGCTGCATCCCGAGGAAACGCGCCTGCTGCTGGATGACATGCTGATCAGCGTCACGCACTTCTTCCGCGACAAAGACGCTTTCGAAGCCTTGCAGCGCGAGGTGATGCCGGCCCTGTTCGCCAATCGGGACGAAGACGGGGAACGCGTGCGCGTGTGGGCGCCCGGGGTTGCCACCGGGGAAGAGGCCTACTCGCTGGCCATGCTTCTGGAAGAGGCTTCCGGCTCGAGCCATGTCGTACCGCCGTTCCAGTTGTTTGCCACCGACATCGATGAAAAGGCGATCACCGCGGCACGGGCCGGGGTCTATCCGGAAACCATCGTCAGCGATGTCTCAGCGGAGCGGCTCCGGCAGTTCTTCACCAAGGACCAGTCGCACTTCCGCGTCAAGAAGAAGCTGCGCGAGCGCGTGCTGTTCGCCCTGCACAATGTGCTGAGCGATCCGCCATTCTCCCGGCTGGACCTGGTGTGCTGCCGCAACCTGATGATCTACCTCGACAGGGAGGCGCAGGCGGAAGTCCTGCGCACTTTCCACTTTTCGCTGCGTCCCGGCGGCTACCTGTTCCTCGGCAGTTCGGAGTCGGCCGATATCGCCTCCAAGTACTTCAGCGTCGTCGACAAGAAGCATCGAATCTACCGGGCCAGCACCGCGGCCCGCGTGGGCGGGGTATCGCCGGCGCTCGCGAGCGACATGCCCGGCCCGCGGCCGATTGCCGCTACCGTCGAGACCCCGGGCAAGCGCAAATCCTCGTATGGCGACCTGCATCAGCGCCTGCTCGAGCAGTTTGCGCCGCCCAGCGTGCTGATCAACCGCGATTCGGAGATCGTGCACCTGTCGGACCGGGCGGGCCGTTTCCTGCACTATGCCGGCGGCGAACCATCGCACAATGTCATCTCGGTGGTGCATCCGGCGCTGCGGCTTGAAATGCGTACGGCGATATTCCAGGCCCTGCAGGGCAACAGCAGCGTGGAATCGCGGCGCGTCCGCCTGGTGCGCGACGATCGCCCCTATTTCGTCAAGATGACGGTGCGCCCGGTGCATGACCCCGATGCATCCGATGACTTCCTGCTGGTGCTCTTCGACGAGGTCGAGGACACCATGGATGCGGAGAACAGCGCCCAGGGCGAAGGCAGCCGGGACCCCCTGGTGGCACAGCTCGAGCGCGAATTGCAGCGCACGCGCGACCAGCTGCAGGTGACCATCGAACAGTCGGAAACGTCCACGGAGGAGTTGACCGCATCGAACGAGGAGCTGCAGGCGATCAACGAAGAGTTGCGCTCGGCCACGGAAGAGCTCGAGACCAGCAAGGAGGAACTGCAGTCGATCAATGAGGAGCTGGTCACCGTCAATGCCGAACTGAAATCCAAGGTGGACGAGACCGCGAAGATCAACGACGACCTGCAGAACCTGATCACGGCCAACGACATCGGCACCATCTTCGTCGACCGGACCATGCGCATCAAGCGCTTCACCCCGCGCGCTGCCGACGTGTTCAGCATCATCCCGTCCGACGTCGGCCGCCCCCTCTTCGACATCACCCATCGGCTCGAATACGACGGACTCGCCGCCGATACGGCGGAGGCATTCGGTTCCCTGCGCCTGATCGAGCGCGAAGTGCGAAGCACGCATGGGCACTGGTATATCGCGCGCTTCATGCCATATCGGACCACGGAGGACCGCATCGACGGTGCAGTGCTGACCTTCATCGATATCACTGCGCGACGCGAAGCCGAGGAACGCCTGCACGAGGGCGAGCGGCGCATGCGCATCGTGGCGGAGAGCACGAAGGAGTACGCCATCATCACCATTGACGAGAGCGGGCTGGTGATGACCTGGAACACCGGCGCAGTGCGCATGTTCGGCTTCGAGGAAAGCGAGATCGTCGGGCAGCCGTTCGAACTGCTCTACCCGCCCGACGAGCGCGAGCACGGTGTGGCGGGCGAAGAACTGCGCAGGGCACGCGAGGAAGGACGTGTGGAGGAAGATCGATGGCACATACGGAAGGACGGCTCGCGCGTGTATTGCACCGGCGTCCTGATGCGTCTGAACGAGGATGGCCTGCGCGGCTTCGCCAAGATCGCCCGCGAGGTCAATGTCGACGAAGCCGAGCGCAAGCGCGACGAGTTCCTCGCGGCGGTATCGCACAAGCTCAAGAGCCCGCTCAACCTGATCTATGCCAACGCGGAATTGCTGGCACGCTCCCCCGAGGCACACCGGAGCCTGCAAGTGTCCCGTGCCGCCGACACGATCCGGCGCAGCGCCATCAGCCAGGCACGGCTGATTGATGACTTGCTGGATGTGTCGCGCCTGCGCACGGGGGAGTTGACCATCCACTACGCGGCGGTGGACTGGCGCGAGATCGTCGAGCGCATCTGCCTGGCCTTGGACGAGGAAGCGCGCAGCAAGGGCATCAAGCTCTCGCCGCACCTGCCGGAGAATCCGGTGATCATCCAGGCCGACCTGCCCCGCATGGAGCAAGTGGTATGGAACCTGGTCGCCAACGCGCTGCAGTCGCCGGGTGCCGGCCGGGTGAACGTTACGCTGGCGGACGATGGCGAAGCGGCGACGCTGCAGATCGAAGACGATGGCAGCGGCATCGAAGCGGAGCTGTTGCCGCACGTGTTCGACATGGTCGAACGCGGCCGCCCGTCGCTGGGCCGCGACGACAGGCTTGGGATCGGGCTCTACCTGGTCAAGGAACTGGTCGGCCTGCACGGCGGCTCGATCACGGTCGAATCCACCGGCATGGCATCCGGCGCCCGCTTTACGGTCGCCTTGCCATTGCGCCGCGACAATGCCAGGGAGACCGACGAGGGACGGTTCGAGGCCAAGCCATTGAAGGCAGTGCACGTCCTCATGGTGGATGAGGACACGTCGACCAACGATGCGTTCCAGGCGCTGCTCAGCACCGAAGGCGCACAGGTGACCTGCACGGACAGCAGCGAAGAGGCCATCCGGATAGTGGAAGACCAGGCCATCGATGTCGTGCTGTCCGGCTTGAACCTGGGCGGGCCGGAGCGCCTCGCTTTCCTTGCGGCCCTGCGCGCCAAGCCTGAGAACGCCCACCTGCCTGTCATCGCGCTCAGCGCCGTGGTGCAGCGCGGCGGCATGCAAGGCGCCATGCAGAATGGCTACTCCGCCTACCTGACCAAGCCGATCGTACTCGATGAACTGATGGCGGCAATCGCACGCGTACGCTCTCCCAGGGACGAATAGCCCTCCTTGATCGGGCCAAGGCGCGGTGGCAGCCGGGATGGCGGCCGCCGCGCCGGAAGCCCCGCATGCCCGACACGGACCGCAGCAAGCCGCTCCCGCGGCCGGTCACCACGCCGCGGGATCGATCCATCGATCCGTCGAGGCGCATAGCCCCCCTCCCCGCCGAGGCGCCCACCCGCAGCCGCCCGGTGCCGCATGGCGTTCTTCTCCCATGCGGATCCGCGAAAGTAGGACGCGCCCCGACGGCGCGATGCCTGCCGACCCGCTACAACTCAACAAGGAACCATAGCGAAATCCTCCTGCCTGGATTCCACGCCATCCCATTGGAGATCACCCGGCACGCCGCCACAGGATCGCGAGGATCGCGGACCGCGAGCAGGCCGACCCGCAGGATGTGCATGGCTCGCACAGCCTCCGGCCCCCGCGTGTGGCGCGGCCGCGGGCCGCCCCGGCCGATAAGGAAGGCGCGAAGGACGAATCCAGTGCGGATCTGCAAACTCGACCTCACCTCTGCCACGGAGCCGGATGCCTTGAGCAACGAGCTCCGGCGCATCGCCGCGCTCGGCTTCAGCCATGTGCTGTGCAGCGGCTGGCCGGCCCCGCTCGCGGATGACCGCGATGCGCTGGGCGCCACGGCCGCGCTCTGCGCCGCCTGCGAGCGCACCCGCCTGTCCCTCTTGCTGGACCTTTCGCTGGACCGCTGTCCGGTGCAGCAGACGCGTATCGATCCCGACTGGATCGATCGTGCTGCAACGGCCTCCGCCCCGCATGAAACCGACAGCCATCTCCCCGGCGCCCGCCTGCGCTGGCACGATGCAGGCGTCGCCGAAGCGTTGAGCGGCTGGTGGGCCGCGCAGCTCGGCGCGGCCTTCGCCGCCGGCGTGGCCGGGTTTTGCTTGCGCGCGCCGCATCGGGTGGCCGGCCGCCACTGGAAAAGCCTGACCGCTATGCTGCACGCCGCGGCCGGCGCGGCGCCGGATGGCCGGCATCCGCGCCTTCTGGTATGGACGCCCGGCCTTTCGCCCGCGCAGCTTGAAGATCTCGCGCAAGGGAGATTCGATGGCGCCTTCTGCTCCCTGCCGTGGTGGGACTTCCGCAGCAGCTGGCTGAGCGAGGAGATCGGGCGGCTGCGCCGCTTCGGGCGGGTGCTTGCCGCGACGTCGCTGACAGCCGCCGTCCAGGATGCACTGACGGCGCGTCGTGCGTTGTGGAGCGCGGCGGCCCTGTGCGACGGCATCCTGGTACCCGCCGGCTTCGAGACCGGTGGCAGGCAAGGCGGCGATCTGGCCGACGCCGCCCCATCTTTGAGCGCGGAATCCGGCCCGTGCCGTGCCGCCGGCTACGACATCACCGATGAACTGCTGCAAGCCAACACCTGGCTGGAGGCGCGCGGCAGCGAGCCGGCCTTGTCGGTACGGCAGCTGACGGGCAGCCATGCACCGCTCACGGCACTCTTGCGCCTGCCCCTGGCGGATGCGGACCGCGGCAGCGATGCGCTGCCCGGCCAGGACGTGCTCGCCGTGGTGATCAACCCGAGCGCGCGCGAACCGGGCAGTCTGGGCGCCGATCGCATCCTTGGCAGCTCACCCGATCCGGCCGCCCGCCTGGAGCCATCCCCGGGCAGTCCTGCGGGCGCGCGCGATGGCGCCGCCATGGATGCGCTGGATGCGCTGGCAGTCATCTCGCTGGCGGCAGGAGACATCCGCCTGTATCGCGCCGTACCCGTGCCCGCACGGCCGCCCGTCACCCGCGCGGCGCGCCAGGGCGAAGCCATCAGCGCGTCCGGCCTGGGCAGCGTGGTGGCCGCACTGGAGGCGCCGCGCATCGTCATCGAGCAGGTGGCTCCCTGCTGCGACGCCGGGCGCTTTGCCGTGCGCCGCGTGGTGGGCGAGCGCGTCGAGGTCAGCGCCGATATCTGGATGGACGGACACGCCCAGCTGGCGGCGTGCGTGCTGTGGCGCGCGCCCGGCGAGCAGGACTGGCACGAGGCACCGATGCGGCATGTGGTCAATGACCGCTGGCGCGGCGCCTTTCCCCTGGCGGCGCTCGGACGGCACGAGTTCACGGTGGAGGCCTGGCACGATACCTTTGCGAGCTGGCTCGACGAGATCGCGAAGAAGCTCGCCGCCGGCGTCGACATCACGCTGGAAATCGAGGAAGGCGCGCGGCTGGTGGCGGACGCCCTGCTGCCGCCCGGCGGCGAGCCGCCGCCGCCCGATGGCGCGCTGGCCGGCATCGTCGATGCGCTGGCCGCCAGTGCCGGCGACGACGCCCACCGGCTGGAGATCCTCCTCGCCGCAGCCACCGCCGCGGCCATGCGCGCGGCCATGCAGCATCCTTCGGGGCGGCCTTTCATCACGCGCCACCCGGTGCCGATGCCGGTCGAGGCCGAGCGGCTGGCCACCCGCTTCGCCAGCTGGTATGAGCTCTTCCCGCGCTCGCAGAGCGGCAGTGCCCGGCGGCACGGCACCTTCGACGATGTGATCGCCCGCCTGCCCGCCATTCGCGCCATGGGCTTCGACGTGCTCTACTTCCCACCCATCCATCCGATCGGCAGGACGCACCGCAAGGGACGCAACAACAGCCTGCGCTGCGAGCCGGGTGACCCTGGCAGCCCCTACGCGATCGGGGCGGAAGAAGGCGGGCACGATGCCCTGCACCCGGAACTCGGTACGTTCGAGGACTTTCACCGCCTGCGCGATGCCGCCGCGGCGGCCGGGCTGGAGCTGGCGCTGGACTTTGCCGTCCAGTGCTCGCTCGATCATCCCTGGCTGAAGGCGCACCCGGAGTGGTTCGCGCGTCGGCCCGATGGCTCACTGCGCTACGCGGAGAACCCGCCGAAGAAGTACGAGGACATCGTCAACCCGGACTTCTACGCCCCGGCTCCGGCGGCCACGGCGCTCTGGCAGGCCTTGCGCGACGTGGTCATGTTCTGGCTGGAACAGGGCGTGCGCATCTTCCGCGTCGACAACCCCCACACCAAGCCGCTGCCGTTCTGGGAGTGGATGATCGAGGACGTCCGCGCACACTATCCGGACGCCATCTTCCTGTCCGAGGCCTTTACGCGGCCCAAGATGATGGCGCGGCTCGCCAAGGTGGGCTTCAGCCAGTCCTATACCTACTTCACCTGGCGCAACACCAAGGCCGAGCTCATGGAGTACCTGACCGAGCTGACGCAAGGCCCGCTGCGTGAATACTTCCGCCCGCACTTCTTCGTCAATACGCCAGACATCAACCCCCCCTTCCTGCATGAAGGCGGGCGCCCTGCGTTCCTGATCCGCGCGGCGCTGGCCGCGTTGTTATCCGGCTTGTGGGGCATGTACAGCGGCTTCGAGCTGTGCGAGTCCGAGCCCCTCGTCGTGGACGGGAAGGTGCGGGAGGAGTATCTCGACTCGGAGAAGTATCAACTGCGCCCCCGCAACTGGCAGCAGCCCGGCAACATCGTCGCGGAGATCACGCGCCTGAACCTGCTCCGCCTGCAGCATCCCGCCCTGCAGAGCCATCTGGGGCTGCGCTTCTACCATGCCGGCAACGATGCCATCCTGTATTTCGCGCGCTTCGTGCCGGGCGAGGAAACATTGTTCGGGGATGACGTCCTGCTCGTCGCCATCAACCTCGATCCGCGCCACGCGCAGGAGGCCTCCATCGAGATTCCACTATGGGAATGGGGCCTGCCTGACCAGGCAGGCGTGTCCGTGCAGGACCTGATGAGCGGCCACCACTTCAAGCTGAACGGCAAGCAGCAGCACATCCGGCTGGATCCGGCCCATGTGCCGTTCGCGCTCTGGCAGGTCACCCCCATCGGCGGCGCCCGCCGCGCCGCAGCCGCCCCGGCTGAGGGCGGCGGGGCCGGTGCCTGACGGCTGCTCGGCCGGGCGCATGCGGACCGGCACGAGGGGACATGGGGGACATGGGGGACATTGAGGGGACATTGAGGAGACTCTAAGGAGACATGGATGAAGCGCCTCAGCGAACGTGCACATAGCGCCCTGCTGAACGCCGACCCGCTTTGGTACAAGGACGCCGTGATCTACCAGTTGCACATCAAGTCCTTCTTCGATGGCAATGGCGACGGCGTGGGCGATTTCTCGGGCCTGCTGGCCAAGCTGGACTACCTGGTCGACCTTGGCGTCGACACCGTCTGGCTGCTGCCGTTCTACCCTTCGCCCCGCCTCGACGACGGCTACGACATCGCGGACTACCGCAATGTGCATCCGGAGTACGGCACGCTGTCCGAAGCGCGGCGCTTCATCCATGCCGCGCACGCGCATGGCATCCGCGTCATCACCGAACTGGTCATCAACCACACCTCCGACCAGCACCCCTGGTTCCAGCGCTCGCGCAGGGCCAAACCCGGCTCGGCGGCCCACAACTACTATGTGTGGTCCGACGACGACCAGGCCTACGCCGGCACGCGCATCATCTTCTGCGACACCGAGAAGTCCAACTGGAGCTGGGACCCGGTGGCCGGCGCCTACTTCTGGCACCGCTTCTATGCGCACCAGCCCGACCTGAACTTCGACAATCCGCACGTGCTCAGCGAGGTGCTGTCCGTCATGCGCTTCTGGCTCGACATCGGCGTGGACGGGCTGCGGCTGGACGCGGTGCCCTACCTGGTGGAACGCGAAGGCACCAGCAACGAGAACCTGCCGGAGACCCACGCCATCATCCGCAAGATCCGCGCCCACCTCGACGCGCGCTATCCGGGCCGCATGCTGCTGGCCGAAGCCAATATGTGGCCGGAAGACGCGCAGCAGTACTTCGGCATCGACGGCGCGGCCGCGGACGGCAGGGGCGAGGAATGCCACATGGCCTTCCACTTCCCGCTGATGCCGCGCATGTACATGGCCATCGCGCGCGAAGACCGCTTCCCGATCACCGACATCATGCGCCAGACCCCGGAAGTCCCGGTCGACTGCCAGTGGGCCATCTTCCTGCGCAACCACGATGAGCTGACGCTCGAGATGGTCACCAGCAGCGAGCGCGACTACCTGTGGGAGGTCTACGCGTCCGAGCGGCGCGCCCGCATCAATCTCGGCATCCGCCGGCGGCTGGCGCCGCTGATGGAACGCGACCGTCGCCGCATCGAGCTGATGAACAGCCTGCTGTTCTCCATGCCGGGCACCCCGGTCATCTACTACGGTGACGAGATCGGCATGGGCGACAACATCCACCTGGGCGACCGGGACGGCGTGCGCACGCCGATGCAGTGGTCGCCCGACCGCAACGGCGGCTTCTCGCGCGCCGACCCGGAACGGCTGGTACTGCCGCCGCTGCAGGGGCCGCTGTACGGCTATGAAGCGGTCAACGTGGAAGCGCAGGAACGCGACCCGCATTCGCTGCTGAACTGGATGCGGCGGATGCTGGCGCTGCGCCGCAAGCACCGCGCCTTCGGCCGGGGCACGCTGCGCTTCCTGTTCCCGGGCAACCGCAAGATCCTGGCCTACCTGCGTGAGTACGACGACGTGCACATCCTGTGCGTGGCCAATCTCTCGCGCGCCCCGCAGGCGGTGGAGCTGGACCTGTCCGCCTTCAATGGCCGGGTTCCCGTGGAGATGATGGGCGCCACGCCCTTCCCCGCCATCGGCACGCTGACTTACCTGCTCACCTTGCCTCCCTATGGCTTCTACTGGTTCGTGCTGAGCGATGAGGCACAGCCGCCGCCCTGGCACATGGAGACTCCCGAACAGATGCCCGACCAGGTCACGCTCGTGCTGCAGAACAGGGGGCGCCCGGAGTTGACCGAAGCGTCCCGGCGCCTGCTCGACGAGGAAGTACTGCCCCCCTACCTTCGCCGCCGCCGCTGGTTCGGCGCGAAGGGCGAGACCATCCGCCGCGCATCGCTGGCCTATATGCTGCCTTTCGCGCGCGGCGACGGTGGCGAGGAGACCTGGCTCGGTGAAGTGGAGGTGGTCCTGGCCGGCGGCCGCACCGAGCGCTACCAGCTTCCCGTGGGCCTGCTGTGGGACCGCGACAACCCCGACGGGATACCGCCGCTCGCCCACGGCCTGTCGATGGCGCGCGTGCGGCAGGGCAGCCGGGTCGGGCTGGCCACCGACGGCTTCACCTCGGAACTGTTCGCGCGCGAGATCGTGCAGGCCCTGCGTGCCGGCAGCGAACTGCGCGGCCCGCGGGAAACCATCCGCTTCAAGGCCGAGCCTGGATTGGCGGCCATGCACCCCGAGCGGGAAGAGATCCAGTGGATGTCGGCCGAGCAATCCAACAGCTCGCTCGCCTACGGCAACACGGCGGTGCTGAAGCTGGTCCGCCGGCTGTCCGGCGGGTGCCACCCCGAGGTCGAAGTGACACGCTACCTGACCAGCCAGGGCTACCCGCATTGCGCCCCGCTGCTGGGCGAAGCGGTGCGCATCGGCGCCGATGGCGAGCCACACACGCTGATGCTGCTGCAAGGCTACATCCCCAACCAGGGCAACGGCTGGGACTGGACCCTGGACTACCTGGCCCGCGCGATCGACGATGCCTTGCCGGCGAAGGAAAGCGAGGACGAGTTCATCGAGGCCATGTCCGGCTATGCCGCCATGGCCACCACCCTGGGCCGCAGGCTGGCCGAACTGCACGAGGTGCTGGCACGCTCCAGCGAGGATCCCGCCTTCGCCCCCGAGCCCGCCGGCGCGGCCGAGAGCGAGCAGTGGGCACGGCAGGCCCTGGCCCGGCTCACGCACGCCCTGGACCTGCTGGAGATCTGCCCCATCGATACCTCGCAGCCCGCGCAGGAGCGGCTCGGCGAGGATGTGCAGTTGCTGCTGCAGGCACGCCAGGCCTTGCCCGCGCTGGTCGAGCGGCTCGCCGCCGCGGCGCCCGGCGGCCTGCAGACCCGTATCCATGGGGATTTTCACCTGGGCCAGGTGCTGATCGCGCAGAACGACGCCTACCTGGTGGACTTCGAGGGCGAGCCCGGCCAGCCGCTGGCCTGGCGCCGGCGCAAGACCTCGCCGCTGCGGGATGTCGCCGGCCTGCTGCGCTCGCTCGACTATGCCGCAGCCACCGTCGGCACCGACCGGCAGGAGCGCACCCATGCCGAACTGCCCCCCGCGCTGGCGCAACGCCGCGGAGAACTGCTGGAGCGCTTCCGCGCCACCGCCACGGAGGCCGTCCTCGGCGGCTATCGCGAGCACCTCGAAGCCTGCGCTACGCCATGGGTGCAGGCCGGGCAGCTCCAGCCGCTGCTGGACCTGTTCCTGCTGGAAAGGGCCGCCTACGAAGTCGAGTACGAGGCGGCCAATCGCGTGGCATGGATCGACCTGCCCGCCAGCGGCCTGGCAAGGCTGGTGGGCCAGCTGCTGGCGGACGACACGGAGGCCCGATGAACCACACCGAAGACAGCACCGGCACGCGCCATGACAGCGCGCTCCCGGCGCAGGAGCTGCAGGCCCTGCTGTCCGCCCGCCATCGCGATCCCTTCTCGGTGCTCGGCCCCCACGCCGTCGGCGCGGACGGCGCGGACGGCGTGGTGATCCGGGCCTGCCTGCCGGGCGCCGGCTCGGTGGGACTTGTCGACGCCGGGGGCAAGGAACTGGCCCCGATGGAAGTGCTGCACGCGGGCGGGATCTTCGCCGCCCGCCTCGGCGCGCGCGCGCCGGGCTACCGCTTGCGCATCCGCTGGCGGGACGGCAGCGAACAATGCAGCGCCGACCCCTACGCCTTCGGCCTGCTGCTGGGCGAGATGGACCTGTACCTGATCGCGGAAGGCCGCCATCTCGAACTGGGCAGCTGCCTCGGCGCGCAATGGCGGCGGGTGGACAGCGTGCAGGGCGTACGCTTCGCGGTGTGGGCGCCCAATGCCCAGCGCGTTTCGGTGATCGGCGACTTCAACGGCTGGCTGGCGGCACGCCACCCCATGCGCCTGCGCCACCCGAGCGGCGTCTGGGAACTCTTCGTGCCGGCCGAGATGGGCGCGCGGCCGGGTTGCCGCTACAAGTTCGACCTGCTCGATCCGGCCGGACACGCCTTGCCGGACAAGGCGGACCCGGTGGCGCTCGCCACCGAGGCGCCACCGGCCACGGCCTCGGTGATCGCCGCGCCCGGCCTCGGCGCGCCGCCTTTCGCCTGGCACGACAAGGACTGGATGCAGCGGCGCGCCGAGGCCGACCGCTACGCCACCCCCATGTCCGTCTACGAAGTCCACGCCGCTTCCTGGCTGGGTGCCGCCAACGACCCGGCCTCCGGCTGGCAGACGCTCGCGCAGCGGCTGGTCCCCTACGTGGCGGAGCTGGGCTTCACGCATATCGAGTTCCTGCCCGTGATGGAGCACCCCTTCGGCGGCTCCTGGGGCTACCAGCCCCTCTCGCTCTATGCCCCCACCGCCCGCCTCGGCCCGCCGCAAGCCTTCGCCGCCTTCATCGACCGTTGCCACCAGGCCGGCATCGGCGTGATCCTCGACTGGGTGCCGGCGCACTTCCCGACCGACCCGCACGGGCTGGGCCGCTTCGACGGCACCGCGCTGTACGAGCACCAGGATCCACGCGAGGGCCTGCACCAGGACTGGAACACGCTGATCTACAACCTGGGCCGGCACGAGGTGCGCGGCTTCCTGCTGTCAGGTGCCTTGCACTGGCTGGAGCACTTCCACGCCGACGGGCTGCGTGTCGACGCGGTGGCATCGATGCTGTACCGCGACTACAGCCGCGCAGCCGGGCAGTGGGTGCCCAATCGCTTCGGCGGCCGCGAGAACCTGGAGGCGGTGAGCTTCCTGCGCGAGCTCAACACCGTGGTCCACGAGCGCTGCCCGGGCGCGCTCACCATCGCCGAGGAATCCACCGCCTGGCAGGGCGTGACCGCCAGCACCGCGAGCGGAGGACTGGGCTTCGACTTCAAGTGGAACATGGGATGGATGCACGACACCCTGCGCTACCTGTCCCATGACCCGATACACCGCGCCTGGCACCACCAGGACATGACCTTCGGCCTGGTCTATGCCTGGTCCGAGGCCTTTCTGCTGCCGCTGTCGCACGACGAAGTCGTGTACGGCAAGGGCGCCATGATCGGCAAGTGCCCGGGCGACGCTTGGCAGCGCTTCGCCGGCCTGCGCGCCTACTACGGGTTCATGTGGATGCATCCGGGCAAGAAGCTGCTGTTCATGGGCGGAGAACTGGCCCAGTGGCGGGAATGGAACCACGACGGCGAACTCGACTGGGCCCTGCTCGAGCACCCCATGCACCGTGGCGTGCAGGCCCTGGTGCGCGATCTCAATGCCTTGTACCGCGAACTCCCCGCCCTGCACGCCCTCGACCACAGCCCGGAAGGATTCCAGTGGGTGGTGGGCGACGATCATCAGAACAGCGTGTTCGCCTGGCTGCGCCGCGCCGCCCCGGGCAGCGACGAGGTCGTCCTGGTGGTGGTCAATATGACGCCGGTGCCGCGCCACGGTTACCGCGTGGGCGCGCCGCTCGCCGGCTGCTGGCGGGAGCGGCTGAACACCGACGCAGCCTGCTACGGCGGCAGCAACGTCGGCAATGGCGGCACCGTGATGACCGAGGCGCGGCCCTCGCACGGACAGCCGGCATCCCTCAGCCTGACGCTGCCGCCACTGGCCACGCTGGTGCTGCAATACGCCGGCGCACGCGAGTGATCATGCCCCTGCCTGTCGCCGACCGTCTCCTGCCCGGCAAGCCCTACCCGCTCGGCGCCCACTGGGATGGACTCGGCGTCAATTTCGCGGTGTTCTCGGCCAATGCCTCGCGCATCGATATCTGCCTGTTCTCGACGAACGGGCGCAAGGAAGTGGCGCGCATGCCGCTGCCGGAATGCACTGACGAGATCTGGCATGGCTACCTGCCCAATGTCGCGCTCGGCTCGCTGTACGGCTTCCGCGCCTTCGGCCCCTACCAACCGGCGCGCGGCCACCGCTTCAATCCCCACAAGCTGCTGCTGGATCCGTATGCGCGCCAGCTGAGCGGCCCGGTGCGCTGGTCCGACGCCCTGTTCGGCTACCGGCTGCAGAGCGCCCGCGCCGACCTGATACCCGATCGCCGCGACAGCGCGCCGACCATGCCCAAGGCCGTGGTGGTGGATGAGAGCTTCCATTGGGGCAATGACCGCCCGCCCGACGTACCCTGGCAGGAAACCGTCATCTACGAAGCACACCTGCGCGGGCTTTCGATGCTGCGTGACGACGTGCTGCCGAACCTGCGCGGCACCTTCGCCGCGCTGTGCGACCCGCGCTGGCTCGATCACCTGCTGCGCCTGGGCGTGACCGCCGTGGAGCTGCTGCCGGTGCATGCCATCCTGCAGGACCGCTTCCTGCTGGAGCGGGGACTGCGCAACTACTGGGGCTACAACACCCTGGCGTACTTCGCGCCGGAGCCCTCCTACCTCGCCAGCGGCCAGTTGCAGGAAATCAAGGTGGCGGTGCGGCGCCTGCATGCCGCCGGCATCGAAATCATCCTCGACGTGGTCTACAACCACACCTGCGAAGGCAACGAGCTGGGGCCCACGGTCTCCTGGCGCGGACTGGACAATGCGTCCTACTACCGCCTGGTAGCAGGCGACGAGCGCCGCTACGTCAATCACACCGGCTGCGGCAACACCCTCGCCTTGTCGCATCCGCGCGTGCTGCAGATGGTGCTGGACTCCCTGCGATACTGGGTCGAGTGCTACCACGTGGACGGCTTCCGCTTCGACCTCGGCAGCGTGCTGGGGCGCGAGCGCGATGGCTTCGACGCCGGCTCGGCCTTCTTTGACGCCCTGCTGCAGGACCCGGTCCTGGCCCATGTCAAGCTGATCTCCGAACCCTGGGATCTCGGCCCCGACGGCTACCAGCTCGGCAACCACCCCCCCGGCTTCGCCGAATGGAACGACAAGTTCCGCGACACGGTACGCCGCTTCTGGCGCGGCGATGCGGGCCAGCGCGGCGAACTGGCGGCGAGGCTGTCGGGCTCGGCCGACCTGTTCGACCGGCGCCACCGGCGTCCGTGGGCGAGCATCAACTACATCACCGCGCATGACGGTTTCACGCTGGCCGACCTGGTCAGCTACCAGGCCAAGCACAACGAAGCGAACGGCGAAGACAACCGCGACGGCACCGACGACAACGCCAGTTCCAACTGGAGTACCGACGGCAGCCTGGAGGGACCGACCGACGATCCGGCCACGCTGGCACGGCGTGCCCGCGTAGCGCGCGCCTTGATGGCCACCCTGCTGCTGGCGCAGGGCACGCCCATGCTCACCGCCGGCGATGAATGGGGCCGCAGCCAGCAAGGGAACAACAACGCCTATTGCCAGGACAATGGGCTGTCGTGGCTGGACTGGAAGCAGGCGCAGAGTGCCGCGGCGCAGCCCTTGCTGGGCGTCGTGGGCCGCCTGCTGGCATTGCGCCGGCGCCTGCAGGCGCGCGCCGCCAACCGATTCGCCCACGGCCAGCTTGCGCCGTCGCCGGGACTGGCGGACATCGCCTGGTTCGACCTCGACGGCCGCCCCCCCAGCCCCGAGTCCTGGGCGGATCCCGGGATCCGCACGCTGGCGCTGCGGCGTGCCGCCACCCTGCTTCAGCCCGGCCGTTCAGAGCCGCTGCGCCAGCCTGCGCAGCCGGCCGGCGGCGAGACGGTGCAAGTGACCCTGCTGCTGCTGAACGCCGGCGACACCGATGCGGTCTTCCATCTCCCGGAGCCGCCACTGCCATGGCAACTGGCCTTCGACAGCAGCCGCCCGGACGCCGGCGCGGCGGACCGGCCGCTCCCGGACACCACGCTGCAGGCGGTGCCAGCCCATTCCCTGGTGCTGCTGGAGGCACAGGCGCCACCGGCGGTGCAGGCAGACGCGCCACCATCACCCATGTCCCTCGCCGCACCGGAGCCCACCGCATGAACGTCGCCACCGCCCGCCCGGCGCCGCCGGCCACGCCTCTGCAGGCACTGGCCATGCGGGCCGGCGTGCAGCCGCTCTGGCTGGACGCCTGGGACCGGCCGTGCACGGTAGCGGACGATGTCCTGCGCCGGGTGCTGGCCGGGCTCGGGCTCGCCTGTGCGACGGACAGCCAGTGCGAGGCCTCGCGCGCGTGGCTCGATGCCGACGACGCCACCCAGCCACTGCCGCCTCTGCTGACCGCGGACCAGGAGGCGGTCGTCCACCTGCCCTGGCGGCCGGGCCCCGATCCGCGCTACCGGCTGGAGCTGGAGGACGGCCGCCATGTCGCCGGCACGGCGGCGCGCGAGGATGCGTACACCCTGAAGCTGCCGCCGGTCGGCACCTGCGGCTATCACCGTCTGTCCATCGGCGACGCGGAAACGACACTGGCCGTCGCTCCCAGCCGCTGCTACCTGCCCGAAGACGCCCTGCGCGAGGCGGGACGCCGGGCCCGCCGCGCGTGGGGCGTGGCGGTGCAACTCTACAGCCTGCGCCGCGGCGCGCCGGCCGGCCTGGGCGACCTCACCGCGCTGGCCATTTGCTGCCAGGCCGCCGCGCGCAAGCATGCCGATGCGGTTGCCATCACGCCCCTGCATGCCGGCTTCTCCGCGTTGCCGGAGCGCTTCAGCCCCTACGCGCCGTCCAGCCGCCTGTTCCGCAACCCGCTCTACGTGGATCCGTGCGCGTTGTTCGGACAAGGTGCCGTGGACAGCGCGGTAGCCGCCCTCGGCATCGGTCCGTTGCTGGCACGGCACGAGCGCCGCGCCAGGATCGACTGGGCCGCGCTATCGCCGCTGCGCTATGCCGTGCTGCGCTGGCTGTGGCAGCGCAGCGAACAGCTGCTGGCACCAGGCATGCTGCGCGCCTGCGCGGCCTTCCGCTCGCGTGGCGGCAGCGCCCTGCACGCCCATGCCTGCTACGAGGCCATCCAGGCCCGGCGCATGGCCGAAGCCGCAAACCGCATGCACACGCATGAGGCCGCCGACTGGCGTTGCTGGCCGGTGCCGCTGCGCTCGCCGGCAGATCCGGCGGTCACCGCCTTCGCCTCGGCCCACGCGGAAGAGATCGCCTACCACAGCTTCCTGCAATGGCTGGCCTGCGACGGCCTGGCGCGTGCCCAGCATGCCGCGCGCGAGGCCGGCATGGCCATCGGCATCATCGCCGACCTGGCCGTCGGCACCGATCCAGGCGGCAGCCACGCCTGGTCGCACCAGCAGGAGTTCCTCACCGGCTTTCACGCCGGTGCGCCGCCGGACCGGTATAACCCGCAGGGCCAGGACTGGGGCGGCGCGGTGTTCTCGCCGCGCCAGCTGCGCCGCCACGGCTATGCCGCGTTCATCGACACGCTGCGCGCCAACCTGGCCCATGCCGGCGGCCTGCGTATCGACCACGTGCTGGGACTGGCCCGCGTCTGGCTCGTGCCGGCCGGCGCCTCCGCCCGGGAAGGCGCCTACTTCAGCTTTCCGCTGCAGGACCTGCTGCGCCTGGTGGTGCTCGAATCGTGGCGGCATCGCGCCATCATCGTCGGTGAGAACCTGGGCACGGTGCCGGCCGAGTTCGACACCATGCTGTCGGCACATGGCGTGCTGGGTATCGGTGTGCTCTGGTTCGAGCGCGTGCCCTCCGACGCTCCCCCCGCCCCGGCGGAGTCGACCGCGACTACTGCGACTACCGCGACTACTGCGGGCACTGCGGGCACTGCGACCACAGCGGACATCGCGGACACTGAAGCAACCGCCCCCCCGGCCTTCCTGCCCCCCGCGCTCTGGCCGGTGCAGGCCGTCGCGACTTCCTCGACGCATGACCTGCCCACCATCGCTGGCTGGTGGTGGGGACGCGATCTGGCATGGCGTGCGCGGCTCGGCCTGCTCGCCCCGGGCGAGTCGCTCCCCGCGGCACAAGGTATCCGCGCGCTCGAACGCACCGCGCTATGGCAGGCGCTGTGCGCGGCAGACCTGGCCGGCGGCGCCGAGCCCGCCCGCGCGCAGGCGCCGGTCGAGGCGGTGCTGGCGTGGCTGGGGCGCACGCCAGCGGCGCTGCGCCTGGTCCCGCTGGAAGACCTGCTGGGCCTGCGCGAACAGCCCAATCTGCCTGGCACCACGAGCGGCCATCCCAACTGGCAGCGCCGGCTGGACGCCGACGTGCGCGACCTGTTCGACGCGCCCGCGATCCGCGCGCGCGCCGCCGCCCTGCGCAGCGGCCGCCTGCGGGGCGCGCCGCCGCCCCTGCCAGGAACCCGCCCAACCGGAGCCAGCCCATGACGGAAGCCATCCGCAACGGACATGCGGACGAAACCCGCACGGCGATGTCCTGCGCCATCATCCGGCGCGCCTTCCTGGACCATGTCTTCCATACGCAAGGCAAGCTGCCCGGGCACGCCGGACCGAACGATCTCTATCAAGCGCTTGCGCATACCGTGCGCGACCGCCTGGTCCAGCGCTGGATCAGCACGTCGGAAGCCTATCTCGGCCAGCCCTCGCGCACCGTCGCCTATCTATCGGCGGAGTTCCTGGTGGGGCCTCACCTGGGCAACAACCTGGTCAACCTGGGCATCTACGACGAGGTGCAGGCGGCCATGCATTCGCTCGGCCTGGATCTCGACGACATCCTCCGGCAGGAGGACGAGCCGGGCCTGGGAAATGGCGGCCTGGGGCGGCTGGCGGCATGCTTCATGGACTCTCTCGCCACGCTGGAGATCCCCGCGCTGGGCTACGGCATCCGCTACGAGTACGGCATCTTCCACCAGGCCATCGTCGATGGCGTGCAGGTCGAGCAGACCGACAGCTGGCTGCGCCGCGGCAACCCGTGGGAGATCCAGCGCGCGGAATGGACGGTGGAGGTCCGCCTGGGCGGCCATACCGAGCACTATACCGATGAACATGGCTGCTACCGTGTGCGCTGGGTCCCGGCCAAGACGGTGGCCGGCGTGCCGTTCGACTCGCCGATCCTCGGCTACCGCGTCAACACGGTGAACACGCTGCGCCTGTGGCGCGCCGAGGCCACCGAGGCATTCGACTTCCCCACCTTCAACCGCGGCGATTACCTGGGCGCGGTGAGCAAGAAGGTGACCTCGGAGAACCTGACCAAGGTGCTTTACCCCAATGACGAAACGCAGCAAGGCAAGGAACTGCGCCTGGAGCAGCAGTACTTCTTCGTGGCGTGCTCGCTGCGGGACATGCTGCGCCTGCTGGCGGCCGACGGCATGCCGGTGCGGAGGTTCCACGAGAAATTCGCCATCCAGCTCAACGACACCCATCCGGCCATCGGCATCGCCGAGCTGATGCGCCTGCTGGTGGACGAGCACGACGTGCCATGGGACGAGGCCTGGGCGATCACCTGCCAGTCCTTTGCCTACACCAATCACACGCTGCTTCCCGAGGCATTGGAACAGTGGCCGCTGCCGCTCTTCTCCCGCGTGCTGCCGCGGCACCTGGAGATCCTGCTCGAGATCAACGCCCGCTTCCTCGACGAGGTGCGCATCCGCTTCTACGGCGACAGCGCCCGCCTGACGCGGCTGTCGCTGATCGACGAGCACGGCGAGCGCCACGTGCGCATGACCAACCTGGCCTGCGTGGGCAGCCATGCCATCAATGGCGTGGCGGCGCTGCATTCGCGCCTGATGCGCGAAGACGTGCTGAAGGACTTCTTCGACATGTGGCCGGAGAAATTCACCAGCATCACCAACGGCGTGACGCCGCGGCGCTGGCTGGCGCTATCCAACCCGCGCCTGTCGAAACTGGTGTGCGAGGCGATCGGCAAGGACTGGATCTCGGACGCGGAGCGCCTGCATGCGCTGGAGCCGCTTGCCGACGACGCCGGCTTCCGCCATCTGTGGCAGGCGGTGCGGCGGGAGAACAAGCTCGACCTTGCGCAACTGGTGCGCCAGAGCACGGGCATGGTGGTGGATCCGGCATCGATGTTCGATGTGATGGTCAAGCGCATCCACGAATACAAGCGCCAGCACCTGGCCGTGCTGCATATCATCGCGCTCTATCACCGCATCAAGTGCGATCCGGACGCCGACATCGTGCCGCGCACCTTCCTCTTCGGCGGCAAGGCGGCGCCTGGCTACCAATACGCCAAGCTGATGATCCGCTTCATCACCAGCGTGGCCGATGTCGTCAATCGCGACCCCCAGGTGCGCGACCGGCTCAAGGTCGTGTTCCTGCCGAATTTCAACGTCACCTGCGGACAACGCATCTATCCGGCCGCCGACCTGTCGGAGCAGATCTCGCTGGCGGGCAAGGAGGCCTCCGGCACCGGCAACATGAAGTTCGCCATGAACGGCGCGCTTACCATCGGCACCTTGGACGGTGCCAATATCGAGTTGCGCGATGCCATCGGCGCCGACAACTTCTTCGACTTCGGGCTCAGCGTCCCGCAGGTACAGGCTTTGCGCGAAGATGGCTACGACGCCAGTGCGTGCTACCGTGGCAACGCGGAGCTGCGGGCCGTCATGGACCTGATCCGCCAGGGATTCTTCTCACACGGCGACGCGACACGATTCGACCTCCTGTTCGACGAACAGCTGCGGCACGATCCCTATTTCCTGCTGGCGGACTTCGCTTCCTACGTGGATTGCCAGCGGCAGGCCAGCGCCGCCTTCAGCGATCCGGCGCGCTGGCAGCGCATGTCGGTGCTGTCATGCGCGCGCTCGGGGTGGTTCTCCTCCGACCGCGCCATCCGGGAATACTGCGATCGGATCTGGAAGGTGAAAGCCGTGCCGGTGCGCTTGCTGCATCGCGCCAGCGGGGCACCGCGGCATGCGGAAGCCGCGGCACACGCGGGAGGGAAGCCATGACGGATTCCGGATGCCAACGCCGCGGTGGCGCTTTCGGCAGCGATTCCACCTCGACCGCCCCTTGCGGGCCGGCCGCGAGCGCCGCGCATGGCCACAGCGCCGGCGGCGCGCCGGCTGCAACCCACGCGCCGCATGACTATGCCTTTGGTCCGGCCTGGCTCCCCGACGGCCAGGTGCTGTTCCGCCTGTGGGCACCCGACGCGCAGCGCCAGGGCCGGGCAGTCGCGCTGGAACTGGCCGGCACGGAGCGGATCCGCATGGCACCGGGCGATGACGGCTGGTTCCGCGCGCTGGCGCCCTGCCGCGACGGCACGCGTTACCGGTTCCGGCTGGACGACGGCACCGCCGTGCCCGACCCGGCTTCGCGCTGGCAGCCCGACGATGTGCGCGGAGCGAGCGTCGCCTGCCTGCCCGAGGCGGTCCGCGCCTATCCCTGGCAACGTCCCGACTGGCACGGGCGCCCCTGGCACGAAGCCATCCTCTACGAAATGCACGTCGGCCTGTGCGGCGGCTATGCGGGCGCCACGGCGCAACTGGAGCGCCTGGCGGCAATGGGCTTCACCGCAGTGGAACTGATGCCGCTGGCCGAATTCCCGGGCCGGCGCAACTGGGGCTACGACGGCGTGCTCCTGTTCGCGCCGGAATCCAGCTACGGCACGCCGGATGCATTGCGCGCGCTGGTGGACCGCGCGCACTGCCTGGGCATGATGGTACTGCTGGACGTGGTCTACAACCATTTCGGCCCGGAAGGCAACTACCTGCCGCGCTACGCCGCCTCCTTCTTCCGCGCCGACCGGCACACGCCGTGGGGCGCCGCCATCGATTTCAGGCAGCCCGAGGTACGGCGGTTCTTTACCGAGAACGCGCGCTATTGGCTGGATGAATTCCGTTTCGATGGCCTGCGTCTCGATGCCGCGCATGCCATCGAGGACGAAGGCTGGCTGGCCGAGCTGCCGGCCGCGTTGCGCGCCAGCCTGCCAGGCGCGCGCACACCGCGCCGCCGCATCCACCTGATCCTGGAGAACGACCACAACGATGCCGGCCTGCTGCACGCCGGCTACGATGCACAATGGAACGATGACGCCCACCACGCGCTGCACGTCCTGCTGACCGGCGAAACGGCGGGCCACTACCACGATTACACGGCAGCCGCCGGCACGGCTGGCACGGACCGCAGCGAGATCGTCGATGGGCAAGCCGCCGGCAGCCCGCCGCTGCGGCACCTGGCGCGCGTGCTGAGCCAGGGCTTCGCCTGGCAAGGCGAGGTTTCGCCCTACCGAACGCGGCTGCGCGGCGGCGCGGCGGGGCAGGCGGTGGCGCCGGTACGGCGCGGCCGGCCCAGCGCGCAGCTCCCGCCCACCGCCTTCGTCTGCTTCCTGCAGAACCACGATCAGGTCGGCAATCGCGCCCTGGGCGAGCGGCTGACCACGCTGGCGGGCGACGACGCGCTGCGCGCCGCGGTGGCCCTGCAACTGCTTTGTCCGCAGATCCCGCTGGTCTTCATGGGCGAGGAAGGAGGCGCGAGCACACCGTTCCTTTACTTCACCGATCACCCGCCGCCACTGGCCGCAGCCATCCGCGCGGGACGCCGCCGCGAGTTCGCCGCCACCGCGCCGCGCGGAGACGACGCTCGCCTCGCCGCCGTGCCGGACCCGAACGACCCCGCCGCGTTCGAGGCATCGCGCCCCTGCCTGGAGCCGGAAAGCGAGTGGACGCACTACTATCGCACCCTGCTCGCGATCCGCCGCCGGCAGCTGTTGCCTCGTCTGGCGGGATGCCGCAGCGCGGGGGTCGATATCCTCGGCACGGCCGCCCTTTGCGCACGCTGGCGGCTCGGCGACGGCACCTGCCTCACGCTCTGGCTGAACCTCGGCGGCGCACCGGTGCCTTGCGGCACGCTGCCCGCCGAAGCCATCCTGCTGCACGAAAGCGGCGCCGGACGGGCCGCGGCGCTCGAGCGCGGCATCTTGATGCCCTGCAGCGCCATTGCCACGCTTTGCGCGCAGGTGGCGGCGCATGATCATGTACACAGCACCCGCACGACCTGACCTGCCGGCCGGCTCCCCGCTCCCCCGCGTGCCGATGCCGCCGCGCGCCACCGCCCGCCTGCAACTGCAGCCGGGCTTCACGCTCGACGATGCCGGCGGGGTGGTCGGCTACTATGCGGCCCTCGGCGTGAGCCATCTCTACCTGTCGCCGGTGTTCGGCGCACGGCCCGGCTCGACGCACGGCTACGACGTCACGGACTACACCCGCGTGCGTGACGAACTCGGCGGGGATGCGGCCTTGGCCACGCTGGCACGCCGCGCGCGCGCGGCCGGGCTGGGCCTGATCCTGGACATCGTGCCCAATCACATGGCGGCGGACGCGACCCACAATGCGTGGTGGCGCGACGTGCTGGCCAACGGCCCCGAGAGCGAGTTCGCCGGCTTCTTCGACATCAATTGGAAGGCGCACGATCCCGGCCTGCGCGGCAAGGTGCTGGTACCCATCCTGCGCCACACCTACTGGGAGTCGCTGACGCGAGGCGACGTCGAGCTGGTGCCGGCGGGCCCGCACGGCCCCGCCTTCCTGCGTTATTTCGAACAAGAGATGCCACTGGCGCCGGGCAGCCTCGATGCGCGATCGGCTGCGGATCCGGCCTGGTTCGATGCCGCGCGCGAAGGCGGCCGTGAGCGCCTGCATGCGCTGCTCGAACGCCAGCACTATCGCCTGGCCTGGTGGCGCACGGCCGCCACGGCGCTGAACTGGCGGCGCTTTTTCGAGATCAGCGATCTCGTGGGCCTGCGCCAGGAGCACCGTCCGGCGTTCGACGCCACGCACGCGCTGGTCTTCCGCTTGCTGCGGGAAGGCCATATCGATGGGGTACGCGTCGATCATGTCGACGGCCTGGCCGACCCGGCCGCGTACTGCCGGCGCCTGCGCGCGGAACTGGCGGTCCATGCGCAGCGCCGCCCCGCCTCCATGCCGCTGCGGCATCCGTGGCTCGTGGTGGAGAAGATCCTGGCGTCCGGCGAGGCCCTGCCGCAGGACTGGCAGGTCGACGGCACCACCGGCTATGACTTCATGGACCAGGTGTCCGCGGTACTGCATGATCCGGCCGGCGCGGCGCCGCTGGATGGCTTGTGGCGGCGCATCGCCGGGGAGCGGGAGGACTACGCGCGCGTGCTGGCGACGGCGCGCCGCCAGATCCTGACGCGCCATCTGGTCGCCGAGTATGAGTCCGCCCGCATCGGGCTGCATGCCTGGGCGGCATCCAATCCCGCCACCCGCGACCTGAGCGGGGCGGCGCTGGGCGCCGCACTGTCGGCGCTGCTGGTCGCCATACCGGTCTACCGTTGCTATTTCGACGGCCACCTGGCAGGACGCGATGACGAGGCCGCCAGCGCCGAAGCCACGATGCTGCGCCGGGCCGCGCGGCGCGCGCGCGCCGGGCTGGCGCCGGAGGAATCCACTGCGCTGGACTTCATCCTGGGCTGCCTGCGCGCACCGTATCCGTCCAGGGCGAACGGCAGCGCTGTCGCGCAGATCCGCCGGCAACTGCAACAACTGATGCCTGCCCTGGCGGCCAAGGCCGGGGAAGACACGGCGTTCTACCGCTATGGCCGGCTGCTGTCCCGCAATGAAGTCGGCAGCCTGCCCGCGACGCTCGCCACGGCGCCCATGCACTTCCACGCCGAGATGGCCGCGCGGCACCTCGCCTTTCCGCATGCGATGCTGGCCACTGCCACGCATGACCACAAGCGCGGCGAGGATGCCCGCATGCGCCTGGCGGTGCTGAGCGAACTGAGCCCGGAATGGACGGAAGCCGTGACCGCGTGGGAGCGCGCGTGCGAACCGCTGCTGGCGACCCTGCCGCAGCAACCGGACCCGACCGACCGGCTGATGCTGTACCAGTCCCTGATTGGTGCCTGGCCGATGCCGCCGGATGCGCTGGCCCACCATGGCGAGCCCGGCATCTTCCTGCAGCGCATCGGCGAGTGGCAACGCAAGGCCATCCGTGAAGCGAAACTGCACGGTAACTGGACCCGGCCCGACCTGAACTATGAAGCCGCATGCGAGGCATTCCTCCGCGGCCTGGCGCTCGACTGGCCCGGGTCGGGCGTGCTGGTCCGCATCGGCCAATTCGCGCGGCGCCTGGCACCGGCCGGCGCGCTCAACAGCCTGGCGCAGGCCTTGATCCAGCTCACGGCACCAGGCGTTCCCGACCGCTATCAAGGGTGCGAAGGCTGGGATCTCAGCCTGGTCGATCCCGACAACCGGCGCATGCCGGACTTCGCTCGCCAGACGGCGCAATTGCACGATGCCGCAGGCTGGGCACACTGGCTCGACCACTGGCAGGATGGACGCGTCAAGCAGCAATTGATCCATCATGCCCTGGCAGCCAGGCGCGAGTCCGAACCCTTGTTCTCGCAGGGCCGTTACCAGCCCCTGACCGCCGACGGACCGCTGGCGTCGCAGGTGCTCGCCTTTGCGCGCACGTCCGGCGCCAGCCGTGCCGTCACGATCGCCACCCGCCTGTCGGCACGGCTGGTCGACCGCGCCCTGCCGCGTATCCCGCCGGGCTGCTGGACCCATACCGCACTCGATATGCGCGCGCCGCACGGCAGCCGATGGAGGGATGCCCTCACCGGGCAGCACCTGGTTGCGACCGACGGCACGCTGCCGATGAGCGAGATACTCATGCTGCTGCCGGTGGCCCTGCTGTTCCGTCAATCATGAACATCGATGGCGTCGGTCCTACGTACTGCACGTACTGCACGTACTGCGCGCACCGCAGCGTGACCGTCCCGGCCGGCCACGACGCCTTCGCACGCGCCGGACAGCGGGCGCCCGGTATCGCCGGAACCATCATCGCGAAGCCGGATTCCAATTATGGAGCGCTGGCGCCGGCCTGGCGGAACAGCGTTGTACCACTCAGCCGGGCGGTCTTGCGCCCCGCACGCCTGCGCAGATGCAGCGCATGAGATCCAGGATCGCGCGTTGCGCGTGGAATCTCGCCTTGGCGGCCGCACCGCCCTGCTCGACGGAGGATTGCCCATGCCAGCGGCCATCGAAGACTATGCCCTGATCGGGAATTGCGAAACGGCCGCACTGGTCAGCCGCAGAGGCAGCCTGGACTGGCTATGCCTGCCGCGCTTCGACGCGCCGGCCTGCCTGGCCGCGCTGCTGGGGACCCGCGAGCAAGGCCGCTGGCGCCTGGCCCCGGCCGCGCCGGGCGCCAGCATGCGGCAGCACTATCATCCCGGCAGCCTGGTACTGGAAACGGTCTTCGATCAAGGCGATGGCGAAGCCGCCTTGATCGACTTCATGCCGCTGCGCCGGAACGGTACGCCGCACGGTACGCGTTCCGATGTGATCCGCATCGTGCGCGGCCTGCGCGGCACGGTACGCATGCGGATGGACCTGACCTTGCGCTTCGACTACGGCGCCACCGTTCCCTGGGTCACACGGCTTGCGCACGAACCGGGCCTGCAAGCCGTAGCCGGCCCGGACATGGTGATATTGCGCACGCCGATACCGCTGCAAGGCCGGGGGCTGGCCACCATTGGCGAATTCTCCGTCGAGGCCGGCCAGGACGTACCGTTCCTCTTCACCTGTTCGCCCTCGCACCTGGCCTTGCCCGTCGCGCTCGATGCGCTGCGCGAGCTTGAACGGACGGATCGCTGGTGGCAGCGCTGGTCCGACCGCTGTACGGTCGGCGGAATCTGGCAGGAACCCGTCCGTCGTTCGCTGCTCACGCTCAAGGCGCTGACGTACCGTCCGACCGGAGGCGTGGTCGCGGCACCGACCACTTCCCTGCCGGAAGTGCCCGGCGGCGTGCGTAACTGGGACTACCGCTACTGCTGGTTGCGCGATGCCACGCGCACCTTGCTGGCGCTGATGTCCGCCGGCTACTACGAGGAAGCCGAGGCCTGGCGCAACTGGCTGACCCGTACCGTGGCCGGCAGCCCTGGCCAGGCTCAGATCATGTATGGCCTCGGCGGCGAGCGCCATCTGTGGGAGAGGGAACTGGACTGGCTTCCCGGTTACCGCGGCGCGCGCCCGGTGCGGGTGGGCAATCTTGCCGCGACCCAGCTCCAGCTGGACGTGTATGGCGAAGTCATGGATGCCCTGTACCACGCACGGCTGGGCGGCCTGCGCCACGACCCGGCCTCCTGGGCACTGCAGCGAGCGCTGATCGGCCATCTGGAATCGATCTGGACGCTACCGGACCAGGGAATCTGGGAAGTACGCAGCGGCGGTCATCCTTTCACCTTCTCCAAGGCCATGGCCTGGGTGGCACTGGACCGGGCCATCAAGACCGTGGAGATGCACGACTGGCCAGGCCCGGTGTCCCGCTGGCGTGCGCTGCGGGCGGCGATCCGGTCCGACGTTCTCGCCCACGGATACAATGCCGCGCGCCGCTGCTTCGTCCAATGCTACGGCGGCGACGCCACCGACGCCAGCCTGCTGCTGCTGCCGATGCTGGGCTTCATCGAGGGCGACGACCCCCGCATGCTCGGCACCATCGAGGCGGTCGAACGGGACCTGATGGCGCACGGCCTGGTGCGCCGCTATACCAGTGAGGCGGCGCCGGACGGTCTGCCGGGAGACGAGGGAGCCTTCCTGGCCTGCAGCTTCTGGCTGGCCGATGCCTATGCCCTGGCCGGGCGCCTGCAACAGGCGCGCGAGCTGTTCGAACGCATGCTCCGCTTGTGCAACGGGGTGGGCCTGCTGGCCGAAGAGTTCGATCCGCGCAGGCGCCATATGGCTGGAAACTTTCCGCAGGCCTTGTCGCACATCGCCTTGGTCAATACGGCGCTCCTGCTCGACAGGCTGGGCGCATCGTCTTGACCCCTGCACGGCGGCTCCGGTGGCACTGGCGAATCGGCCACGGCCGGCGCAATGGTGCCACGCGTGCCCCGGCAGCGGCACCCTGCCAGCTTCGATCCGCCTCGAACTCCATCGGCGGCCTTGCGCCCATGTCCCGACTTCCAGCGTCAGGCAATAACGCCTTGACGCTTCACAACTAGCGCCCGTACCGCCCCACGATGCTCATGGCGCTGAGCGTATGGCCCTTGAGGGCCGCGAACAGCTCATCCCGGGTCAACCCGGGCGGCAACGCATCGGGCTCCAGCCTGGTCGCGATCACGGTGATCGTGTAATGGTGCGGCAGGTCGCCGACGGTCGGGCATGGGCCGCGATACGCGGCTTCGTCGCCGACGTTCTTGCCGAGCGTGATGCCATGTCCGCCGCCCTTGCCATCGCCCTCCTTCAACTGCCCGCGTTCCGGTGCGACGTTGTAGGCAACCCAGTGCGAGACGCCCATCCCGCCCGCGCCATCGGGATCCCACATCATGATGGCCAGGGACCTGGTACCGGCTGGCAGGTTGGCCCAGGACAACTGGGGCGAGACCCCCTTGCCGCCACAGGCAGCGCCGCCGCTGTCGGCGCCGTCATTGGCATAGCGGGAGGCGATGGTGCCCGCGTCGGCAAACGACGTGGAAGATATCTGCATGCCGGCCGCGTGGGCGGTGGCGCCGCCCAGCAGGAGCAGCGCGCCGGCGACCGGCGCGCAGAGATGTCTGGTGAGTATCATGCGTATCCTCCGGTGAGGTGCGGACGCTGCGGGCAAGGCGTGCGATCCCGCCGCGGCGGCTGCATGCCCGCAGCGCGCGACGACGGCAGCGCAGACGGCATGGCCATTTTCGCTTGCAGCGCAATCATGCGTTGGACCCTTTGGCCCAAGGGAAAATCCCGATCGCAGCGTATCGCAGACGCCCATCGCCCGGGGGCGCACCAGCGTGGCATCGTCGCCCCGCCACGGGATGTGACGCAGCGGCCGGCTACTCGCACCGTGGGCGCGCAAGGCGCCCCGGGGCCATTCATCCGGCCAGGCCCTTGTTCGGGTTGATCAGGAACTTCTCCCCCGTCGCGCGCTTGTTGTAGACGGCGATGACGTCCAGGTCCAGCACCTCGGCCAGCGAGATCTCCTTCGAGTAGTGGCTGGCAAAGGTGGTCTTCAGTTCCGCCACCACGCGTTGCTTCAGCGCGTTGGCCCGCTCGCGCCCGATCTTCTGCAGGAACGGGAACAGCAGCCAGCCGCCCATGCCCCAGGCCATGCCGAAGTTGCGGCTGAACTCGGTCGGGCTGGTGTCCAGGCCGCCGTAGAGGTAGACCTGCTTGTGGGTGGTCGAGCCATAGCGGCTGTACTCTCTGGCCGTCCTGTTCAAGGCCGCTTCCATGCAGGTGAGGATCTGGCCGCCGAGCTTGCCGCCGCCCGTGGCATCGAAGGCGGTGGTCGCGCCCGTGGCGACGAGTGCCTCGGTGAGGTCCTGCATGAAGGTGGGCGACGCGGCGTTGCAGACGTAGACCGCACCTTGCGCCTTGAGCAGGTCCGCCTGCTCCTGCTTGCGCACGATGTTCACCAGCTGGATGCCATCCTTGAGACAGATCCGGTTGAGCATCTGGCCCAGGTTGGAGGCCGCGGCGGTGTGCACCAGGGCGCTATGCCCCTCGAGCCGCATGGTCTCGACCATGCCCAGCGCGGTGAGCGGGTTGACGAATGACGACGCGCCATCCGCCGCCGTGGCGCCTTCGGGCAGGACCAGGCACTGGTCGACGGGAACGCAGCGGTACTGCGAGTACATCGCACCGCCGATGGCGGCCACGGTCTTGCCGATCAAGGCTTGCGCCGCAGGGGACGAGCCGGCCTCGACGACCACGCCCGCGCCCTCGTTGCCAACCGGCATGGAGGCATCCAGGCGGCCCGCCATGCTGCGCATCGCGGCTTCCGGCACGCGCGCGGTGACGACGGGGCGCTCGGCCGTGCCGCTGGCCTTGGCCGTGCTCATGTCGGCTGCACCGAACAGCAGGCCCAGATCCGACGGGTTGAGGGGTGAGGCTTCCATGCGGATGAGCACTTCATCCGGGCCGGGCTGCGGCACGTCGATGCTGTCCAGCGACAGCTGGAGTTCGCCGCTGCGCTGGATCTGCGAACGAAGTTGAAGTGCGGTGGGCATTCGATGTCTCCTTGGCCTGTCGGTTTGTGGTGAACGGGGCGGCAGCGGGGGCTGTCTTCGCCGGCAGTCAGCAATGTAGCAAGTTCCGGCAAACCCCGTACTGGGCCGGAAAATCAGGCCATGCGTCAGCCGACAGGCCCTCATGCACCGCACTGATAGTGGGAATAGTGGGGATAGTGGTGGATCGATCGATCCGCCGGCGGTCAGCCGTCCGGCCATCCCCCCCCCCGAGAACGTTGCCGCAGCACAGGTGCTTGTGTTCGCCACCTCTCCGGCTAGACTGGAAAGTACGGACGAAGGCTGCCTGTGCGGCAGCCGGCCCTCGCGCATCGTGCTTCGCGCCTCGCGCGGCTGGCCGACGAGCGCGCGGGCCGCTCCGGCAAGGAGACGGCATGGAGCGCTCCATGGCGAGACTCGAACAAGGCGTTGCATCCAGACTGGCGCGGAGCATGGCGGCCGGCGCGGTCATGCTCGCGGCGGCCGCCTTCGTCGCGTCGGCCGATGCCCAGCCCGTCGTCACAGGGCCGCTCAGCATCAACGGGTCGCTCCTCGTCCTCGGGCCGGTGACCGTCGATGGCTCGCTGACGGTGGCCGGGGACATCTATGCGCGCGGCCCGGTCACGGCGGCATGGATCGAACGGATTCCTCGCGGCGAACCCGCTGCACGCAGGTTCTGGGGCGACAACACGATTCGCGGCCCGCTGACCGTGCACGGTCCGCTGGTCGTGCACGGCGATCTGGAGGCGCATGGCCCGATCACCGTCGATGGCCCCATCGGGGCCGTCGGACGCGTGGGCGCGGAGGGCCCGGTTACCGAGCGCCGCTGAATGCGCGCCGGGCGGAGCGTCTGCGGGTCTGCACCGTTCCTCAGGGGACACCCGGGCGAGACCCGCCGTGCGGCCGCCTGCAGTCGAGTTTCTTGGTTGCTGGACGAACCTCGTCAAACGACCACGACGGAATCGAGACTCGTCGTCGCATCCGCAGGCACCGGTCAAGCTGTCGAGGCCTTCACACGCCGCGCCAGGTCGGCAAGGCGTACCTGCGCGAGGCGCCGCAGCAGGGCCTCCTCCGCCGCACCCAGCGCATCCTCGAGGACCTGATTGACAGCGGATTCCACCGGGCAGGCCGGATTGTCATTCGCCGCACCGAGCGCGAACGCACTCTTATGCGCGATCGCGGCATAGATGTCCCGCACCGTCAGTTCGCCGAGCCCACGGCAAAGAGCCCAGCCCCCCTTCGGGCCGGCAATCGACTCGACATAACCGGCTTCGCGCAGCGCCGCCATGGTGCGCCGAACCAGTGACGGCTGGGTGTGCAGCATTTGGGCGATCGTGTCGGAGGTGGTCATACCGCCGCGCAGGTGCATATGAATGAGCACGTGCAGAAGCCGGGCCAGCCGCGTATCTCGTTGCATTCTCTTGAGGTAGTGGATCCGTGACATTTGATGTTACGATTTCGCGTGAGATTAAGCAAACTATCGGAGCGTGATCGTGCCGGCATTCACCCAGTCCTTGATCGAAACCAACGGCGTCCGCCTGCACGTTGCCTCCCAGGGCGCCGGGCCGCTGGTACTGCTGCTCCACGGGTTCCCCGAGACGTCGTACGCGTGGCGGCATCAGCTGGCGGCCTTGTCCAATGCCGGATTCCACGCCGTTGCCCCCGATCTGCGCGGCTACGGCGCCAGCGACTGTCCGATGAACCCACAGCAGTACTCGACCCTGGACATCGTCGGCGACCTCGTGGGAATCCTGGACACGCTCGGACAAGCCAACGCGACGGTGGTCGGCAACGATTGGGGGGCAACCGTCGCCTGGCAAGCCGCACAACTGCGCCCCGATCGCTTCCGCGCCGTTGCGGCGCTCGGCGTCCCCATGATGGCCCGGGCCCCGCTGGCGCCAAGCCGGCTTTTTCCGCTGACCGGGCAGGCGTGGTTCTACACGCATTACTTTGCCCAGGCTGGGCAGGCCGAGCGCGAGTTCGAGCAGGATGTCGCCACTACCCTGCGAAGGATCTATTTCTGGGCATCGGGCGAGGCCGGTCCGCGCGACGCCCAGACCCCCAATCCCTTCGGACTGGTTGCGCGCGGGGCGGGGCTCCTCGATGCCCTGCCCGACCCCGCCTCGCTACCCGGCTGGCTCGACGGCGCTGACTTCGATGCCTTGGTGAGCGCGTTCCAGGCGTCCGGGTTTCGCGGCGGCCTGAGCTATTACCGTAACCTGGATCGGAACTGGGATCTGCAAGCGGCCTTCAACGGCCTGCTCGTCCAGGTTCCTGCCCTGTATCTTGTCGGCGAGCGGGACCCCGGCCTGGCGATTCCGGGCATGCGCGACATCATCGGCGCCATGCCGAAGCTCGTCCCCGATCTGCGCGATTCCCGCATCATTCCGCGCGCGGGCCACTGGCTGCAGCAGGAAGCCCCCGGCCATGTCAACGACGCCTTGATCGCGTTCCTGCGCAGTCTGTAGCAGCCGCTCGCCGCGGATGGAAACGGGAGTGATGCCGGCCTGGCGCTTGATGCCTGCAGGTGCACCGGCCAGACAGGCAGCCCGCCGCAGCCGCTTCAGGCCTGTGGCACCAGCCTTCCTCGCCGGGCCTTCGCCGTGCCATCTTGCAGGACCCTCACCACATCGGGACCCCGGGCAAAGTCCTCCCGGATCGATCGACCCAGTGCGAGCGCGGCAGCAGAAGCCGGGCCACCGGCGACATGAAGATGGATCGCGAAGGCCGGCAGCTCCGGCAGCCCGCATTCCGGCGCCAGGATGTCGAACTCCGACGGCACGGTTGAAGCCAGGGATGCCGTCACGGCGAGATCGGCCCGCACCGTGGCGGCGGTCGCGTCGATGCTGCCGCTCTCGAACACGGTCCGCCAGGGCCGTCCACACTTGCGCAGCGCATCGAGCACCGCCGGCCGGAACACGCACGCTTCGTCGACCAGGGAAACCGGCAGCCGGCTCCTGCGGAAAGCGGTGCCCCCTCTTGCCCCGACCCATACCAGGCGCTCCACGGCCAGGCATTCGCCGCGCGCGGCCCCAGGTAGCTCCTCGACCAGCGCGATGTCGACCTCCCCCCGCTTGAGGGTTCTCAGCAATTCCGTCGACGTGGCGCAGACAAGGGTCAGTTCGACGCGGGGATGATCCAGCGAAAACCCCTTCAGGATCGGACCGAGCCTGGCAGCAACGAGATCCTGCGGCGCGCCCAGGCGCACTGATCCTTCAATCGTGCCTCCCTTCATCTCGTCCCGCAGCGCGTCATGGACCGCCAGCAGGTGCCGGGACGGGCCGAGCCATCGCTCCCCCTCCGTGGTGAGGCGCAAGGCACGATGATCCCGCGCGAATAGCGGACCGGCCTGCGCTTCGAGCCGCCCGATCTGCTGGCTGATGGCGCCTTGCGTCAAGTGCAGCATGCGGCCAGCGGCTGTCATGCTGCCGTGGTCGGCCACGGCAACGAAGGCCCGAAGCAGGGCGATGTCGAGGTTGCGTGTCATTTCATCATTAGAGAGCCTAATGGAAAGCATCAGACAGTTTCGCTTTCGTAATGCCAAGTATGCGCGTAAAAAGAGGATTCCGAACAGCAGAAAGAGGCCATCCCGTGCCGATCCGAGACTACCTGCCATTGCTCGTCTTCGTCATGGTCGCCACCGCCACGCCGGGTGGCGCCACGACGCTGGCAACGGCATCGGGAGCCCATTTCGGCTATCGGCGCTCCTTGCCCTACATGACCGGCATCGCGGCCGGACTCGGCTCGATGGCGGCGGCGGCCGCCGCCGGCCTGGGCGCCGTCATGCTCGCCAGCCCGGCCCTGCAGATGGCCCTGAAGCTGGTCGGCTCGATCTATCTCGTCTGGCTGGCCTGGCGCATCGGACGCAGTTCATCTCCCCATGTCGGCTCGCCGCTACGCAAACCGGCCGGCTTCGCCAGCGGCGTCTGGATGCTCTGGCACAACCCCAAAGGCTGGACCATGACGCTCGGCGCCGCGGCCTCGTTCGCGACCATGGCCCACAGTCCGCTGCAACTCGGCGCGCTGCTCGGGCTTTCCTTCGCCGCGGCCGCCATGGTTTCGCTCTCGCTATGGTGCTGGGCAGGCCAGGCCTTCGCCCGCCTCCTGCGCAGCGAAGCGCAATGGCGTTGTCTCAACGGGACCTTGGCGCTGCTCCTTGCGCTGTCGATCGTCGCGATGTGGCTGCCCTAGACAGGGATCACGTGGGCTCCAATGGCGGCGGTAGGCACGCAGCGGACCTTGGCGCACCATCGGGATGCGCGCAGGCGGTAAGATGGGCGCTCCCTCCCCTCCATTGGAAATCCCACGATGCAAGTACTGGTTGACGCAGACGCCTGCCCGGTTGTCGTCAAGGAAATGCTGTACCGGGCCGCGCAGCGTGTCGAAGTGCCCGTCACGCTGGTCGCCAACAAGTATCTGCGCACGCCGCCTTCCCGCTTTATCAAGGCACTGCAGGTGCCGGCGGGATTCGACGCCGCCGATGACCGCATCGTCGAACTGGCCGGCAGCGGCGACCTCGTGATCACCGCGGATATCCCCCTGGCCGCCGCCGCCCTCGACAAGGGCGCCCACGTGCTCGACCCGAGAGGCACCTGGTTCAGCCGCGAGAACATCCAGGAGCGCCTGACCATGCGCGAGGTGATGGACCAGCTGCGCGCCTCGGGCATCGATACCGGCGGCCCGGCCCCCTACACCCCACAGGATGGCAAGGCCTTCGCCAGCCAGCTGGACCGCTTCCTGGCACGCCGCACGCCGCCAGGGTCGCCCGCCTGAGGCGTGGCTGGCACCGCCATGCGAGCGTGGGCCGGCTCGCATGGCGGTGCGATCGACGGTTGCTTGCCGGCCGGCTACAGTCCGCCGGAGCGTTGGGCCAGGACGAAAACCAGGACGTCGTCCATTGCCTGCCTCGCCCAGGAGAAAGCAGATCTCCGGGACCGCCAATGGCGCAGATCGAGCGAGCAATGGCGCCGTTTGCATGCCGGAATCGACCCGCGATCCCTGGTGAAGCGGTTCGCGATGTTGCGGGCCAGCCGCCCGGTGAACGCCCTCGTCAGAACGGTGCGTCTTGCGTCAGGGCTGAGGAGCTTTTCCCGATGCGCGGGGCTGGCACCTGACTCGTCGCACGCCAGGAATGCCGTTCCGATCTGGACACCCTGCGCCCCGAGCGCCAGCGCGGCCACGATGCCGCGGCCATCCGCCACGCCGCCGGCGGCGATGACGGGAATCTTGACGCGATCGGCAATCTGCGGCACCAGGGCGAAGACGCCGGTCAGGGATGCCTCGGGAGTACGCAGGAACGAGCCCCGATGGCCGCCGGCCTCGAAGCCGCTGGCAACGATGCAATCCAAACCCGCCGCCTCCAGCAGGATCGCTTCGTCCACGGTGGTCGCCGTGCCCACGGTGACGATATTCCGCCGCTGGCACGCGCGCAGGATCGCGGGAGACGGGAGGCCGAAGACGAAGCTCAGTACTGGCGGCCGCGCCTCGAGAACGGCTTCGATCTGCTGCGCGTAGTCGTGGCCGAAACGGGTCGGGAGAGCGGGGATGGCAGCGCCGAGCTCCCGATAGTAGGGGCGCAGCGGCGCAAGGAAGCGATCGAAGGCAGCGGCATCGAGCACGGGATCGCGGTCGGATTCGGGAATCCACAGATTGAAGGCAAAGGGCTGATCGGTGGCCGCGCGGATCTTGCTCGCGAGGTCCTGGATGGCATCCGGGGCTGTCGTATGCAGACCATACGATCCCAGCCCACCGGCGTTCGAGACGGCCGCCACAAGCGCGACGGACGACAGCCCGCCGCCGAATGGGCCCTGGATGATCGGATAGCGGATGGCGAGCTTCCGGCTGACATCGGTTTCATTCCACATGATCGGGTTTCCCGGGCATCAGAGATCGGAAGCCGCACGCACGGGCCGACGGGCACGTTGGCGCAGGTAGATGTTGTTCAAGACCAGCGCGGCACCGGTCATGCACGCCCCGGCAATCTGCATATCGGTCGGCACGATGCCTTCCATGGCCGATACGAGAAAGGTCGTGATCGGCACGACATCCATGAACAGGACGCCGTTCAGCGGCGTGAGGATGCGGTTGCCGAGATTCCAGCAGAGAATGCCGACGAATCCGGCGACGGGTCCCATGTAGAGAAGATGGGGCAGGATGGCGAGCAGGTCGGCCTTGCCGGGGACGGGAATGACGTGCCGGGCCAACAGGACGCCGTTGATCGAGACGATGCTCAGAAGCCCGAGCCCGGTGGTGATGGTCGTGTATTTCAAGGCCGACCAGCGGGTGAAGAAGCTCGCGCTGAAGGTGTAGATCACCCAGCACAGGGCGCCGAGCACGATGAGCACGTTCGCGGCGTAGCTCTGCGGTTCGCCGAGAAGGCCGGCGATATCGCCTTTGGTGACAACCAGGATCACGCCGCAGAAGGACAGCAGGATAAACAGCAGCGAAAAGCGCGGCGGCAGAACGCGCCGGCCGATCGAGTTCACGACCAGGCCGAGCATCGGTTGGGTCGCCATCATGATCGAGGCAGTCAGGGCGCCATCCCTGCCGGCAATCTGCTGGCCGAGGAACACCAGAAAGCCGAAGCCGGCGAAGCCCACCGTCCCCAGGAACCAGGCCAGCAGCATCGACTGCCCGTCGGCGTGGAGCGCGGAGCGTCCCTCGGTCGAGACCAGCAGTACAAGGAATGCCATGCCGGCCGTCAAATAGCGCAGCGACGTGAAGGTGAACGGATCGATCCGCGTCAGCGCGCTGGACATGACGGGAAACATGATCCCGAAGGAGAGCGTCGCGACAACGCAGCACAGCACGCCTTTGGCATAGCCGCCGGAGGGCAGGCGGGACGCTCCTTGCCGCCTTGCGGAATCTGTTCCCGCCGACGGCGGGCGGGAAGCCAGGCGCCCGGGGCTGGCAGCGGCTGCGACGGTTTCCGATGGTTCCACGGACATGGGATTTTCTACCTCCTCGTATCGGGAGAGCGTCGGCCGGCTGGCTCGCTCCTCCATTGCTCGGATGGTAGGAGTTCCCTATCATTAAGAAAATTGGATATTTCTTATCGAACAGTTTCGAAGAACTGAACTATGATCCGGCCCAATCTCGACATGGATATCCTGCGCACCCTGGTGGCCGCACAGGACCTCGGCAGCTTCAATCGCGCAGCCGACCACATCGGCCGCTCGCAGTCGGCGGTGAGCCAGCAGATCCGCAAGCTCGAGGAACAGATCGGCGAGCCCTTGTTCCGCAAGGAGGGACGGGGGCTCGCACCGACCGAAGCGGGAGACGTGATCCTCAGCTACGCGCGGCGGATTCTCGACCTGAACGACGAGGCGGTCTCGGCCGTGCGCGGGATGTCGGTCGCGGGTGCGGTGCGCTTCGGCGTGCCGAGCGATCTCGCCGAGACGTGGCTGCCGAAGGTGCTGGGTCAGTTCAAGCGGGCCCACCCCGCCGTCCTGATCGAGGCCATCGTAGAACGCAATGCGCTGCTGCTCGAACGCCTGGACAAGGGCCAGCTCGACCTTGCCCTGGCGTTCGGCGGGGACGCGCGGCACGACGGCGAGCTGCTTGCCACCTTGCCGATGACCTGGATCGGTCCTGCCGCGGGCCAGGCGGAGTTCAAGCCTGGACAGCCGTTGTCGCTGGTCGTGTATGCGGCCCCCTGCTTCTTCCGCCAGGCCTGCATCGAGGCGCTCGACAAGGCGGGAGTCGCCTGGCACACCGCTTTCACCAGCTCCAGCCTCCATGGGCTCTGGGCCGCTGTCGACGCAGGCCTGGGCATTACCTTGCGCACGGCGCTGGGGCTGCCGCGCTCGTTGACCGTACTGGACGCAAGCTCCGGCCTTCCGCCCGTTCCGACCATACGACTGGCCCTGCATGACGCAGGCCGCGCGCTATCGCCCGCCGCCGAGCGGCTGAAGACCATCCTGGTCCAGACGTTGTCCGAGAGCCTGCCGCCTCCCGGCTATTGAATGCCAGAGGCGCTGGCGTCGGTGAAGGATCCCGCCGCGCCGGTCCGGAACGGGCCGACGGCGATCCCCCGTCAGAACGGCCAGAAGAAGAAGTGCCGCTGCTGCTTGCGCGGATGGGTCACGCGCGGCGGCCGAGACTCCGGCCCGAGCCGCGCGCCCGCGTCGATCACCCGCGCGCGCAGCGCCATGTCGTAGAAGGCGCCAACCATCGGCAGGGCGCTGTGCGCGCCCTGCCCCCAGTAGTCGCCGAGCGTCACGCGTCCATCGTCGAATCCCACCCAGGCGCCCGCGACCAGTTGCGGATGCATCAGGATGAACCAGCTATCCGCATTGTCCTGCGTCGTGCCGGTCTTGCCGGCCACATCCGCGTAGATCCGGAAGCGCGACCGGATGCCGTTGCCCGTGCCACGGCTGATCACGTCGCGCATGACGTCGACGAGCACCTGGGCCGCACCGGCAGGCAGCGCCCGTTCGGGCACGGCGCTCGGGAATTCGGCGAGCACCTGGCCGTCATGATTCTCGATGCGCGTGACCATGCGCGGTTCAATATAGGCGCCGCGGTTCGCGATGGTGCTGTACGCCGAGACCATTTCCTTCAGCGTGACCGGGCTCGTGCCGAGCGCGAGCGACGGTACGGCTTCGAGCGAACTCTCGCGCACGCCCATCGCGCGCGCGAGCTGCGCGACCTTCTCGGGGCGCTCCTTCTGCATGAGCTGGGCGGTGATGCGATTGCGCGAGTAAGCCAGCGCGTCACGCAGCGTCATCGGCCGGCCGCTGGGCGGTTCCGCGTCGGCCGGCCGCCAGACCGCATGCCCGCTCAATGGAATGGCGACATCCCGGTCGACGAAGGTATCGCTCGGCCGTGCGCCATCCGCGAAGGCCGCGCCGTAGAGGAAGGGCTTGAAGGTCGAACCGGGCTGGCGCCGGGCCTGTTGCACATGATCGAACGGCACTTCGCGGAAATCGCGGCTGCCGACCCAGGCCTTGATGTCGCCGTTGCGCGGATCGATCGCGACGAAGCCCGCCTGGACCTGCGTCTTGCTCCGGCACAGCGCGCGGACGAATGCAGGATTCGCCGCGAGCCTCCTCAGCGCGGCCTGGTCCGTCTGCCCCCCGTCGCGCGCGGCGCGGTACTCCGCCGTCTGCCGCATGAAGGCCTGGAACAGCTCATTGCCCGGCCAGCATCCCGTCCGCTCATCCCACGCCTCGTTGGCGATCGCTTGCAACTGATTGGTCTGCCAGGCCATCGCCTGCGTGGCCATCCCCTGCAGGCGGGAATCGATGGTGGTGCGCACCACCAGTCCGTCGGCATAGATGTTGTAGCCGTTCCGCCCGGCCCATGCGCTCAACCACTTGCGCAGTTGGGCCGAGAAATGCGGGGCGACGCCCGGTGGTGCGCTCTGCGGCTCGAAATCGACGTTGAGTGGTTGCCGCACCAGCCATGCGTAGCCACCGGGCTTGAGCTTGCCGTACTTGTCCATCTGCCCCAGCACCGTATTGCGCCGCTGCAAGGCGCGCTCGGGATTCAGCACGGGGTTGTAGGTGCTGTTGGCCTTCAGCATGCCGACCAGGGTCGCGCTTTCGAGAACGTCGAGCCGATCGGCGGATTTGCCGAAGTAGGTGCGTGCGGCCATTTCCACGCCGTAGGCGTTGTACAGGAACGGCACCGTGTTCAGGTAGGTCTCGAGGATCTGGTCCTTGCTGTACACGGATTCGATCTTGAACGCCGTGATCGCTTCCTTGAGCTTGCGCGTGAGGGTCGGCGCGCGGCCGATCTCGTCCGGATACAGGTTGCGAGCCAGCTGCTGGGTGATCGATGAGCCGCCCTGCCGGTCGCCCGAGAACGTATGCAATGCTGCCGACGCGGTACGCCTCCAGTCGATGCCATGGTGCTCGTAGAAGCGGCGGTCCTCGGTCGCGACCAAGGCGTCGACCATATAGGGTGAGATCCGCCTGAGCGGCACCCACTCGCGATTGACCGGCTTGAACTGGTCGAGCAGCCGGCCGTCGGCCGACACAATCAACGCCGGCCGGTCGATGCGGGCCTTGCGGATGTCGCCCATGCCCGGCGTGTACGGCACGAGCGCCAGCACGAACGCCACGAACAGCGCTGGCACGGCAAGGAGTGCAAGCACGATGCCGCGCCGCGTCGGGTGACGCAGGCGGCGCAGTGCGCTGCTGACAGCACGCCCGGCCGCTGCGCTGCCGGCGGCGAGCAACGGCCGGATGCGGGCGAGCAAGCGGGCGCAGTGCTCTCGAAGCAACGATACATAGCGGCTATTCACTGGGGCGGGGGCGCTGGCGGAAAGGGCCGGATCGTACCAAAGCGCAAGCGCGTTGCCGTTGTCAGGTTGCGACTGCAGCGCGCCGCATTTACAGACGATTACATTTGTTTCGCGTTGACAACAAGAGGCGAGCCTTATGCCGCAGGACTTCTTTTTTTCCGCAAGAAGCGCGGCCGGTTCAACGCTTGCCGACCCGGTCGCGGAGCGTCCCCGCGCTGGTGTCGAACGTCCTCAATAGATGCCCGCCGACCTCAATGCATCGACGGCCATGTGCATGCCCAGCACACCCAGGACAAGGCCCATCGCCCAGCGTTGGGCCAGCAGGAGTCCCGGGCGGCGCGACAGGAGCGTCGCCATGCTGCCGGAGCAGACCGCCACCAGGCCATTGACCGTGGCGAACACGACGATCAGCGACGATCCCAGCGCCAGCGATTGCCTGAGAACGCTGCCGTTCTGATAGTCGATGAACTGCGGCAGCAGGGACAGGAAGATCATCGCGAGCTTGGGATTCAACAGACTGGTCGTTGCCCCCATCACCAGCAGCCGGCGCGGCCGTTCGCGCGGCAGGTCGCGCACCTCCAGGGGAGAGCGGCCACCCGGCTTCACGGCCTGCCACGCCAGATAGAACAGATAGAGCGCGCCCACGGCACCCAAGGCACTGCCCGCATAAGGCACGCCGAGGAAGAACGCCGTGATGCCGAACGCGGCCCCGAACATATAGAAGAGATATCCGAACATGACGCCCGCGAGCGATATCATCCCCGCCATGCGGCCTTGCGCGATCGAGCGCGACATCACGTAGACCATGTTCGGCCCAGGGGTTACAGCGAGCATTCCGGCAACCGCCAGGAATCCGTAGATCGACGCCGTACTATGCATTTTCGTGGGCTCATCCAAGTGATCGTCGCTGCTAGTATCCGGCTGCCATACACTCCAGTAAAACGAATTAAACTGAACCCATTACTCAGCTTTTCTGATCAAAATGAAGAAGCTCGACCTGGACGTGCTTGAGATGCTGGTGGCGGTTGCCGAGACGGGTTCGTTCGCGCGCGGGGCAGAGTCCGTGCATCGGTCGCCGTCGGCAGTGAGCATGCAGATCAAGGGACTTGAAGAAGCGCTGGGAAAACCGCTCTTCGTGCGAAGCACCCGCAATGTCGCGATTACCGCGGAGGGCAAGACGCTATTGGACTATGGCCGCCGAATGCTGGCGATGCGAGAGGAAGCCTGGGCGTCGATCGTGCGTCCGGAGATCAAGGGCCGCGTCACCATCGGCGTTCCCGACGACTACGCCTCGTCGTTGCTGCCACAGGTCCTGGGCAAGTTCGCGGTCGCTCATCCGCGCGTCGAGATCCGGGTGATCGGCCTGCCCAGCAGCGCGCTCGTTCCCTTGCTCAAGGACAACACGCTGGACCTGGCCTGCATCACGAAAGCGAAGGGCATTGCGGGAGAGTTCATCCGGTACGAGCCGATGGTGTGGGCCGGGTCGCCGGCAAGAAAAGTGTGGCAGGAGCGCCCGCTTCCACTCGCTGTGTTCGCACAGGGCAGTACTGCACGCGCCAATGCCATCCATGCGCTGCAGCGGGAGAACATCAGGTTTCGCATGTCCTACGAGAGCCCAAGCCTGTTGGGCGTGCTCAGCATGGTCGAAGCGGGGCTCGCCATCGCGCCGCTGGCGCGATGCAGCGTGCCGGGGCACCTGGTCCAGCTATCGCAGAACGAAGGGCTGCCGCCCCTGGATGATCTCGAGGTCGTTCTGGCCCGCAGCGCCCGCTCCGCACGGCCGCCTTGCGATTTCCTCGCTGAACAGATCCTGGCTGAGATGCGCGTTTGAGCGGCTTGGGCTTCAGCGATGCGCCGAGATCCCGTGGTAGCGTAAGCGTTGCTTGGTCCGCCCGACTGCGAACGCACCACGAACGCCCCACGAACGCACCACGAACGCACCACGCACACGCCAGCCCCCCCAACGTAGAACAACCGTGAGAATCCACATGACGCCAATGAGACAAGCCGAACACGCCCCCCAGGCGTTTCAGACCGCCTGGAACAGCCATGACATGGAGTCCCTCGGAGCGTTGTTCCACGAGGATGCGACGTTCGTAAACCGGTTCGGGCACTACGTGCGCGGCGTGGCGGCAATTATCGAAATGCATGCGCCCATCCATGCCACCATCTACAGCGATTCCACGCTGGAGAACGAGCTGATCGACGTGGTCGCCATCCATGACGACGCGGCCGTCGTGCACTTCTGGAGCCGGCTCACGGTCGGCACCGCGCATCCGGCGGGTCCGCACGCGGTCGACACGCTGATCCTCGCCGTGCTGACGCGCAAGGCTGGCACGTGGCGGATCCAGGCGCTCGAGAACGTCACCCTGACGAATCCCCGTACGGGAGAAGCTATCTTGAGAGATAGCCGAGGTCTCTGATCGAACACCTGGATGTTGGCGCGCGGCTGGCCGGCAGTGCATGCCGCCGGCGGTACCTCATCTTGCGCCCATCGAGCGTTGTCCCGGCTCCAGAAGGCCGAAAGGCGGCCACTAGCCGGCCACTAGCCGGCCACGCGCATCGTTCGGTCCGCCACCATCGGCCGGCCATGTGTTCCCCCGCTCGCTTGCGCGATGGCATGGATGAGCTATTGCTTGTTCATACATCCCCCTCTTGGAGCAAGGTCATGGATGAACCCAGCGCATTGCAAGCCACCGTGGACCATCTGGTGCAAGCGGGTAAGGGCCTGCTGGCCGCGGACGAAAGCGGGCCGACGATCGCCAAGCGGTTCCAGCGCATCGGCGTGGAATCGAACGAGGAGAGCCGGCGGGCGTGGCGCACCCTGCTCTTGTCGACACCCGGCCTTGGCGAATTCATCAGCGGAGTGATCCTCTACGAGGAGACACTGGGCCAGTGCGCCGACGATGGCACGCCGCTGCCGGAACTGGCCGCGCGCCAGGGCATCGTGCCTGGCATCAAGGTGGACAAGGGCAAGCTCGCGCTCGCCCGTGCCCCCGGGGACGAGATCACCGAAGGCCTCGACGGGCTGGCCAGGCGGCTGGCCGGTTATCGCCAGCAAGGTGCGCGCTTCGCCAAGTGGCGCGCGGTATTCAATGTGTCGGACCAGCTGCCCGGCCGGCTCGCCATCGAGGCCAATGCGCAGGCGCTGGCCAGCTATGCCGCGATCTGCCAGGAGTCTGGCATCGTGCCCATCGTCGAACCCGAGGTGCTGATGGATGGCGCACACTCCATGGCCCGCTGCGCCGACGTCACCGAGTGCGTGCTGCACGAGGTCTTCCACGCCTTGCACCGGCATGCGGTGACGCTCGAACATATGCTGCTGAAGCCCAGCATGGTGCTCCCCGGCAAGGAGGCGGCACCGGCCGCTCCGGCCGAGGTTGCCGCGCAGACCGTGCAGGTGCTCAGGCGCACGGTGCCGGCGGCGGTGCCGGGCATCTTCTTCCTCTCCGGCGGCCAGACGCCGACCGAGGCCACCGCCAATCTCGATGCCATGAACCGGCTCGGCCCGATGCCCTGGCGCCTGAGTTTCTCCTACGGACGCGCCTTGCAGGAGCCGCCGCTGCTGGCCTGGCACGGCGAGGCCGCGAATGCCGCGCCAGCGCAACGGGCGCTGCTGCTGCGCGCAAGGCTGAATGGCATGGCGTGCTTGGGGCAGTACCAGCCGGCGCTGGAGGAGGGAGCGGGCTGAGCGTACGACGGGCAAGGCCTCCGGGAGGCGCCCCGGCCATCCATCCGGACGGCGGGGTTCCTATGCCGCCGGCGGGCGGCTCGCCTTCGGCGGCATCACTCCGGCGGCACTGTGCCTGCGGTTGCACGGCGGTGCCGGGGCGAGGAGGCGGGTCAGGAATGCCCGGGGGAACGCCGCCGGAACAGGTGACCGGCGAGTTCGCGCACCGCGGCGCAAAGCATGTGCTACGTGCTCGGATGACGGGCACGCTCGTCCCGCGCGGAGGCCTGGCGATGTGCCCGCGTGGCAGATCCGAACGCGACCAGGCTGAGCAGCGCCAAGGCCCAGGCACAGATCATGCCGTACCGCATCACAAGGTCGAAGCCGTGTACGAGCGCTGCACGAACGATGACGCCGTGCGGATCGGCAATCGCAAGCTCCGCGCCATGCTGCGTGAGTTGCGCAATACTGCCTGCGGCGACCTTTTCCGCGAGCCAGCGCAGCGGCGTGGTTTCGCCAATGCCAGGAAGCGCGTGCGCAAGATAGGACAGCACGCCTTCGAGGAGTATGAAACCCATCAGCGCGATATTGATGGCCAGGCTGATCATTCTCGCGCTCATATCGATGCCTGAAGCCATGCCCGCGCGGTTCGGCGACACGGCGCCCGTCGCGGTATTGGTGACCGGCGTATTGGTCAGACCCAGCCCCGTTCCGCACAACAGGCAACCCGGCAGCATCGTGAGCCAACTGGCCTGCTCCATGCCGGCGCCGAACCTCATCAGCAGGAAACCGAGACCGATGGTGAACATGCCAAGCGGAATGACCCTGCGCGCGTCGAACCTGAGAGCGAGCCGCTCGGCAAGCGGCGGGACGACCAGCGTCGGCAGCGTGTAAGCGAGCAGTGACAGTCCGGTATTCACACTGGTATAACCGAGCGCGCCTTGAAAATAGATCGGCAGGTAGATCATGAACGGCCAGTAGCTGAAGTTCATGCCCACCGACCCGCACAGCGCCCCCGAGAACGGGCGGATCCGGAAGACGGAAAAATCGAACATCGGCCGGGGACTGCGCTTCTCGACAAAGATGAACACGATGAAACTCAGCACCGTCGCCGCGACAATGCTTAACGCGGCGGGGCTGCCCAAGCCGAGATCCGGTCCTTGCGTAATGAAGTAGACAAGGCCGAAGCACGACAAAGAGAGCGTGAGGATGCCGGCAACGTCGAGGTATTGCGCATGGGGGTCGCGCGACTCCCGCACGCCGGCGAAGACGAGACCCAGTGCCACGATCGAGATCAGTGCGTGGACGAGAAAGACCCATTGCCAGTTGGCGACCGCGACGATCATGCCTCCGATGATCGGGCCGAAGCCGAGGCCGATGCCGAAGATGATTCCCCAGACGCCAAACGCCCGGCTGCGTTCACGTCCCTCCTGAAACTGATGCGAGAGCACCGCCACCTGGCAGATCAGCATCGCTCCGCCGCCCATTCCTTGAAAAAAGCGGCTGACGATCAGGACAGGCGCGCTTTGCGCGAGCCCGCAGATCAGGGAGGTGACGGCGAACATCACGATGCTGGCCACATAGATACGTTTGCGTCCGAATCGGTCCGCCAGCGCCCCGGTCGCCATCAGCACGGTGGTGCATGCAAGCGTGTAGGCGTTCATGATCCATTGGATCTCCTTGAAATCCGCGCGCAGCACGCTTTCCAGGATGGGGAGTACCGTCGGGACACTGGATATCTCGAGGCCGAACATCAACGAAGTCAAGCAGACTGCGGCCAGCGCGAGGGCGTTTCTTGGCGGGTGGGAAAGTGTCATGGATATCGCAGTGGAATGCGTTTGCGTTTGCGTTTGCGTTTGCGTTTGCGTTTGCGTTTGCGTGAACACGTCCGGTGTACACGCCGGGAGCGGCCCGATCAGCATCTCGTCGGATGTACTATATCGGGAATAAATTTCCCCATTGACGCAAATAATTCCCATGAATTACTCCCACGAGGCCCCAATGTGATGGACAAACTGGATGGCGTGGCGGTCTTTGTGCAGGTCGTCGAAGCCGGCAGCTTTACGCTTGCAGCCGAGCGCATGCGGCTGACGCGCTCGGCCATTGGCAAGGTGATTGCGCGGCTCGAGGGTCGCCTTGGCGTGCGCCTGCTCCAGCGCACGACGCGCAGCCAGACACTGACGGAGGCCGGGCAGGCCTATTACGATCGATGCGTCCGGGCGCTGGCCGAACTGGAAGCCGCCGAGGTGGAACTCGAGAGCGGACACAGCGAGCCGCGCGGCCGCCTGCGGGTCAGCGTGCCGCTCGCGTTCGGCCACCATTGCGTCGCGCCGGTGCTGTTCGGGCTCGCACGCAAGCACCCCGATCTCCAGATCGATATCTCGTTTACAGACCGGGCAGTGGATCTCGTCGAAGAGAACATCGATCTTGCGGTGCGCATCGGCGCATTGCGTGACAGCACGAGCCTGGCGGCACGCCGCCTCGGGGTCCAGGACCTGAGCATCGGAGCCGCGCCGTCGTATCTGGCGCGGCATGGCACGCCTGTCGCGATCGATGAATTCGAGGGGCATGCGGGGATCGCTTACTCGCGCGCCGGCGTGATGTCGCCATGGCGCGTGCTCGACACGGACGGCATGGAGCGGGAGTTGCTGGTCAAGCCGCAATTGAGCCTGGACGATATCCAGGCGATTGCCGGGGCAGGCGTCGCCGGGCTGGGGCTCGTGCAGTTGCCGTGCTGGTTGCTGACGCGATATGTGGCGGCAGGTGAGCTCATCGCCGTGAGGGAGCGCTGCGGCGTGCGACTGCAGGAAATCCATGCGGTGTGGCCGAAGACACCCTATCTGCCGTTGAAGACCCGTTGTGCGATCGATGCACTGGTTGCCGAGATTCCGCTGATGAACCTCGGCTGACCTCGGCTGACCTCGGCTGAGGGCAAGGCTCGCCAGCGCCGGTACGTGAGCGCAAGTCGAGTGCCGGCAGTACACCTGCGACGCGGCGTACAAGGTCGATGTCGCGAGCGCGGCCCGGCCAGCCGGCCAGAAACAAACCTACACTCATCCATAGACTCATCCCCATCCGTGCCCCCCGGATTCTGGCCGCCACACTGGTCCGCCGAATCATTGAGACCGGAGGTGAAGGACATGTCATGCGGGAATCGGCGCCAGGCACCGAGCGCAGCCATGGCCCGGCGCTGGCGAGCCATGGCAACGACGCGATCAGCCCGCACGGCATGGCAGGCAGCGACCGATTTCAGGGATCCAGTGGACCAGGTCGGCCGGGGCGCGGGCGGGCCTATCCGCTCCCCAAGCGAGTTCCTCTTCACGCCGCGCATCGCGGCAAAGGAGATGCCATGGAAAAGCCTCTCGCCACCACGGCCCTGTTCATCGCGGGCTTCGGCCCCATCGTCCAGGATGCCCGGGCAAGCCGGGACCTCTACTGCCGGACCCTCGCCATCCCGTTCCGGGAAGAGCACGGCGGCTATCTCCATACGGAGCGCCTGGCAGGCGCTAACACCTTTGCCTTGTGGCCACTCTCCCAGGCGGCGCAATCGTGCTTCGGCGCGGAGGAGTGGCCCGGCGACGTGCCCATCCCGCAAGCCTGGATCGAGTTCGACGTCGAGCGCGTCGAAGCGGCGACGGCGGAACTCGAATCGCGAGGGTATCGGCTGCTGGTCAGGAACCGGCAGGAACCATGGGGCCAGACCGTCAGCCGTTTCATCGGACCGGAAGGGTTGCTGGTGGGCATCACCTTTACACCGACGATGCGGGCAGCCGGGTGATCGGCGCCGGGCGCGGCATGGCAGCGCGCGCTCACGGATGCGGCCGGGATGCGGCCGGGATGCGGCCGGCCCGGCCCCGCCTCTGCCGTTTCCGCCCCGCACCGCCGGTACCATCCCGCCGCCGGATCGGGAACACCACTGGCGCAAGCCCCGGCTTCGCCGTGGGTCCGGCCCCCGGGCCCGGCCCGTCAACACCCATAGCCCGCATCTATATATTTATTGAATTTTTCAACTTCACTCATCAGGCAGGCTCCTCGATACTCGTCCCCAGCCGCCGCTCAGAGCGGCATCCTTCCTATCGAGGAGACCACGCGATGATCCGCAGCGCCGCCGCAAGCCGGTTCCCCGGCATGGCCCGTTCCGCCAGCCATGCCTCCCCCGAAACCTGCAGGCGCCGTGGCTGGCCGCTGGCGGTCGCTGCGGTGCTGTCCGTGGCCTGCGGGACGTTCTCGTCGGCCCTGCAGGCCGAGAACGCCTATCCGTCCAGGCCCGTGCGCATCGTCTGGCCCTTCTCGGCCGGCGGCGACGTCGATGGCGTGCTGCGCGCGATGGCCCAGGTCCTGCAGCAGTCGACCGGACAGGCTTACGTGGTAGAGAACAAGACCGGCGCCGCCGGCGTGCTGGCGATGCAGGCCACGCTGTCGGCGCCGGCGGATGGCTACACGCTGCTGGCCGCGCCGGTCGGGGTCATGGCGGTCGCGCCGCAGGTACGCAAGTCGCCGATCGATCCCTTGACGGCGTTCGCGCCGGTCTGCCGTTTCGCCGAGACCTCCGGCTATGTCTTCGTCGGCAACCATGTCAAGGCCAGGACCTTCAAGGAGCTGATCGACTATGCGAAGGCCAATCCCGGCAAGCTGAGCTATGGCAGCGGCGGCATCGGCACGCAGCTCCACCTGACCGGCACGATGGTCGAGCGCACCTACGGCATCAAGCTGCTGCACGTGCCCTACAAGGGCGCCTCCGACAGCGTGGCGGACATCCTCGCGGGCCGCCTCGATATCATGTTCGACCCGACGCTGATCCCCTATGCCAAGAGCGGCAAGGTCCGCCCGCTCGCCTACCTGTCGCCCAAGGCGCCGGAAGACTTCCCCAACGTGCCGAACCGCGACCAGGCCGGCCTGCCCGCCATGCCCGGAGCCTGGTTCGGGCTGTTCGTGCCGAAGGACACGCCGCAGCCGGTCATCGACAAGGCGGCGCAGGAATGCGAGAAGGTACTGCAGAGCAAGGACCTGCTGGAGCGCATGAAGACCTTCGCGATGTGGCCGTCCTACGCCGGCCCCAAGGCGTTCGGCGAGCTTTACCAGCGGGACTACAAGACCTTCGGCGAGATCATCCGCAGCGCCGGCATCAGCCTCGAGTGACGGCCGGCGGGCGATGGCCGGGCGGCCGCCCGTCCGCCCCCCGCGCCTGCACCGCCTCCAGCCCGCCGCCGTGCGGGCCGCATCGCTTCCGCAAGGATCTTCCCCATGACCCAGGCAGATTGCCCAGCCCCCTCCTATCGCTTCGTCTACACGACGCCGGACGACCCGCTCGCCGAACCGCTGCTGGCCGGGCTGAGCGAGGAATACGCGAGCCGCTACCGGGAGCTGGCGGCGCAGCGCACCGAACCGCACGAGATGGAAAAGTACGCGCCGGCATTGTTTTCCCCCGCTGCGGGCGGCAACTTCCTGCTGCTGCTCGACCAGGGCCAGGCGATCGCCGGTGGCGCCTTCAAGCGCCATGCGGATGCGGACACCGCGGAGATCAAGCGGGTATGGACCCACCCGCAACGCCGGCGCCAGGGGCTGGCCGCGCGCGTGATGCACGAGCTGGAACGGCAGGCCGCGCGGCAAGGCTACCGCCACCTCTACCTGACCACCGGCTCACGGCAGCCCGAGGCCATCCAGCTCTACCTGAATCTCGGCTATACGGCCCTGGAAGACCTGGCGGCCGTCACCACGGTCCGCATCGGCCTGCCCTTCGTCAAGCGCCTCCCCGCTGCGGATGCGGCGCACGCCGGTGCGGCCGCGGCTCAGGCCTGGATCGGCGAGCGCGCATAGCCGTCGAGCAGGATCTGCCGGAAGCGCTGCGCGGCCGGCGACAGTTCGCGCCCGGCAAGGCTGACCAGCGAGATCGGACGGGCCACCTGCGGATCGACCAGCGGGCGGCAGACCAGGTCCTCGCCGGCCATCAGTTGCGCGGACAGGCCGGACATGATGCCCAGCCCCAGTCCGGCCCTGACCAGCCCGGCGGCGGTCACCAGTTGCCCCACCCGGTAGGTGCGCTGCAGGCGCAGGTCGGCCTGGTACAGGAGCTGGTCGAAGTAAACGCTCATCGGGCCTTTGGCGTTGAGGGCCACGATCGGCTCGCGCACCAGGTCGGCACAGCGGATCGCCGCCGCGGCCGCCATCGGATGCGCGGCCGGCAACAGCACGGCGATGGTCTGGGTGCCGATGGCGACGGGCTCGAGCTCCGCGTCGGCCGCCACCTGCGTGATCAGGGCCAGGTCCAGGCGATGGCTCTTCAGCAGGTCGACCGAGCACTCGGTACGCAGGTCATGGATTTCCAGTTCGATGTTCGGGCAGGCCTGGCGGAACTCCGCGATCGCCTGCTGCAGGACCTCGGAGCCGAACAGCACCGGCAACGCCCCGAAGCGCACCCGTCCACGCCCCCCGACCAGGAATTGCTTCAGGTCGTGCTGCGCGCGCTCGACCTCGTCCAGCACCCGCTTGGCGATGGCGAGGAACTCCTCGCCGACCGGCGTCATGGCCACGTTGCGCGTATCGCGGTCGAACAGCTTGGCCTCGACCAGCCCTTCCAGCGTGCGGATGGTGGCGCTCAAGGTGGGCTGCGTCACATGCAGCCGCGTCGCCGAGGTACTGAAGCTGCGGGTTTCCGCCACCGACACGAAGGCACGCAGTTGGGACAGGCTGAATTTCATCGAGTCACTCTATCAATGAATAGAACATTTCTATTTCACATATAAGTTACCTTATTCAATACTCGGGCTCAACCACGCTCCGCCGCGGCCTCCGGCGACGGCCCAGGCGGTACCGCATGTGCCAACGACATATGCCAACGACACCATGAGGAACACGCCGACATGAGCCTGGATACGATCGCAACCATCCTCAACCCGCGCGCGGTGGCAATCGTCGGCGCCTCCGACGAATTGCAGAAATGGGGCGGTAGCATGCTCGCCCTGCTGCGGAAATTCCACTACGGCGGGCAGATCTACCCCGTCAATCCCAAAAGCCAGGAGGTCCAGGGCCTGCCGGCCTTCGCCAGCGTGCGCGCTATCGCCGCCCCGGTCGACGTGGCGCTGGTGGCGGTGCCCAACGAGCGCGTGCTCGACGCGATCCGGGACTGCGCCGGCGCCGGGGTCAAGGCCGTGCTGATGGTCACCTCGCAGTTCGCCGAGGCCGGCGAGCAGGGCCGTGCTCTGCAGGAGCAGGTGGTGGCGATCGCCCGCGCGGCCGGCACGCGCATCATCGGCCCCAACTGCATGGGCTACTTCAGCAGCCATGCCTCGCTCTGCCTGTTGAACTCGCAGGCGCTGATGCGCAATGCAAGCCTGCCCGCGGGCAGCATCGCGCTGGTCAGCCAGAGCGGCGCGCTGGCCGGCACCATGCTGGCGCGCGCCTACGACCTGGGCGCCGGCTTCAGCTTCTGCGTCTCGCTCGGCAACCAGGCCGACCTGGAGGTCTGCGATTTCCTCGAATACGCCATCGCGGATGCGCACACCCGCGTCATCTCCCTCTATGTCGAGGGGCTGAAGGATCCGCTGCGCTTCCTGGACCTGCTGCGCCGCGCGCGGGCCGCCGGCAAGCCGGTGCTGCTGACCAAGGCGGGGCGTACCGATTCCGGCCAGCGCGCGGTGCAATCGCATACCGCCAGCATGGCGGGTGCCTACCGCACCTTCGAGGCATGCGTGCGCCACGCCGGCGCGGTCATCGTCGACGATCCGCTCGAACTGGTGGTGCAGGCCGCGGCCTGGGCCAGCCTGCCCGCTCCCGCGAAGCGGGGCGTCGCGGTCTTCTCCGGCTCCGGCGGCGGCGGCGCGGTGGCATCCGACCTGGTCGACGAGGCCGGCCTGCGCGCCGCCACCTTGTCCGGCGCCACGGTGCAGGCGCTGGCCGCGCTGATGCCGGCGGCCTCCGCCCACCTGCCCTTCGACCTCGGCTCGGTTCCTGCCGCCGACCGCCTCCGGCGGCCCGACTGGCTGAAGCGGGTATTGGCCACGATGATGGCGGATGACCATGTCGGCGCGGGCCTGTTCGTCATGACCACGCAGCCCGACATGGTCGGCGCGGCCGAGACCGTGATTGCCTGCCAGCGCGATGCCGGCAAGCCGCTGCTGTTCGTCAACGCCGCCAGCAGTTGCGGCGATGCCGCCGTGGCCAGGCTGCGGGAGGCCGGCCTGCCCCACTTCGCTTCCGTCAAGGAGGCCACCCGCTTCCTCGTCAACCGCCTCGCGGATGCCCGCGCTGCCGGCACGGACGAAACGCCGGCGGCGCAGCCGCCGTTCTCCCGGGCCGAGGTCGACGCGGCCTGCCGCCAACTGCGCGCCGGGCTCGTGCCCGAGCACCAGGCCAAGCAGCTGCTGTGCGCGGCCGGCATCGCCACCACCGGCGGCGAGGTCGCCGCATCCGCCGGGGAGGCCGTCGAGCTGGCGCGCCGGCTCGGTTTCCCCCTGGCGATGAAGGTCGTATCGCCGCAGATCAGCCACAAGAGCGATATCGGCGGCGTGGCCCTCGACATCGCCGACGAGGCGATGGTAGCCAGCCGCTTCGCCGACCTGCGGGCGGCGGCGGGCAAGGTTCCCGGGGCGGTGTTCGAGGGCTGCCTGCTGCAGCGGATGGCGCGCGCCGACGCCGAGTTGCTGGTCGGCACCCACTGGGATGCCCAGTTCGGCGCGATGCTGACGTTCGGCTTCGGCGGCACGCTGGTCGAACTGCAGCGCGACACCGCCCTGCTGCCCGCCACGGTGTCGCGCCCGGCCATCGCGCGGGCGCTGTCGGCACTGCGCCAGTATCCGCTGCTGAACGGATACCGCGGGCGGCCGCCGGCTCGGGTGGACAGCATCGTCGAACTCATCCACCGGATGGGACAGCTTGCCGCCCACCTGGGCGAACGCCTGGCGGAATGCGAGGCCAATCCGGTCATGGTCCACGGCGACACGATCCTGGTAGCGGACGCACGCGCCGTCTGGAAGGAGGAACAATGAGCCTGGTCACTTACGAACGATGCGGGCATCTGGCCTTGATCACCCTGCGCCGCAGTGAGCGGCGCAATGCCATCAACGCCGAGATGACCGCCCTGCTGCACGAAGCCTGGCAGCGCTTCGCCAGCAGCGACGAGCGCGTTGCCGTGCTCAGCGCCGACGGCGACCATTTCTGCGCCGGGGTGGATGTGCAGGACGCCTCCAAGGAAGCCTGGAAAGGCGTGCCCAATGTCGGCGTCAAGCTCGACAAGCCCCTGATCAGCGCGGTATCCGGATGGGCGGTGGGCGCGGGCTTCACGCTGACCATGATGAGCGACCTGTGCGTGGTCGACGAGACGGCGCAGTTCCTGTTTCCCGAAGCCAGGCTGGGCCTGTTCGGCGGCATCACCGCCAGCCTGGTGGCGCGCATCCCGCACAAGATCGCCATGGAATTCCTGATGCTGGGCGACCCGCTGGGCGCGCGGCGCGCCTATGAGGTCGGCCTGGTCAACCAGGTGACGGAGGCGGGCCGGCACCGCGAGCGCGCGCTCGAGATCGCCGAGCGGCTGGCCGGCTATGCGCCGCTGGTGCTGCAGACGATCAAGCGCTCGGCGCAGGAGACCTTGCCGAAATCGCCCGCCGAACTGGCCTACCCGCAGATGGGCCATCTCACCGCGCTGGCCGCCAGCGAGGACTACCGGGAAGGCGTCAAGGCCTTCGCGGAAAAGCGCAAGCCTGACTTCCGCGGGCGCTAGCACGCCCCGTCAGCCGCCGTGCCGAGCGCCGGGCATGGGCCTGGCCGGGGAGGCTCCCCTTCCCCGGCCAGGACAGCGAATACCCGGCGCGCCATGAAAGAGGACACAAAAGAGGAGACAAGAAAAGAGAAAACAAGCGCGCCGCCGAATCTCACAGACGTGCCCGGATAGCTGTTATGCTTGCCATTGTCTTTCAAGAGAAACAAAAGAAACAATACTCCTGTGCAAGACAATACGTCCGAGCTTCCTCACCCTGCCTCAGACCTCTATACCGTCCACCTGGCCTGGCTTCGCTTAGCCATCGCCTGCTATCGAGAATACGTTTCAGTTGCAATCACCACGCTTTCCGAGCCGTATCGCGCAGGCTGGATCGAGTGGGACGGGCGGACCTATTACTACGTGTGCGGCCTCGACGCGCATAGCGCGCTCGGCCTTGGCCAGGTCTTCAGCGCGGCCACGCATGGCACGCTGGTCGTCATCGACCCGGCCGCCTATCCACCGGCACTTCTGAGCCTCTTCCCGATCGATCCCCGGCTTCTCTGCAGCGAGACGATCTCGCCGTCCTCGCTCGCCGGATGCCAGCAGCAGCCCGGCGACACCGGGCCGTAGCAGGCCGCCGTCCACGCTTCGATCCGGATCCCCCGATTCCGGCCCCGCCGGCCATCAGCAGACGTCCACCATGCTGAAGATGCGCCGCATGCCCGTGTCGGTGGAACGGGCGTGCTCGCGCGTGGTGCGGAACAGGCAGTCGAGGAAGGCAATGACGGCGCCGGGCATCGGTTCGAAGCTGCGCGTCACCAGGCAGGTCGCGCTCTCGCCAAGAGTCTCGCCGTCCAGGTGCAATGTCGTCACACGATCGCGCATCTCCGTCGTCTCGACGAGCGGCCACGGCACGAAGGTCAGCATATCGGTGTCGCGCACGATGGCCAGCGCGGCCTGCACCGAACGGACGACGTGCAGGCGCTGCACCTTGCCGCGGCGAACCGTCGCGAAAAACTCGCGCAATACCGGCGACAGGTGTTCGACCGGGCGGCTGACCAGCCAGTCGTAGTCCTTCAGGTCGGCCAGCCGGCGCACGCCGGCGGCCGGGTGCCCGAGGCGCCCGACCACCGCGTAGGTGTAGCGGAACAGCCGGCGCGTCTCCAGCACGCCCGCCTGCGAGGCGTCCGGCGGCGGCCCGAGGGCGAAATGGAGGGCGCCGCTGCGCACGTCCGGGTATTCGTCGCCCAGGTGCTCGGCGATGTACAACTGCACGTCCGGGCGCAAGGCGCGGTACTCGCGGATCGTGGCCGGCAGCACACTCTGCAGCAACCAGGGGGTGACAGCCATGCGCACCTCACCGCCGGTCTTGCTGCCCCGCTGGAGCATCTCCTCGCCGGCGCGCTGCAACTGCCCCAGCACCAGCCGCGCATGCGCCAGCAGCGTGGCGCCCGCTTCGGTCGGCACCAGGGCCTGCGCGTGGCGCTCGGTCAGTGCCGTGCCCACCTGCTGTTCGAGTTCCCGCATGGACTTGCTGACCGCCGCCGCCGAGCGGCCCAGCGACAGGGCCGCCTTGCGCACGCCGCCGTGGTCCACCACGGCCACCAGGCACTCGAGTTGATGCAGTTTCCAGTGGATCGTCATCGCACGCTCTCCGCTTACTGACTGTGCGCCGGCCTGGCGCGGATGCGGCTTCGTTCGCTGCGGCACGCCGCGCTCCGACGGCGCGCCGCAGCCGCGCGCACCGGAAAGATCATCCTGGCCCCGCCCAATGGTGTCAATCAACGGTTGACGGCGAGCGCTCCCACGACCTTTTTCCGCGCCGACGGCTTGGCTACCATGCGCAGCAGGTATAGCGGCACGGCACCCGGTGCGCCGCCATCGCCGATATGGCCGGCGCGTGCTGCCGCCCCCTTCTCCCCCTTCTGCCACCCCACCCGCTTCCCGACGACCATGCCGACCACCGCACCCGATATTCCGCAAGCGATCCGCGACAGCGAAGCCGAGATGCGCGCGCTGCGCCACCGCATCCACGCCCATCCCGAACTGGCCTACGAAGAATTCGCCACCAGCGACCTGGTGGCCGAATGCCTCAGCGGCTGGGGCTACACGGTGACGCGCGGCCTCGGCGGCACGGGCCTGGTGGGCACGCTGCGCGCCGGCAGCGGCACGCGCGCACTCGGGCTGCGTGCCGACATGGATGCGCTGCCGATCCACGAGGCGTCCGGCAAACCCTATGCCAGCACCATCGCCGGCAAGATGCACGCCTGCGGACACGACGGCCACACCGCCACCCTGCTGGCAGCCGCCAAGCACCTGGCCGCGACGCGCCGCTTCGACGGTACCGTGCACCTGATTTTCCAGCCGGCCGAGGAAGGCCTGGCCGGCGCGCGCAAGATGATCGAGGACGGCCTGTTCGAGCGCTTCCCCTGCGACGCAGTGTTCGCCTTCCACAATATGCCGGGCTTCCCGGTCGGCAAGCTGGGCTTCCGCGCCGGCCCGGCCATGGCGTCGTCCGATACCGTCGTGCTGACCGTGCATGGCCGCGGCGGGCATGGCTCGATGCCGCACGGCACCATCGACCCGGTGGTGGTTGCCGCCCATATCGTGGTCGCGCTGCAGACCATCGTCTCCCGCAACGTCGACCCGCGCCGCATGGCCGTGGTCACCGTCGGCGCCATCCACGGCGGCGATGCGCCCAACGTGATCCCGGACTCGGTCGAGCTGCGCCTGTCGGTGCGCGCGCACCAGCCGGAAGTCCGCCTGCAGCTGCGCGAGCGCATCGAGGCGCTGGTGCAGGCGCAGGCCGCCGTGTTCGGCGCCCGCGTCGACATCGACTACCGCTGGCGCTACCCTGCCCTCGTCAACGACGAGGCCATGACACGCTTCGCGCGCGAGGTCGCGCGGGAATGGCTCGGCGCGGACGGGCTGGTCGAGGACTTCGAGCCCCTGACCGGCAGCGAGGACTTTTCCTTCATGCTCGAACAGTGCCCGGGCAGCTATTTCATCATCGGTAACGGCGACGGCGAGCTCGGCTGCAGCGTCCACAATCCCCATTACGACTTCAACGATGCCATCCTGCCGATCGGCGCCGCTTACTGGACCCGCCTCGTCGAGCGTTTCCTGCCGGTGAACGGCCAGGCCCGCGAGGAGGGCGCCGCATGAGTGCCGAGCACGCCCCTGCGGTGCCGCCGCGGGCCGCCGCCGCGGCCGGCGGCCAGGCCAGCCTGCCCAGGAAGATCGCCGCCATCACCATCGGCAACGGCCTCGAATTCTTCGACTTCGCCATCTACACCTACTTCGCCACGATCCTCGGCAAGCAGTTCTTTCCGGCCAGCTCGCCGATGACCCAGCTGCTGCTGTCGCTGGCCACCTTCGGCATCGGCTTCGTGGTGCGCCCGCTCGGCGGCATCGTGATCGGCAGCTACGCCGACCGCGCCGGCCGCAAGGCAGCCATGAGCCTGACGCTCTGGCTGATGGCCGCCGGCTCGGCGGTCTTCGTGGTGGTGCCGACCTATGCGCAGGCGGGGCCGCTGGCGCCTTGCCTGCTGGTGCTCGGCCGCTTGATCCAGGGCTTCGCCGTCGGCGGCGAGGTCGGGGCCTCCACCTCGATGCTGCTGGAGTATGCCGGCCCGCGCAACCGCGGCTTCTTCGCCAGCTGGCAGTTGTTCAGCCAGGCGCTCAGCACCCTGCTCGGCTCGCTGGTCGGGCTGGGCCTGAGCGCAGCCCTGAGCCCGGCGCAACTGGAGGCCTGGGGCTGGCGCATCCCCTTCCTGATCGGCCTGGCGCTGATCCCGCTCGGCACCTACGTGCGGCGCCATCTCGACGAGACCCATGCCCGGGCCGACGTGCGCGGCGGCAAGGCCGCCGGCACCCCCGTCATGGCCGTGCTGCGCGACCACCGCCGCAAGGTCGTGCTGGGCGTGCTGATGACCGCGGGCGCGACCTCCTCCAACTACATCGCGCTGCACTACCTGACCAACTACGCGGTCGGCGTGCTCAAGCTGCCATTCTCGACCGGACTGTGGGCCTCCCTGCTGGCCGGCGCCCTGCAGATGGTGCTGGCGGCCGCCGCCGGCATGGCGAGCGACACCTGGGGCCGCAAGCGCGTCGCCAACGTCGCCCGCGTGCTGCTGCTGGTGGCCATCCTGCCCGCCTTCGGCTGGCTGTCGGCGGCACCGGGCATCGGCCGCCTGCTGGCCGTGGCCGCGATCCTGGTGGTACCGACGGTGTTCATCTCCGTCAGTACGGTGACGATGATCACGGAGGTCTTTCCGCGCGCCGTGCGCGCCACCGGGCTGTCGATCGTCTACGGCATCGGCGTGTCGATCTTCGGCGGCTTCGCGCAGTTCCTCTCGACCTGGCTGATCGAGCTCACCGGCTCGCGGCTGGCGCCGGCGTGGTACGTGATGGCCCTGGGCGTGCTCGCCTTGTGGGCGGTCACGCGCTCCGAGGAGCAGGCGGGACGCGCGCTCGACTAGTCTCCACGGCTGCCGCGCCTGCCCGCGCCTCCCGGGCAGGCCCGCCGCGCATGCTACGATTGGGCGCTTTCCCTCCCGCCCTTCCCAGCCATGCGTGTCGGCCGCCCGATTCCTGCGCCACCGCAGCCCGTCTGCGATTTCTGCGGCGCCAAAGCCGTGCTCATGCAGCCCGGCGAATCCGCCTACCCCTACCGTGACGACCACGGCCCACTGTGGGTGTGCACCCCCTGCGAAGCCTGGATCGGCACCTATCCACGCAGCAAGCGCCACGTCCCGCTCGGCCGCCTGGCCAATGCCGAACTGCGCCAGGCCAAGTCCGAGCTGCACCAGGCGCTGGAGCCGCTGGTGGCGGCCAAGATGCGGCGCGACGGCTGCCGCGCCTTCGAGGCGCGCGCCAAGGGCATCCGCTGGCTGGCCGCCCAGCTCGGCCTGGCGGACACTTCCGGCAGCATCCACGCCTTCGACGCCGCCCAGTGCCGCCAGGCGATCGGCTTGATCGGGGCCTTTCTCGCCCAGCGCCGCGGCGCTGCCGGGGAGCCCGGCGACGAAAGCTGAGCGCGGCACCTCCCTGGCGGGCCCCTCCCTGAGCGAAGGCCTGCGGCTGCACCTGCCGCCGGGCAGAAGTACAATCTATCCGTCTCGTTTTCCGGAACGGAGGTTGGATTGAAAACCGCCACGGCTGCCCGCACCAAGTCCAGGACGGGCGGCACCAAGCCCGCCGCCAAGGCGTCCGCGCCCGCCACCGCGCGCACGCCCCTGCGCACCGCACCGCCCACGCCCACGCCCACGCCCGAAAGCGACGCCGCCGGCGAGCGCGCCGACACGCCGACGCTGCGCGCCTTCTCCCTGCTCGAATTCCTGGTCGCCGCCGACCGGCCGCTGACGCTGGCCGAGATCATGCAGGGCTTCGACGCGCCCAAGGCCTCGCTGCACCGCATGCTGGGCGCGCTGGAGGCTGGCGGCCTGGTGATCCGCGAGCCCGGCGCGCGCAATGCCTACGCGGTCGGCCCGCGCCTGGCGCGCCTGGGCGTCGCCATCGTCACGCACTCCGGCACGCGGCAGTTGCGCCACGCCATCCTGGCCCGCCTGGTGGCGGACATCGGCGAGACCGTCAACCTGACCATGCTCAACGAGACCGAGGTGCTCTACCTGGACCGCATGGAGGCGCCGTGGCCGCTGCGCCTGGACCTCAAGCCCGGCTCGCGCGTGCCGCTGCACTGCTCGGCCAGCGGCAAGCTGCTGCTGTCGCTGCTGCCGCGCGAGCAGCGCGCCGCGCTGGTGCGCCAGCTGCGGCTGGAGCGCTTCACGCCCAACACCATCACCGACGTCGAGCTGCTGGAGGCCGAACTGGACCGCTCGGCGCACAAGCAGATGGGCGTCGACAACGAAGAGTTCGTGGCCGGCATCTCCTGCGTCGCCGTGCCGGTGCACGACACCGCCGGCCATGTGGTGGCGGCCCTGGCCGTGCATGCCCCCACCGCCCGCTCGCCGCTGTCGCGCTCGCTGCAGTTCGTGCCGCGGCTGCAGGATGCGGCGCGGGAACTGGCCGGTACCTTCTGAGGCGCCTGCCGCGCATCCACCGCGCCCCGCTGGCCGGTGGTGCGGCGACGGCATGGCACCGGCCCGCGCCGTCCCGGGCGCGGCAGCGATTCCCCGCCTGATTCCCTCCCCGCCGTTCAGCAGCTTACGCACCACCCCCAGGAAAAGACTGCTTTTCTCTCCGCTCACGCATTTGGCACCGAGCCACCGCTAAACTGGCGCGCACTTGCCGCCGGGCACCGTAGCAGAATGCACCGAATCACCGTGCGGCGATTCACCGCGCGAGCCGGCGCGGCCCAGGCCAACGACGTGGAGAAACGCGCACGCGAATGACCGCGCCCGGCACGGCTTGCGCGCCCCGATGGCGAGGCTGGCTCGGATGATCGAATCGCTCGCGCCATCACTGCTTCTGCTTTGTGCCATGGCAGGCCTGCGATTCGGCCCCGACTTCTGCGCCCGGCGCGGGCCGCCGCGCCTGCTGGGCGCGCTCGCGGCCGGCATCGCCGTGTCCACGCTGTTGCTGGCGGCCCTGCTCGCGCAGGAGCGGCTCTATCCGGTTCATGGGCGGACCTATCCGCACTGGCTGGCCCGCAACCTCGGCACCCTGGATGCCGCCGCGCTCGATCGGCTGCGGCGGACCGACTGCCTTGGCCATCGTCTCGAAATGTTCGAGAAGGATGATGGTGCTGGGTGGTCCGATGCGGCTTCACGTGGCTGGAGGGTCGGACATTGCTGAGCCCGCCCTACCCCGGCCGGGTCCCCGGTGTCGGGCACCCCGGACTAGGCGTCATCCGACACATTGGAGGAAATACCGTTGTCATCCCAACAGATCTGGCTGTCCCTCTGCGTCCTGGCTTCGCTGGAAGGCGCCGGACTCTTCGTCATGGCCCTCGGCAACCCGGCCGCCGCCATGCTGTGCGCGCTGGCCGGCCTGTGCGCAGGACTCGCCCTCGCCTTCCGGCTGCTGGCCAGCCACCCGCCCCACGGCGATGCGCGCCTGCAGCGCCGCCGGCTCGCGCATGCGGCCAGCGCCGGCGCGGCGCTGGGCCTGGCACTGAGCCTCGGGCTCCAGGCCTGCGCACTGCCGGACGGGGAGATGGCCGCGGGCGCCGGCCCGGCCGCGTCTTACCACTGGCTCTGCCTGCTCGCGATGGTGTGGGCGATCTTCAGCTGGGCCGCCTACCGGCTTGCCCTGGCGGAGCGCCTCACCGCTTGAACCACCGCTTGAACCACCGCTTGAACTCAGCCGTCCCGCCCAAGGCCCCGCCCGGGGCCGCGGGCGGATGCGGAGCGGCGCCGCGATGGAACTGCCCGGAAAGCGATTACGAAGATTGCGGGGCACGCCGGACCGGCCGGCGGTCGAGCAACGACAGCTGCGCCGCGCTCAGCGTGTCGAAGTAATCCATCACGAGGCTATCCTGGCCGAACCTCCGGCGATCGAGCGCCGCGTGGGCGAGCAGCATCGAACTCTGGTGCCGCAGGGTCGCACAGACCCTGATCTCGTCGGGATCGGCCTCGGGGTGCTCCTCCGCCAGTCCCAGCGCGATTTCGTCGATCATCCGGCCGACAACCTGCTTCAGTTGTGACGGCGGGAAATCCTCCCGCTGCGTCACGGCGGTCAGGTTGAGATGCAGCATGGGATGGCTGCGGTGATCACGCAGCACTTCGAGAAAGGACAGGCGCATGCGTTCCTCGACCGGGCAGCCGCGCGAGGCGATGCGGATCTCACGCAAGAGGCCGACCGTCTGCTCGAGATGCTGGTGCAGCAGGCAATGCGCGATGGCCTCCTTGCTGCCGAAGTACTGGTAGAGCGAGCCGATGCTGACACCCGCCACCTCGGCAATGTGGTTGGTGGTCGCTTCGGCCAGCGGGACCGCGTCCAGAACGCGAGTTGCCCCCGCGAGGATGCACGCGACCATGTGCTCCGAACGTGCCTGTTTCGGGACCTTCTTCAGCATGATGCCTTTCCTGTCCGCGACGGCGAATGCGAGTTTCCGCGCCCTGTACCGCCGCCTATGATTTGACGCACCGCCTCCCCTGCAAGCCCGACGGATCACGGAAACCGGCAGATGCCTGCCATGCCGGCGATCGGATGGGCCAGGAGGAGACCACAGTGGTACGCGGATATTTGCACCTCGCCAACTTTCTGACAACCGGATTGATTTTCACCATGACCGAATCGAGCCTTGCGCAGCACGTGGAGACCGGCGTGCCCGGGATGATCTTCGAGCGCAATGTGGAAGTGCCCATGAGCGATGGACTGACGCTGCGGGCCAATGTCTACCGCCCCGACCAAGCCGGCCGCTTTCCGGTCGTGATGCTGCACGGGCCCTACGGCAAGGACACCAGGGACGCCGACGCGCCCGCCTACCAGGACGCCTGGAACAAGCTTGTCGCCGGGAACCCGGAACTCTGCAAGACCTCGTCCTGCCGCTTCATCCGCTGGGAAGCGCCGGATCCGGAGCACTGGGTGGCGGACGGCTACGTGGTCGTTCACGCCGACTCGCGCGGCAGCAATGCCTCGCCCGGCATGCTCGATCCCTTCTCGCCGCGGCAGACCGAGGACTACGCCACGCTGATCACCTGGGCATCGCGCCAGCCCTGGAGCAGCGGCAAGATCGGCCTGCTCGGCATCTCCTACTACGCGATCAACCAATGGCAGGTCGCCGCGCGCCAGCCCGAAGGGCTCGCGGCCATCGTCCCGTGGGAAGGCGCCTTCGACCACTATCGCGACATCGCCTATCACGGCGGCATCGCCAGCACGGAGTTCCAGAAGATCTGGTTTGCCCGCCAGATCCTGCTCAACCAGCACGGCAACGGCGAGACACCGTATGTCGACGCAATCTCCGGCCAGAAGACCACCGGCGAGCCCTTGCCGCAGCACGTGCTCGAAGCCAACCGCATCGCGCCGACCGAGGCGCACCGCCGGCAGCCCTTCGACACGGCTTTCTACCGCGAGCGCACCCCGATCGGCGCCCGCATCCAGGTGCCCCTGCTGTCGGTCGGCAACTGGGGCGGCCAGGGCCTGCATGGGCGCGGCAACATCGAAGGCTATCTCGCCGCCGGCAGCCGGCAGAAGTGGCTGCGCATCCATACCGGTGATCATCATGCGCCGTTCTACGCGCCGGAGTCGGTCGCGCTGCAGAAGCGCTTCTTCGATTTCTTCCTGAAAGGGGAGAAGAACGGCTGGGATGACGAGCCGCCGATCCAGCTCGCCATCCGGCGTCCGGATTCGATTGCCTGGCGCAGCGAAACCGAGTGGCCGCTGCCAGGCACGCAGTGGCAGCGCTTCTACCTCAACGCCGAGGACACCAGCCTCGCTCCCGGCCGCAGCGGCGCCCCCGCCGCCGAACGTTCCTATCCGGCCATGAGCGGCGCCCAGACTTTCAGGACGGCGCCATTCAGCGAGGAGGCCGAGTTCACCGGCCCGGTGAAGCTGAAACTGTGGGTGCGTTCTTCGACGGCCGACATGGACATCTTCGCGACGCTGCGCCTGCTCGACCCCGAGGGCCGCGACGTGACGTTCGACGGGGCGTCCGAGCCGCATGCGCCGGTGTCGCAGGGCTGGCTGCGCGTGTCGCATCGCGCGCTCGATCCGGCGCACTCGACCGAATACCGGCCTTATCACGCGCACCTCGCCAGCGAGGCGATGGTGCCGGACCGGCTCTATGAGGTCGACGTGGAGATCTGGGCGACCAGCATCGTGGTACCGAAGGATTTCCGGCTCGCGCTGACGGTACAAGGCTCGGACTGGGCGCAGCCGGGCCTCGACGGTCCGTTCCACGGCTCGGGCCCCTTCCTGCACGCCGATCGCGATGATGTGGTCTATGGCGGCGTCAACACCATCGCCACCGGCGAGGGCCAGGAGTCCTACCTGCTGCTGCCGCTGATCCCGCGGCAACGCTGACGGGGGATCGGGCAGGACGAGATGGCGCGGCCATTGCAACCGGACCTGGTGGCCGGATGCCTTCCGCTTTTGCCCCCGGCCTTGCCCCCTGCCTCTTGCCTTCCGCTTATGCTCCGACCCGCGGCGGCCGCGCCTCGCCCGCGCCGCCGCGCGCCTTGCCGCCCCGCTCCTCCTCGGTCCACCCTTCGCCGGCTCGCGTTCCGGGCTGGGCATGCGGCCCCGGGGAGGCAAGGCGCGCCGCCGGCGCCTCCTCCAGCTTCGGCGCCAGGCCCTGCAGCGAACGCCCATCGATCCCCACCTCCTGCAACAGCGAATCGATCAACGGCGCATGCGCCCGGTACGACAATGCGGCCGACATCGCCTGCTCGGCAAGGTTGCCGCCCCCGCCGGCCGCCGGGCCGGCCGCCTCGGCGCCGCCGCCCCGGTTCAGGCCGTCCACCTGGATGATCTTGATGCCGTCGATGGCCTTGATCGGCTCGACCGAGTGCTGGATGATGCCAGGCAGCGCCTGCAGCAGGGCCAGCCTGAACTTCAGGCTGGTCTGGTCGGACGACAGCGCATTGACGGCGTCGTTCAGCGCGCGCTGCGCCTCGGCCTCCGCCAGGCCCTTCTGGCGGGTCGCCTCGGCCAGCTCGACGATGGCCGCGGCCTGCAGTTCCGCCGCCTCGCGCTCCGCGCGAGCCCGCGTGGTCACGTGCACGGCCTGCATCTCCGCTTCCTGGGCAGCCTCGATCAGCGCCACCTGCTTGGCACGATCGGCCTCGGCGGTGCGCCGGGTCGTCTCCACCATCTGCTCGGCCTTGACCGCCTCGGCCAGCGCCTCGTTGGCGCGTGCCTGGGCCTGGGACTGCGCCTCCGATTTGCCGGCGATGACGATGGCCTTCTCCTGCTCGGCGATCTCCGTCACCTTGGCCTGCTCGATGGCGGCCATCTGGGTCACGCGCTGCAGTTCGATCTCCTTGACGCGCACGTCGCGCTCGGCCTCGACCTTGCGGCCGCGCACGGCCTGCTCGCGCTGGATCTCGGTTTCCTGCACCTGCCGCTCGGCGGAGATGCGGCTCTGCTCGGCCTCCTGGTGGCGCTCGGCCTCATAGGAAGCGATGCGCGCGTTCTGCTCGGCGCTGCGCGTCTTCACCTGCTGTTCCTGCTCCAGCTTGAGGAAGGCTTCCTCCTGCTCGATGGTGAGCTTGCGCTCCAGCGCGTTGCGGTTCTTCTCGCGCACCGACACCTCGGTATCCTGCTCGACTTCGTTGCGCTCGCGCCGGCGCCGCTCGGTTTCCTGCGTCAGCTTGGTCAGGCCTTCCGCATCGAAGGCGTTGTTCGGGTCGAAGAACTCCTTGGAGGTCTGGTTGAAGTTGGTCAGCGACACGCTTTCCAGTTCCAGCCCGTTCTTGGTCAAGTCCTCCGCCACCGTGTTCTGCACGCCCTGCACGAACTGCTCGCGCGCGTCCTGCAGGTCCTGCATGGTCATCTGTGCCGCCGTGGAACGCAGCGCGTCGACGAACTTGTCGTCGACCAGCGAACGCAGGCTCTCGGGCGCCAGCGTGCGCTGGCCCAGCGTCTGCGCGGCGGTGGACACGCCCTCCACGGTCGGCTTGACGCGCACGAAGAACGCCACCACGACATCCACCCGCATGCGGTCCTTGGTGATCAGGCTGTCGCGCGTGGCCCGGCTGACCTCGAGCTTGAGCGTGTTCATATTGATCGGGATAACCTCGTGAAACACGGGCAGCACGATCGCGCCGCCGCTCATGATGACCTTCTGCCCGCCCAGCCCCGTGCGGACGAAGGCACGCTCGGCCGAGGCGCGTGTGTACAGGCGCGAGAAGATCACGCCGATCACGACCAGGCCGATGATGCCGGCCAGGGCGATGACGCTCCAGAAAACGAGGGAATCCAGGTTGGCCATGGGGTTGCGAGTCTCCGTCAGCGGAAAGTGGATGAAGCAGCCGGCGATTGCCCCGGCTGGCGGCCCCTACAACAGATCGGGCCGCGGATTGGGAATCGCGCGGTAGAGGCTGCCGGAGGCGCGCGCCACCACCAGCACCTCCTGGCCGCGCGACAAGGTCTGCGTGGCGTCCTCCGGCGCGACCCGGATGTAGTGCGCGCGGCCGTGATCGTCGATCAGGCGCGCGCCGGCCGGGTGCTCGGCGCTTGCCTGGCCCAGCGTGATCCTGGCGACGCGCCCGACGAAATCGGACTCGGACACCGCCGAGCTCTCGTCCTGCGGGAAATAGCGCACCAGCAGGCCGCCGGCTCCCCTGACGAACGGCAGCGCGGCCAGCGTGGCCAGCGCCGCCGCCACGGCGCCGGGAAGCAGGTGCGCCGTGGCGGTGGCCAGCAGCCATTGCAGCAGCAGGCCGGCAATGGAGAAACCTGTCAGGAACAGGATCAGCAGCATCAGCAAGGGCACGCGTCCGACGTGCAGCCAGCCCAGGCATGCGCCGACGATGCCGGCGCCGCCGCCTTCGCCCGCATCGAGCGCGCCGGCGGCCGCCGCATGCGGGCCCGGCAGGTGGGCGGTCAGGAAGTGGTCGGCGTGGCCGGTCAGTGTCAGGCCGGCCAGCAAGGCAAGCGCCTCCAGCGTGCCGATGGCGACCATGGCACCGATAGCGACCACGAACGGCACATAGCCGGGATGCAGGAGTTCACTCATGAGAGGGCAGCACAGGACGGTTCAGGAAGGCCGGACCCGCGGGCCGCGGCGCAAGCGGTGGCGCACGGCCTAGGCGGCGGCGCTGCCCTGCCTTGTCCGCAGCCGTTCGAGGCGCTCGCTGACGCGCTGCTCCTTGAGCAGGGCGTCGAGCTGCCTGAGCGATGCCGCGTCGGCCTGGGCAGGCGCCGCCCCCCCGGCAGGGAGCCCGCTGGCGCCGGCCATCGCACGGCTGAAGCCCAGGCCCAGCTGCTGCGCCCGCGCCGATGGTGCCGACGGCGCCGCTGGGTGCAAGGAAGCCGACGCCCGCGCGGCGAGCAGGTCGGACAGTGCCAGTTCCATCTCTTCGCGCTTGGCGCGCAGGGCCAGCAGTTCGGCCTCGGCCGCGCCGGTCCGCTCGACCGTCTCCTGCAAGCGCTGATGCAGCAGCACGAGGCTGTCCTCCAGTTCGATCTGCCGCGCGGCGCCGGTGCGTGCCAGCGCCTCCTCCCCGCTGCGAAGCGCGACGGCGATCTGCGCGTCGAGCCGCCCGATCTCGTCGTTCACGCGGGCGATGGCCTTGGTCGACTGGTAGCGGGCGGCCTCGTGCCGGCCCAGGTGCACGCGCGCCCGGCCGATCACCTCGTCGAACTCGCGCAGGTATTGCTCCAGGACAGCCAAGGGAGTCCGGCTCTCGATCGAGCCGACCAGCGCATGCACGTTGGCCGCCAGCAGTCTCGCGATGCGGCTGTGAAGTCCTTCGCTGTTCATGGCGGCTCTCCTCGGTGGACGGTGGCTGCGACGCATGGGGAAAGGCGACGCTGGCAGGCAGGGCAACGACGCATCCGGCAGCGATTCTTGCGGTGCGTCTGGCGGCAGGTACGAGGCGCGGGCCGGGAGGGGGCGGGACAGGTTCAGGATCGCGCCGGCCCGCGCCGTCGCGCCAGGTACCGGGGCGATTCTCGTCGGCGCTGCAATCGCTGGGCTTCAGACCATTCTCGAGATCGGCGTAATCCGTCTGAATTGCAGGAATCGCGTGGGATGCCGCGACGCCGGGCAGCATCCGACCAGGTGCGCCCGCACGCCTTGGCCCCGGGCATGGCTGCACGGAACAAGGCGCCGCCGGTGGCTCAGCGCAGCCCCAGCGCCTGCGCCAGGCTCCGGGCCTGGGGGAACCAGTGCTGCAACGCCAAGCCCAGGCCGATGGCCAGCGCCGCCACGGCAAGCGCCGGACGCGCCGACACCCGCACGGCGGCGCGCAGCCAGCCGGCCTCGTCGGCACGGCGTGCCACGCGCAGCAGGCCGCCGGCCAGCAGGGCCTCGAACGCGATCTCGGCCAGCATCAGCGGCCCCTGGCTGAACACGTAGGCGGCACCGATCACGGCGGCGGCCAGCAAGCCGAGGGCAAGCAGGACCACGCCGAACAGGTCGTCGGCATCGGCCGCGCCGTCCAGCAGGTCGCCGGCGCCGCGCCCTGCCGCTTTCCCGGTCTCACCGAGGTCCGCCAGGCCGGGCAGGTCCGCCGCCGCCACATCGAAATCGCCGGAGGCGCCACCGCCATCGAAGGTACCGCCCTGCCCCGCCACCGAGCGCGCGCCGCGTGCGGCGCCGCCCGCCCCGCCGCGGGGCAGCGGCAGGCAATCCACCAGATCCACGCCCCCATCGGCCCCGTCGCTCGCGCGCGCCGGTTCGTCACCGGTCCCGCGGCGCCCAGCGGGCAGCCCGACATAGGCCAGCCAGACGCGCACCGCGCACAGGAAGCCGCAGTAGGCCGCGACCGTCGCCAGCCCATAGCGCAGCGGCAGCGACGACAGCCCCGCGAGCCAGAGCAGCTTGCTGGCGAGCACACCGATCGACAGCGACCACAGCGCGATCAGCATGACGTGGCAACTGATGAAGAAGCGGCTGGCCAGCATGGCCAGCACGCGGCGCTTGGCGAGCGGCTCGGGCAAGGCCCGTTCGGCGCCGGCACGCTGGCGGCGCCCGGCCGGGCGCGATGTCGGGTTCGCTTTGATGGTCATGCGGCGCATGATACCCGGCACCAGGCGCCGGGCGCCCGGATGAGCGCGACCGCGTCTATCACACGCCAGTGCAGGCAACGCTGGCAACGCAGGCAACTGGGGCACACCGACTCACACCGGCGCTCCTCCAAGCCGTCGACCACATACATACATTCACGCATGTATGTATAATCCGGCGCATCTCATGCCCGAGCAAAGGAACGCACAAGATGCAGCCGCAACAGATCGTCATCGTGGGTGGAGGGGTAGCAGGCCTCGAGGTCGCCACCGCCCTGGGCAGGCGCTCCGCACGCGCCGGACGGACCATGGCCGTCACCCTGGTCGACCGCGACTCCGCCCATGTCTGGAAGCCCATGCTCCATACCATCGCGGCAGGCACGCGCGACGTCTCCCAGCAGCAGACCACCTTCCTCGCCCAGGCCCGCGATGCGGGCTTCACCTACCAGCCGGGCGAACTCGCCGGCCTCGACCGGGCTACACGCGAGCTGCGGATCGCTCCGCTGCACGCGCCCGACGGGCGCCTGCTGGTGCCGGCCAGGCGCCTGGCCTACGACGCGCTGGTGCTCGCGATCGGCAGCGAGGCCAACGACTTCGGCACACCGGGCGTGGCCGCGCACTGCTTCAAGATCGACTCCCGCCTGCAGGCCGACGCCTTCAACCGCGAAGTCCGCCTGCGCATGCTCCAGTGCCTCGCGCAGGACGAAACCCTGTCGATCGGCATCGTCGGCGGCGGCGCCACCGGAGTCGAGCTCGCGGCCGAGCTGGTGCAGCTTGCGCAAGCCGCGGTCGCCTACGGCGCGCAAGGCTTGCCGGCCCGCCTGTCGATCACCCTCATCGAAAGCGGGCCGCGCCTGCTCGCGGCATTTCCGCAGGACATCTCGGCCGCCACCCAGGCCCGGCTCGAAGCGCTGGGCGTGCGCGTGCGCACCGCCACGCGCGTGACCGAAGCCACCGCGGACGGCTTCACTCTCGCTGACGGTGGCCAGGTGACGGCCTCGCTCAAGGTGTGGGCGGCCGGCGTCAAGGCGCCCGGCCTGCTGGCACGGCTGGACGGTCTGGAGGCCTCCCATGCCAACCAGTTGCTGGTACACCCCTCGCTGCAGACCACGCGCGATCCGCGCATCTTCGCCATCGGCGACTGTGCCAGCCTGACCCTGCCGGGCAACCAGCGCCCGCTGCCGCCGACGGCGCAGGTCGCCCACCAGCAGGCACAACACCTGATCCGCCATCTTCCCGGCTGGCTGCGGGGCGACAAGATTCCCGCCTTCTCCTATCGCGACTTCGGCGCCCTGGTCTCGCTGGGCGACTACGACGCCTTCGGCTCGCTGGGAAAATTCGGCCTGTTCAAGGGCCTGACGATACGCGGGCGGCTCGCGCAACTCAGCCACGCGCTGCTGTACCGCAGCCACCAGGCGCGGCTGTTCGGCTTCTGGCGCGGCGGACTGCTGTGGCTGGTCGACCGGCTCAACACCCGGCTGCGCGCGCCGATCCGGCTCGATTGAGGGCATCCCTCTCCGGGCGGGGTCCAGTGCCCGTCCGCGGCACACAAGCCAGTTATGGACCCAGCGGTCCATAACTGATATGCTGCCGGACATTGAAACTGCCCGCGAGCGCGTTCCCCGGTCCACCATGGCAAGGCCACAGGAATTCGATACCGCCGAAGCCTTGTACAAGGCGATGGACGTATTCTGGCGCAAAGGCTATGAGGCAACCTCGCTGGCCGACCTGCTCGACGCGACCGGACTGAGCAAGAGCAGCCTGTACGCCACCTTCGGCGGCAAGCGCGAGTTCTTCCTGGCCGCCTTCGACGCCTACCGCCAGGGGCGGGCAGCGGAGATGCACCGCATTCTCGGGCACGGCCCCGCGCGCCAGGCCATCGAGCGCTTCTTCCGCACGCTCTTCGCCGATGTCGCGACGCCCGGTCCCTTGCGCGGCTGCATGAGCATCAACCAGGCTGTCGAAATGGCCCCGCAGGACGTGTCCATCCGCGAGCGGGTCATCGGCGACCTGCAGTACATCCAGGCGGCGCTGACCCAGGAGGTTGAAAGGGGCCGCGCGGACGGCTCGATCGCCGCCACGCGCGACCCCGCCGAACTGGGACGGCTGCTGGTGCTGGGCTTCCCCGGCCTGCAGGTGATGGCGCGCGCCGGCTTCCCGCCGCAGGAACTCGAGCACGCCCTGGCGCTGCTGCTCTCCCACCTCGACTGAACCGCGCCGGGTCCATGCGGCAACCGCGCCAGCCCGCCGATTTCATTTCCCCATTATGGACTGCTCGGTCCATATCCATCCGAAGCGCCCTCTCAGGAGAACTCCATGCGCATCCAGCAAGTCCGCAATGCCACCTTGGTCATCGAGTACGGCGGCAGCCGCTTCCTGATCGACCCGATGCTCGCCGAGCAAGGCGCCTACCCCGGACTGCCGGGCACGGTGAACAGCCACCTGCCCTACCCCACCGCCGCGCTGCCGGTGCCCGTCGCCTCGTTGCTCGACGTCGACGCCGTGATCGTGACCCATACGCACCCGGACCACTGGGACGAAGCCGCCCGCACCCTGGTGCCGAAACACCTCCCCGTGTTCGTCCAGCATGAAGCCGATCGCGCCTTGCTTGCTTCGCAGGGCTTCGGCGACGTCCGCCTGCTGCGCGACGCGATCTTCCAGGGCGTCACCCTGCGCCAGACCACCGGGCAGCACGGCTCGGACGCCGCCATCGGCGCCATCGGCGACATCCTCGGCGAGGTCTGCGGCGTGGTCTTCGAGCACGCCGGCGAGGACACGCTGTACCTGGCCGGCGACACGGTATGGAACGCGCAGGTCGAGGACAACCTGCGGCGCTACAACCCGCAAGTCGTGATCCTCAACGCCGGCGACGCCCGGGTGATCGGCCTCGGCGCCATCATCATGGACGCGCAGGACGTCTGGCAGGCCTATCAGGCCGCGCCGGGCGCGACCTTGATCGCCTCGCATATGGAAGCGGTCAACCACGCCGTGCTGACGCGCCGGGCACTGCGCGAATTCGCCATCGAGAAAGGCATGACGGACCGCCTGCGGATTCCGGAGGACGGCGAGGCTTACCGGCTCTGATGCCGAGCGGCCGTCGCGGGCCGCGCCCGCCGCCTCACAGCATCGCCGAATGCAGGTGATGCGGGTCCTCCAGTGTCTCGGCCACGATCTGCAATGACTCTTCGATCTCGTCGCGCTCGCTCGGGCCGCCCAGGCACAGTCGAATGGCATCAGGCGGATTACCGTCGGTGGAGAAGGCAGAGCCGGAGACCGCGCCGATGCCGCGCGAGCGCAGATGCAGCGCCAGTTCGGAGGGGCGCCAGGCACTGCCGTCGAGCGGCAGCCACAGGTGGAAGCCCTCGCCATCCGCCTCGTAGGGATGAGCACCCAGCACGCGCGCGGCGATCGCCTGGCGCGCGGCGTTCTCCTGGCGCAGCACGGCGAGCATTTCGTCGGCGGTGCCATCCTCGATCCACGCGCGCGCCAGCAGCGTGGTGAAGGGACTGGCCATCACCGAGGTGGCGCGCAGCGTGCCGGCCAGGCGCTGGGCCTGGCGCGGCGTGGGCGCGTGGACGAAAGCGGTGCGCAGCCCTGCGCCGAAGCACTTCGACAGTCCGGTGAGGTAGTAGGTCAGTTCCGGCGCCAGCGCAGCGAAGGCATCGGGCTTGCGCCGCGGCAGCATGCCGTAGGCATCGTCCTCGATGATCGGCACGTTGTAGCGCAGCGCGATATCGGCCAGGATCTCGCGCCGCGCCTGGGGCATGGTGCGCGTGCTCGGGTTCTGCAGGGTCGGGTTGCAATACAGCACCGCTGGCCGCTGCGCCTTGCAGAAGGCTTCGAAGGCCGCCCCCAGCATGCCGTCTTCGTCGCCCGGCAGCGCCTGCAGGTGAACGCCAAGCTGGGCAGCGATGGCCTTGATGCCCGGATAGGCCAGCGCCTCGACGCATAGCGTCTGCCCGCTGCGCGCCACTTGCGACAGCAGCGCCACGAGGGCGCTGTGGATGCCCGGGCAGACCAGCAGCGTGTCGCCGCCGGCGGCCGGCACCAGCCGCCGCAACCAGCCGGACACCGCGGCCCGATCGGAGGGCGTTCCGCCGAAGTCCTGGTAGCGCAGCAGTTGGTAGGGATCGGTGCCGCCGAGCAGCGCGGCGGCCGATTCGCGCAGCCGCGCGGCCAGCGCCGGCGGCTCCGGCGGCATGTTCATGGTCATCTCCGCGCTGGTGCCGGCACGCAGCGGCAGCGCGGGGGCACGGCCGCGCACATAGGTGCCGCTGCCGGCCTTGGCATCGATCAGGCCGCGCTTGCGCGCCTCGCCGTAGGCGCGCGCCACGGTGGAATAGTTGAGCCGCAGCGCCTCGGCCATGTCGCGCAGCCCCGGCAGGCGGTCGCGCGCCTGCAGCCGGCCATCGGCGAGGGCCTCCTCGATCAGGTCGGGGATCATCAGGTAGGCGGGCTTGGGGCTGTCAGCGATGCGCTTCGCCCAATGACTGGTCAGGCCGGACACGGCTCTCTCCTTCTGGAACGTGCGCCGCGGCGGCGCCAGCGCTGCCGATGCATTTCGCGTGCCATCCGGACGTCATGGCGCCACGCGCCAGTCTCGCCTGCGCTTCGCTCCATGCATGGCCATGTGCGCCTGCATTGTTCGCATCATTGATCGCATCCTTGATTGCATTCCGGATCGCCACTTGATGGTGCGCGAGGCATCGCCTGCACCAAGCCGATGCCTCGCGCGGGCAGCCTCCGCGCGCTCGCGGTGCAGGGCCGCGGCGCCGCCAGGCGCCATGCCGGCGCGGCACGTGGCGCCGAGGCCATCGCGCGGATGCGATCAAGCATGCGATCGATCGCTCGCCGTATGAATGATCGGTCCTTGATCGCATGGTCGAGCGGCACCGATGGCATATCGCTTGCACCGCTGCCCATGCCGGCGGCGAGCGCCGGCCGGACCGCCCCGAGCCTCGCGCCGTCCGCTCAACGCAACCCATACGCACTGGAGCCAAGCATGCCCGCAGTCAACCACCCCGCCCACAAGGATGGCGATGTCCTCGTCGATTTCGAGGAGAAGGTGTTCGAGGACGTCAAGGCCGAGCCCGGCGAGAAGGCCCTGGTGACCTTCCACACCGTAGCCTTCGAAGGCTCGATCGGCTTCGTCAACCTGCTGCAGGCCACCCGCCTGCAGCGCAAAGGCTTCGACACCAGCATCCTGTTATACGGCCCGGGCGTCACGCTCGGCCTGCAGCGGGGCTTTCCCACGCTCGGTGACGAGGCCTTCGCCGGCCACCTCAACTTCAACAAGCAGCTCAAGAAGTTCATGGCAGAAGGTGGCAAGGTGTACGCCTGCCGCTTCGCGCTGCAAGCGCTCTACGGCCATGGCGAAGCGTCCCTGGTCGAAGGCATCCGCCCCATCAATCCGCTCGACGTGCTCGACCTGAAGCTGCTTCACCGCAAGGAGAACGCGCTCATCCTCGACACCTGGACCGTCTGAGCCGGCAGGGGATCCGCCATGTCCGACCCACGCATCGTGCGCGCCGCCGCCGTCCAGATCGCACCCGATCTCGACAGCGGCGCCGCCACCCTCGCCAAGGTGCTCGACGCCATCGACCGGGCCGCGCGCGACGGGGTACGGCTGATCGTCTTCCCCGAGACCTTCGTGCCCTACTACCCCTACTTCTCCTTCGTGCGCCCGCCGGTGCAATCAGGCCAGGAGCACTTGCGCCTGTACGAACAGGCCGTGGCCGTCCCCGGTCCCGTCACCGAGGCCGTGGCAGCGCGTGCGCGCCGCCACGGCATGGTGGTGGTACTGGGCGTCAACGAGCGCGACCACGGCAGCCTCTACAACACCCAGCTCATCTTCGACACCGAAGGCCGGCTCGCACTCAAGCGACGCAAGCTGACGCCTACCTTCCACGAGCGCATGATCTGGGGCCAGGGCGATGCCGCCGGTCTCCAGGTGGCAGAGACGGCCATCGGCCGCGTCGGGGCGCTGGCCTGCTGGGAACACTACAACCCGCTGGCGCGCTATGCGCTGATGGCCCGGCACGAGGAGATCCACTGCAGCCAGTTCCCCGGTTCGCTGGTAGGTCCCATCTTTGCCGAGCAGATCGAGGCCACCATCCGCCACCACGCGCTGGAGTCCGGCTGCTTCGTGGTCAATGCAACCGGCTGGCTGACGGAGGCGCAGATCGCTTCGGTCACCACCGACCCCGCATTGCAGAAGGCGCTGCGCGGCGGTTGCCACACCGCCATCATCTCGCCCGAGGGGCAACACCTGGCGCCGCCCTTGCGCGAAGGCGAAGGCATGGTGGTGGCCGACCTCGACCTGGCCCTCATCACCAAGCGCAAGCGCATGATGGATTCGGTGGGCCACTACGCGCGCCCCGAGCTGCTCAGCCTGCTGATCAACGACCGCCCGGCGGCCCCCGTGTCCGTCATGCACGCACCACGGCCCCAGGTGCCAGCAGCCGCCATCCACCCAGACGACCGGAGTCCAGACCATGCCTTCTCGCGACACGCTGCCGGCCTCGAGCCGGCAGTTGATGACTGAACTGCAGTCCATCGGGCTGCGGCTGGAAGACCCGCGCGCCGGCGCTGCCAGCCGGCGCGGCGGTGCCGGTCCGTCCGACCACAAGGCCGTCACCATCGACGGCGTGACCATCATGGTGCCGGTCCATACCAGTACCGCCTGGCACTCGCCCTACGTGGCAGCCACGCCCGACGCGCACGGGCGCAGCACGCTCATGCGCGGCGCCATCCCGATCGCCAGCGTGAGCTTTCCACGCACGCCGCGCTTCTATGCGATGCAGACGCTGGACGGCGTTCCGTACTCGCACATTGCCACCCTGCACGGCGCCGATGTGCTGGCGACCACGGTACTGCAGGACTGCATCCGCTACCAGAGCCGGCGCAAGACCTGCCAGTTCTGCGCGATCGGCCAGTCGCTGGCGGCCGGCCGCACCATCGCGCGCAAGACTCCGGAGCAGCTCGCCGAGGTGGCGCGCGCGGCGGTGCTGCTCGACGGCGTCAGGCACATGGTACTGACCACCGGCACGCCGCCGACGCCGGACCGCGGTGCCGCCCTGTTGTGCGACAGCGCCTTCGCCATCCGCGCCGCCGTGGACCTGCCGATCCAGGGCCAGTGCGAACCACCCGACGACGACCGCTGGTTCGCGCGCCTGCGCGCCGCTGGCATCGACAGCCTGGGCATGCACCTGGAAGCGGTGACGCCATCGGTGCGCGCGCGCATCATGCCCGGCAAGGCCACCGTGCCGCTGTCGCGCTACCTCGATGCCTTCGCGGCGGCGGTCGGGGTGTTCGGCCGCGGCCAGGTCAGCACCTACATCCTGGCCGGCCTGGGCGACACCGCCGAGTCCATCCTGTCGATGTCGCAGCGGCTGCTGGAGATCGGCGTCTATCCCTTCGTCGTGCCCTTCGTGCCGATCTCCGGCACGCCGCTGGAGGATCATCCGGCCCCCTCGCCGGACTTCATGCGCGCCGTGCTGGCGCCGTTGGGCCGCATGGTGGCCGCGGCCGGGCTGCGCTCGGCGGACATCAAGGCCGGCTGCGGCAAGTGCGGGGCCTGCTCCTCGCTGTCGGCCTACGAGGGGGATGCGGCATGAGACCCGAGTTATGCGTGGAGGTGCCGGCCGCGCCGGCCTACCAGGTGCGCTGGGCCGAGGCCGGCTGGGAGATCGAACAAGCCTACGCACTGCGCCGCGCGGTGTTCTGCGCCGAGCAAGGCATTTTTGCCCAGGACGACCGTGACGCGGTCGATGACGCCGCACAGCTGCTGGTGGCGGTGCGCTGCGACGAGGCCGCTGGCGGCCCGCCCGGCGCGCGCGGCCCGGTGGTCGGCACCGTGCGCATCCATGAAAGCGAGCCCGGGGTCTGGTACGGCTCGCGGCTGGCGGTACAGGCGCCCTACCGGCGCCACAGCCGGCTCGGCGCCACGCTGATCCGCCTGGCGGTGAGCAGCGCGCATGCGCTGGGCTGCCGGCGCTTCCTCGCCCACGTACAGAGCCAGAACGTGCCGCTGTTCCGCCGCCTGCACTGGACCACGCTGGCCGAGGAGACGCTGCTGGGCTGGCCGCACCACCTGATGGAGGCCGACCTGCACCACTATCCGCCCTGCCATGCACCGTATGCCGGCTTCGTCATCGACGACGGGAGCGCACAGCACGACAGGAGGCCGTCATGAGCGCCGCCACCCTGGCCGACCTGCTGCGCGCCAGCCGCGGCTTCGGCCACAAGACCGATATCGCCGGCCTGCTCGCCCGCCTGCAGCAGGCGCTGCCGGCCGGCGCGCAGGCGGAGGCGCGCGGCATCCTGCTCGGCGACGACTGCGCCGCCATCGCGGATGGTGACAGCCATCTGCTGTTCGCCATCGAAGGCATGGTCGGCGATTTCCTGCGCGCCATGCCCTGGTTCGCCGGCTACAGCGCGGTGATGGTCAACGTGAGCGACATCTACGCCATGGGCGGGCGCCCCCTGGCGGTGGTGGATGCCATCTGGAGCGAGGGCCTGGACCCGGCCGACGAAGTCGTGCGCGGCATGGCCGCTGCCGCGGCCGCTTACGGCGTGCCGCTGGTGGGCGGCCACAGCAACGCGCGCAGCGACGGCCCCCAGCTTGCAGTGGCCATCCTCGGGCGCGCGCGCCGGCTGCTGACCAGCTTCGGCGCGCGCCCCGGGCAGCGCCTGCTGATGGCGGTCGACCTGCGCGGCCGCTTCGAGGAGCCCTATCCCTACTGGAACGCCACCACCGGCGTGCCCGGCGCGCGCCTGCGCGCCGACCTCGAACTGCTGCCGGCATTGGCCGAGGACGGCCTGTGCGCTGCCGCCAAGGACATCAGCATGGCCGGCGCGGTCGGCACCGCCTTGATGCTGATGGAATGCTCGGGCGTGGGCGGCACCATCGACCTCGACGCGTTGCCGATCCCGCCGGGCGTGCCGCTGCCGCGCTGGCTGTCAGCCTTTCCCAGCTACGGCTTCCTGCTCGCCGTCGACGCGGCCGACGCCGCCACGGTGGCGGCCCGCTTCCACGCGCGCGGCCTTGCCTGCGCGGAGATCGGCATGCTCGACGCATCGCGCCGCGTGACAATCGCCCAGGCCGGCGAGCGGGCCTTGCTATGGGACTTCGGCTGCGAGCCCTTCATCCTGCCCCGGCCCGCCGCGGCCGGCTTGCCACCCGCCGGCATCGATGCCGTGCCTCTGGGAGCCTGAACCATGCCCGTCACGCACTTCCGCGTCCGCTGGCCCGACCAGCGCGAAACGCTGTGCTATTCGCCCTCTTCCGTCGTGACCGAGCACCTCGAGGCCGGCGCGGCCTACCCGCTGCCGGTGTTCCTGGACCGCGCGCGCAGCGCGCTGAACCAGGCCTCCGAGCGGGTGCGCCGCCGCTATGGCTTCGCCTGCTCGGCGGCCCAGGACCAGCTCGACGTTATCGAAGCCACCGCCGCCCGCTTTGCCGGCCAGGCCGGTGCCACGGTGACGGTACTCGCCTTCGAGCGCTAGAACGCCCTCCGTGAACCTCCCTCTGCCAAGGAACCCGCGTCATGCCTGACACCACGCCTACCCCTCCCGCCACCAGCGAGGCCCGCCACTACTCCGTCATCATTGTCGGCGGCGGCCAGGCCGGTCTCTCGCTCAGCTACTACCTGCGCCAGGCCGGCATCGAACACCTCGTGCTGGAGCAGCACACCATGACCCATACCTGGCACACCCAGCGCTGGGATGCCTTCTGCCTGGTCACGCCGAACTGGCAGTGCGCACTGCCTGGCCACCCCTATGCCGGCGACGACCCGCACGGCTTCATGAAGAAGGACGAGATCATCGCCTACCTGGACGGCTTCATCCGCGCGGTCGCCCCGCCCGTGCTCGAACACACCGAAGTACGCAGCGTCAAGGCGCGCCCGCAGGGCGGCTTTGCGGTGGTCACCACACGCGGTACCTTCGGCGCCGACCAGGTTGTGGTAGCGTCGGGCGGCTATCGCACGCCGATCGTGCCCCGCCTGGCCGAGCGGCTGCCGGCATCGATCAGGCAGGTCCAGTCGGCCGACTACCGCAACCCGCAGGCCTTGCCCGAGGGCGCGGTGCTGGTGGTGGGCTCCGGCCAGTCGGGCGCGCAGATCGCCGAGGACCTGCACCTGGCCGGGCGCCAGGTCTACCTCGCCGTGGGCGAAGCCCCGCGCTGCGCGCGCTTCTACCGCGGCCGCGATGTGGTCGACTGGCTGGCCGAGATGAAGTACTACGACCTGCCTGTCACCGAACACCCCCTGCGCGAAGGCGTGCGCGACAACACCAACCACTACGTGACCGGACGCGACGGAGGACGCGACATCGACCTGCGCCGCTTCGCCGCCGAGGGCATGGAACTGTATGGCGTGCTGGAGGACTACCGCGACGGGCGCCTGCGCTTCGCACCCGACCTGCGCCGGAACCTCGACAATGCCGACGCCACCTACAACCGCATCAACGCCGGCATCGACCAGTACATCGCCGCGCACGGCATCGACGCGCCGCCGCCCAGCCTCTACACACCGGCCTGGACACCCGCGGCCGAACGCACCGAACTCGACCCGCAGGCAGCGGGCATCGGCAGCGTGATCTGGTGCATCGGCTTCCGGCCCGACTTCGGCTGGCTGGAGGTGCCGGTATTCAACGGCCGCGGCCACCCCGGGCACGAGCGTGGCGTCAGCGCGCATCCCGGCCTGTACTTCCTCGGCCTGCCATGGCTGCACACGTGGGGCTCGGGCCGCTTCTCCGGCATCGCGCGCGACGCGCAGTACCTGGCGGAGAGGATCGCGGCGGCGTGCTCGCCGGAGGCGCTGGCGGCTTGAGGCCCACCGCTCGGCCGCATGCGCGGCCGCTCGCCGCTATGGCTCGACGCTCGGCGCGATCAGCGCCTCGAACCATTCGAAGAAGGCATTGAGGCGCGCGGAGCGCTGGCGCCGGTGCGGATAGACCAGCGAGAGCGGCATCGGCGCGGCGCGGTGCTGCGGCAGGACTTCGACCAGTTCGCCGCGGTCCAGCAGGTCCTGCACGTCGAAGCGCGGGATCTGGATCAGGCCGATGCCGGCAAGGCAGCAGGCGATATAGGTCTCGGCATTGTTCGCCACCACGCGGCTCGGCATCGACACCGTGACGGTCTCGTCCTGGTGGCGGTACTCCCAGGGCAGCGTCCGGCCGGTGAGCGCATTGGCGTAGCCGACCGCGACATGGCCACGCGCCAGGTCCTCGGGCGCGCGCGGCGTGCCGTACTCCCCCAGGTAGCCCGGGCTGGCGCAGTTGATCAGGGCCAGCCGCCCGACCGGGCGCACCACCAGGCTGCTGTCCTGCAGGGCGCCGACCCGGACCGCGCAGTCCACGCCTTCCTGCACCAGGTCCACCATGCGGTCGGTCGAACCCAGCACCAGTTCCAGGCGCGGGTGGCGCCGCAGCAGCGCGGGCAGCGCCGGTGCGACCAGCCGGCGTGCGATACGGCTGGGCACGTCCACCACCAGCCGGCCGACCGCCTTGCGCTGGCCGGCGCGGAACAATTGCTCGACCTCGTCCGCCTGCGCCAGCAGGGGGCGCACGCGTTCCAGCAACTGCAGGCCATCGGCGGTCGGGCGCACCTGGCGCGTGGTCCGGTGCAGCAGGCGCGTGCCGACCCCCGTTTCGAGCTGCTGCACCGCGGCCGAGACCGAGGCACGCGGCAGTTCCAGCGCGTGGGCGGCCTTGATGAAGCTGCCCATCTCCGCCACGCGCACGAAGACGCGGTATTGTTCGAGTCGGTCCATCTCGGCCTTGTGCTCAAGCAGGGAATCCGCGCGGCGGACGCCGCGCCACGGCCCCTCTCCGGCGCACGGCAGCGGCGCTCACGGGGGAGGCGACGGCCGCATGATAGCGCGGCACCCCGCCCGTGCCGGTTCCTACCTGGTGGTGTAGCCGCCGTTGATCAGGATGGTCTGTCCGGTGATCCACCAGCCGTCGCTGACCAGGTGGCGGACAAAGGGCACCACGTCCTCGATGTCGGTGAGCCCGGTGCGGCTGAAGGCCGACAGCGCGGCCGCGGTCTTGTGGTAGGCCACCGCATCGTCGCCCTCGGCGGGATAGAAGAAGGGCGTGTCCATCGGGCCCGGCCCGACCGCCGTCACCGAGATGCCGCGCGCGCCGAACTCCTTGGCGGCGGCGCGCGTGAAATGCTCGACCGGCGCCTTGGTGCCGGCGTAGGCGGCATAGAACGGCGTGAAGGCTCCCAGCAGCGAGGTGACCAGGGTCACGATCCTGCCGTGGTCGTTGACGTGCTTGCCGGCCTCGCGCAGGAAGAAGAAGGCGGTCTTGGCGTTGACCTCGGCCATGTCGTCGTATTCGGCCTCGGTGATCTCGGTGAAGGGCTTCTTCAACACCTTGCCGATGGTATTGATAGCGATATCGGGCCGGCCGACCGCCTGGACCACATCGGCGAACAGGGCTTCCATGGCGCCGGCGCGGCGCAGGTCGGCCTGGAAGGCGACGGCCTGCGCACCGGCCGCCTTGAGCGCGGCCACGGTCTCCACGGCGGCCGCGCGGGTGGCGTCGCTGTTGTAGTGGATCGCCACCGCGCGGGCGCCGTGCCGGGCGAGGTCGCGCGCGATCAGCCCGCCGAGGTTCTTCGCCCCGCCGGCGATCAGGACGGTCTTGCCTTGGATAGAGTGGTCAGCCATGCATGCCTCCGCATCGATTCGAGAGTCTCAAGACTAGGCGATCGCGCCGGCCTGCGCAGCCCGGCGCGGCTGGATGGATTGTCCAGGAATCCGTTCCAATCGCATGCCGCAGCACCGCAGCGCTTCGACACCGCAGGCGCCACGGCCGGCGGCTTGGCGACCGGCGGCGGCCCGTGCTATGGTCCTCCGGCAATGCATGCGGCCCGCGCGCCGGCCTGCCGCGCGGGACTGGACCCCGACAGGCCCCATACTCAGGAGGGGATATGGTCAGACTGGTGCTGCTGCTGATGGGCATCGACTACCTGCACCGCCGCGCCCGCGCCATTCTCTGGACGGGCGCGCTCTGGGCGGTCGCCGGCATCGCCATCTTCATCGACGCGCTCGACGGCGCCCTGCATTTCCCCATCCAGTTCTTCGCCTGGCTCTTCCTGATCGAAGGCCTGGCGACGCTGGTGGTCGCCTGGAGCGGCGTGGGCGGCCAACGCGTGCTGCGCTACGTCAAGGGCATCGCCGTGGTCGGCGCGTCGGCCCTGATCTTCGCCGGCCACCACTACGGCCACTTCCTGCTGTCGATGATCTTCGGCGCCCTCTTCCTCATCGACGGGCTGCTCCAGTGCGTGTCGGCGTGGGTGGTGCGCTACCGGCGCTGGCACGTCGCCCTCGCCTGGGGCGTGGCCGAACTGCTGATCGCGGTGTTCTTCTTCCAGCCCTACCCGACCCACTATGTCGGCACGCTGCCCTACGGCCTCGGCCTGTTCCTCTTCTTCGGCGGCCTGAACATGCTGACGCTGGCCGCGCGCGTCAGGCGGCTGGCCGCCAATCCGGCGCTGCGCGGATCGTCGCGGCCCGGCCGGCTGCCCGAGGCCGACGTGGCGGGGACCATGCCGGAGGAGGACGGCGGCGGCAACGCTGCACCGGCACCGCCCGCCTTCGACCGCGCCGAATGGGACGGGCCGCCCGCCGACGGCGAACATGCGCTGACGGTGCACGTGTGGACGCCCACGGGATCGGCCAGGACACCCGCGCAGTCGCCGCCGATCATCCGCCGCTACATCGCCGCGGTCGACGCCAACGGCGTGATCTCCACCGGCCATGCCGCGCTGGAAACGCCGGAAGGCATCTACATCAGCCTCTACCCGGCGGTCGAGATCGACCGCTCGCCCGACGACTTCGGCCGCCTGCTGCGCGCCACCGCCGACAACGACGTACCCGGCCTGTTCCAGCCCGACTACGCCACCGAAGCGCAGGCCTGGTGTCCCTCCACGACGCGCGTGCGCATCCGCAACTACGATCCCCTGCGCTTGCAGGCCTTCTGGCAGCGCTACCGCCGGAACACCACCTACAACCTGACGCACCGCAACTGCTCCAGCACCGTCGCCCACGCGCTGGAAGCCGCGCTCGAAGGCGCGGTGGGCCGCCTGCATGGCGATCGTGCCGGCTGGCGCAGCCTGCTGCGCGTGCTGGTGACGCCGGAGCTGTGGGTGGCCGCGCAGATCCGCAAGCGCGCGGTGACCATGGCATGGACGCCCGGCCTCGCGCTCGACTACGCGCGCGCGCTCAGCATGCTGGCCGATCCCCGGCCTTTCGCCTGGCGCAAGGCCGCGCGCGCCGCGCGCACCACGCTCGCCCGGCTGCGCCAGCAACGGCGCGACTGGCAGGTGCAGGACGAAGACGCCGGCAGCGCGCGGCGCTGAGGCCGGCAGGCTGCCGGGCGCTCAGGCGGACGCATCCCGCCAGCCGTCGCAACGAGCGATCGACGGCAGCATGCCGGGCTTCGCGCGAGTCGAGGCCTCCTGCCGGCGCGCCGGCCGCCCCTCCCGCACACGTGAACCGGCACACGGAGACGATCGGCGCCGCGCGGCAGGCGATGCGGGACACCGCCTCGCACGGCCTCGCACGGCTTCTCGACAGGCCTGGTGATTCCACGAATTCAAGAACCGGGACACCAGGGCACCAGGGCACTAGGACTCAGGGCACAAGTGCAGCTCGAACTGCCGCATCAGCGCCATCACCTGCGCGCGTCGCGGCGTCTTCAGCGCCATCAGGATGGCGCTGACGTGCTCCTTGACGGTGTCTTCGCGCAAGCCAAGCCGCCTGCCGATGACGCGATTCGAGAGACCGTCGAGCAGCAATTGCAGCACGTCGCCCTGACGGCGGGTGAGACCCAGCTCCGCCGGCGTGATCGGTTGGCGCGGGACGCCGGCGCACGGCGTGTGCGGCGGCATTGCTGGTGACAGGTCCCATTGCGCCGGCGCAGCCGCTGCCGGGGCCGGCAGCGGCGCCTGCCGGATCAACTGGCGGCGGTCGCGCACGCAGTGCTTGGCGAGGATGGCAGAGACATGCTCCTTGACCGTACCCTCCTGCAGGCCGAGCAGCAGGGCGATGCGCTTGTTGGAGAGACCGTCGACCAGCAGCGCGTACACGCTGGCCTGGCGCGCGGACAGCATGGGCAAGGCCACGGCCTGCGCATGCGGGGACCGTTCGTCCCCGGGGCAGCCCGGCAGCATCGCGCCGACGGCCTGGCTCTCGTCTGCGACCGGCGCAAGGGCGCAACCCGCCGCGCCGTCCTTGCCACCACCGTCCGGCAAGCCGTCAGCGCGCATCGGCAAGGGCAAGCCCCGCCGCGCTTCCTGCTGCTCGCCGCAGGTCCGCACCTGCGTGTCGACACATGGCATCAGAACCCCAGCCCAGCCGGTCATCTTGTCGTTGTTACCGGTGCCTGCCACAGCGCAGTCCCTTCCCGCTCGATGGGTGGCCTGTCGGCCACCACGTTGCCCCTCCATTCCCGCATAGCCAGGACAGCTCTGACGTCCGGCTGTTTTCCGCGAAGTATACCGAGAAGGCAGCGCCCGTAAGGAAGCATCGCATGACGGGTTGCGCGCGCGAGACACCCGGGCCCTTGCCGTGCAGAGAACGCCATGCGGCAAGCGCCGATGGCTGCCATCGATCGCAGCCGGAGCGCTGCGCGACGGCACGGCGCACATGGCACGCTAGGGAAAGCACTGATCCGATCGCCATGCTTCCGCGGCACCGCTGTAAGTCCCGCGTCAGGTCAACTGCCGAGAATCCAGGCTATCCAACTCAAGACACTAAAGGAGACGCTTCATGTCCACCGACCTGATCGGGAAGATCCAGGCGCACCCGAAATACGCGGCGCTCAAGCGCAGGCGCAACAGCCTCGGCATCCTGCTGACGATGCTGATGCTGATCGTCTATTACGGCTACATTGCCCTGATCGCCTTCGACAAGACGCTGCTGGGGCAGCCCTTCCGCAGCGGCGTGACCAGCATCGGCGTGCCGGTCGGCTTCGGCGTCATCCTCTTTACCGTCGCTATCACCGGCATCTACGTGCGGCGCGCCAACCGCGAGTTCGACCGCCTGACCGTGGACATCCTGGAGGACGTGGCGAAATGAAGACCCCATCCTTGCGCATCCTGGGCGGCCTCGCGGCCGCCACCGCCTGCGGCGCGGCATTCGCCGGCGGCGGCGACGTCGGCGAGACCGCCAAGCAGGCCACCAACACCACGGCCATCGTGCTGTTCTCGCTGTTCGTCCTCGGCACCTTGTGGATCACCAAGTGGGCGGCCTCGCGCACGCGCTCCGCCGCGGACTTCTACACCGCGGGCGGCGGTATCACCGGTTTCCAGAACGGCCTGGCGATCTCCGGCGACTACATGTCCGCCGCCTCCTTCCTCGGCATCTCCGCGGCGGTGATGAGCAGCGGCTACGACGGCCTGATCTACTCGATCGGCTTCCTGGTCGGCTGGCCCATCATCACCTTCCTGATGGCCGAGCGCCTGCGCAACCTGGGCAAGTTCACCTTCGCGGACGTGGCGGGCTACCGCTTCGCGCAGGGCCCCATCCGCAGCTTCGCCGCGCTCGGCACGCTGGTGGTGGTGGCCTTCTACCTGATCGCGCAGATGGTGGGCGCCGGCCAGCTGATCAAGCTGCTGTTCGGCCTCGACTACTGGGTGGCGGTGGTGATCGTGGGCGCGCTGATGATGGTGTACGTGCTGTTCGGCGGCATGACGGCGACCACCTGGGTACAGATCATCAAGGCCTGCATGCTGCTGGCCGGCGTCACCTTCATGGCCATCATGGTGCTGGCCCAGTACGGCTTCAGCCCCGAGGCCCTGTTCGCCAAGGCGGTCGAGGTCAAGACGGCCATCGCCAGCGCCTCCGGCAAGAACCCGGACGAGGCCGCCAGGATCGGCCTGTCGGTGATGGCCCCGGGCGGCTTCATCAAGGACCCGATCTCCGCCATCTCCTTCGGCATGGCCCTGATGTTCGGCACGGCCGGCCTGCCCCACATCCTGATGCGCTTCTTCACCGTGCCGGATGCCAAGGAAGCGCGCAAGTCCGTGCTGTGGGCCACGACCTGGATCGGCTACTTCTATGTGCTGATCTTCATCATCGGCTTCGGCGCCATCACCCTGGTGCTGACCAACCCGGAGATGGCCGACGTGGCCAAGGGCGTGATCAAGGGCGGCGCGGGCACCGCCAATATGGCGGCCGTGCTGGTGGCCAAGTCGGTCGGCGGCGACGTCTTCTTCGGCTTCATCTCGGCGGTCGCCTTCGCCACCATCCTGGCGGTGGTCGCCGGCCTCACGCTGTCGGGCGCCTCGGCGGTATCGCACGACCTGTACTCGACCCTGCTCAAGCAGGGCAAGGCCAACAGCCATGAGGAACTGCGCGTCTCGCGCATCACCACGGTGGTCCTGGGTATCGTCGCGGTCGCGCTCGGCATCGCCTTCGAGAAGCAGAACATCGCCTTCATGGTGTCGCTCGCCTTCGCCATCGCGGCTTCCGCCAACTTCCCGGTGCTGTTCCTGTCGATGCTGTGGAAGGGCTGCACCACGCGCGGCGCTGTCATCGGCGGCTTCCTCGGCCTGGTGTCCTCGGTCGGCCTGACCATTGTCTCGCCTTCGGTGTGGGAAGCCACGCTCGGCTACCCGAAGGGTTCGGCCTGGTTCCCGTACACCTCGCCGGCACTGTTCTCGATGGCGATCGGCTTCGCCGGTGTCTGGCTGTTCTCGCTGCTCGACAACAGCGCACGCGCCAAGGCTGAACGCGCCGCCTTCGACGCACAGGAAGTGCGCTCCGAAACCGGCCTGGGCGCAGCCGGCGCCTCCTCGCACTGAGGCATCGGCCCGGTGCCGACGGGCCCGGCGGCGCCACGCGCGCCGACGGGCCTGGTTCCTCCTCCCCCTCTGCCCCTCTCCCCCACCTCGCGCGCGGCAGCGCCCGCACCGCCCTGTGTCGACATCCGCGGCACAGATTCGGGCGTTTCTCATGTGGAATCGGAAATCTCTTGAGACACCGCTGGCGTCGCGCCGATAGCCTTGGCGCTCTCCCCATATGCCCGCCAGCCTGTCATGCCAAGCGCCTCACCCGCTCACGCCCCAGCCGCCGCCCCGCTGCGATATCGATGGTTGATCCGGGTACTGGGTATCGACTCGGCACTGCTGATCCTCGTGCCCTATCTGCTGTTCGTGGTACTGGCCATGCTGGGAGGCGGCATGTGCAACGGCTGCTCGGTCGGCTGGCGCGATGCGTCAGCGCTGATGCCCGCCTTCGGATGGGTGCTGCTCGGCGTGAGCGCACTCTTTCAGGTCGCACTCAGCGCAGTCGTCTATTTCGTGTGCCGCTGGATCGATCGTCCGCCGCACCGCTGGCGCCCGCTGGCCGTGATCCTGCTGCTGGCCTACCTCTGCTGGCCCCTGCTCGCGCTCATTGCGGGCGGAGCTTCCGCTCCCTGAGCCACGCCCCCCCGCGACATTCCCGCCGGCTCGCGGAAGCGCGCCCCGCACAAGGCAAGCAGGACAAGAAACGCGGCATCGCTGCAGCGAAAGGCATGGTGCGCATCCTCACCTTCGACAGGAAAGGCGCCAAGACCAAGCGCGGGATGGCCTGGCCTTGACGCTGACCGGTGCGCGCTACCTCGGCACGGAGGCTCGAAGGCGCGTACCGGCGGCGGCGCTTGCATTCCCTATGGCCACGGACGTGGCCGAGCAGCGCATGCCGCGCGGGTGGATAGCGGCCTGATCATGTTCTGCTCACCGGCAGCAATGGCGGCGTCAGGCAAGGCCCGGCGCCGCCGCACGGCCTCCTCCTCGCTCAGGTTCACTCCACCACCGCTCCGCTGGCCTTCACCAGCGGCGCCCAGCGCCCGCTCTCGCTCTGCAGGAAGGCGCCGAACTGCCGCGGCGACATCGGCATCGCCTGCAGCCCCTGGTCGTCGAAGCGCTTGACCACCTCCGGCGCCTTGAGCGCCTTGCGAGCCTCTTCGTTGAGCCGGTTGACGATGGCGTCCGGCGTGCCCGCCTTGACCACCATGCCGAACCACACGCCGGCATCCAGGCCGGGCACGCCCAGCTCGGCCAGCGTCGGCACCTCGGGCAGCTGGGCCGCGCGGCGCGGCGCGGCGATGGCGAGCGGCTTGACCTTGCCGCCCTGGATCAGCGGCGAGGTGGTGATGACCGGGTCGAACATCATGTCCACCTGCCCTGCCATCACGTCCTGCAGCGCGGGCGCGGAGCCCTTGTAGGCCACGTGGGTGAAACGGCCGCCGGCCTTGTCGGCGAACATGCCGCCCAGCAGGTGGCCGATCGAGCCGATCCCCTGCGAGGCATAGTTGACGCCGCCAGCCTTGCTGTGCGACAGCGCCATCAGTTCCTTGACCGACGCGGCCGGGCTGTTCTTCGGCACCACCAGCACCAGCGGCGAGGTCGCCAGCGCGGTGACCGGCTTGAAGTCCTTGAGCGGGTCGTAGGAGAAATTGCGGTACAGGCCCGGGTTGATGGCGAACATCTCGGTGGCGGCGATGAAGACGGTGTAGCCGTCGGCGTCGGCGCGCTTGACCTGCAGGGCGGCGATCTGCCCGCCGCCGCCCGGACGGTTCTCCACCACCACCGGCTTGCCCAGGCCGTTGCCCATCTGCTGGGCGAGCTGGCGCGCGATCATGTCGGTGATGCCGCCGGCCGGGAACGGCACCACGAAGGTCAGCGGCCGGTTCGGGAAGGTGTCGGTATCGGCGCCGGCGGCGGGTGCCGCCAGGCAGGCGGCGGCCGCTGCGGCGGCCGCGCCCAGTGCAAGGCGCGCGAACGCGCGCCGGGGATGGCGATGGCTCATGCTCTGTCTCCTGTTTCCTGTTTCTCGTTGTGGACGGGGCCGTCGATGCGGCCCTCTGGATGGCGGCGCGGCGCCGGTGCCGCGCCGCCGTGGTACGGCGGCCTGCGCTCTGAGGCCTCGGGTCCGGGGCCTGAGCGCCGGCGGGCCTCAGGCCGCGGCGAAGCTCGCGCGCACGCTGCCGACGCCGCTGATGCGCGCCTCGTAGCAACGGCCGGGCTCGGCCGCCACCATCGGGCCCAGCGCGCCGGTCAGCACCAGGTCGCCGGCACGCAGCGGATCGCCCAGCGAGGCGAGCTTGCGCGCCAGCCACACGGCGGCATTGAGCGGATGGCCGAGGCAGGCCGAGCCCTGGCCCGCCGAGACGCGCGCATCGCCGGCAAACATCTCCATCTGCACGGTCTTCAGGTCCAGCCCGGCCAGCGGCACCGGCACCGCGCCCAGCACCACCAGCCCGCTGGAGGCGTTGTCGGCCACGGTATCGACGTAGCTGATGTTCCAGTCGGCGATGCGGCTGCCGACCACCTCGATGGCGGGCAGCACGTAGTCGACCGCGCCGATCAGGTCGACCAGGGTGGCATCGGCGGCGCTCACGTCATGCTTGAGCACCAGTGCCACTTCGGCTTCCACCTTTGGCTGCAGGGTGCGCGCCGGCGGGATGGGCTCATCGTCGCCGTACACCATGTCGGCGAACAGCGTGCCGAAATCGGGCTGGTCGACGCCGAGCTGGCGCTGCACCGCCGGCGAGGTCAGGCCGATCTTGCGGCCGACCACGCGGCGGCCGCGCGCCTGCCAGAAGGCGACGTTGGCGCGCTGGATGGCATAAGCGGTGTCGGCATCGCCGGCGGCGATCTCGCCGCGCAGCGGCGCGACCGGGCTGCGCTCCTGCTCGGCGCGGCGCAGGCGCTCGGCCAGGGTGGCGATGAGGTCTTGCTGGGTCATGTCTGGGGCGTCCTGTCGTTGGAGGGAGGGTTGGCAGCCGGTCTCAAGCGTCCGTTCCGGCCTGCGCAGCGTGCATCACGGCGAAGCCGGCGATCCATTCAGGAATCGCACGGTAGTAATCGATCTCGGCCTGGTAGGGACCGGCTGCCGCCAGCGCGGCGAAGGCGCCGATCCAGGTGCGGATCTCGTGCGCCGACTTGCCGCCCTCGCGCGTGATGGCGGCATCGGTCATGCCGTCCACGGCGCTCAGCTCGCCCCGCTGCAGGGTGGCCAGGAAGGCCTGGTCCCATGCCGGGTTGAGCGCGTGCATGGCGCTATCGCCGGCGGTGAAGGCGCGCGCCGCGGCGACGGTGCGCGCCTGCCGCGCCGCGCGCGCCTCGGGCGAGGGATTGCGCCCCGCGATCAGCCGCTCAGCATTCTCGGGGCTGGCCGTGGCCAGCTCGGGCACCGGGGGCTCGTGCGAGATGCCGCCCGAGCCCACCACCAGCACACGCTTGCCGCTGCGCGCGGCAAAGCGGCCGATGGCATCGCCCAGCAGGCGCGCGCGCCGGCACGAGGCCATCGGCGCGGCCACCGAATTGATGAAGACCGGGATCACCGGGTAGCGGTCGAGGCTCCCGGTCAGCACTTCCAGGGCCTGGGCGCAGCCGTGGTCGACCTGCATGCGGTAGGACAGCGCCACGTCGACGTCCGCCGCCAGCACCGCCTCGGCCAGCGCCAGCGCGGTGTCGCGCGGCACGTCCAGCGGACCGGCCAGACTCTGGAAATCGCCCACCGCGCTCGCCGCCGCGCCGATGCAGAACGGCGGCATCAGGTCATAGAAGAAGCCGTTGTAGTGGTCCGGCGCGAAGGCGATGACCAGTTCGGGATCGAAGGCGGCCACCCGCGCGCGCGCTTGCGCCAGTACGCCCTCCACTTCCGCCAGCACCGCCGGCACCGGATCGAAGTAGCCGTGCAGCGGCGTGTGCGACAGGCATTCGAGATGGATGGGCATGTCAGGCTCCCGCCACGCGTGCCAGGGCCGGCCCGCCGGCATCCGCCGCGCGGCCCGGCTGCGGCGCCGGCTGCGCCGGGCCTGCCGGGGCTGCGGCCACGCCTGCGGCGACGGGCAGCGCCAGCTTGTCCGCCACGCCGAGGATGGCGCGCGAGACATCCTGCGGCGAGCAGGTCGCGGCCACGAAACGGTCCGGACGCAGCACCACCACCGAGTCGGGCTGGCCGCCGAACCAGTCCTTCAGGCGGCCATGCACATCGCCCACTGCCAGCACGCCGTCCGGCACGTCGTCGCGGAATTCCAGTTGCGGGTCGGGCTTGGCGATGACGAAGCAGGCCCCCAGCCGCTGCCACGCCTCGCGCGCCGGGGCGCTGAGCCCGAAGGTCGGGTCCATGCCCCAGCTCAGCACGGCGAAGCGGTTGCCGATCACGTCGTCCAGGCGCGCGATGCGGCCGTCCTCGCAGCGCACCAGCGGCTGCAGGAACATGCGCCCCACCGGCGAGGCACCGAGCGGATCGGGCCCGTGCACCAGGCGCCCCACCAGCGATTCGCGCTTCTCGCTCATCAAGCCCAGCAGGCGGCCGAGCGCCGAGTTGCCGGCTCGCTCCAGGCGCCGCGCGAGGAAGCCGGGCCGGGTCTCGCGCTCGGGCACCCCGGGCAGCAGCACCACGCCCTGCTCATAGCGCGGCATCGGTTTGAAGCGCATCTCGACGAAGTAGCGCTTGGCCGACGGGAAGGCGTTCATCACCCGCGTGAAGGCGTCGCGCAGGCGCGCCGCGCCACGGCTGGCCGGCGCGAAGATGTCGCCCGCCACCTCGGACAGGTGGATCATCGAGCGGGCATGGGCGCGCCGCTCCTGCGTGTAGCTGTCGAGCAGGCGGTCGCCGGCCTGGCCCTTGGCCACCATGGCCAGCTTCCAGCCCAGGTTGGCCGCGTCGCGGATGCCGCTGTTGTAGCCCTGCCCCTGCCACACCGGCATGATGTGGGCGGCATCCCCCGCCAGCAGCACGCGCCCGGCGCGGAAGCTGCGCGCCAGCCGCGCGTTGTGGGTGTAGACGCGCTTGCGGATGTAGTCGACCTTGTCCGGCTCCGGCACCAGCTTGCGGATCAGCGCCGCCATGTTCTCCGGCCGCGACAGTTCTTCCTCGGTCTCGCCGGGCATCACCATGAACTCGAAGCGGCGGATGCCGTGCGGCAGCGCGGCCGACACATAGGGGCGCTCCGGGTCGCAGTGCATATAGATGTGGGGCGTGCCGATGGGATCGTTGCGCACGTCCACCACGATCCACTGGTTGGGCTTGGTGCGGCCCTCGAAGGGCATGTCCAGCGCGCGGCGCACGAAGCTGTTGCCGCCGTCGGCGCCGACCAGGTAGGCCGCGCGCACGCGCACCGGCCGGCCGGCCTCGTCGGCCGAATCGATGGTGACGCCGTCGGCATCCTGGGTGAAGCCGCCGACTGCCTGGCCGAACAGCACCTGCACGTGGGGGAAGCGCGCCAGCCCTTCGTAGAGCACACGGTCCGCCAGTGGCTGGATGAAGGCGTTGCGGCGCGGCCAGCCGTACTCGTCGGTGCGCGGCTCGATCGAGGCGAAGCAGCGCCCGCCCGGCGTGACGAAGCGCATCCAGTGGTTCGGCGTGGTGTGCGGCAGCAGCGCGTCGGCCAGGCCGACCGACTGGAATACGCGCAGCGCCTCGTCGTCGAGGCCGATCGCGCGCGGGTAGTCGATGATCTGCTCGAGCTTCTCCAGCAGCACGACGCTCACGCCCTGCAGGCCGAGGATGTTGGCGATCATCAGGCCCACGGGGCCGGCGCCGATGATGGCGACGTCCGCGCGCAGGTCGTGGGGACGGCCGTCTCCGGCCGCCTTGTCCTTGTCGAAGGCGGGGTTCATGTCTCCTCCTTGTTCCCTGGCGGGCCGGTGCCGGCAAGCCTGGCGACCGCGGGCCCCGCAGGGAATCGATGTGGATACGGTTGGAAAGGGTGCGATGCGGGAGCGTTGCCGGACGGCTTACCGCGGCTTACCGCGGCTTACCGCAGCCGAGCGCGGTGGAACGCGGCTCGGCGCGGCGGCATGGCCGCCGCGGGCCGGGGCCTGGCAACCGCGGCGAGGCGGTGCGCGTGGGACATTGTCTGCTCCAGAATCGGTCTTGGTATGGGCTGCAGTCTAGAGTTCCGGTTGCCGCCGGACAAAAAAACGTTCAACATGTGCAAGGAATGCACGCCATTGATTTACAAGGATTTTTTTCCATGCCAGCCACCCCGGTAAAGCGCACGGTCCGACACTCGCCCTATGCCAACGTACGCGGCCTGTCACGCGGCCTGGCCGTGCTGCGGGCGCTCAACCGCATGGAAAGCGGCCGCGCCACCGCGCAGCAGCTCAGCGAGGCCGCCGGCCTGCACCGCACCACGGTGCGCCGCCTGCTGGAGACACTGATCGAAGAGGGACTGGTGTGGCGCAGCGAGTCCGACGACAGCTACCGCCTGACGCTGCAGGTACGCGCGCTCAGCGAGGGCTTCACCGACGACGAATGGATCTCCACGCTGGCCGCGCCGCTGATGGGCGAACTGCTGCAGCGCGTGGTCTGGCCCTCCGACCTGGCCACGCCCGACGGCGACGCCATGATCATCCGCGAGACCACCCACCGCTTCAGCCCGCTCTCCTTCCACCGCGCCATGGTCGGGCGCCGCCTGCCGATCCTGCTGACCTCGGCGGGACGGGCCTATTTCGCCTTCTGCAGCGACGCCGAGCGTGACAGCGTGCTCAAGGTGCTGCGCGCCGGCGGCGGCGGCCCCGAGCAGGCCGCGCTGGCCCATGACGAAGCCTTCCTGCGCCGCCTGGTCCAGCGCGTGCGCGACGACGGCTTCGCCACCAACCGCAGCGACTGGACCGAACAGCGCAAGATCGGCGCGCTGGCGGTACCGGTGCGGCACGGCGAGCGCGTGCTGGGCAGCCTCAACGTGGTCTACCTGGCCGCCGCGCTCGGCGCCAAGGAGGCCGTGGAACGCTTTGCCGCGCCCTTGCAGGAAGTGGCGGCGCGGATCGAGGCGGCCCTGGCCGGCAGGGCGGCCTAGGCATGCGTTGACGATGCGCTGACGATGCGCCGACGATGTGCTGACCATGCGCAGGTACACAGCGCTGACGCTGGCCGCGCCGCCGGAACCCTTCATGCCGGCCGGGATCCGCGCCATCGCGCATGAGGATCCACACAAGGTGCATTGGCCATCCGGCAGGACATGGATGGCGGATGGCGCGCTCGGTGCCCGGCTGCGGTGCTTTGTAGACCTTGCTACATGCTTGAAATGGGTGCTGCGCCCGCCTAGGATGAGCCGCATGAAACCCGCTCCTGCTCCGGCCGGCGCCGACTGGCGGCTCCTGGTCATCAGCCTGCCGACGACCGCGGCCACCGCCCGCATGCGATGCTGGCGTGCCATCAAAGCGCTGGGTGGCGCCGCCCTGCGCGATGGCGTCTACCTGCTGCCCAACCGGCCCGAACTGCTTCAGCCCTTGCAGGCCATCGCCGACGATGCGGCGGCCCAGGATGGCAAGGTGTGGCTGCTGCCGGTGCTGGCCATGCCGGAAGAGGCCGACTACCAGGCGCTGTTCGACCGGTCGGCCGAATACGCGGCGTGGACAGACGAACTGGCGGCGGCACGCGCGGCCATGGCGAGCCTTGGCGAGGCCGAGCTGCTGCGCTTGGCACGCCGTCTCGGGCGGGGCTACGACGCGATCCGGCGCATCGACTTCTTCCCCGGCGAACTCGCATCCATTGCCGAAGCGAAGTGGCGCGACTTCAATGCCGCGATCGATGCGGTGTTGTCGCCAGGCGAACCGCGTGGTGCCGCGCGGGGCATCATCGCGCGGCGCGACCCCGCGCAGTACCAGGGGCGCCGCTGGGCCACCCGCAGGCATCTCTGGGTCGACCGGGTGGCGTGCGCCTGGCTGATCCAGCGCTTCATCGATCCCCATGCGACCTTCCTGTGGCTCGACGACGTGCGGCAGTGCCCGGCAGACGCCCTGGGTTTCGACTTCGACGGCGCGACGTTCACGCACTTCGAAGACCGCGTGTCGTTCGAGGTCCTGCTGGCCAGCTTCGGGCTGGAGGAAGACAAGGGGCTGTCGAAGCTGGCGCAATTGGTGCACGTGCTGGACGTCGGCGGCGCGCCGGTCGCCGAGGCGAGCGGGTTCGAGGCTGTGCTGACCGGTGCGCGCCAACGCCTGCCGGATGACGACGCCCTCTTGCAGGAAATGAGCGCGGTGCTGGAGTCCCTCTACACCCACTATGCCGGCGCGGCCCGGCGCAAGCGATAGCGCTGCTCGAATGCGGCAGACGCCACGCCACGGCGCCGGGCCTGGCGAAGAACGCCGCCGGCGATCATGGCTTGCAACTGCCGACGGCTTAAATCGCCGCAGGCCGGCAAACCCGGTCGATTCTCGATCGGAGCCCTGCCCCCCCACCAACGAGGGGTGTGGTCAGCCCCGGGGGCGGACGATACGTTAGCGACGCTGGCGGAATATAGGCGATGCCGGAACGAGGCACGGGCCGCCGCGGGACAAACCATAAGACATCACGGGGAAACGATATGCGGGTCATCGGCCTGGCGGCGCTCGCCGCCTGCTGCCTGGGGAGCCGGCCGATGCCGGGCCGGGACCATCGTCCCCAGGCACGCCACCGCCCGCCAGCCTATGCGCGCCCCCAGGGCCCCGGCGCGGCGGTCGTAGCGGCGACGGTGGCGACGGTGGCGACGCTGCTCACCGCATGCACTCCCGTACAGCCCTACGTACCGCCGACGCGCGGCGACACGGCGCGCCTGCTGCTGCGGCCGACGACACCGGCCAACATGTCCTTCGCGCTCTACGCCTACGATGACGCGCATGCCTGCCACAGCCCGGCACGGGTGATGACGGGCAATGCGAGCACCGGCCACCAGTCGAGTACGCTGCGCGCCGGGCCGCTGGCGACGCTTTCCTATGTCGGCGTGGACGGCAGGCGATCCTGCCGCGTGGTCTTTTCCTTCTATCCGAAGGCAAACCACACCTATCTGCTGGCGATGTCGCAGGACGGCATGCGCTGTGCCGTGAACGTGCTCGATGCCTCCGATGGCGACAATCCCCGGCCCGAGCGCTCCTTGATCGCACGCACCCCGCGCGCCGGCGGCTGCGACCCCGTCAACAAGAATGCGCGGGCCGACGAGGCGATCAAGTCGACCTACGACGGTGCCACGCCGGACAGCGGCCAGCGTGCCGCCAACAGCCTGGACGATTTCAACGACCTGCTGCCGAAATGAACATCTTGCTCCACAAGGGATGGCGCGCCGCATGCCTGGGCGCGGCCTGGCTCGCGCTGGCGGCCCCGGCCGCGCAGGCCATGGCGCCTGACCAGTTCTTCAAGAAGACGGCGCCCAGCGTCTGGCGTGTGCTCACCTACGACGCCGACGGCATCCAGTTCGCGCGCGGCAGCGCGGTGGTGATCGGCAAGGAGACCCTGCTGACGAACTGCCACGTGCTGGCCAAGGCGAAGCGCTTCGTCATCAAGCAGGACAACATCAGCTACGAAGGCAAGCTGCAGTACCTCGATGTCGAGCGCGATCTCTGCCAGATCACGGTGCGCAACCTGAACGCACCGGCCGTGCCCCTGGGCGACAGCGACAAGCTGGTGGTGGGCCAGCACGTCTACACGCTCGGCAATCCGGAGAATCTCGAACTGACCTTGAGCGAAGGCCTGGTCTCCGCCTTGCGCCAGGATGAGGAATCCGGCCTGAAGCTGATCCAGACTTCCGCGCCGTTCTCGATGGGGTCGAGCGGCGGCGGCCTGTTCGATGAAGAAGGACGCCTGATCGGCATCACGACCCTGATCCATCGGCGCGGGCAGAACCTGAACTTCGCCATGCCCATCAACTACCTGCGGGAACTGCCTGCGCGCAGTGCCGCCGCACTGGCCAGGCGCTCGGCCGCGCTCGCGGCCGGGGCCGGGTCCAGTCCGGTAGCGGCACAGGGCCGTGCCCCCGTGGGCGACAGGCCCGGCGGACGCCCGGCACCTGCCGCTTCCGGCTATGCCGAAGTGAACGACATCGACAAGCTGCTGCAGGTCGCTCCGCGCGCCCGTGCCGGCTACGAGAGCTTCCTGAGCAAGCCGCAGCCGCGCGCCTTCGCCATCGCGGAGAACGGCGGCTGGTGGATCTCCTATGGCATCAAGCCGAAGGACCCCGCCGCCGACCCGGATCCCGCCGTCCGCGCCGTGCCCGACTGCGAGACATTCCATCGGCGCCGGTGCACCCTGTACGCCATCGACAATGTCGTGGTGTACAAGCCGGAAAAGCAATGAGCGGGCGGCAATGAGCGCGCGGCCCCTGCCCGGCAGGACCGAGGCGGAACTCGCGCGGGATTAGCGCAGGACCAAGGCAGGACTAGGGCGCCACGATCTCGAACTGCGGATCGAAGTTGTCCAGCATCCCCATCCAGGCCTGCAGCACGGCCGGGTCGCCTTCGATCTTCGCGCGCCCGGCGCCGACCGCCTCGCGCAAGGTGGTCTGGCCCAGCAGCGCGCCGATCAGCACGGCACGCGGCACGGTCAGCGTGGCCTGGGCATCGGCATGCTGCTGGTCGGCCTTGTAGCGGAACACCGCGTTCTCCACCGTGAGCGCATAGCGCTTGCCGGTATCGGGCTGGACCCAGTTGATCTTGAGCGTGCGGCCGGCGGCGCGCTCGCCGTTCAGGCGCACCGCCAGGTAGTCGAGGAACATCGGGTCGGTCATCGCCTGCACCATGTCCGGGCTGGCCGACTGCGTCGAGGCGAGGCGCTGCACGCCGTTGCGCAGTTCGCGCGCGCCCATCAGGTAGGCGCTGCGCCAGCTGGCCGACTCGGCCTGGTAGCCGAGCTGCTCCAGCGCGTCGGCCTCGAGCTTGCGCGCGGCCTGGTTGTCCGGGTCGGCGAACACCACGTGCTTGACCACCTCCGCCACCCAGCGGTAGTCGCCCTGGGCATAGGATTCGCGCGCCTGCGCCAGCACCTTGTCGGCGCCGCCCATGTACTGCACGTAGCGCTTGGCCGCTGCCTCGGGCGGCAGCGGGTGCAGGTCGGCCGGGTTGCCGCTGTACCAGCCCAGGTAGCGCTGGTAGACCGCCTTGGCATTATGGTTGACGGTGCCGTAGTAATCGCGCAGGTCCCACTGGCCGGCCAGCGCCGGTGGCAGCTTCACCCTTTCGCCGATCTCGGTCATGGTGTAGCCCTGGTTGGCCAGGCGCAGCGACTGGTCGTGGATGAACTTGTAGGCATCGCGCTGGCGGCCGAGGAAGGCGTCGATGTTCTGCTGCCCCCACTTCGGCCAGTGGTGCTGCGCGAACAGTACCTCGGTGCGGTCGCCGTAGCGGTCCAGCGTGGCATCGAGCGCGCGCCACCACTGGTTGGCGTCGCGCACCTGGGCGCCGCGGATGGTGTACAGGTTGTGCAGGTTATGGGTGGCGTCCTCGGCCGCGCACAGTGCCTTCCACTGCGGGAAGTACATCAGCATCTCGGCCGGCGCCTCGGTACCCGGCGCCATCTGGAACTCGATCTGCACGCCGTCGATGGTGCGCGTCTCGCCGCTCTTGCGCACCAGGTCGGTGGGCGCGATCAGCGTCACGGTACCGAGCGAGACCGTCTTGCCCAGGCCGGCGTCGACCTGTCCCGTCGGCCCCTTGGGCAGCAGCGCGCCGTACATGTACTGGGCGCGGCGGCTCATGGCATTGCCGGCGTAGATGTTCTCGCTGACGGCTTCCTCCATGAAGCCCTCGGGCGCCAGCACCTTGACGCGGCCCGCCTTGACGTCTTCCTCGCGGATCACGCCCTTGACGCCGCCGAAGTGGTCGACGTGGCTGTGCGTGTAGATCACCGCCACCACCGGCTTCCTGGGCCGGTGCTGGTAGTACAGCTCGAGCGCAGCGTGCGCCGTCTCCGCGGTCAGCAGCGGATCGATGAGGATCAGGCCGGTGTCGCCCTCGATCAGCGTCATGTTGGAGAGATCGAAGCCGCGCACCTGGTAGATGCGATCGGTGACGCGGAACAGGCCGTGCTTGAGGTTGAGCTGGGCCTGGCGCCACAGGCTGGGGTTGACCGTGGCCGGCGCGGCATCGGCGCGCAGGAAGGCATAGTCGCTCAGGTTCCACACCACCCGGCCCTGCGCGTTGCGGATTTCACTATCGGCCAGCGTGCCCAGCCAGCCGCGCTGGGCATCCTCGTAGTCCTGGCGGTCATTGAAAGGCAGCTGCTGCAGCACGGCCTCGTTGGCCTGGCGGGTGGCGGCGGTGGCATCGCCAGGCGTGGCGGCCGCGTCGGCCGCCAGCGCCGGGGGCATGCCGGCGGCGCCGGACAGCAAGGTCAGGGCCGCGGCCAGCGCGGCGGGCTTGCGAAGCATGGTGTCTCCTCGTTGTGTTCTCGTGGTGTTCCTGCACCTGCCAGGGGCGGCCGGCCCGGCTGCGGACGGCTCCGCCCGGCAGCATGACGCATCCCCTGCCCCGGCGGCAAGACTATAATTGTTCTGAACGTTCAGTACAATTCTAGTGTGCGAGCGATCCCCTTGCCCTGTCAAGGTGCCGGGATATCGAGGGAGGGTCCGGCACAAGGGGGCATCTGGCCGAGGCGGAGGGGCCAGTGCCCGCTGCTACAATTTTCCGCCGACCCAGTACCCCTGCCCATGACTGCCCCAGCCTCCGCCGCGCCCGCCACTCCGGCCACGCCAGACGCCCAGGCCACGCCGGCCAAGAACCGCCGCGGCCTGGAGACACGCCAGCGCGTCATCGCACTGACCAAGGGCCTGATCGCCGAACACGGCTATGCCGAAGTCACGCTGGACCAGATCTCGGCCGCTGCCAGCGTGGCCAAGAGCAGCCTGCTATGGCATTTCGGCAGCAAGGAAATGCTGCTGGCGGAGGCAGCCATCAGCCTGTTCCGGGAAATCGAAGGGGAGATGCAGGCGCGCGCCCCGGCCGGCCGGAGCCAGGCCGAGCGCCTCGACAATCTGTTCGATCGCGTCGCCGACTATTTCACGCGCCACCCCGAGACCAAGGGCGTGGTGCTGGCACTGCTGTTCTCAGGCAGCGTTCCCGAGGCCGTGCGCGAACACATCCGCGCGGGTTGGGACGGGCATGTGCGCGCGCTGGTGGAGGCGCTGGGCACGCCGGAGCGGCCGCTGCCACCGGAGATGGCGCGGCTGCTGCTGGCGGTGTTCCATGGGTGCTATTGCCATTGGTATGCCAACGGGCGCGGCGAGCCGATCGCAGCCTACCTGGCGCCGGCGCGCGAGCTGATGCGGCAGTGGCTCACGGCGCCCGCTGGCGCAGCGCCGGCGGCAGGGGCAGCGGCGATCGAGCCCGGCGCCGCTGCGGCTCGCCGCAGGCGGTCTTGATGCAGGGTGAGGGGTGATGGCCGCACCCGCGCCGGCATGCGGCAAATAGGACTAGATGCTGAACGTCGGGTTGCCGAACTGCGCCAGCAGGGACTCGATCAAGCCGATGTCCTCGGTATGCGGCGTGCGGTCTTCGGTGATGCGGGAAGGCCCCGCGTAGATCGCGGTGATGTGCCGGCGCACGGTCAGCACACCAGACTGCGGCGCATCGACCTCGACCTCCAACCAAGGTATGTGCCGGTAACTGCCGGCAACCCAGCCGGTCGAAGTCAGATGCTGCACTTCCCACTCTTCGCTGTTCGGCATGTCTTGAACTTCCTCCTGTAGTCAGATCGTTGAGATCGGTCAGATCGGATGGCGCGTGGCCATCGCGGGAGCGGCGAAGCCGCTCATGTTTTGTGTCGGCATCGGATCGGGCCCTTGGCCGGCCCGCACCGCGGCATCTCCGGCCTGGCGCGCAGGCGGCGGTCCGGATGCACCGACAACCTCCTGTCGCAGACCCGCGTTTGCCAAGGTCGTTCCCGCTCAGCGCGGGGACTTGCCGCCGGGCAGCCGAAGGCCGCCGGCCTTGGCGCCGCGCAACTGGCGCGCACGCAGATGCGCCGCGGCGCGTTCGCCGGCGCTGCGCGCGGCCTGCTTGGCACGGGCTTCCGAACGGTGCGTGGCGTGCCGCATCGAAACATTGGCGACGACTTGCTCGACACCATTGCGGTACTCGGAAATGACGTAGTTCGCGAACCAGATGCCGGGTTCTTGCTGAATGGGGTACACCGAAACGGTGAACGGGGTGATGCTCTGATTCAAGTTGTTTCCTGCTTTGCCAGTGCGCGCGCCAGGGGCCTGGCGCCGCGCACTGCGGTCAACACGGACTGGTGCGGCTTCGGCCTCCAGTCGACGTGGAAAAAACAATGCGCGTCATGCCCATCGGCAGAATCGCTTGCACTGTTCGGGGAGGACCATGCTTGCGCTCGCCATCGCGCCCTGTACATGCGCGATCGCCGCGGAGCGGCGGTGCCGCTGGTCGGATAGTGACAGGCGCGTGGCGCCCGGAAGGGATCGGGTGTACACCCGAGCGGCCGCCGAGCTTGTTCTCTTCTATTGATGATGTGTCGCGGCCTGCCTATGGCTTATCACCGGCATGCGGTGATAAGGCGCAATGATACCATCTTCGATACCTGCCAGCAGGAACCGGCCCGTTCCCCCACGCCGCCGGCACCCCGCGCGTGCAGCGCTATCGCTGCCACCCCGCCTCGGGATCGCGCTTCTGGTCGCGATACGTCCACTGCGTTCCGCAGACCTGGCACACGAAGGTGCTGACAGTCAGCGCAGGCCCTCTGGCCGGCTTGATGCGCTGGGTATCCGTGATCCGCAAGGCGGGGTGCCCGGGTGCGCCGAACTTGTGCATTTCCATGGCCTGGCAGGCCGGACAGAGCGTCATATCGCGTCCTTCGTGAGTGATGGGGGCCACGGCCAATGTCCTGGGCAAGGAACGGCCCCTGCCAAGGGTAGCCATCATGAACGGGAAAGCCGGCGCCGCACAGGCGTGACGCTCCATGCGCCCGATCGGACACAGCCGCCGGGGCGAATCCTTGACATTCCATCCACATACAGGTATAAGGAGCTGGCAAGATTTTCAGGCAGTAACTTTGAAGTACTGGGTGCGTAACACACTTCAAGCGTTTCCTCGTTTCTTCCTTGATCGTCATGCTCCGCCAGCGGTTTTTCCTGGCGGAAATTCTTTGAGGAATCCAAACATGGAAACCGGTACCGTCAAGTGGTTCAATGACTCCAAGGGCTTCGGCTTCATCACGCCCGACGCAGGTGGCAACGACCTGTTCGCGCACTTCTCGGAAATCCAAGGCAGCGGCTTCAAGTCGCTCCAGGAAGGCCAGAAGGTCCGCTACGTGGCCGGCGTAGGCCAGAAGGGCCCGGCAGCGACCAAGATCGAAGCGATCTGAGTCTCGCCTCCCAGGCAGAAAAGCCCCGCAATGCGGGGCTTTTTTTGTGCCCGCCGGGATCCCGGTTGGAGCCCGCCGCGAGACGGTCAACGGGCCCGGCTCAAAGACCGGCCGTGCTCATGCCCTCCACCAGGCCGTCGATGATTTCCTCACCGGTCTTGACGGCGGCACGCTTCGCGGCACCCAGGCTCTCCCACTGCGCGACCGGCAGCGCGAAGACCCTGCCATGCTCGGCATTCGGCGGACTGCCTTCGCGGCAGATCACGACCGAGGCGTTGTACGCGCGGTCGGGCCGGGGCTCATGCCATTCCCGCGGCGGCTCGTATGGGTAAACCAGCGGGTAGAGATCGAAGCCCTTGTAGTTGGCGCTCGGGTAGGCATCCACAGCCTTCTCCGGTTGATGGTATGCCCCCCACTGTACGCGCATTCCCCACGTTCAGCGGGAATATTTGGCGATCGCCGGCACCGCCCCCCCTGGCGGCTGAACGCCGGCACTCGCGAACGACCGACGGCGAACCGCGTGGCTGAGTCAACCGCACCGGCTGCGGTATCGCGCTGGCTCGGTTCGACCGCGCAAGCCCTTCGCTGGCATCCATTGGCGCACGCCGCGCCACTGTGGCCCGCTGCCCGCTGGCGCCAGCCTAGCCGATGCAGGCACCACCCATTGCCTTGGCCCGATGCCCGCGCATCGACCCATCCAGGCCAGTTGCAGCGTCTTGCGCCAGCGACCGCTACTCAGCTCAGGAAAACCTCCATCCTTCGTTTGGAAGGATCGGGGAATGACCATCGATTGCCGCAAATTGCCGCCAAATTTCGGTGATTTTGGGAATCGTCCTGTGGAAATCCCTCTCTTGCTGCACCAGCATCTAAGTTGCCTGGGCGCCATCTCTGGTTGACGCCGGCCCGGCTTACGCACGGTGGAGCACCGCCGCATGGGTAGCGACCGCCGCTCGCGCGTTCGCGCGGCGCCGCCCTGCGCCAGGTTTCCCATCCCCCCTTTCCGATCGCTGCGCTTTCCTTCCCTGGAGTCTGACTCATGGGTATGCCTCCGCCTTCTTCCTCCCGCACTGTCAAACTCCGCGGCGACGGCTTGCCGGAAATTCTCGCCCAAGTAGCATTGACCGTTGCCCGCGTACAGGGCTCCGAAGGCATCAACGACCTGTTCACCTATACGGTGGATCTGAAGACGCCTGATGAACGCTGGGGACTCGGGGGACCGGAGGCAAACCTGGACCTGCCGCAGATGCAGGGCCAGGAACTGACGCTGGAGATCGAACTCGACGGCAGCGGCACGGGCCCGAGCGGCGGTTTCGGCGCGGGCGAGCGGGAGATTACAGGAATTGTCACCGAGATCACCGGGCCGATTCCCGAGGGACGACATTTCTTGTATCGGCTGACGCTGCGTCCCTGGCTCTTTCTGGCATCGCTCACCACGGACTACAAGATATTCCAGCAAAAAACGGTGGTCGAAATCCTTGACGAGCTGCTGGCCGACTATTCCTTTCCGGTCGAAAAGCGGCTGGACGTGGCCCGTTACCCCAAGCGGGAATATCAGGTCCAGTACGGCGAGACCGACTATGCGTTCTTCCAGCGCCTGACCGAAGAATGGGGGATCAGCTTCTTCTTCGAGCACTCCAGCGGCCGCCATCGTCTGGTCCTGTCCGACGGCAACGGGGCGTTCCGCCGCGTCGCCAGCCCGGCCTATCACACACTCGAATGGCGCCAGTCTTCCGACCGCGCGGATGCCGAACATCTGTATGCGTTTCATGTGCGCGACCGACTGGTCTCGGGCAGATGGGCAAGCACCGACTATGACTTCGTAAAGCCCCGCGCCGACCTGCATGTGGCGTGCCACGACCCGCGCGACACGGCCCATGCCGACAGCGAGATCTACGCGTATCGCGGCGGCCACGCGCAACCGGCCACCGGTAACGACCCATGGAAGGAGGGCGATATGCTCGCCCGCATCCGCATGGAAGCCATCCGGCAGCACGGCAGCCGCGTGTCCGGGACCGGTAATGTCCGTGCCGTCGTGCCAGGCACGACCTTTGCCCTCAAAGGCTTTGCGCAGACCGCCGCCAATCGTGAGTATCTGGTATTCGCGACGCAGTTGACGCTCGAGGACGTGGGCGAAGTCTCCGGGCAGGGACAATCGTGGCGCTGTGAAGTGCAATTCGACGCGCAATCGACTGCCGAGATTTTCCGCCCCGACCGTACGCGATCCAAACCGCATACGCACGGGCCGCAGACGGCCCTGGTCGTCGGCCCCGAGAATCAGGAGATCTGGGTAGACGAGTTCGGACGGGTCAGGGTGCAGTTCCATTGGGACCGCGTCGGGCAGCGCAACGCCAACAGCTCGTGCTGGGTGCGTACCGCGCAGGCCTGGCAGGGCAACCAGTTCGGCGCAAGCCACCTGCCGCGCATCGGCCAGGAGGTGATTGTCAACTTCCAGTCGGGCGATCCGGACTGCCCCATCATCACCGGCCGCGTGGTGAACCACGTCAACCGGTCGCCGTGGAACCTGCCGGACCAGCACGCGCTGTCGGGCTTTCGCAGCAAGGAGTTGTTCGGCGAACGCCACAACACCTTCCTGCAAGACGACACCCAGGGCCAGATTCAGACACAGCTCGGCAGCGACCATCAGGCCACGATGCTCAGCATGGGCTACATCGTGCGCGTCCCCGGCCATGCGGGACGGCGCGACCAGCGCGGCGAAGGGTACGAGCTGCGCACGGATGCCTGGGGTGTCATGCGTGCCGGCTCGGGCCTGCTGTTGACCACGGAAATGCGCGCGCATGCCGCCAACCATCACAAGGACGTTTCCGAGACGACACAGCGGCTGGCACGCGCGCATGAAATCCACCACGAACTGGGCGACGCCGCGGACCACTTGCACGCGCAGCAGTCCGAGCAGCTGGACGTCGCCCGCGCGCTGCAATCCCAACTCAGCACGCTGAAAGGCCACGGCGAGCAGGGGGAATTCTCGGCGCCGCATCTCGTGGCGGCGAGTCCCGCAGGCATCGCGGTGACAGCCGGGCAGGAGATCCATCTGCACAGCAACTGCCATACGGCGATGACGACGGGCGGACACCTGTCCCTGGCAACGGGCAAGAGCCTGGTAGCCAGCGCCCTGCACCGAATCGTGCTGTTTGCGCGCAAGGCCGGACTGCGCCTGTTTGCCGCCAAGGGCAAGATCGAGATCCAGGCGCAGACCGACGACATCGAGATCATCGCGCAGAAGGTACTGCGCGTGATCAGCGCCATGGACAGCATCGAGATTGCGGCAGCCAAGGAGGTGGTGGTCAATGCCGGCAGCAGCTATCTGCGGCTCAATGCGAACGGCATTGAACACGGCACCACCGGCAGTTGGGCAGCACACGCGGCCAGCCACGCCATGCCCGGGCCGAAGTCCTTGCCACCTCCCCGGCAGATGATGCCCAACGGCATCTGCCTGGAATGCATGACGCTGGCGGCAAGACAAGGAGCAGCGCTGAGCCAGGCGAGCCGCGCCGGATGAAGCGCGGCCCCAGGCGGACAGCCCGCTTGAGAGGCTGGCGGCCACTCGCGCCGTGGCTTCTGTGGCTTGGCTGCGCCGCATCGCCACCCGCGCCGGTGCCATGCATGGCCTGCGCCGCCCAGGCCGCCCAAGCTCGCAGCGCCGTAGCGGCGATGGGCGCGCCACCGATGAGCGCGAAGCCCCCCCTTCTGAAAACGGATTGGAGCCCTCGTGTACTTTGCTGTAGCAGAATCATCGCCACAACTTCCTGGCGAATTGGTAGGCATCTTGCGGCAATGCGCCGAGGCAATGCCGGCATCGCGCCTGTATGCGCTGGTCGATTGCCTGCTCGTCAGGGAGCTGCCGGACCTGTGCCGGCAACACGGCTGGCCGGCGCCGCTCTCCGTCTACGCCGGCTCCCCCGGCTATGACAGCGGCCGCGACTGGGCACCTCATCTGCTGGAATTGCCGCATGACCTGAACCAACTCGCGCAACACACGGCGACACTCGTGTCCCGTTGCAGCGGCCTGCCGGCATTGGGCGTGCTGGTAAGCCGCCATCCGGCTCCCGTCGTACAGGCCCAACTGATGCGCACGGCCGGCATCACGGACGGCAGCGGCAAGCGCTGGCTGTTGCGCTTTGCCGATACCCGTGTCTGGCCTCCCGCGCCCGGATGGCTGAACGCGGAGCAGCAAGCGCACGCCTTCGCGGGAATTGGCGCCTGGATCATCGTCAACCGGCACGGGCAGGCCCAATCCTTCGACGGCGCGCCCGATGCCGAGCCCGCCCGGCCAGACGAACCTGTCGAGGACTTCCGGGTGACCGAACGGCAACTGATCCAACTGTTCGACGTCGGAGAGCCGGACCAGCACCTGGCCAGGATGGCCGAAAACCCCTACCACGCCCAGTTGGCGCGCAGCCCCATCGAACAATACGACACCGTGCATCGGGCATTGGCCACGCTGGACCGGATCGGCATCGATGACGATCAACAGCGCTTTCTCTACGCCCGCTTCGCGGTGCGCTTTGCGGGCGACTGCGAGCAAGACCCCGCCGTGCAGCAAGCACTGCTATGCGCGCGCCACAAGGAAGGCATCCTGTCCGATCTGCTCAAACGGCTGCCACGCTGAATGCGAGCCAACATCTTTCGAGGAGACTGTCTTATGCGAAAACGCTGCAAGCTGCTTCTTTCCGCCTTAGCGCTTACCCTGGCATCGACCTGCGCGGGCGCCGCGCCGACTGAGCGAGACAACGACCGGCCAGCGACACCGCCTTTCGCCGCGGATCCTGGCGACGAGAGCAGGGCTTGCTTCCGCAGCATTGATTTCGTACTCAAAGAAGCCATCAATAGCCGCTTTCAAGACCGGGAAACCCTGGACACCGCGCATAGGCGAATCGAGGAGAAGCAAAGCACGATGCCGACGCCGCCCCAAGTCGCCGCGATGACCAGGAATATCGTGAGCCACGTCTATTCCCCGGATTTCTCCGCGCTCTATCACCCCGACAGCGCGCAGCAGGTGACACAGGAGATCGCAGCGCTCATGACGGTTCAGTTCTGTCAGGGGCGCGCCCGATAGGCATTCCCATGCCCACGTCAGGCAAGCGCAACCAAGCCCGCATGACGTCCGCGTGAACGGCCCATCCAGCGAGGATCCTCACGCCCCGGGAAGCGCTCGTCACGAGAACGGTGCCCCGGACGGCCGCATAGGAGAGCCGCATGAATTCCCCCCTTGCCCCGCGTGGTGGGCGGCAACGTCGAGGAATGGCTCTTTCCCGGCGTGCATTCGGATGTCGGCGGCGGCTACGCGCCCGGCAACCAGGGACGCTCGCGTGGCGGGCACGCAGCGCTGCTGTCGCAGATTCCACTGGTTCGCACGTATCGGCTGAATGAGGAACGCGATTCTCGCCGCGTCTATCGCCATCCCCTGCGCGTTCACTGACAAGGACTCACCCATGCCACGGCTACACCATCTGATTGCGGTATGCCTCGTCTCCACCTTGCTGGCCGCCTGCGCCAGTAACAGCGGCGGCCTGTCTACGCGCGATGCCGACAAGGCCTATATCAACGCCTCCATCGGACCGGTCAACCATACCAGTCAATTTCTCTATGGCTTCACCGTCAATGGCCAATTTGGCGCGAATGCCAGGGCATACGGCGCGGACATCGCGAGTACATGCTGCGTCCGCTTGCCGCGAGTCTGGCGGCCGGGTCTGACGGTCGATATCCAGTACGACCTGTTGATCAATGACGGGAAGGATGACAACTGGAAGACCAAGAAAGGGGTCCCGGTCGAGCCCTACACGGAGCCCGGCAGCGTTTATGTGCACTTCTTTCCAGACGACCAAATCCGGGTAGTCGTGACGAATTGGGCCCCCAATGCGGCAGAGCACCCCATTCCCTTTCCGGTGAATCCGAACAAGAAACGCGGAGGGAGGAGCCAATGAGCCAACCCGGCAGCCAGGCGCTCAAGAATCAGGGCACTCAAGCGCCGGGGACGCGCCGCTCCTGCGGCAGCCTCGGTTGGCTCACCAGCGCCGGGCGAACGAGGCGCGAGATTCTCGCCGGTCCACATCCACGCTCTCTTACTGAAAAGGAATCCCCCATGCTACGGCTACGCAATTTGATCGCGGTATGCCTCGTCTCCACCTTGCTGGCTGCCTGCGCCAGTAACAGCGGCGGCCTGTCTACGCGCGATGACGACAAGCGCTATATCAATGCGTCCGTTGGGCCAGTCAATCATACAGATCAATTTCTATATGGATTCACCGTCAATGGCGCATTTGGAGCAAGTGCGAACGAATACGCCTGGCGTAATGCTGGTACTTGCTGTGTGCGTCTCCCCCGTGTTTGGCGACCAGATCTGACGGTCGATATTGAATACGACCTGACACTGGATAACGGAAGTAAGCACAACTGGAAGACCAAGAAAGGGGTCCCGGTCGAGCCCTACACCAAGCCCGGCGATGTGTATGTGCACTTCTTCCCCAATGATGAGATTCGCGTCGTAGTGTCGAATTGGGACCCTGATGGAGAGGGCCACCCCATCCCATATCCTGTCAACCCAAATGGGAAGCGCGGAGGCAACGCTCAATGAGCCAACCCCGCAGCCAGGCGCTCAAGAGTCAGGGCACTCAAGCGCGGGGACGCGCCGCTCCTGCGGCAGCCTCGGTTGGCTCACCAGCGCCGGGCGAGCGAGGCGCGAGATTCTCGCCGGGTCCACATCCATGCTCTCCTACTGAAAAGGAATCCCCCATGCTACGGCTACGCAATTTGATCGCGGTATGCCTCGTCTCCACCTTGCTGGCCGCCTGCGCCAGTAACAGCGGCGGCCTGTCTACGCGCGACGATGACAAGCGCTATATCAATGCCTCCCTCGGTGGCGTCAACCACACGGGGCAATACCTGTATGAGTTCTCCGTGAACGGTCAATTCGGCGGCAATGCAAGCAAGTACGGTGGCGGAAATGCGGGCGTGTGCTGTGTGCGACTGCCTCGTGTCTGGCGGCCGGGATTGACGGTCGATATCCAGTATGACCTGTTGATCAATGACGGGAAGGATGACAACTGGAAGACCAAGAAAGGCGTGCCGGTCGAGCCCTACACGGAGCCAGGCGACGTATATGTGCACTTCTTCCCCAACGACGAGATTCGTGTCGTCGTGTCGAACCCCGGCCCAAGAAGCACGCTGCATCCGATTCCATATCCCACCCGCCCATACGATCCGACGGGAGACAAGCGTCAATGAGTAAATCCGTTCAGAGCCCAAGCATTACCACGCAATACGCACCCGCGGCTAACTATTGCAAGCTGACGCTTGAGGAAGAAGATCACCTGATCGATACCTTCCCGGAAGCAATGTATTTCCGGAAAGGCGCCGAGCCGAACTGCCATCACGCTGTCAACATCGGGCTGTTCTTCGATGGCACGAACAACAACTTGCAACGGGACTACGAAAGAACAACACCTGCGGAACGCTGTCACAGCAATATCGTTCGGTTATATCACGCCTATCCAGATGCCCCCGACAATCGGAAAGGATTCAGCAATCAGTATTACCGCTACTACATTCCAGGCGTCGGCACACCGTTCAAGGAGATCGGCGAGCATCAGGAAACGACAGAAGGCAAAGCGTTCGCCAAGGGCGGACAAGCTCGCATCCTCTGGGCGGTCTTGCAAGTCTATAACGCCGTGCATCGCACAGTATTTGACGATCAACCGATGCTCCGAAGAGAGGAAATGGCCGCCCTCATCCAGGACTACGAAGCCAAGGTCGATCAAGGGAAACGCCCCGATCCAGCGTCTGCCCCACTGAAGCGCCATGAGTGGTTCAAGCCGTTGTCGGACCGGCTGTCGCAGAAGCTGCGCGAGCGCCTGCTGGCCAAGCAGACCCCGAGCGTGCCCAAGGTGACGCTCTCGGTGTTCGGCTTCTCGCGCGGCGCGGTCGAGGCCCGTGCCTTCTGCTACTGGTATCGGGATACACTGCAGGATGGCAAGTTCCTGGGCGCCATCGATACGGAAATCCGGTTCCTGGGCCTGTTCGACTCGGTGGCTTCGGTGGGCGCGTCGGCGTCTTTGCACGAGCAGTTCGCCCTCTGGATGTTCAGCGGCCATTGCAGTTGGGCAGCGGAAATCCTGCTGCCCCTGCCCGCCCTCGTCACGAAGACGGTGCACCTGATGGCCGCGCACGAGAACCGCATGAATTTCCCCCTGACCCGCGTGGTGGGCGGCAACGTCGAGGAATGGCTCTTTCCCGGCGTGCATTCGGATGTCGGCGGCGGCTACGCGCCCGGCAACCAGGGACGCTCGCGTGGCGGGCACGCAGCGCTGCTGTCGCAGATTCCACTGGTTCACATGTATCGGGCGGCACTGGTCTATGGTGTGCCGTTTGTGCGCCTGGAAAACATGGAGGAGCGGGTGCGCCGAGACTTCGAGGTTGACCCCGGCGTGTTCTCGGCCTTCAACCTCTACATGCAGCGCCTGCGTGCGGATGGGGTAACCGATTTCCGCAAGGTCTACCTCAAGCACATGCGGCTCTATTACCGCTGGCGCTCGCGGATGCTGCACACGCCACAGGGATCGATTTCGCAGCACGCGGCCACGGCGCAGGACAAGCAGGATCTGGAGGAATCGAATGAGAATCTGCAATGGGACCTGCGGGTGATGCATTCGCGCGCCGACGACAACGCGCATATCTACGGTAACCGTAACGTGCTCCTGTCCCCGGCCGAGCGCGCCGGGGCGAGCCAGATGCAGGTCCTGTACGCGGACAACGGGATCCCGCTGACGCCGTGGGAGCATTGGGCGAAAGACATCTTCGCCGCCCCCCTGGAAAACCACCAGCGTCCCCATTGGACGGAGGCTGTCCTGTTCGAGCACTATGTGCACGATTCGCTGGCCGGCTTCTATCTCGCGGGGGCCGTAACCCGGTATGACAAGGAGCAGGACTTCGAGGACATGTGCAAGGCAAAGGCCGGCGGAAAGCGCTTGAACCCGTTCTGGCAACGCCTTTATGAGCAGAACCGGCATTATGCGGATGCCCGTATCGCGTCCCTCCGCAACGGTGCCGCATTGCCCAAAGACGGCGACCAGTACGAACTGGACTATCCGCTCATGCGGGACGACGATGCCCCGGCGATGCGGGTCGCGGTCATTCGGCTGGTGACCAACAGCCGGCGCGAAGGCGGCGGGTATTTCCGGCAACGCTGGGTGTACATGCCGAAAGCGGGCGATGCCGATAACGAAACACGAGACATGGACCCGCGCCAGGGGGAAGTGCATCCGTGACGCATCCGGCTGATGCGCATGGAGCAGGAGGCGCAGCGCGCAGCATGGCCAGCCCCTCCACCTCTGCAAACGTTTCGATCCGAAACATCGCGGCCCATCAGTCCGCGATACGCTCACTGTGTTGCCGCAACCACGGCAACCGGGATTGGCGTCCCGACCACGTAGACGGCCGCGAGCACGCGGCCGGATCTTGCAATCGCCCTGGAGGACGCCCATGCCCGAACCCACCCGCCAGACCCTGGCCGCCGAACGCAGCGGCCCCGACCTCTACCTGACCACGCGCTTCCCGCTGGAAACCCCGCTGAGCGTGGCCGAGCAGAAGGCCGCCCAACTGCATGCGCTGCTGCGCCTGCTGTGCGAGCAGGCGCCGGGCGATGGCGGCCCCGACGCCGGCGATGACTGCGCGCAGCACAGCGCGCTGTCGCTCGCGGCCGAGCTGGCGCACCAAACCCTGGTATTCAGCGAGATGGCGCTGCGGCACGCGCCGCAGACCGCCGGCATCGGCTAGCAAGAACACAGCAAAGCGGCCGGCATGGCCGGCCGCGCTGGCGACGCTCCGCCGGCCAGGGCTCGACCCGACGCCCTGGCACCATTCGCGCAGGTCTTACAGCACGGTCAGGCGCACGTCGATATTGCCGCGCGTGGCGTTGGAGTACGGGCACACGGTGTGCGCCTTGTCCACCAGCGCCTGGGCGAGGTCGAGCTCCAGGCCCGGCAGCGCGATGCGCAGGTCGACCTCGATGCCGAAGCCGGTCGGGATCGCGCCGATGCCGACGTTGCCGGTGATCGCGACATCCTTGGGCAGCGCCACCTTGTCGCGCGCGGCGACGAATTTCAGCGCGCCGAGGAAACAGGCCGAATAGCCGGCCGCGAACAGTTGCTCGGGGTTGGTGCCATCACCACCGGCGCCGCCGAGTTCGCGCGGCGTGGACAGCTTGACTTCCAACGCGCCGTCGGACGAGACGGCGCGGCCGTCGCGGCCTCCGGTGGCGGTGGCTTCGGCGCGGTAGAGGACTTTTTCGATCGACATGACAGGACTCCTGCTTGGGTTGTGATGGGCGGGCCGACAGGCTTCCGCCGGAATTTTCATACGATTAAATCGCACACTACTTATTTGCTGCAGCGACACCAGGGAAAGACTCCAGCCCCCAATTCCGCACAAGCCATCAGCAAAATCAGCAAAGGCGATCCGCTGCCGCTCGGGATCCCCTCGGATCCCTGCGCCGTCGCGCTCGCCATGGAGAGGAATATAGATCGCGCACGATTTAATTGCAAGCTACTTTTCACCAATGGAGGCAACCGGATCATGCGTCCGATGCGTCACTCCCTGCGGCAGGCGTCGCTCACGTAGCGCCCCGATCAACACTTCTTCGCGCCAGCCAACGATTTTCATCTGTCCTTGTCGATTTCCGCCTGCCTCCTTCGTCGTACCATCAGAGCCGCCCGCCACGCGAGAACCGCCGAAGGAGGGCAGGCTCCCCCTATGTCCCCGATCCCAACAGGAGAGAACAATGCGAGTCATGGTGATAGTGAAGGCAAGCGCCGAATCGGAAGCCGGCGAGATGCCCAGCACGGAGCTGCTGGAGGCCATGGGCAAGTTCAATGAGGAACTGGTCAAGGCCGGCATCATGCAGGCCGGCGAGGGCCTGCAGCCCAGCGTGCGCGGCAAGCGGGTGCGCTTCTCGGGCAAGGAGCGCACGGTGATCGACGGCCCCTTCGCCGAGACCAAGGAACTGATTGCCGGCTTCTGGCTGTGGCAGGTCAAGTCGATGGAGGAAGCGGTGGAGTGGGTCAAGCGCTGCCCCAACCCGATGGAAAGCGAATCGGAGATCGAGATCCGCCCGCTGTTCGGCATGGAGGACTTCGGCGATGCCATGACGCCGGAACTGCGCGAGCAGGAAGCGCGGCTGCGCGCCCAGACCCCGGGTCGATAAGCGCGGCGGCGGCGCGCGCGCCCTACCCTGCTTCCGCAGCGCGGCCCGGTCGGCTCACCCGGCCGGACCGCGCCGCCCTTCATTCGTACTGCTTGCCCAGCGCCAGCATCCCTGGCGTGCCGATGACATCGTTGAGCGCCGCGAAGGACAGCATCTTGTCCAGGTAAGGCGTGGTGGTACCGTGCGCGCCAAGGCTCTGCAGGTAGTCGCGCAGCGCGAAGCTCAACGCGCGCACCGTGCCACCGGGGAAGATCGCCAGGCGGAAGCCGATCGCCTGCAGCTCGGCCGCGGACAGCACCGGCGTCTTGCCGCCTTCGACCATATTGGCCAGCAGCGGCGCGCGGCCGCCCAGGCGGGCGATGGCCGCGCTCATGTCTGCGCGGCTGCGCAGCGCTTCCACGAACAACACGTCGGCGCCGGCTTCCGCATAGCGCTCGGCACGCGCCAACGCCGCCTCCATGCCTTCCACCGCGACCGCGTCGGTGCGCGCCACGATCAGCGTGTCGGCATCGCGGCGCGCATCGCAGGCGGCGCGGATCTTGCCGGCCATTTCCGCCGCCGGGATCAGCGTCTTGCCGTCGAGGTGCCCGCAGCGCTTGGGCATGGCCTGGTCTTCCAGCTGGATGGCCGAGGCGCCGGCACGCTCCAGCACGCGCACGGTCTGCATCACGTTGAGCGCATTGCCGAAGCCGGTATCGGCATCGACGATCAGGGGCAGGGCCACGCGCTCGCGGATATGGCGCATGACCGAGGCCACGTCGTCGAGCGAGAGCAGGCCGATATCGGGCCGCCCGAGGCGCGTGTAGGCGATGCTGGCGCCGGACAGGTAGGCGGCCTCGAAGCCGGCCTGCTCGACCAGCAGCGCCGACAAGGCGTCATAGACACCGGGGGCGGTGACGATGTCGGGGCGTTGCAGTCGTTGCTTCAGAGTCATGAAAGGTCCTGGTGAGTGGATGACGTCTGCCCGTGGCACATGGCCGGGCGTGGCGTGGCGTGGCGTGGCGTGGCGTGGCGTGGCGTGGCGTGGCGTGGCGTGGCCGGCACTGTAGCGCGAAGCCGCCATCGGCGCACCCTGTCCCGGCATGGCCGGCCGCTGCCGTTCCCGCCACCGGCAACTGGTGGACTAGAATGCAAGCAACGCCCGGACCACCCCAGGATCCGGCCGCAGGCCCCTCCACCACGCGGCCTGCCCCTCAGGACCCCCGCCATGCTGATCTTCCGCCAACTCTTCGACCAGACCTCCTCCACCTATACCTACCTGCTCGGCGACAGCGCCAGCGGCGAGGCGGTGCTGATCGATCCCGTCTTCGAGCAGGCCCGCCGCGACCTGGCCTTGATCGCCGAACTGGGCCTGCGCCTGCAGTGGACGGTCGACACCCACGTGCATGCCGACCATGTGACCGGCGCCTGGCTGCTCAAGCAGCATGCCGGCAGCCGCATCGCCATCTCCGCGGCCAGCGGCGCCGAAGGCGCCGACCGCTACCTGCAGGACGGCGACACCGTCGCCTTCGGCCCGCGCCACCTGCTGGTGCGCGCCACGCCCGGGCATACCAACGGCTGCATCAGCCTGGTGCTCGACGACGAGAGCATGGCCTTCACCGGCGACTGCCTGCTGATCCGCGGCACCGGCCGCACCGACTTCCAGCAGGGCAACGCCAACGCCCTGTTCCACGCGGTGCAGGACAAGCTCTTCACGCTTCCCGACGCCTGCCTGCTGTACCCGGCGCACGACTACCGCGGCCTCACCGTCACCAGCGTCGGCGAAGAACGGCGCTTCAACCCGCGCCTGGGCGGCGAACTGTGCGAGAGCGACTTCGTCGGCTATGTCAGCAACCTGCGCCTGCCCCATCCCCGCCAGATCGACATCGCGGTGCCGGCCAACCTGCAGTGCGGCGCCGCCGCCAGCGCTCCGTCCCAGCAGGCCGAGCCGGTCTGGGCGCCGCTCAGCTATACCTTCGCCGGCATCTGGGAGCTCCAGCCGCAATGGCTGGAGGAACACCTGGAAGCGCCACAGATCATCGATGTGCGCGAACCCGCCGAATTCGACGGCCCGCTGGGGCGCATCCCCCACGCCCGCCTGATCCCGCTCGGCGACCTTGCCGCGCGCAGCGGCGAGATCGCGCCGGAGCGTCCGGTCGTCACCGTCTGCCGCGCGGGCGGCCGCTCGGCCCAGGCCACCGTGATCCTGCGGCAGGCAGGCTTCGAGTCGGTGGCCAATCTCGCCGGCGGCATGCTGCGCTGGCGGGCCGAGGGACGGGTGGTGGAGAACGCAGGCGTGTAGGCGGCGGCTGTCACCCCGGCGGCGATGGCAAGGCCGCTCGCGCGGCCCGTCCGGCCAAGCCGCCCGGCGAACGGATGACGCGCCGGCTGCCGAAGCGCCGGGGCGCCTCGCTACAATGCCCTCACCTGGACTTATCCCACTTGACGGTGAGAATCGACCATCCGCCCTCTTCCGGCCTCCCGGGCATCCTGCTGCGCCAGCTCGAGCCCATCGACATGGCCGCGTGGCATGCCTACCTGAGCCTGCCCGAGGTCTATGAGCACACCAGCTGGAACCTGCACGCCGCGGCGGACCTGGCGCCGCAGTTCGAGGGCTTCGCCTCCGCCGCACCGGACTCGATCCGCCGCATGGCCATCGTCGACCAAGCGACGGCCGGGGTGATCGGCACCATCGGCTTCCATACGGTGTCGACGGCCAACCGCACGGCGGAGATCGCCTATGACCTGTCGCCTGCGTACTGGGGCCGAGGCATCGCCCGCGCCGTCTGCGCCTCGGTCACCGCGTGGTCCTTTCCCACTACGGCTTCCAGCGCGTGCAGGCGGTAGTCTTGCGCAGCAATGCCCGCTCGGCGCGCGTGCTCACCGCCTGCGGCTACCGCTGCGAGGGCTTGCTGCGGTCCTATCGGATGGTGCGGGGCCGGCCCGGGGACTTCTCCATCTACTCGCGGCTGGCCACTGACCCGGCTTGACCCGTGGACCCGCGGGCCCACGCATGCCGCCAGGCGATCGCGCCGGGTCCCTCCCCGCCTACAAGTCCAGCACCAGCTCCCCGCCCGCCGCCCGCGACACGCAGATCAGGATCGAGCGGTTCGCTTCCCGTTCCGCCTCGCTCAGCACATAGTCCCGATGGTCCGCCCGGCCCGCCAGCAGCGGCACCTCGCAACTGCGGCACAGGCCTTCGCGGCAGGAGGACGGCAGGCATAGTCCGTGGCCTTCCAGCACGGACAGGATGCTCTGCCCGGCCGGCACCGTGAAACGCCCGCCCTGCCGTGCCAGCGCCACCTCGAAGGCACCGTCCGCCGGGCCCGCCCCCTCGCCGCCCTCGGCGGCTTCGCCCTGCGCGGACGGCGGCGCGAAGCGCTCGAAGTGCACGGCCGGCGCGGGCACCCCGGCCGCGCCGGCGCCGGCCGACACCGCGTCCATCATCGCGCCCGGGCCACAGCAGTACACATGCCAGCCGGCGGGCAGCTCGCGCAGGCTGGCGTGCAGGTCCGCCGGACCGCCCTGCTCGTCGTCGGCGTGGAGCCGGCAGCGCGCCGCATGGGGCGCGAGCGTCTCCAGGTAGGCTGCATGGCGGCGCGAGCGCACGCAGTACAGCAGGCGCCAGGAGCGCTGGTGGTCGATGCACCAGCGGATCATGCTCAGGATGGGCGTGATGCCGATGCCGCCGGCGATGAACAGGTGCCCCGCCGCATCGGCGTCGAGCTGGAACAGCGCGCGCGGCGCGCCGACCTGGAGCCGGTCGCCCGGACGCAGGCGCTCGTGCGCATAGCGCGAGCCGCCCCGCGAAGCCGGCGCCAGGCCGATCCCGAGCCAGTAGCGGGAGCCATCCCCGGCGCTGCTGGCAATCGAATACTGCCGCGTGCAGCCGTTGGGAAAGGCCACATCGACATGCGCGCCGGGCACGAAGGCCGGCAGCGGCGCGCCGGCCGGATCGCGCAGCTCCACGCCCAGCACCCCCTCGGCCTCCCGCCGCAGCGCGGTAACGAGCAGTTCCATCACGCCACCTTTGCCTGCGGGGACGCTGCGCGCTGGCGTGCCTCGTCTTCGAGGCGGCGCGCCACCGCCCAGCGGAACTGCGACAGTGCCGCATCGATGGAGAACGGGATCATCTTGAAATCCGGTTCGAGCGCCAGCGAGCGCTGCTGCGCGGTGATGATGTCGCGGTCCTCGGCGAAGGCGGCCACCACGCTCTCGTGGATCGAGCGCGTCACCTCCGGCTGGTCGATGGCGAAGTTGTGCGGATGGGCGAAGAAGTAGTGCGTGGAGTGCTCGGTCTCCGGCGTCAGCGCCTGGCAGCCGCGGAACTCGGCCGCATCCACGCGGTGCCCTTCCGGCGCGCCGGTGCCGGCCGGCGCCATGCCCGAATCCATCACCAGGATGGCGGGCAGCGTGAAGTTGTAGATATTCCAGCGGTCGACCTTGCCCGGCCACTGCTTCACCTGCCTGGCAAACGGCGGCGCCTCGGTGCCGAGGGTCCAGCGCGTGATGCGCACGCCGTCCTCCAGCCGCTCCACCTGCGGCTGCACGCTGGCGTAGTCCTCGCTGCCGCCCAGCGTGGTGGGATGCACGAAGGGCAGGTGCGAGAAGTCGAGCAGGTTGTCGGCGATCAGCAGGTAGTTGACGTCATAGTGGATATAGCCGTCGAGGCTGCGCCAGGCGGGATCGTCCAGCCAATGCGTATCCGGGATCAGGGACGGATCGGCGGCCTCGGCATCGCCCATCCAGATCCACAGCCAGCGGTGCCGCTCCACCACCGGGAAGGTGCGCACCTTGGCCTGCGGCGGGATGCGCTGCTGCGCCGGCGCCTCCACGCAGCGCCCGCCCGTGTCGAACTTGAGCCCGTGATACAGGCAGCGCACGCAATCGCCCTCGCGCCGGCCGATCGAGAGCGGGGCGCCGCGATGGCAGCAGCGGTCTTCCAGCGCGACCACCTTGCCCTGCGCGTCACGGTACATCAGCACGGGGATGCCGATGATGGTGCGCGCGAAGAGCTCGCTCGGGCCGACTTCCTTGTCCCAGCCGGCGACATACCAGGTATTGCGGATGAACATCTTCGTTTCTCCCAGGTGCGGCAATGGCACGGCCATTGCCAGCCTTTGCAATGTGCAGCGGCGCGATGCGCCTGCATGGTGGGGCGGGCATCGGCCGGTTTCAGTGATTCGGGGATTGGGTAATTCAGTGATTCAGTGATTCAGTGATTCAGTGATTCAGTGATTCAGTGATTCAGTCGACGATCTTCCAGTCGCCGCCCTGGATCTGCACCATCGCCACCGCGCGGCGGTCGTAGCCGGAATGGTCGGTGGCGGACATGGTGCAGACGCCCTGCGTGGTCACCACGTCGCGGGTCGTCTCCAGCGCATCGCGCAGCGCCGCGCGGAAGGCCGGGCTGCCCGGCCTGGCCGTCGCCAGCGCCTTGCCCAGGGCCTGGCGCAGCACGATGCCGGCGTCCCACACATTGGCGGCGAACACCGATACCGACTGCTTGCCGTGCGCCGCCTCGTAGCGCTGCACGAAATCGGCGGCGACCGGGCGCACCGGGTTGGCGCCGGCCAGCTGGCCGGCCACCAGCACCGGCCCGACCGCGAAGATCGCGCCCTCCGCGTCCTTGCCGGCCACGCGCAGGAAATCCCGGTTGGCGATGCCGTAGGTCTGGTAGACCTTGCCACGGAAGCCGCGCTCGGCCAGGGTCTTCTGCGGCAGCGCGCCGGGTGTGCCGGAGGCCGCGATGAAGACCGCGTCGGGCTTGGCCGCCATGACCTTCAGCGCCTGCGCCACCACCGAGGCATCGGTCTTGGCATAGCGCTCCTCGGCCACCAGCCGGATACCGGCGGGCGGTAACTGCGCGCGCAGTTCGCCGAGCCAGGCCTCGCCGTAGGCGTCGCCGAAGCCGACGAAGGCCAGCGTGCGCACCCCGTCCCGCTGCATGCGCGCCAGCGTGGCCTGCATCATCAGGGCCTCGTTCTGGATCACCTTGAAGACCCAGCGGCGCGTGGCATCCATCGGCTGCACGATCTTGGCGCTGGCAGCCAGGCTCAGCAGCGGCACGCCCTTCTCGGCGGCCACCGCCGCCAGCGGCAGCGTGGCCGGCGTCGACGAGGAGCCGAGCACCACGTCGACCTGCTGTTCGTCGGCCAGGCGGCGGAAGTTGCGCACGCTGAAGGCGGGATCGGACGCGTCGTCCAGCACCGTGTAGCGGATCGCCTCGCCGCCGACTTCGCGCGGCAGCATGTCGACCGCCTGGCGGGCCGGAATGCCCAGCGATGCCGCGGGGCCGGTGAGGGACAGCGTGACGCCGACCTGGACGTCGGCCCAGGCGGCAGGACTGCACAGGCCGGCGAGCGCAAGCAGCCAGCCCAGCGGGTGGGAACGGACCATGGTTGTCTCCTGTGTTGTGGTGATCGCGGTGATCGACGCCTTCTGCGAGGCGTGTTGACAGGAGTCTAGGCAGCGGCCCAATATGTCTCAACCTCATGACGAACATGATTGGAATGTACGCCATGCATAACGATGCCTTCGACTACAACCTGCTGAGCGTGTTCGACGCCATGCTGCGCGAGCGCAGCGTGACGCGCGCCGCCGAGCAGCTCGGCCTCACCCAGAGCGCCATGAGCCACGCCCTCAACCGGCTGCGCGACTACTTCGACGATCCGCTCTTCGTCAAGACCGGCAAAGGCATGGCGCCGACCACCAAGGCCGAGGCCCTGGCCGGCCCCATCCTCGAAGTGATGACCGCCATGCGCACGCGCGTGCTGCCGCAGGCGAGCTTCGACCCGGCCACCATGGAGCGCACCTTCACGCTATGCATGACGGACATGGGCGAGCTGGTCTTCCTGCCCCCGCTGATCAAGCACCTGCGCGTCATCGCCCCGCACTGCACGCTGCGCACCATGCAGGTCCCCATTCCGCAGATCGAAGCCCTGCTCGCCTCCGGCGAAGCCGACCTGCTGCTCGGCTCGGTACGCACCGCGCCGGAAACCTTGTTCCAGCAGCAGATCTTCATGCACGGCTTCGCCACCATCGTCAGCACCAAGAACCGCGACGTCGGCGAGCACCTCACCCGCGAGCAGTTCGAAACCATGCCGCACATCGCCGTCAGCCTGGCCGGCCGCACCAGCCCGGCCTACGACGCCGCCTACGAAAGCCACGGCCTGCGCCGCCGCATCTACCTGCACACCCCGCACTTCCTCGCCGTACCGCTGCTGATGGACGAGCAGCCCGACCTGATCGCCACCGTGCCGCAGGAACTCGCCAATGTGTTCTGCCGCTACGGCATCGTGCGCACGGTACAGCCACCCGTCACGCTGCCGCCGTTCGCGCTCAGCCAGTACTGGCATCCGCGCTTCCACCATGACCCGGCCATCGTCTGGCTGCGGCAGTGGATCAAGCAGATCTTCGACCGGTATCCGGTGATCGAGGCGGTGGGGGGGACCGTCCGGGACGCGGCGGTGGCGGCAAGGCGCAGCAAGCAGCCCGCCAAGGGCAGACGCATGTGAGAACCGCCAGAACCGGCAGCCCAAAGCAATGATGCCATCCGTCCATCTGCCTCCCCGATCCGCTGCGCAGAACGACACGCTGGCGCCAGCCTGAGCGACGGTCCTGTAAGTGCCCGCTGCCGCTGCCGGCCCGCCGCAGCACGAAAACGGCGCATCGGGTGTGGAGAAAGAGAGCACGGCTTACCACGCATATCGCCGCTTTGATTCCGCAACGCTTGGGGGAAAATCGCGACCTTCGACCTGTGCACGGGCACGGAAATTCGCGGGCGAGATTGCGGGAAACATGGGGATTTCAGGGGAAGGCGTCGGCCGCAGTGCGGTGGCCACGCCATATCACGCTTCGCACGCCGCGCCACTGACCCACGACCGCATCGCAGGATACCGCGCGGACGTCGACGGCCTGCGCGCGATATCGGTACTCGCCGTCCTGGTTTTCCACGCATTCCCGGGGTTCCTGCGCGGGGGCTTCGTCGGTGTCGATATCTTCTTCGTGATATCGGGGTACGTCATCACGAAGCACATGCTGCGCGAGATCGACGCCGGCAATTTCAGCTTCCTCGGCTTTTACAGCAGGCGGATACGGCGGATCTTCCCGGCGCTATTGCTGGTCTTCGTCGGACTCTATGCCTTCGGCTGGTTCAACATGCTGCCCGAGGAATTCAAGCAACTGGGCAAGCACATCGCGGCGGGCGCCGCTTCCATCGCGAATCTCGTGCTCTGGCGTGAAGCCGGATACTTCGACGTTTCCGCGGAACTCAAACCTCTCCTCCACCTGTGGTCGCTCGGCGTCGAAGAGCAGTTCTACCTGGCCTGGCCGGTTCTCCTGCTCGCCACGTTGCGCGCGCGCCAGTCCCCGCTCTGGCCGATCGCTATCGTAGGTCTCGGATCGTTCGCGCTGAACATCAGCAGCGTAGCGCACCACCACGCCGTCGCCGCCTTCTACTCCCCACTGACGCGCGCCTGGGAGCCGATGATCGGGGCGCTGCTTGCCTATCGGCACCATTCGGACCATGCGCGGCAGGCTGCGGCAGGGCGATCGGCACCGCTTGGCCAGGTCAAATCGATGGCCGGCTTCAGCCTGTTGGCGCTGTCGCTCGCCTTCGTCAATGCCTCCTCGGCGTTTCCCGGCTGGTGGGCGCTGGGCCCGACCATGGCGGCCTACCTGCTGATCGACGCCGGAGCCACTCGGACCATTGCTCGCCGCGTACTCGGCTGGGCGCCGCTCGTCGCGATCGGGCTGGTGAGCTACCCGCTCTATCTCGCCCATTGGCCACTCCTTTCGGCACTGCGGATCATCAGCAGCGGCACAGCCCCGGTGACATGGCGCGCCCTTGCCCTGCTGCTCAGTCTGCTACTGGCCATCCTGACCTATCGGTATCTGGAAATGCCGATCCGCCAATCGCGGCATCCGCGACGGATCGTCGGCATGCTCCTGCTGCTGATGGCGGGATGCGGCCTCGCCGGCTACAACGCCTACCAGCGTGACGGCATGGGATTCCGCATGTCGAGGATGGTCGGCGCCTTCGCCGATGGCGTGCAGTTCGACCGCGACAAGCTCTGGCGGCGCGGCGCATGCTACCTGGAAGGTGCGGACCGCGTTTTCAGTACCTCGTGCGTGGACCCCGGCACGGGAACGCTGGTCATGCTGTGGGGCGATTCCCGATCCGCCGCCCTCTATCCCGGCGTGCGCAGCGCCAGCCAGGAGCGGGGCGTGCGACTGGCGCAATTCAGCACATCGGGATGTCCGCCCCTGATCGGTGGCGAGGCCCGTTGCGCGCAGGCCAATGCACAAGCCTTGGCGCGCGCCAGAGAAACGCGGCCTGCGGTCGTGTTACTGACGGCAAACTGGACCACCGACCGCCTGCAGGCACTACGTGGCACCGTTGATGCGCTGCATACCATCGGAGTCAAGCGCATCGTCCTGATCGGACAGGTCGCCACCTGGCAAAGCTCGCTGCCCAAGCTCTATTGGCTGTTCTGGCGCGAGCACCACGAGACCATGCCAGCACGAACACTGTTCGGGCTCGACCCATTGTCGAAGCAGTACGATCAGGAGGGATCCGCAATCGCGAAGAGCCTGGGCATCGAGTACATTTCCGCGTACGACGCTATGTGCAATGCCTCGGGCTGCCTGACGCGGACCGGCCCGGGACGCGGCAATATCGTCATGTTCGACGATTCCCACCTTACCCCCGCCGGCGCCGAAGCGGTAATGGGGCGCATTGCGCCGCGGGTCTTCAACGACTAGCTGCCTGGCGGCGTGCCGGAACGCGGGAAACTGGCTTTCCCGGTGCGCTCGGGCGCAGGAAAGCAGCCCCGCGCTGCGTCACCCTTCCACGCGGAATTTGGCAGGTGGCTCCGGCCACATTCGCACTCAGCCAGTACTGGCATCCACGCTTCCACCATGACCCGGCCATCGTCTGGCTGCGGCAGTGGATCAAGCAGATCTTCGACCGGTATCCGGTGATCGAGGCGGTGGGGGGTGGTGGGGCAGGCGTCGGCGCCGGGAAGCGGCCAGGCGGTGGAAGACGGCGGTAAGCGCCGCGGCACACTGTGGTCGACTGGCAGGCGACACGGCGAAGACGTCGAGTGAGACGTCTTCCGAGTCAGGTGCTGGCGAGTGGCACCGGAAATAGCGCGTGCCTTGCGTATTGCGGCACCGTCATTGGCTATTCCGGGTAGAACTCTTGTGAGAGCACGTCATCGACGGCCCAAGGTAACGCTTCCGGGAACACATCGAGGTCCAGGCCGGTTTCATTGCTCGCAATACTGCGGGCCTTCGACCACACGATGTCGAGCCATGCTGCATCGTTGAACTTGCCGCGCAGACTGGGGGCCTCGTTCAGGACGTAGGCAACCTCCTTGCGCTGGGTACGAATGGTGAACTGCCAACTCTTGCTCCGACGTGAAGGCTGGAACTGCCACTTCAAGAGATGCGCCAGCAGGATGGACATACGGCTTGCCAGTTCGCGTTGCTCGCTTTTGCCCACGTCCTCGATCTCCTCTGCAATGTGCAGGACGTCGATGGCCGACAGATTGCCAGCGCGAAGCAGTGCGGCTTGCTCGCTCGCCCATGCCACTACGTCCGTTTCATAGGTCGTACCCATGTACTGACTCCATCCAAAGTGTTCAGTTCAAGGTGCAGATGTGCACCGCTTCAAGCTTGTTGCCTGAGCTTGCCGATAGTCTTTTTGGCGTGGTTGATGACCGCCTCGGGGCAATTGCGTCGCCGGGCACTGTCGGGGGCCGCCAAGTACGATTTCCAAGTGGACATAGGTATCGGAAAGGCCTGCCTTCTGTTGATCAATGCAAGCGCTTCGGCCTGGGTAATTCCAGCGCCCTCGATCAAGGCGCGGAGTGCTGCGCCGTTGTCCTCATTTACTACGTCCATGGCCTGGTTCTTTGGTGTACTTGTGCACCAAATAATAGCACGAGTTCACGCCTCGGATTTTCGGCAGCGGCCGCCTGCTATTTGGCGACCGGCTTCTTCCTCAAGTAGGGTCCGCAATCAGCGGACGCGAAGGACGAGCAAGGTGTGACGAAAGCACCTAAGCCAAGACCACCTCGGCGATGAAGCATCTCCAGCCCCGATGCACCGTGGCAGCACACTGCCTGTGTGGAAGTCGTCTGTGGCCCCACAAAAGGTATCATTCGGCAACGCATTGAATGCCGATACCGGGTACCGTCTTCTTGTCGCTGCGACAACAGCGACCGGGTTTAGCAGCCCGAGCCACGTAGGCGGACGCTCGCCATCCGATGGCATTCGATCGCGTCCGAAGTGCCAATGTACGCCTCCTGACGACTGCGGGCGGGTCTTGGCGGGGGAGCCTCAGGGCTCGCCGGGGCTACGTGCCGGTCTGCTAACCCTGCCTTGCGTCCGCCCACCCCGATTAGAAGCGGGGAGCGGAATCCATCCGCAAACGTAGGAGCCGATCCCATGACGAAGCCATGGCCGAGCTGTACCGCGACGACCCGGCGCTGGCGCTGGACGTGATCAACGACGTCATCGCCGGCGGCGACCAGGGCGAGCTGCTGACCGTGCTGCGGCAGCTGACGCAGGCCTTCGGCGGGGTCCAGGCGGTGGCCGGGCAGGCCGGGCTGAATCCCACGCAGCTCTATCGCACGTTGTCCGCGCAGGGCAATCCGGCATTGAGCAGCCTGACGTCGATCCTGAAGGCGATGGGGCTGCGGCTGGCAGTGCGGCCGCTCTAAGCCTTGCGGCCTGCGGCCACCGCGGGTGGCGCGCCGCCACGCCTTGCGCCACGCAAACCCATCCGGTAGAATCCCGCCCCCACCCGTTTGGCCGAGATTGTCCGCCGCCATGCCTCAGATCGTCGTCAGCCATCTGCGCAAGACCTATCGCATCCATGAGCGCGACCCCGGCGTGCTCGGCGCCCTGCGCGCGCTGGCGCGGCCGCGCTATCGCACGGTGGAGGCGCTGGCCGACGTGTCGTTCACGCTGGAGCGCGGCGAGCTGCTCGGCTTCATCGGGCCGAACGGCGCCGGCAAGTCGACCACCATCAAGGTGCTGGCGGGCATCCTGCGGCCCGACGGTGGCCGCGTCGAGATCGACGGGCGTGTGCCCTTCGCCGACCGCGAGAAGCACGTGGCGCGCATCGGCGTGGTGTTCGGCCAGCGCACGCAGCTGTGGTGGGATCTCCCGGTCGGCGACGGCTTTGCCCTGCTGCGCGATATCTACCGGGTCGACCCGGTGCGCTTCGCGCGCACGCGCGACGAACTGGTCGCGCTGCTGCAGCTCGAGCGCCTGCTCGACCAGCCGGTGCGCCAGTTGTCGCTGGGGCAGCGCATGCGCGCGGAGATCGCCGCGGCGCTGCTGCACGAGCCCGACATCCTGTTCCTCGACGAGCCGACCATCGGGCTCGATGCGCCGTCCAAGCTCGCGGTACGCGACTTCATCCAGCGTGCCAACCGGGAACGCGGCACCACGGTGCTGCTGACCACGCACGATATGCACGACATCGAGGCCCTGGCCCGGCGCGTGATCGTGATCGGACACGGCCGCGTGCTGGCCGACTGCCCGGTCGACGCCCTGCGCGCGCAGGTGGTCGCGGCCCGCCGCCTCGACGACGGCCTGCCGGAAGACGCGGAGGACGAGGGCATGACCATCGAGGCGGTCATCACGCGCTTCTACGCCATGCACGGCGCGGCCGAGGCCTGACCCGCATGCCGCCACCCGACCGCCTGCGCCCCTACCTCGCCGCCTTCCGCTCGCGCTTCCTGCAGATGCTGCAGTACCGCACGGCGGCCTATGCCGGCTTCGCCACCCAATGCTGGTGGGGCGGCATCAAGATCATGATCCTGGCGGCCTTCTACGGCGGCGCGGCGGCGGCAAGCGCGCCCATGTCGCTGGCGCAGTCCGTCACCTATACGTGGATGGCCCAGGGCCTGCTTGCGCTGCTGCCCTGGGGCGGCGACCCCGAGATCGCGCTGTCGGTACGCACCGGCGCGGTGGCCTATGACCGCCTGCGGCCGGTCGACGCCTATGCCTTGTGGTTTGCGCGCTCCGCCGGCTGGGCCGCCGCGCGCGTGCTGCCGCGCGTGGCGCTGATGCTGGTGTTCGCGGCCATCGCGCTGCCCTTGGCCGGGCTCGGCGAATGGGGCTGGCAGCCGCCTGCCGGCCTGGCCGAGGGCGCGGCCTTCCTGCTCTCGGTGCTGCTGGCGCTGCTGCTGTCCACCGCGCTCGTGATGCTGCTGAACATCGCCGCGGCGGCCGCGCTCAACGAGCGCGGCATCAATGCGCTGGCGACGCCGATCGTGATCGTGCTGTCCGGCAACCTGCTGCCGCTGGCACTGCTGCCGGACACCTGGCAGATGGCGCTGCTGATGCAGCCGCTCGCCGGCGTGCTGGATATCCCGGTGCGCCTCTACTCCGGGCAGCTGGCCGGCGCGCGGGCGCTGGCGGGACTGGGCCTGCAGGCCTTCTGGATCCTGCTGCTGGTCGGCGTGGGCCACGCGGCCATGGGCCGCACCATGCGCCGGCTCGAGGTCCAGGGGGGATGAGGACGATGAGGGGAATGCGTGAAATGAAGCCCATGGGATCGCTCGCCTTGTTCGCCCGCCTCGCCCTGTCCTCGCTGGCGGGGCAGGCGCGCTACCCGGCCTCGGCGCTGATGCTCACCCTGGGCCAGTTCCTCGCCACCGGCATCGAGGTGGTGGCGGTGTGGGCATTGTTCCACCGCTTCGGCGAGGTGCAGGGATGGAAGATCGGCGAAGTGGCGCTGTGCTACGGGCTGGTCAACTGCATGTTCGCCCTCGCCGATGCGCTGGGGCGCGGCTTCGACGTGCTGGGCACGACCCTGCTGCGCACCGGCGAATTCGATCGCCTGCTGCTGCGCCCGCGCCCGCTGGCGCTGCAACTGATGGGCTACGACGTGCGCATCAGCCGGCTGGGACGGCTGCTGCAAGGGCTGATGGTGCTGGCCTTCGCCACCGTGCAGGGCGGCATCGCCTGGACCCCGGCGGCCACCGCGATCGCCCTCTTCGCGCTGGCGGGCGGCGTGGCGCTGTTCCTCGGCATCCTCGTGCTGCAAGGCACGCTGTCCTTCTGGACCATCGAGAGCCTGGAGATCGCCAATGTGTTCACCTACGGCGGCGTCGAGGCGGCCCAGTACCCGATCGCGCTGTACGCCGCCTGGTTCCGCCGCATCCTGACCTTCGCCGTGCCCCTGGCCTGCGTGGCCTACTATCCCGCGCTGGCCATCCTGGGCAAGCCCGATCCGCTCGGCGCGCCGGCCTGGACCGGGCTGGTGTCGCCGCTCGCCGGATTCGCCTTCCTCGCCATCGCCTTCGGCGCCTGGCGCATCGGCGTGCGCCACTACACCTCGACCGGCAGCTGACCCGCGCGCAAGGCGGCGACGACGGCGTCACCCATCGCGGATGTCCCGACCCGGGTCGTGCCTGCGGCATGGATGTCCGCCGTGCGCAATCCCGAGGCGATGACATCCCTGACCGCCGCCTCGATGCGGTCCGCGGCGTCTGCCTGAGCGAGCGAGAAGCGCAGCATCATGGCGGCCGACAGGATCGTCGCCAGGGGATTGGCGATGCCCTGGCCGGCGATGTCGGGGGCGCTGCCGTGGCTGGGCTCGTACAGTCCCCGCTTGCCCGCCCCCAGGCTGGCCGACGGCAGCATGCCGATGGAGCCGGTGAGCATGGCGGCTTCGTCGCTGAGGATGTCCCCGAACATATTGCCGGTGACCACCACGTCGAACGCCTTGGGCGCCTTGACCAGCTGCATGGCCGCGTTGTCGACGTACATGTGCTCCAGCGCCACGTCCGGATAGGCCTTGCCGACTTCGCTCATGACGTCGCGCCAGAGCCGGGAGGTTTCCAGCACATTGGCCTTGTCCACGCTGGTGACACGCCGGCGGCGCCGGCGCGCTGCCTGGAAGGCGACATGGGCGATGCGCTCGACCTCGGAACGCGCATACCGCATCGTGTCGAAGCCCTCGTCATCGCCCGGGAAATGCCCGTCCGCCGCCATGCGGCGTCCGCGCGGCTGGCCGAAGTAGACGTCGCCGGTGGCATCGCGGAGGATCAGGATATCGAGGCCGGAGACCAGCTCGGGCTTGAGGCTGGAGGCCCCGGCCAGCTGCGGATAGCAGAGCGCCGGCCGGAGATTGGCGAACAGGCCCAGGTCCCGGCGCAGCCCGAGGATGGCCTGTTCAGGGCGCAGGTGGCGCTCCAGCTGGTCGTAGCGCCAGTCGCCCACGGCACCGAACAGCACGGCATCGGCCTCTCTCGCCAGTTGCAGCGTGGCTTCCGGCAGCGGATGGCCGTGCGCCGCATAGGCGACCCCGCCTGCCGGCGCGTGGTCCATTTCGATTGGCAGGTCGAGGGCATCCAGGACCTTGGTGGCTTCCGCGACGATCTCGGGTCCGATACCGTCGCCGGGGAGGATGGCGATCTTCATGGGCAGGTGCTCCTTGGCGAAATCAGGTCGCACGCTCGATCCGCTTGGAGCCGCTTGGAGCCGCTTGGAGCCGCCGGAGCCGCGCAGCCGGGTTGCCCGGCCCGCGGTCCTTGCGATGGACTTGCCTGGCTTAGCCAAGCCGGCACCATGTTCTCGCAGCACGGGGCTGGCGGCGGCAACGGATCCTCCGGTGCCCGGAACGAGCGCGCGATGGGTGAGTGAACGCGCATTGTTCGCCGGCTCTGGAAGCGCAACAAGGCAAGCATCGATCCTGGTATAGGAAGTGCCAGTATCGGAGTCCGCTCATCCGGTGGAAAATTATTCCTTTTTCTTTTTATTTATTAGGATTTCATCCCAATAAGGTCCGCACCTGCAGCCCATTTTGGAATCGCCCTCCGCGTGCGCCGCGTAACATTTCCATCACTCTCAAGGATGACGGATCATGAGCACGGACACTCTGCGGTACTTCGATTACGCGGCAACGACCCCGGCGGATCCCCGGGTCATCGCGGCAATGCTTGGCTGCCTGGGCGCCGACGGCGCCTTCGGAAACCCGGCGTCGAACACGCATGCCGCGGGGCGGCAGGCCAGGGCGCTGGTCGAGCAGGCCCGCGCGCAGGTCGCCGGCCTGATCGGCGCGGAGGCCGATGAGATCATCTGGACCTCCGGCGCGACCGAGTCGAACAACCTGGCCCTCAAGGGCTTCTTCGACGCCGAGCCGGCGCGCCGCCACCTGGTCACCAGCAGGCTCGAGCACAAGGCCATCCTGGACACGGCATGCCACCTCGAACACCTCGGGGTTGCCGTCACCCGCCTGTCGCCCGACGCGGCCGGCGAGATCTCTGCGGCCGCCGTCGCCGCGGCACTGCGCGCGGACACCGGCATCGTCTCCCTGATGCTGGTGAACAACGAAATCGGAACCCTCACCGACGTCGCGGAGATCGCGCGCGCCGTCCACGCTGCCGGCGCCCTGCTTCACGTCGACGCGGCACAGGCCGTCGGCAAGACCGGGATCGACGTGAAGGCGATGGGGATCGACCTGCTGTCGATGTCGGCCCACAAGTTCTATGGGCCGAAGGGCATCGGCGCACTCTATGTGAATCGCCATATCGCGCCCCGCATTGCCTGCCAGATGCACGGCGGCGGCCATGAGCAGGGACTGCGCTCCGGCACCCTGGCCACCCACCAGATCGTCGCCATGGGCACGGCATGCGAGCTGGCGCGCGCGGAGATGGCGTCGGACAACCAGCGCATCGCGCAATGGCGCGAACGCCTGCTGGACGGTGTGCGGGCACTGGGGGTCGTCACCCAGAACGCCCGCGGCGCCAGGCGGATTCCGCACACGGTCAGCCTGACCGTGGCGCTGCCCGGCTTCTCCCCTTCCATGCTGGGCGACGACCTGGCCATCTCGTCCACCTCGGCCTGCAACTCGGCGGCCGGCAAACCCTCCCACGTGCTGACCGCGATCGGCCTGGACGCGGACGCCGCGGCACGCACGGTGCGGCTGAGCCTCGGCCGCTTCACCACCCAGGACGATGTCGACTTTGCGGTCGCGTGTTTCCGCCGGGCCATCGAGCGCTGCCGGGAAGCGGAGGAAAGCGGCCAGACACTTCAGGTCAAGCAGCTATCGGATGAGGTGGGTGTCAGCGCGCAGTTGAGCGGCACCGACGTACGCGCCGCGCACGCCATCGGCTTCCGCTCCATCGTCTGCAACCGGCCCGATGGCGAGGCCGCCGGACAGACGCCGTTCGCGCAGATCGCTGAGGTCGCCGGCGCGCTCGGCATGACGGTGCGCTACCTGCCGGTGGAATCCGGCCGCGTCACCGACGAGGCCGCCGCGGCCTTCCGCGCGCTGGTGGCAGGCCTGCCGAAGCCGGTCCTCGCGTACTGCCGCACGGGCACGCGCGCGGAGATGCTGTGGAATTCGGCCGGCATGCCACGATGACGATGGCTGCCTGCCGAGCGGAGCGCGCCGCCGCTCGGGCCGGCTTCCACGCCGGCGATGCCGCCATCCGGCCGGCTTCCGAGGGCATGGCCTTTGCCGACGCGCCAAGGCCGTCGTCGCGCCGAGGCCACGGGGCTATGATGCGGGTAGCAGCCACCCGCGCAGAGGTGGAACCGCCTCCGTAAGGAAACCCGCCTCTACCTCGTTCCCATGCATCTATTAGCCATTTCCGGCAGCGCCCGCGAGGCCTCCACCAATACCGCCATGCTGAAAGCGATGCAGGCGCTCGCGCCGGCCGGCATCGAGTTCTCGGTCTTTCACCATCTCGACAGGCTGCCGGTCTTTTCCCCGGACTTCGAGCAACATGCCCCGCTCGAAGTCGCCAGGTTCCTGGACCTCGTCGCCCGGGCCGACGGGCTCATCATCTCGAGCCCCGAGTATGTCCGCGCCATCCCGGGTGGCCTCAAGAACGCCATCGATTGGATGGTCTCCCGCTTCGAGATCGTCGGCAAGCCGGTGGCCCTGGTGCACGGCTCGCACCGGGGCGATGACATGCTGGCCTCGCTGAGGCTCGTGCTCGCGACGGTAAGCAGCAGCTTCCTGGAGCAACCGTTCCTGCGAATCCCGCTGATCGGCAGGACGCCGGAGGACATCGCGACGTTGCTGCATGCCCCGCCATACGCCGCGCAGATCGGCGAGTTCCTGCGCGACTTCACGGCGGCCATCGCCCAAGTCCAGGGGCACGACGCCGGGCGCACGGCCCCGCCTGGCCGGGGCGGGTAAGATCGATCCTCCCGAAACGGAGGACGCATGCCAGATACCCTGCAAGCCAGCGAACGGCTGTTCTCATACGGTACCCTGCAGGCACCCTGCAGTTCGAACAGGGCTTGACGGAGCGCGCATGGCAGCGCGTGGCCGCCAGCGAGCGACCGGCGCGCTCAAACCTTCGGAAACACCTCCACCACATGCCGCAGCAGCCTGCCCGCCACCGGCGACAACGGCCGCCCGCTGCGCGTGACCACATGGATCCGGCTGTGGTTCAGGATCGGGTTGGCCAGCGGCAGCGACACCAGGTCGGTGAACTGCGCGCCTTGCAGCGGGATCGAGCGCGGCGTCATGATGTAGCCGAGCCCCAGCGCGGCGAACTCCCATAGCACCTTGAACGAGTTGGTGACGAGCGTCGGCTTCAGCGTGACCTGCTCGTCCAGTTCCGCTGCCTGCACGTGCTTGCGCACGCCGAAGGACTCGACCAGTGCCGCGCCCTGGTGCGGCGCCAGGTCGGCCAGGCTCAGCGCCTTGCGGCGGCGTGCCAGCGGATGGTCCTTGCGCACGTGCACGCGGATCGGGGAGAGCCGGGAATAATGCGAGCGCAGGCGCGCGTCGTTGGGCGGCTGGAACACCAGGCCGATATGCGCCATGTCTTCGACGATGCAGCGCACGGTCTCTTCGGTGCCGGCCACGCGGATGTTGTAGGTCACGCCCGGATGCGCGACCAGGAAGTCGCGCAGCACGGGTTCGAGCACCATGTCGATGAAGCCCTCGCCGAAGGCCAGTTCGATGTGGCCGCGCTGGGCGTTCTTCAGGCTGTTCACCTCGGCCAGGAAGGTGTCGTGCAGGTCCTGCTGGCGGCGCGCGAACAACGCGAGCATGCGCCCGGCATCGGTCACCACCACGCCCCGTCCGCGCCGTTCCAGCAGCGTCAGGCCGGTGTCCTGCTCCAGCTTGGCCACGGCGCGGCTGACCACCGACGGGTCCAGCGACAGCACATCCGCCGCGCCGCGCACCGAGCCGGTCTCGATGATCTGCAGCAGGCACAGCGCCCGCCTGCGGTCCAGCACATCCTCCATCCGTTCTTCCATGGCGCCGGCGCCTCGTATGCGGTGATTCGAATGTTGTCATTTATACAACGATTCTCCACTTCCGCTGTCATGGATGCGACGGACGCCTCTGCGGATAATGCGACCAACCACCCCCGATCCCAGCGCACCATGACCGCATCCACCGCCCCCGCCACCCCTTCCGCCTTGCTGCGCGCCATCGACGCCATCGCCCCGGAGTTCGTCGCCATCCGCCACCGGATCCACGCGCATCCCGAACTGGCCTTCGAGGAACGCCGCACCAGCGACCTCGTCGCCGAACGGCTGGCCGCCTGGGGCTACGAGGTCCATCGCGGCCTCGGCACGACCGGCGTGGTCGGCCGGCTGCGCAAGGGCTCGGGCACGCGCGCCCTCGGCATCCGCGCGGACATGGATGCGCTGCCGATCCAGGAAAAGACCGGGCTGGACTACGCCAGCACGCTGCCCGGCAAGATGCACGCCTGCGGGCATGACGGCCACACCGCCATCCTGCTGTGCGCGGCGCGCTATCTGGCCGAATCCGTTGACTTCAACGGCACGCTGAACCTGATCTTCCAGCCTGCCGAGGAAAACGAGGGCGGCGCGCTGCGCATGCTGGAGGACGGCCTGTTCGAGCGCTTTCCCTGCGATGAGGTCTACGCCCTGCACAACACGCCCGGCCTGCCGGTCGGCCAGGTCGGCCTGATCGCCGGCCCGGCCATGGCCTCGTTCGACCGCGCCACGGTGACGCTGCATGGGCGCTCGGCCCACGGCGCCATGCCCCACCACGGCATCGACGTGATGCAGGGCGCGGCCAGCATGGTGCTCGGCCTGCAGTCCATCGTCAGCCGCGAGATCGACGCGCTGAAGGCGGCAGTCATCACCGTGGGCTCGATCCAGGCGGGCGCCACCTACAACGTGGTACCCGAAAGCGCGACCATCAAGATCGGCGTGCGGGCGCTCGATCCCAAGGTGCGCACCCATATCGAAGCGCGCCTGCGCGACTTCGTCGCGGCCCAGGCCCGCAGCTTCCAGCTCGAGGCCGAGGTGGTCTACGAGCGCAAGTATCCGGTGCTGGTCAATCACGAGCGCCAGACCGAGCGCGCGCGCGAAGCGGCGGTGCGGCTGCTGGGCGAGGACAAGGTGGTGGCGCGCGGGCCGGTGATGGGCAGCGAAGACTTCGCCTACATGCTGGAGCATCGTCCCGGCGCCTATATCCGGCTCGGCAACGGCCTCGGCGAGGACGGTGGCTGCATGGTCCACAACCCCCTGTACGACTTCAACGACAGGGCGCTGCCGGTCGGGGCGGCGTTCTGGGCCAGCCTGGCGCAGAGCTACCTCGCCTGAGCCCATCCGACCGCCCCCCCCGAATCCACAAGAAACCACAAGAAACCACAAGCCATCGTCAGACAGGGAGACAACCATGACCTCGCAGACACGCCGCCGCTTCCTCCAGTACGCCGGCCTGGGCGCCGGCTCCACGCTGCTCGCCGGCCTGCCCGCCCGGGCGGCGGAACCTTATCCAAGCCGGCCGCTGTCGCTGGTGGTGCCCTACCCTGCCGGCGGCGCGACCGATGCGTCCGCGCGCATCTTCGCGGAGTCCATCGGCAAGAGCGTGAAACAGCAGGTCGTGGTGGAGAACTACGGCGGCGGCACCGGGCTGATCGGCGCCAACAAGGTGCTGGCGGCGCCGGCCGACGGCTATACCTTCTTCGCAGGCTCGATCAACGAGGTATTCCTCGCCCCGCTGCTGAACCCCTCCGCCCGCTACAAGCCCCAGGACTTCCTGCTGGCCGCCCCGGTCAGCGACGCCAACATCGTGCTGCTCGTGCGCAGCGGCCTCGCGGCCGACTCGCTGGACAAGTTCCTGGACCTGGCCAGGCAGAACCGGAGCAAGCCGCTCACCTACGCCACCGTCGGCATCGACTCGATCTACCACCTGATGGGCGACGCCCTCGGCGCGCGCACCGGCGCGACCTTCCTGCACGTGCCCTACAAGGGCGCCGCGCCGGCGCTGCAGGGCCTCGCCGGCGGCGAAGTGGACTTCGCCATCCTGCCCTACCAGTCGAGCTTCGACAGCATGCAGGGAATGGGGCGGCTCAAGGTGCTGACGAGTTTCTCGCGCGCGCTGCCGGCGCCGCTCAAGCACATCCCGCTGATCTCGCTGAGCCGACAGGTACCCGACTTCGAATACACCATCAGCGGCGGCTACTTCGTCAGGCAGGGCACGCCGGCCGAGCGCGTCGCGGCACTGCGCAAGGCCATCGGCGAAGCGCTGGCCAAGCCCGACGTCCGCGCCAGGCTGGAGGCCGAAGGCCGCACCGTGGAGCGGCCCATCGACAGCCAGGCCCAGGCCGACCAGTGCTTCGACCAGTACATGGGCCGCGTCACGCAATTGCTGCGCAGCGTCGGGCGCAAGGCGGTCGCCTAGCGTGCGGCCGGGCGCGGCCGCGCCTGGCCGTGCCGCCCGATCGGACGGCCTCGCCAGGGCGGGAACCGCCCTGGCTGCCGCGATGCCGGCGCCCGGGTGAAGCGCCCGCAACTTCGGCTCGCCCGGCGGCGCACGGATCCGCCCGCCCCCCGCGCTCCCTCGTGTTTCCCACGTAGAATTCGGCTGCCGCCGCGATGTACCGGCGCCATGCCTTGATATTCGGGATGCACGTCGATCTCCTCACCCTTTACTTTCTTGCGGTCGGAACGCTTCTCGCCAGTGCGGGGATGATGTTCTGGGAGCATCGGACACACCCACGGCGCAGCCGGTCGCTGCGGATCCTGGCGGCAGGATTCGGCACGCTGGCGCTTGGCTGCATCGCGGTGCTGCTTCGCCACGACCTGCCCGGCGCGCTCGGCTCCGCCATCGCCAACCTGGTCATGCTGTGCGGCTACCTGCTGGTCCTCGCCGGCGTCGCCTCCTTGCGCGGGCGGCAGTACCGCGCCGCCTCCGCCGGCCTGCTGCTCGCCATGGCGGTGGTCTGGGTGGCCGGCGGAGTGCATTGGCAGGACGCCATCTGGAACTACGCCAGCGCGCTCCCGATCGCGCTCATCAGCGGCCTGACCGCGTGGGAGATGCGGCGCTGCGAGGCGATGAAAGCGCTCCATGCGCGGCGCATCGTGGTCGCGGTGGCGGCCCTGCATGCGCTGATCTACGCGGCCCGGACCTTCGTCCTGCCGTGGCTGGTGACGGCCGGCGGGGAGCCCATGCAAATGCTTGCCAGCCAGATCACGATGTATGAGGGCGTGCTGTACTCGGTCATCCTGCCGATGACCCTGCTGAAGCTGGTGCGCGAGGAAACCCACGGACAACTGCTGCGCGAATCGCAGACCGACTACCTGACCCGCCTGGGCAACCGCCGCTGGTTCTTCGAACAGGGCGGGCGCCTGATGCGCGGCGCGGCGCAAGGCGGGCCGCTCGCCATGCTCGCCTTCGACCTCGATCACTTCAAGGCCATCAACGACCGCTACGGCCACCAGGCAGGCGACCAGGTACTGGCGGCCTTCGCGGAGACCGCCCGCGGCGTGCTGGGACCCGAGGCCATCCTGGCCCGCATCGGCGGCGAGGAGTTCGCCGCACTGCTGTGCGGCGACGGCGCGCGCCGCGCGCGGGCACTGGGCGAGGCCGTGGCGGGCCGTTTCGCCGAGACGGTGGCCCGGCAGGTCGACGGCCCCGGCATCGCGGCGACGGTCAGCATCGGCCTTGCGCAGTTCGAGCACGATCTGCCCACACTGGCCGACGGGCTCGCCGCGGCGGACCGGGCCTTGTACCGTGCCAAGTCACTGGGCGGCAACCGCCTCGAAGTGGCGCGGCGCGACCCGCGCCCGCCTCAACCATCCACCGGGCAGGCCGGCGTCTCCAGCGTGAGCTGATAGAAGGCGGCATCGAGCCAGCGCCCGAACTTGAATCCGACCTGCTGGATGGTCCCCGCGTGGACGAATCCCAGCCGGGTGTGCAGGCCGATGCTGCCGGCGTTGGAAGCATCGATGCACCCCACCAGCACGTGCACCTGCGCCTCCCGCGCGCGCCGGACCACCTCCTCCAGCAGGCGCACGCCGAGACCGCGCCCGCGGTGCTCGTGGTGCACGTAGATGCTGTGTTCCACCGTGTACTTGTACGCCGGGAACGCCCGGAAGGTGCCCCAGCTGGCGAAGCCCAGCAGCGTGCCCGCGCCGTCGACGGCACCGATCACCGGGAAGCCGCCGGCGCGCTTCGCCGCGAACCAGGCCGCCATCGCCTCGGGCGGACGGGGCCGGTAGTCGTACAGGGCGGTGGAATTGGCGATCGCCTCGTTCAGGATCTCGAGGATGGCCGGCGCGTGCTCCGCTTCGGTGCAGTCGATCAGGGAAATACCGTCGCGCGGGTCTTGGGGGGTCATGGAAGCTCCTGGGTGTACGGATGGGCCGGCGCCGCGCGCCAGGCCTCGTGCCGAGGATTATGCCGTGTTACCGGCCGGGCCTGGAGGCCACCGACGGAACGGACCGTACACATTGTTGGCGACCAGCGTAGCCGCCGTCATCAGGATCATCGAGCCGGCACCGCTGCGGTCAGCATGCCCGCCACGCCGATGATGCCGATACACCAGGAAGCGGAGGCCTGCAGCACGGCAGAGAAGCCGACGAACGAGAGGAGCAGCAGCATGAGCTGGCACGGACGTTCCCGCGCCCTGCTATCCCGCTTGCGATCCGGGCTCACAAGGCGTGCGGCGAATGCCCTCCGCCATGCGCCGACGCATCGTCATATTCGCGCGAGATATCCTGGTTGGTGTAGTCGCGCAGCCGCGAGGCGGCAAACACGCTGAGCGCCGCGCACACCAGCACGTAGATGGCGATCGCATAGCCGGAGTGGTAGCGGGCGAACAGCGCCGTGGCGATCAGCGGCGCCGGGCCGCCGGCGATCACCGAGGCGAGCTGGTAGCCCATCGACGCACCGCTGTAGCGCAGCCGCCCGGTGAAGGTCTCGGCGATCAGCGCGGCCTGCGGGCCGTACATCATCGCGTGCGGCACCAGCGAAAGCACGATCGCGGCAAACACCCAGGCCGGGTTGCGGGTGTCGACCATGGCGAAGTACAAGAAGCCGAACACGCCCACCGCCAGCGCGCCCGCGATGTACATGCGGCGGCGCCCCAGCAGGTCGGACAGGTGGCCGAAGAACGGGATGGTGAAGAACTCGAGCACCGCGGCGGCGAGCACGGCGGTCAGCAGCAGGTCGCGCGACATGCCGAGCGTCATCACGCCATAGGTGAAGACGAAGGCCGTGAAGATGTAGAACGGCGCCTGCTCTGCCATGCGCACCAGCGCCGACAGCAGGATGTCCCCGGGCTGGCGCCGGATCACCTGCAGCATCGGCGCCTTCTCGATGCGATGCTCGGCCAGCAGCCGCGCGAAGACCGGCGTCTCGAGGATGTTCAGGCGGATATAGAGGCCGATGGCGACCAGCACGATGCTGAGCAGGAAAGGAATGCGCCAGCCCCAGGCCAGGAAAGCGTCGCCGCTCAGCCGGCTCACGGCCAGCACGGCGAGGTTGGCCAGGAACAGCCCGGCCGGCACGCCGAACTGCGGCCAGGAGGCGACCAGGCCGCGATGCGCGTCGGTGCGCGCCCACTCCATCGACATCAGCACCGAGCCGCCCCACTCGCCGCCGACGCCCACGCCCTGGAGGAAGCGCAGCAGCGTCAGCAGGACCGCGCCCCAGATGCCGATCCGCGCGTAGGATGGCACGAAGGCGACGGCGAAGGTGGCCAGGCCCATCAGCAGCAGCGTGGCCACCAGGGTCGCCTTGCGGCCGATGCGATCGCCGTAGTGCCCGAAGATGGCCGCGCCGATCGGCCGGGCGATAAATCCGACCGCGTAGATCAGGAAGGCCTGCAGGGTGCCGACCAGGGGATCGGATTCAGGGAAGTACAGCTTGGCGAACACGAGGCCGGTCACCGTGCTGTAGAGGAAAAAGTCGTACCACTCGATGGTGGTGCCGACGGTGCTGGCGATCACGGCGCGGCGCAACTGGCGGCGAGCCTCCGTTTCGGACAGGGGTATCACGGAGGGGGATATCACGGAGGGGGACTCAACCCCGGATGGTGCGGGATCCATTTGCATGCCCCCAGCATGTCCACAGCGATAATGTATAGACAACCCGGCGGCCGGCGGGGTTCCGGCCGGCAGGGGTGCGGCACCCTGCGCCGGCGGCTGCGCGGCCGGCCGGTCTCGCATAGAAGACTTGCCTCGCGCCGGCGACGCTTGCCGCTCCCCGCCGATCCCTGGGCTCAGGATGCCTTGACGTTCTCGCTATGGTCCGCACCGCCGTCTTCACCTCCGGCCAGCGCCCCGGCCAGCGCGCCGATGAGCCGGCCGGCATCCACGCGCCGCTTTGCCGCCAGGCGGCGCTCTCCCAACTCGCGCAAGGTGGCGCCACCGAAGGACTCCATGATGTCCGGCAGCCGGCGCACCGCGCCGCGGGCGCCCCAGCAACCGTCATTCACTTCGGTGGGGAAGACCCAGACCCGCTTGCCGATGACGTCGGCCGGCACACCTTCCGCGCGCGCTACCGCAGCGGTCACTTCCTTCACCAGCCCGGCGCGCGCGGCATCGGTGTACTGCCCTTCGGGCACCGAGGGCACGATGCGGTAGATCGGCGCGGTGGCCGGCTCGCCGGCGCGGTACACCGCCGCCGGCCGGTGGACGAAGATCCAGGTGACGTCGCGCACGCGCGGATTGCGCGGGTCGAGGCCTTCGTGCTGGATCAGGATATCGGTCAGATCGCGCATCAGCTGCGCTTCGGCCTCCGGGGGCAGCGCCCCCTGCGGCAGGTAGGCATCGATCATGGGCATGGCGGACTCCTGTCGACTGGCTCGCAGTCTCTCGTGCTGCCGCCCCGACCACCGGGGCGACTGGAGGCCAGTGTAGGGATGCGCCCCGGGACCTGATAAGTGGCCGAACTGCCATTACACGGTGGCATTTCAGACAGCGGGATTTCGGACAGGGCAATACCCGCTGCAGGCACCGCCGCCGGGCCGGCGGCGGACCCGCCATCATTGCGCGGGCTGACGCGCGAAGCGGCGCCGGTACTCGCTCGGCGACACGCCCGCGATGCGCTTGAACAACTGCCGGAAGCCGCTCAGGTCGCTATAGCCGACCCGTTCGCACACCGCCTCGATGGCGATGCGCTGCTCCGCCAGCAGGCGCTTGGCCACCTCCATGCGCAGGGTCTGCAGGTACTTGAGCGGTGGAGCGCCGACGGCCTGCTTGAAGCGGCGGTTGAGCGTGCGTTCGCTGACCGCGAGCCGCTCGCACAAGCGCGCGAGGTTGAAGGGCTCGCGCAGGTGCTTCTGCATCCAGCGCTGGGCCTGGGCCACCAGCGGATCGTCGTGCTCCAGCCGGTCGATGCGGTCGAGGTCGATGAAGGTGTCCTGCGAGTCACGGTGACGGTCGATCAGCATCACCTTGGCCGTGGCCGCCGCCAGCTTCTCTCCCGCCAGCCGCCCCACCAGCTGCAACGCGAGACTCTGGTACGAGGTGACCGCACCGCTGCACAGGATGCCATCCTGCTCCGTCAGCACCTCGGCGGCGCGCAGCTCCACCGCCGGATAGCGCGCGCCGAAGCTCGCCGCCCGCGACCAGTGCGTGGTCGCCCTGCGGCCATCGAGCAGACCCGCCTCCGCCAGCAGGAAGGTTCCCGTGCAATAGGCCGCCAGCAAGGTGCCGCGCTCATGCTGGCGGCGCAGGGCCGCCAGCAGCGGCGCCAGGCGCGCGGGGCGGCCCAGCAGCTTGTCGACGTCGGACACGAACGGCCCGGCCACCCACACGGCATCGGCCGCGCTGCCGCCGTCGATGCGGCCGTCCACCGCGATCATCTGGCCGGCAGCCGAACGCACCGGTGCGCCATCGAGCGATTCGACGCGCCAGCGGAACACCGCGCCGGACTTGCCCCCGGCCGCCGCGCCGGCCAGGCGGTTGGCGGCCAGCAGGATGTCGATCGGGGCGGCAATGCCCGAGCCCAGCGCGTGGTCCAGCGCCCAGATGCGGATAAGAGGCATGGTTGGCAGGAATGGCCTTGTATGGGGCCGATCCTAACATCCCAAGGGCAAGCGGACCGGGCGGGACGCGCGCGATGCAACCGAGACACGCGCCGATGTGAAAGCGGCCGGCACGTCCTGCCCTACGGCTTTCAGCCGGACCAGTCGCCAGGGCAAATCCCGCCTGCCCGCACGCGGCCAGCCACCTCCCCGATATGCTCCCTGATCGCCACCTCGCCCCGCGCCGACCAGTCCCGGCGCGACATCGCCCCGCTCACCACGCCCACGAAGCGCCCCCCCGCCGCCCATGGCGGGTGCATTCGAGGATGCCGCTGGAAGAATCGGCCAGCGTGAGGTCGAAGTCGAACATCACGGCGGCGGTCTGCTGGCCTGTCACGTGCCATCTCCTGCGAGCCGGCGGCTCTTGCTATGCCCGGCACGCCCGGGCCCTGGTCCACTGCGTCATTCGACAAGCCCCCCCGATCGACAGCGCCTCCGTATGCGTCGTTGCAAAGGCTCGCCATCTCCGTGCCATGGCTGCGCTTTGCGCCTGGCCTGCGACCTGGAGGCACCGCCGCTCGGGTGCATTTTCCCTGACGCCGTGGACTATTCCAGATGCTCCCCCGCTTCGTTCTCGCTGGAAAACAGCCGGAGTTCTCCCAGGTGCTGTGCCAATGCGCTCTTGAGTTGAGCGCGCTCGAAGGCGCTGGTGGTATAGCGCGTCACACTGCGGTAGTAGCGCTCGCTCAGATCGGCCATCATCCCCGCATAGGCTTGGGCCAGCTCCGGCAGGAAACTGAAATGTTCATAGTTGACGATGGCGGATACCTTCTCGCCGACCGGCGCCAGGCGCTCCTCGACCGCGCGGCGGATACGCTCGATATCCTCGACGCTGCGCACCTCCATGCCCTCGAGATTGATATAGAGACACTTGCTCCCTGCGTCGTAGCGCAGGCGTTTCGCCATCGGCAGATCCAGCAACTGCGCACGCAATCCCATCGGGGCGTGGGCAAAGATGCGAGCGTCCATGATTTTCAGCGGCGTGCGCACGACCGGGCGGAAGGTCATGTGCGAAAGAATGTCCTCCTGCAGATCGATCCCCGGTGCGATCTCGGTCAGCTCGAGCCCGGACTCGCCCAGTTCGAATACGCATCGCTCGGTGATGTACAGGACCACCGTGCCGTCCTCCCGGGCGAATCCACCACTGAAGGTCCGGTGCTCCACGGCATCGACGAACTTCGATGCCGGCCTGTCGTGGCGCACGCTCAGCTTGCCGTCTGCGACGGCGAGCTCGAACTTGTCGGCGGTGAAGGTGCCGACAAAGACGACCTTGCGCGCGTTCTGCGAGATATTGATGAAGCCGCCCGCCCCAGCCAGGCGGTGGCCGAAGCGACTGACGTTGACGTTGCCTTCCGCGTCCGCCTGCGCCAGGCCGAGAAAGGCCACGTCGAGCCCGCCGCCATCGTAGAAATCGAACTGGCTGGGCTGGTCGATCACGGCCTGTGGATTGGTCGCGGCGCCGAAGTTCAGTCCGCTGGCCGGGATGCCGCCGATCACCCCTGGCTCCGCCGTCAGCGTCAGCAGATCGAAGATCTGCTCTTCGGCGGCCACGTTTGCGATGCCCTCCGGCATGCCGATGCCCAGGTTGACCACGTCGTTGTTGCGTAATTCCATCGCCGCGCGCCGGGCGATGATCTTCCGGGCGTTCAGCGGCATGCTGCCGATGCTCGACAGCGGCACGCGCAACTCCCCCGCGAAGGCCGCGCTGTATGGCGTGGAAAACGTCTGCATGTGGTATTCGGGCTTTTCGGCCACCACCACGGCGTCGACCATCACCCCCGGAATCTTCACCTCGCGCGGCTTGAGCGTGCCGCGCTCCGCCAGGCGCTCGACCTGCGCGATGACGATGCCACCGCAGTTGTGCGCGGCCATCGCGATGGCTTGTGCCTCGAGCGTCAGCGCCTCGCGCTCCATCGTGATATTGCCGTCGGGATCGGCCGTGGTGCCACGGATGATCCCGACGTGGATCGGCAATGCCTTGTAGAAGAGATACTCGCGGCCGTCGATCGGCATCAGCCGCACCAGGTCGGCCTGCGTGCGGGCATTGAGCTTTCCCCCGCCCCACCGTGGATCGACAAAGGTACCGAGGCCGACGCGCGTCAAGGTGCCGGGCTTCCCTGCAGCGATATCGCGAAACAGGTGGCAGATCACCCCCTGCGGCAGGTTCCACGCCTCGATCGCGTTGTTGACGGCCAGCTCCCCCAGGCGCGGCACCAGGCCCCAGTGTCCCCCGATCACACGCCGGACGAGACCGATGTGGCCGAGGTGGTTCAGCCCCCGGTCCTTGCCATCGCCCTGCCCGGCCGCGTACACCAGTGTCAGATTGCGTGGACAGCGCAGGTCCGATGCCTCGCCAGCCTGGCTTTCCAGGAACAACTCTTCCATCGCGACCGCGATGTTCTCGGCGAAGCCGATACCGACGAAGCCGCCGGTGGCAACGGTATCGCCGTCACGTATCCATTGCACGGCCTGGCGCGCGCTCATGAGCTTGCCGGTCTGTGTGCCGTAGAGGTCTTGCCTGGCCAAGAAATCGCTCACCTTGTTGTCTCCTGCGCGCCTTGAGCTGCGCTCCGTCGGCTGGCGCTATGGTGTGATGCCCATCCAGCCATGCACTGCGATCCCGCAGCGAATCGACGGCTGTCTTGAGGCAAGTGATTAGCCGCACGTCCTGATCCGGCTCTCCGCTTGCCAGTCCGGCCACGGGGAGCACCGTGCGGACGCGGGACTTCGCACAAAGCGTGCCACCGGAGCCAAATCCCTTGTTCCGCGCGGCACCGCGGCCGTCCTGGTGGGGCCCGGCAAGCACGCGGGCCCGCCGGGCCGGCGCTTGCAGCCACGAACCGTCCCGGATTGGAGACAACTGCTGGTGCGATCCGCGCTCCACGGGCCACTATCGCCCCCGGAAGCCGCGGAGAACGCCAGAAATGAAGGCGACGGCGATATCTCCACTCGTGGAAAAGCCGTCTCCAAATCGAGACACGAGGCCGATTTGCCGGCGTGGTGCGCACTATGTGCGACGACGACATGGCCTCAACCACGGCGGCGCACTACGGCCCGCCACCGTCACGTACACAGGCGGCCCGGGTGGCGGCGCGCCAGCAGGCCCGCCGCCACCCGATGCTCTCCTCAGTTCGGCACGGAAACCGTCGCCACGCCACCCGAGACGCTCACCTGGATACGGTCACCGGCAGCCGGAGTCATGGTGAAGTTCGGCACGTTGGCGGCCGTGATCGGCGGCGCCGCTCCTGCCGCACCGCCGCGCGGCGTCGTGCGTACCACTTGCGACGGTGGCAGCGGCGTGCCGCTCCTCAGGTTCGCGTACACGGCGTCGAGCGCGCGTTGCTCATAGACGGCCAAGGGCACGAAGAGCGAGTCGTATCCCGGCAACAGATCAATGAAGCCGTCGAAGTGCTGCGCGTTCGTGACCTCGATATACGACAGCTTGCTGCTCCCATCGACCCGCGCATTGAGGCCCAGGTACGGGCGGGCGCCGTGGTTGACCGGCAGCAGGGCATCGTTGCGCCCCTGCACGATCAGGGCTGGCTTGCCTCGCAGATTGCCGCTGCGCAGCGTCTGCGACAGGCCAAGCTGCAGCGCCTGCGAGGCGGCGTCACTGCCGCTCAGCAGGTTGCGCAGGCACAGCGCGCCATCCAGGTTGGCGGCCTGCGTACCGGAGGAGTCGATCGACTGCCTGCTCTGCGCCGCGCCACCCTGGGCAAGGTTGTTGATCAACTGCACGCCGGTCGTGGGCGGGATACCGTTGCCGGTCGCGGCCAGTTGCGCCAGCAGCGTGGCGTTCATCGTGGCCGGGTGGAACGAGCCATCCACCGCCGCAAAGCTGAGGTCGCACAGGTTGTCGAACACGCTGGCGCGCGCCAGGGCGTTGCCGAAGGTGGTGGCCACCGACGGATCGATCTCGAAGTACGCCATCGAGGCATGCAGGAGGTCGGATTCGGGCTCCCAACCGTAGTCGCGCATCTTCTGCAGCGCCTCGTCGGCCTGCGCCGCCGTGGTGGTGGCCGACAACAGGCCCTTGGCGTGCAGCGCTGCGCAGCGGTTCGCCTGCACGCTGGCAGGCCAGCCGAACGCCACGGCAAAGTAAGCCTGCGTCGGCGCGCTCGCCACGCTGGCCGACAGCGCCGCGCACAGCCGGAACTCGTTGGCATAGCTGACGTAGTCGAACAGCGGCTTGCCGTTGATCGGCAACGTTGCGCCGCCGCGCTGGACCTGCACGTTGATCGAGGGCGGCAGGCTCAGCGCGGGCTCGCCGACCGCCACGCCATCGATCAGGTTGTCGGTGTCCTGCTCCGCCGCCGCAATCGCCGCGCCGCCACCATTGGACACGCTGGAAGCGATCACGATGGTGTTGCCGGGACGCACCGGCAACTGGCTGACGGTCTGCCCGCTGGAGACGCCCAGCTTGTCGTTGATGGCCCAGAAGGCGAACTGCACCGCCTGCAGCGTGAAGAGGCCCCAGTCCTTCTCGGGGTTGCGCTGCGAGTGCGCATGCTTGAACGCCAGCCGGTTGGGCGTTGCCACGTTGAAGGCGGCAAGCCGGCTCGCGGCGAGCGGCGCGGCGAATTGCGCCTGGCTGCCGGCGAGCGTACGCGTCGTGCGCGTGCCGTCCTGCAGCGGCACCGTATCGGTGGCCAGGTCGTGCGGGCCGGCGCCGGTGCCCTTGTCGGTATAGGCGACGGCGCACTTGCGCTTGAGTCCCCACTCACCGGTCGAAATGGCCCCGTAGATACCGCGCGAACCCGACGAGGTCGCGGTGATGATGCACGGATGCGCGGCATCGAATGCGTCGGGGATCTGCACCAGCAGCACCACGTTCTGCTGGCCGGAGCCGTCATCCGAGTACGCGACATACTCCGCGCCGGCCACCATGCCATTGCCGGAGGTGACGTTGCCGTCGGCATCGACGTTGGGGCCGTAGAGTGTGCCGTAGCCACCCTTGGCGCTGGTGTCGATCAAGGCGCGATAGTTGTTGTAGATGGTCAGGCGCCGCAGCTCTGCCGCGGTCGGCGCAACGGCGTTGGCCACGGCGGGTGCCGTGGCCGAGGCCAGCCCGGAGGCGCCCAGGCCCGCGGTCAGCAAGTCGTCGCTCACACCGTCGAAGCGCCTGACGGTCACGGTACCGACGAAGGACGGCTTGGTATTGCTCACCGTATTGCCGTTGTTGTTGCCGTTGCCGCCGGCATTGCCATGGTTGGCCGCTGAGTTGCCATCATCACCGCCACCGCACGCCGCCAGGCCGATGACGCCGGACGCCGCCATCGCTGCCAGCAGCATGCCGCGCGAATACCAGCGGCCCGGACTCTTCCCTTGTATCGTTTTCATTCTGTCTCCTGTTTTTGATATCCACTGCAAATCGATCGCCGGGCGGGCGGAGGCAAGGTCGCGAAGGCATAGCCTGCCGCACCACCCGCCACGGGGTGGACTGGCAGTTCCACCGGGCACGGCCAGCCTTGCGGCGGGCGTGCCGGATCAGACCATCTGTGCGAGAGGGTCGCCCCGCGCTCCCGGCGAGGTAGTCATGGACAATTGCCGACGATGTAGTAGCCGGCGGCCGTCTGTGCCAGCGTGCTCGTGTAGAAGAGGTTGTCGAGCCCCATGCTCTGGTTCGAGCCGTTCGCGTAGGCAATGCCGCCACTGTCGTGCGCGCGCCCGGCCTGCACGTGCGCGTAGTTGCTGGCCGTGGTGGCGGTACAGGTGAAGGACGATTTGGTCGTCGCCGATACGGCGGCCGAGGGTTGGCTTTCCCCTGCCGTCGGATCGACCGCGGTCACCGTGTAGCTGTAGGTCGTGCCGGCGATCAGGCCGGAATCGGTATAAGCGGTGGCCGTCGCCGAACCGACCTTGCTGCCGTTGCGGTAGACGCCATAGCTGCTGGCATTGGCGACGGCGTTCCACGACAGCGAGACCGATGTGGAGGTCGTTGCCGTGACCGCAAGCCCCGTCGGCGCGCTGCCCGCCTGCCCCGTCCCGCTGCCGGCGCGCAGGTTGTTCTTGACCCAGTAGTCCATGACGAAGACCGGATAGTTGATGTGGGTGGCATCGACATAGTTGGTATTGTCGCCGCCGGTGCCGGCCGGCCACGCGTGGGCCATGCCGGAGACCGGGATCTCATGGGTGCGCACCTTGCCGTTGCTGTCGGTGTACGGCGTATTGGTGCCGCCGCCCGAAATCGACACCTGCGAACCCTGCGTGAAGGTGCCGCCGTAGACGAGACGCATGGCCGCCGCATCCATCGGGCCGTACGCCTGCGCCACGGTGTAGTCCGAGGTGCCCCAGACCGCGCCGGCGATCTGCGTGGAGAACTTGCCCGCGTTGGAGCCTGCCCACGCCTTGCATTGGTTCGCCGCCGTCGCCGCCGTGAAGCCTGACGGCACGTAGCCGATCTGCGCGGTGGTGGTGCCCGGCGGCGGACCGGCGTTGATGCCGATGCCGGCGAAGATGTCCGGCGCGATGCAGCCCAGCACCATGGTCATGCCGCCGCCGGAGGACAGGCCGGCCACGTAGACCTGGTTGGGGTCGATGGCGTACTGCGAATTGGTGACGAAGCGATTGACGAGGTCCAGCAGGACGCCGACGTGACCGGCCGTGCGGCTGGGCGAGGTGTTCGCGTAGTCCCAGCAATGGTTGCTGTAGACGTTCCCCGTGGCATTCGGGGCCAGGATCACGGCGCCATACTGGTCGGCGACCGACTTCCAGTTGAAGCCGGCGCCATTGGCGTTGTCGATGACGTCGCCCGAGGCCGTCTGCACGCACCCGTGCAGCACCAGGACGAGCGCGCGCTTGCCGTTGGGCGTGGTCGGCTGGCTGGCCGGCCAGTAGAAGTAGCCCGTCAGGTTACCGCCATTGACGGAGTCCGCCGCCCAGGTCTGCTGGCTGCTCCATGCACCAGGCCCCGCCGTGGCGGCATGCAATGGAAATGCGCACAAGATCGCCACGCAGGCCGCCAGCCAGCCTGCGATCCGTCGCCATAGTCTTCTCGCCATGATGTCTCCTCGCCTTCTTTTGTGGATGTCTTCGGGATTGCCAGCGCTGCCAGAACGGCAGGCTGGAGACGCCTGGAACAGGCCTGAAGCGGAGTCGACCAGTGACGCAAAGGCTGCGGCCGAGGCACAGTCCTGAACATGACAGCTGATTCATGTTTCATGCTAGTGGGAGCGCGGGGCGGCTGTCAACCCATCGTTGTGACAGGGCTCGCATGGCCTGCGCCGCCGGGCCGGCGCCACGCCGCAAGCGCTCGGCCCGCGGCGCCTCGTGTCCGGGAAGGCTGCCGGCGACCGTGCCGGCCGGCCAGCGCGATCGCCCGCGATCTGCCCCGAAATGACACGCTTCATGCCACGTTTAGTACTTTCGTCATTAATGTCATATGTACTAAACAAAGATCATGGATCTCCCCGACTGCCGAAGGCTGGGGCCGCCCCGGCCACCGCGTTCGGCCGCGGCGACGTTCCTGGCCGCGCCTCAAGGCGCCGCACCACCGCCCCACAACGTCCGGCGTCGCTGCCTTGCCCGTCAGCGCACGACAGTCGTTCGCTCCATTGACGAAGCGATGCCTCAGGCCAGAAGCCTCGATTCAGGGGCAAGCAGCTTACGGATGGTGGAACTGGACCGTGCGCCCAGCACAGACGGAAAGCACTCCAGATGCCGGGGGAGTACTGCGGCAGGTCAATACATTCTGCCTAGGCCGGCGCACCTGCGACCGCGGTCTCGTGCAGATGGCGCCAGGCGATACGCCCCGCCCCGTCGCGCTCGAATACCACGGTAGCGCGCCGCACGGTGCGGCAGCCCGCACCATCGGTCTGCGTCTCGCGGTAGGCTACGACCGCGCCGCCAGGCCACGCGGCAATCTCGCTCAGCGCATCGATCTCGATGCGCAGGCCGGGACGCTTGCCGTGACCCTGCGAGAACAGCGTGTCGAGAGCGGCGCGATCGCATGCCGCGCCGGGCAGCGTGACCATGGAGAAACGCGGCGAGAAGCGTGCCAGCAGCGCGTCGAGTCGAGCGGGCCCGGCGCGCCCGGACAGCCATTGTTCGATGTCGACGTGCGCGTCGACGACTTCCTGGAAGAAGGGGTTGTGTGGAGGCATGGCGCTCAGGTCAGGTGGAGTCATTGGGAAACGGGGCGCGCGGCGGCAGCGCGTGGCGGTGCGAGCCGCGCCACCAGCGGCAGGGGCAGCAGCGTCAGCAAGGCAGCGAGCAGCAAGCATTGCCGATACGCCAGCGGCGCCGTGCCGGCCGCCTGGCGCGGCAGCAGGAAGTTCAGCGCGCTGCCGAGCACCGCAACGCCGATGCAGAAGCTCAGCTGGCGGTTGATGTTCCACAGCGCGCTCGCCTCGCCCATGCGCGCTGAGGGCACGTCGAGAAACGCCGCGCTTTGCGACGTGCTCGTGCACAGGCTGGCGCCGAATCCCATCGCGGCGAAGGCCAGCACCCGCCCCGCCTCGTGCATCGCGATGGGCGTGGCGAGCAGGACTATGCCCGCGCAGTCCACCGCGATCCCGCTGAAGAAAAGCGGCCTCGCGCCCCAGGCCGGAAAGCCACGGCGCACGATCGCGATCGCGAGGAAAGACGCGGCAGCCCACGGCAGCATCAGGGCCCCCGTCTGCGTCGCGCTCAGTCCGAGCGCGCCCTGCAGGTAGAGCGCGGCGACCAGGTTCACCCCGGAAAAGACCCCCGGCACGCACAGATAGATCACGATGCCCATGCGCAGCAGCGGCTGCGCGAGCAGACCCAGGTCGATGAGCGGGGCGGCCGCGCGGCGTGCGTGATGCACATAGGCCGTGCCGGCGACGAGCGCGACGGCAAGCGGCGCGACGGCGAGGTGCGTGCCGCCGTGCTGGCCCGCCAGGGTCAGGCCGAACAGCAGCGCGGCCAGCGCGAGCACGCTCAGGGCCAGGCCCGGTACATCGAGCGGTGGCAGCTCGGCCGCCGCGGTGCCGGCGGGCAGCCAGGCCAGCGCGAGGCCGCATGCGGCCCCGGCGAGGGGAAGCATGCCGGCGAAGATCCAGCGCCACGATGCGTGATCGGCCAGCACGCCACCGAGCGCGGGAGATAGGGCTGGCACGAGCAGCGCGACCATCATCACCACCGATGTCAGCCGCGCGCGCGCTTCGGGCGCATAGGCTCGATAGGCCATGGCCTGCCCGACGGGTATCAGCAGGCCGCCGCCCAGCCCCTGCACGAGGCGCCAGCCCAGCAGCGCGCCGATCGACGGCGCGACGGCCGCGCCCGCGCTGGCGAGGCCGAACAGCAGCAGCGACCCCACCAGCACCCGCCGCTCGCCGCAGCGGCGCGCGAGCCACGCACCGAGCGGGATCACCACGGTCAGCCCCAGCATGTACGCATTGCCGACCCACGCAAGCTGCGCGACCGACGCCTGCAGTTCGCGCTGCAGCGCCGGGTACGCGGCGTTCGCCACGAACATATTGGCAAGGTCGATGGCGAAGCCCAGCAGGTAGACGGCAGCGACTTTCGAGCGATCGGACATGGTCGGGGCAGGCAGGATCAGGCGCCGTAGTGTAGAGTCCGGGATTCGCTCGGGTAAGGCTGATAATGTGGCAAGACTGGTCGAATACATTTGACAATCGCAGGGGCCGGCGATGGTAAGCCTGGATCGTTTCGAGGTATTCCGCGCGGTCGTCGAGGCCGGCTCGTTCACGGCCGCGGCCGCGGTGCTCGGCCAGGCGCGGGCCGCGGTCAGCTTTCACGTCAAGCAGCTCGAGGCCGAGCTGGGCGTGACCTTGCTGACGCGGACGACGCGGCGCATTGCGCTGACCGACGCGGGTGAGCGCTTCTACCAGCGCTGCCTGCGCGTGCTCGCCGAAGCCGAGGGTGCGATCGAGGAAGCGCGCGGCGAGCACGGCGGCATGCAAGGCGTCCTGCGCCTGACATCGACCGTCGAATACTCGCTGATGGTCGTGGCCCCCGCGCTCGACGCCTTCATGCAAGCGCATCCCGGGCTGCGCGTGCGGCTGGAAACGCATACCGCACAGGTCGATCTCGTGCGCGAACGCTTCGACGTGGCGATCCGGCTGGGCCGGCTCGAGCAGTTCCAGCACCTGCCCTACCGCGGCGTGTGCCTCGACACCTATGAGGTGCGGCCGGTGATGTCGCCCGCGCTGCTGGCCGGCGCCGGCCTGGCGCGCATCGGTTCGCCCGACGCGCTGGCGCGCCTGCCCCAGCTCGGCCACAGCCGGCTGGAGCGCATCGCCGCCTGGACGCTGCGCGATCGCGAGGGCCGCGAGCAGGTGTTCCGGCCGGCCGCGAAGCCGCGCCTGGTCGCGGACAATGCCTCGGTGCTGCTCGCGCTGGCGCGCCAGGGCAGCGGCGTCGCCCTGCTGCCGGAATGGCTGGTACGCGGCGACCTGGCCAGCGGGGCACTGATCGACGCGCTGCCGGGCTATCGCTTCCCCGAGCAAGGTGTCTATGCGCTGTATGCGCCGACGCGGCATGTGCCGCAGAAGATCCGCGCCTGGGTGGACTTCATGAAGCGCTATGTCCGCCGGCGCGCTGGGCAGGCCGGTCCCGATGCCGCGCCGGCGTGAGCGCGGATGCCGGCCGTGGATCTATCCCGCCGCCGGCACACCTGGCGCACGCCTCGGTACGCCGTGGGCACCGCCGCCACGGTGCCTTCCTGACCGCCGCCCAGGGCGGCCGGACCGACTGTTCGGCCCAGACAGGGACATTCGCGATCGGCCGGTACGCACGGCGTCGTCGCTTCCCGTGAACGGACACTTTGCGGTATCGCACATTGCAAACTGTATATGTTCGGCATGTGAAACGGGCTGATATCGTATTCGCCTGATACAGATGAATAGCGCCGATCCACTTCCCGTCTTGCACGGCCCGCCGAATGAAACTGCCGATCTATCAGATAGACGCATTTACCGATAAGGTCTTCAAGGGCAACTACGCTGCGGTAGTGCCACTCGAACGCTGGTTACCCGATAGCCTGATGCAGGCGATTGCCACTGAGAACAACCTGTCTGAAACCGCCTTTTTTGTAGAAAATGCCGACGGCGTGTTCGACATCCGCTGGTTTTCGCCGCTCACGGAGATCGCCTTTTGCGGACACGCCACGCTGGCGAGCGCATACGTGATCTTCAAGCGCTGCAGTGATACCAGGGCCATCGAGTTCTTTGCCGAGGCAGTCGGCCGGTTCAGCGTTCTGCAGACGCGTAATGGCCTGATCGAAATGAGTTTCCCGCAACGCCGGCCGGAAAAACTGGAAGAAATCCCTGAAAATCTTCTCCAAGGGCTTTCGATAGCACCCCGGGAAGTCCTGGTCAATCAGCAAGCCTACGTCGCCATCTACGATACGGAACACGAGGTGAGGTCCGTCGTGCCAGAACTCAATCTGCTCTCGGCACTGGGTCCGCTCGATGTCGTCGTGACAGCGCGCGGCGACAATCACGATTTCGTATCGCGCTACTTCTGGCCTGCCAATGGCGGCGACGAAGATCCCGTGACCGGGTCGATTCACGCGGCGCTGGCGCCATTGTGGTCCGAGCGACTGGGCCGGTCAGAACTCGAGGCCATGCAGGTATCGCGCCGCAGCGGATTGCTGCATTGCCGCGTGCAGGACGACCGGGTCTATGTCTCCGGTCAAGCTGTCCAATACCTAGAAGGAACGATCGAGGTCCCGGAAGCTTAAGGTGACCGTCGTACCGGGCAAGCGGCCGTTCCAGTGGAGGCCGCCGACGACTGGAGATCGCAAATCGACAGTCCGGCGGCGGCTGAATCCCAACGACTTGTGTTTCGCCACATGGTTTTCCCGGACGGCCCCCGGGGCAGCGCGCCGCCGATGACGACGCCCCCCTCACTCACATGCGGCCCTTCCACGGCACCAGCCAGGTCTCCGTCTTGCGCATCAGCAGGTCGAACAGGTAGGCGATCAGCCCGATCAGCATGATGCCCATGATCACCACGTCGGTGCGCAGGAAGTTGGAGGCATTGAGCACCATCTGCCCGAGGCCGGCGGTGGCCGCCACCATCTCGGCCGCCACCAGCGTGGTCCAGCCGAAGCCGATGGCGATACGCATGCCGGTGAGGATGTCGGGCAGCGCCGCCGGCAGCACCACGTGGTGGATCACCTGCCAGGGCGTGGCGCCCATCGAGTAGGCGGCGTTGATCTGCTCGATGGTGACCGAGCGCACCCCGGCGCGCGCCGACATGGCGAGCGGGGCGAAGCAGGCCAGGTAGATCAGCAGGATCTTGGAGGTCTCGTCGATGCCGAACCAGATCACGATCAGCGGCAGGTAGGCCAGCGGCGGCAGCGGCCGGTAGAACTCGATGGGCGGATCGAAGACACCGCGCGCGATGCGCGAGACGCCCATCATCACGCCGATCGGCACCGCCGTGGCCACCGCCAGCGCGAAGGCGCCGAACACGCGCACCAGGCTGGCGCGGAAATGCTCCAGCAGCGGCAGCCCGCCCTGCACATTGCCGTTCCAGGCGTCGACGAAGGCGGCGACGATGGCTTCCGGCGTGGGCAGGAACAGCGGCGGCAGCCAGCGCAGGTGGCTGGCCAGCCACCACAGGGCCAGCAGCGATACCACGGTGACGGTGGAGATGCGCGAGCTGGAGCCTTCGCCGGGCAGGCGGTAGCCCGACACGGTGCGCAGCGGGCGGCGCGGCGCGGCCGGCGCGGCGCGCACGGTGGCCGCGGCTTCGAGTCTCTGGGCGGGAGCGGTCATGGTCTTGTCCTCAGTGCGTGGCATGGATCAGGTCGACGATTTCTTCGCGGTAGCGGATGAACTCCGGGTCGGACTTGACCGCGCGCGCGTCGCCGCACTCGATGTAGCGCCGCGCGAAGGGCAGCTCGTAGCTGTGCTCGATGCGGCCCGGCGACGGCGTCATCACGATCAGCCGGGTGGCGAGGAAGAGCGCCTCCTCCACGCTGTGCGTGATGAAGAAGACGATCTTCTGCTCGCGCGCCCACAGCCGCAGGATCAGCGCCTGGATCGATTCGCGCGTGAGCGCGTCGAGCGCGCCCAGCGGCTCGTCCATCAGCATCACCTCGGGGTCGTTGGCGAGCGCGCGGGCGATGCCCACGCGCTGCTGCATGCCGCCCGAGAGCTGGTAGACCGGCTTGTCGGCCACCTTCTCCAACCCGACCTGGGCCAGCTTCTCGCGCGCCACGCGCAGCCGTTCGGCGCGCCCCACGCCGCGCAGGCGCAGGCCGAGCGCAACGTTGTCGACCACGTTGAGCCAGGGCATCAAGGCGTGTTTCTGGAACACCACGCCGCGCTCGGCGCCAGGACCGTGCACGGGCTTGCCGTCGAGGCGGATCTCGCCCTCGGACGGCTGCATGAAACCGGCGATGCAGGACAGCAGCGTGGTCTTGCCGCAGCCCGAGGCGCCGAGGGCGACGACGAAGTCGCCGCGCTCCATTGTGAGGTTGACCTGCGAAAGGGCCAGCGTCTGGGCGCCACCGCGGCCGCCGTAGTTGACGCTGAGATTGTCGATTTCCAGCTTGGACATGACAGACTTCCTGAAGAGGCTCGAGGCCCCGCCCCGCCATGGTGCGGGGGCCTGCTGCATTCCCCGGCGCAGGGCACTGCGTGCCGCCGCCGGTGCCACGCGTGCCCGGCTTACTGCGCCGCGCGCCGCACCCACTCCGCATTGACGCCGGTGCTGTAGTCCGGCAGCACGTTCTGGATCGTGCCCTGCTCCTTCAGGAAGAGCGCCGCCGAGCGCAGCGCGCTGGCCGCGCCGCCGCCCAGCCAGCGCGCCGAGGCCTGTTCCTGCAGCGTGGGGAAGCTGTACAGCGCCATGCTGGCGGGCACCTCGTCCGCCTTGGCGCCGGTGATGCGCGCCACCGCCTTGACCATCGGCGAGTCGGCGTTCCATGCTGCCTTGTTGTTGCGGTAGTTGTCGTCGGCGGCGGCCAGCACGCGCACGAACTTGACCATGAAGTCGGGGTTGTCGTGTGCGAACTTCTTGTTGGCGATCATGCCGTCGAAGGTGGACTTGCCGGTCTGCGCGGCGATCTGCCCCGATGTCACCAGCACCTTGCCCGAGCGCTTGACCTTGGCCAGCACCGGGTCCCAGATGAAGGTGGCGTCGATGTCGCCGCGCTCCCACGCCGCGGCCACTTCGGGCGGCCGCATGTTCATGATCTTGACGTCCTTGGGATTGACCTTGGCCTCCTCCAGCGCCACCAGCGTGTGGTAGTGCGTGGTGGAGACGAAGGGCACGCCCACGCGCTTGCCCTTGAGATCGGCCACGCCGTTGATCTGCGTGCCGTTGCGCGCCACCATCGCCTCGGCCGCGTTGATGTCGTCGAGGATCCAGAACAGTTCCACCTCCAGCCCCTGCGACAGTGCCGAGGCGATCGGCGAGGTGCCCGCCTCGCCGATGGCGATCTGGCCGGAAGCCATGGCGCGGATCACGTCGCCGCCGCCGGAGAACTGCCGGAACGAGACCTTGTAGCCGGTCTGCTTCTCCACCTCCTTCATTTCCTGCGCATAGCGCCACGGCACCACCATGTCCTGGTAGGCGATGACGACTTCCTTGCCCTGCGCGTGGGCGGCCGGCGCCAGGACGGCTGCCAGTGCCACGCTTGCTGCGAGTTGCTTGATCCAATGCATGGTCGGACTCCTCGATGAATGAGACTGCGTTCACGCCGCCCGCGGGGACGGCGCGGTGGACCGGTACCGGCGCGCCGCCCGCTTGCGGTGCGTGCAAGCGGGCTTGCTACGGTGCCTGTGCGAGGAGGAGAGGTTGATAAGCATGAGGCATGCCAGTGTCTCCTTTTGCCGGGGACGTCTCGGTGCGTCCTCTCGTTGTGCCGTCTGGCGCGCTGCCGGTGGCCCGGCGGCGCCGCGACATGCCGCTCTGCGCCGCATGTATGCGCCATGTTAGGGAGCCCGACCGGGCGGAGTTAGTGCCACCGGGGGCTTGTTATGGGTCCACCCGGCACGGTGTTCCGGTCACGCCCCATTTCTTATATTTTTCGATACGAATCGTACCGATTTACCAATTTCCTGATTGACCCCGGACGACTTCCGTCCTACATTCGCCTCACAAACTCTTTCCGGAACATTTAGTTCCGTTTTTTAACACATCGGAGACAAGCCATGCCAGAGCAACGCACCACCGCAGCCACCGGCCCGCAAGCCATGACGCCGTCCGAAGCCTTCGTCGAGACCATGGCGGCCAACGGCGTGACCGACATCTTCGGCATCATGGGTTCGGCCTTCATGGATGCCATGGACATCTTCGCGCCGGCTGGCATCCGCCTGGTGCCGGTGGTGCACGAGCAGGGCGCCGCGCACATGGCCGACGGCTACTCGCGCGTGTCCGGCCGCCACGGCGTGGTGATCGGCCAGAACGGCCCCGGCATCAGCAACTGCGTCACCGCCATCGCGGCCGCCTACTGGGCGCACTCTCCGGTGGTGATCGTCACGCCGGAAGCCGGCACCATGGGCATCGGCCTGGGCGGTTTCCAGGAAGCCAACCAGCTGCCGATGTTCCAGGAATTCACCAAGTACCAGGGCCACGTGACCAACCCGGCACGCATGGCCGAGTTCACCGCGCGCTGCTTCGACCGCGCCATGGACGAGATGGGCCCGACCCAGCTCAATATCCCGCGCGACTACTTCTACGGCCAGATCAAGGCCGAGATCCCGCAGCCGCGCCGGCTGGACCGCGGCCCCGGCGGCGAGCAGAGCCTGAACGAGGCGGCCGAGCTGCTGGCCCAGGCGAGGTTCCCGGTCATCATCTCCGGCGGCGGCGTGGTGATGGGCGATGCGGTGGCCGAATGCCAGGCGCTCGCCGAGCGCCTGGGCGCGCCGGTGGTCAACAGCTACCTGCACAACGATTCCTTCCCCGCCAGCCATCCGCTGTGGTGCGGCCCGCTGGGCTACCAGGGCTCCAAGGCAGCGATGAAGCTGATCGCGCGCGCCGACGTGGTGCTGGCGCTGGGCTCGCGCCTGGGACCGTTCGGCACCCTGCCGCAGCACGGCATGGACTACTGGCCCAAGGACGCCAAGATCATCCAGGTCGACGCCGACCACAAGATGCTCGGCCTGGTGAAGAAGATCTCGGTCGGTATCTGCGGCGACGCCAAGGCCGCCGCCGCGGCGCTGACCCAGCGCCTGGCCGGCCGCACGCTGGCCTGCGACGCCACCCTCCGTCAGCGCGCCGACGAGATCGCCGCCGAGAAGGCCGCATGGGAAAAGGAACTGGACGAGTGGACGCACGAGCGCGACCCGTACAGCCTGGACATGATCGAAGAGCAGAAGCAGGAACGCACGCCGAACGGCGGCCACTACCTGCACCCGCGCCAGGTGCTGCGCGAACTGGAACGCGCCATGCCCGCCGACGTGATGGTCTCCACCGACATCGGCAACATCAACTCGGTGGCCAACAGCTACCTGCGCTTCGACAAGCCGCGCAGCTTCTTCGCGGCCATGAGCTGGGGCAACTGCGGCTACGCCTTCCCCACCATCATCGGCGCCAAGGTCGCCGCGCCGCATCGCCCGGCCATCTCGTACGCCGGCGACGGCGCCTGGGGCATGAGCCTGATGGAAACGCTGACCTGCGTGCGCCACAACATCCCGGTGACGGCCGTGGTATTCCACAACCGCCAGTGGGGCGCGGAGAAGAAGAACCAGGTGGACTTCTACAACCGCCGCTTCGTCGCGGGCGAACTGGACAGCCCGTCCTTCGCCGGCATCGCGCGCGCCATGGGTGCGGAAGGCATCGTGGTAGACCGCCTGGAGGACGTCGGCCCGGCGCTCCAGCGCGCCATCGACCTGCAGATGAACCACGGCAAGACCACCATCGTGGAGATCATGTGCACGCGCGAACTGGGCGACCCGTTCCGCCGCGATGCGCTCTCCAGGCCGGTGCGCTTGCTGGACAAGTACAAGGACTTTGTCTGAGGGCGGAGCAGGGGCCTTCGCACTGCCGATGTTCTGCTCCCCTCTCCCACTCGTGGGAGAGGGGCCGGGGGTGAGGGTGGGCGCCGGCGCGAAGTGCATGCCGTCGTGCTGGCGCAGGCCTGCCCTCTCCCCCAACCCCTCTCCCGCACGCGGGAGAGGGGAGCCCGGTTGTCGGCAAGGCCAGGGCTTTCGCGCTGCCGAGGCATCGCCCCTTTGAACACCGCACTATCGAGTCCACACCATGAAAGCGCTCCACCGCATCATCGACCATGCCCGCGCCCAGCCACGCCGCATCGTGCTGTGCGAGGCCGACGACGTCCGCGTGCTGCAGGCCGCGCAGCGCGCAGCGCGCGAGGGCATTGCGCGCATCCTGCTGGTGGGCCGGCCCGACGTCGCCTGCCGCACGGCGCTGCAGGCGGGCGTGCCGCTGGACGGCATCGAGCTGGTCGATCCGGCCACCTCCCCGCTGGCTCCGGCGCTGGCGGCCGAACTGCATGCGCTGCGCGCCGCCAGGGGCATGACGGCGGAACAGGCGCAGGCGGCAGTCCTCGATCCGCTCTGCTTCGCCAACCTGATGGTCCGCGCCGGCCATGCCGACGGTTCGGTCGCCGGCGCGCTGCACACGACCGCCGACGTGGTGCGCACGGCGCTGCAGGTCATCGGCGCGGCACCCGGTTGCAGGCTGGTCTCCAGCTTTTTCCTGATGATGTTGTGCGAGCCCTTCCACGCCCTCAAGGGCGGCCTGATCTTCTCCGACTGCGGCCTGGTGGTCGACCCCGATGCGCAGGGGCTGTCGGAGATCGCCATGGCGGCCGCGGACAGCGCGGCCGGCCTGCTGATGGAGGAACCGCGCGTGGCCATGCTGTCCTTCTCCACCAGCGGCAGCGCGCGCCACGCGGCGGTGGACAAGGTGGTGGCGGCCACCGAGCGCGTGCGCGCGCTGCGGCCCGAGCTGGCCATCGATGGCGACGTGCAGCTCGACGCGGCCATCGTCGCCGAGATCGCGCAGCGCAAGGTGGCGCATTCGCGCGTGGGCGGACATGCCAACGTACTGGTCTTTCCCAGCCTGGAAGCCGGCAACATCGGCTACAAGCTGGCCGAGCGGCTGGGTGGGGCCAAGGCCATCGGCCCGCTGCTGCAGGGGCTGGCCAAGCCGGCCAACGATCTCTCGCGCGGCTGCAGCGCCGAGGACATCTTTCACGTGATCGCCGTCACCGTGGTACAGGCCCAGCGTGCCGATGCGGCACGCACGCCGGCGGCCGATGCCACGGCGACCGCGGCCCCGGCACCATGAGCGCCCTGCCCGCCGCCGGCGCGGCGGCGCTGTTCGCGGGGGCGCTGCCCATGCTGGCCGTGATGGCCGCCGCCGGCTACTTCCAGACGGTGACCGGCTTCGGCCTCGGCATGATCGTGATGGGCGCGGCCAGCGTGCTGCAGCTCGCCCCGGTGGCGACGCTGGCCGTGCTGGTCAGCCTGGTGACGCTGGCCAACAGCGCGGTCGCCCTGCCCGGCCGGATGCAGCGCATGGACTGGCCGGCGGTGCGCGCCGCCACGCTGGGCCTGCTGCCCTCGGTGGTGGCGGGCGCCCTGCTGCTCGATTACCTCGACCGGCGCGCGGCCGACCTGCTGCAACTGCTGCTGGGCGCGGTGATCCTGTACGGCGGCCTGGGCGCGGCCTGGCGGCCCGAACCGCTGCAGCGGCGTTCCAGCCAGCGCAGCTTCTTCCTGAGCGGGGTCTTCGGTGGCCTGCTCAGCGGCCTGTTCGGCGTCTCCGGACCGCCCCTGATCTTCCAGTTCTACCGGCAGCCGCTGCGGCTGGCGGAGATCCGCGGCGCGCTGATCCTGGTCTTCACCGTGAGTTCGACGATACGCACGCTGTTCAGCCTGAGCCAAGGGCGGCTCGATGCCGCGCTCTGGCTGCAGGCGGCACTGGCGGTGCCGGTGGTGGCGCTGGCCACCGCGGCGGCGCGGCGCTTTCCGCCACCGCTGTCGGCGGGCGCCACGCGCCGGCTGGCCTTCGGCGTGCTGGTGCTGATCGGCGGCGGCCTGGCGGCGCCGGCGCTGCTGGCCTTGCTGCGCGGCGGCGCCGCCTGACGCAGCGGCGCGACTGCGCCGACGGCTGCCAGCCCAGCCCCAGGCTCTTCTGCAGAGAGGTCAGGCCTCGCAGGGCGGCAACTGCGGCCGCCCTCGTTTCTCCACGCTCGCGGGCATCGCGCGTGCCGCGGTGCGCCGCCATCCCCGCCCCGTACCATACCCGCCACCGCATTCCGGACCCCTGCCCAATTGGCGGGACGATTGGGTTAGCGCCCGCTCCCTCCCCCCTCGTACCCTTGCTGCGCCGGCGTATCGCCGCGCGGACAACCATAACGCCTGACACGGCGGAGGAACGAGGAGAAACGCATGAAGAGAGCGGGAGCATGCCTGGTGGCAGCATTGGGCGCGGGAGCGGGTACGGCAAGCGCCCAGTCGGGCGTGACCCTCTACGGGGTCGCGGACGTCTACATGGAGTACGTCAAGTCCGGCGCCAACCATGCCATGCGCATCGAGGATGGCGGGCTGTACCAATCCCGCTGGGGACTGCGCGGCAAGGAGGAACTCGCATCGGGACTCGCCGCGGTGTTCAACCTGGAAACGGGCCTGGCGCTGGACAGCGGCAACGTCCAGCAAGGCGGACGGCTGTTCGGCCGCCAGGCGTGGGTCGGCCTGAGCAGCACCACCTGGGGCGCGCTGACCCTGGGCCGGCAGAACACGCCGATCTACTACATCGAGGGGCAGGCGTCGGCCTTCGGCTTCTCACCGTATGGCCCGCTCGGGCGCCTGCAGAACAGCGGGCCGGCCGGCAGCAGCCTGACGGCGCGCGCCGATAATTCCATCCGCTACGAGACGCCCGAGATCGCCGGCCTGCAGGCCAGCGCGCTGTTCTCCTTCGGCGCCGAGCGCACCGGCCCGCCGCGCGACGCGGACTGGCTGAAGGCGGTGGGACTGACCTACTCGCGCGGCCCGCTGTGGCTTGGCCTGGCCTACGAGCGCACGTACAGCATCGCCGCGGTCGCCAATGCCGACCGCGACGAACGCGCGATCGGCGCCACCTACGAACTGCCCTGGTTCAAGCTGTTCGTCAACGGGCGCCAGGCCACGCGCTGGGTGCCGGGGCAGGCAACGCTCAAGGACCGCGGCTTCCACGTCGGCGCCACCATTCCGGCGGGCCCGGCCGGCCTGGTGCTGCTGGCCTACGGCATGCAGCGCTCGGTCGACACGCCGAACCGCGGCCAGCAGGCCTCGATCGGCTACCAGTACTCGCTGTCCAAGCGCACCACGCTCTACGCGAATGCCAGCAAGATCTGGAACAAGAACAAGGCCAACTATACGTTCTCCAATGTGCCGAACGAGGTCACGCCGGGCGGCGTTTCCAACCCGCAGGGCATCATGGCCGGGATGCGGCACCTGTTCTGAAGTACGGCGGCAAGGAGGCCGGATACGGCCTCCGGGCGGGCGCTCCGCGCGGCAGGCGGAGTGCCGCGCCGCGCTCAGCCGCGCGGACCTTCCCCCATGCCCGCGAGCGGGATGCCGCCGAGAAAGCGCTCGACCCGCGTGGCCAGGTCCACCGGCGTCTCGTCCATCGGATAGTGGCCCGCATTGCCGATCGCTTCGATCGCCAGTTCGAGGAACAGCGCACCGTAGGTCTGCTTCATGACCTCGGCGGTCAGCGACGGGTCGTGCTCGCCGACCAGCAGCAGCGTCGGGATACGGGTGCCGGCGAGCTGGGCGGAATGATCCGTATCGGCCCAGGCCCTGAAATAGGCCGCGAAGGCCTCGGCGTCGGCGTGCCGCTCCGACTCGCGGACCATCTTTTCCACCCAGTGCCGGCTCAGCCGATTGCCGGTCGAATAGTCGATGATGCCGAAGCGCGCCTCGGCATCTCCGGAGGCGCGCTCGAACAGGCTGCGCGAGGCTTCGTCGAACGGCACCGCGGTCGGCGGCACCGGCGTGACACCGACCATGGCGGCGACGCGCGCGGGGGCGAGCGCCGCCACCGCCTGCATGCCCTTGCCTCCCATCGAGTGCCCGAGCAGCGCGAAACGCTGCCATCCGAGCGCATCGGCGCAGGCCAGCACGTCGCGCGCGATCTCGCGCATGGAGAACTCGCCCCGGACCGCCTTGCGGCTGCCGTAGCCCCGGTAATCGATAAAGGCGTAGGTGAAGCGCTCGCCGTCCAGCGCGTCGGTGAAGGCGCCCCAGCCCCGTGCATGGCCGAACCAGCCGTGCAGGGCGATGACATGCCTGGGACCGGTGCCGACCGTGAAGATTGCGGCGTCGATATCGCGGCTCATTGCGTCTCGCATTGCGTCTGCCATTGCGTCTCCCGTTGTGATTGGATCGGACGGCCATCTTGCCGCACGCGCCGCGCGGCCGGCGTCCCGGCGGCGAGATTCCCGGACCATCGGGTAAGCGCCCGGCCCGTCCGGCGCCGCCGCGCAGAACGGTGGACGCTTGGGTAAACGCCTCGCCATTGCGGGAAGCGGGCCGCCGCCAGATCCGTAGAGTAGCAGCCGGGATACGCACGGTTTTCCGGCGCGTCGCGGCCGTGCAACACGGCACATTTCGACAAGACACGACGCCGTGCGGCGCACCGCCACGCACCACCACGCACCACCACGCACCGCCACGCATCATCGGCACCAGTCATGAGGAGACAAGATCCAATGCACCACCGCAAGCACCTGACCTGGCGCGCCGCTCCCGCGCGGCTGGCCGCGCTCGCCATCCTGGCCGCCACGCTCGCGGGCCTGCCGGCCGGCGCGGCACGGGCCGCGGGCACGGACGGGGCCCCATCGCCTGCGCCGTCGCCGGGCTGGAAGCCGACCAGGCCGATCGTCTTCATCGTGCCCTTTCCCCCCGCGGGCATCAACGATGTGCTGGCCCGCACCGTGGCCCAGCGCCTGTCGACCGCGCTGGGCCAGCCCGTGGTGGTGGAGAACCGCCCTGGCGCCAGCGGCAACATCGGCGCGGAGGTGCTGTCGCGGGCAACGCCCGATGGCCACACGATCGGCATCCTGAACAGCATCCACGGGGTCAACGCCGCCTTCTACCGCAAGCTGCCCTACGACATCACGCGCGATCTCGTACCGGTGGCGCCGCTGGGCGAATCGCCGCTGGTGCTGGTCACCAATCCGCGCACGCCCTACCAGTCGGTCGCCGAACTGATCGCCTATGCCAAGGCGAATCCCGGCAAGGTCAACTACGGCGGGCCGACCAGCTACCCGCTCGAGATGATCAAGACGATGGCCGGCGTCGATATCACCAACGTGCCCTACAAGGGAAGCGGACCGACCATCAACGACATGATCGCCGGCCACATCGACCTGGCGACCGGCCCGCTGCTGGAATATATGCCCCACGTCAAGACCGGCAAGCTGAGGCTGCTGGCCGTGGGCACCGCCAACCGGCTCAAGGCGCTGCCGGCCGTCCCCACCGTCGCGGAGAGCATCCCCGGCTATGACATCACGGTGTGGTACGGCGTGTTCGCGCCCAAGGGCACGCCGGCGCCGATCGTGGAACGCCTGCGCGGCGAGATCCGCAGCCTGATGAAGGATGCCGAGATACGCGACAAGCTGGCGGTGCTCAGCGTGGATACGGCCTTCAGCCAGGCCGGCGCGAATGCGCTGCCGAACCGCGTGGCCAGCGAAACCGAGCGCGCCAAGCGCATCGTCGCCAGGACCGGCGGCTATCTCAACTGAAGCGGCGGACCGCCGAGAGGAGGCAGAGGTGAGTGACCTCTTTCCACTGCGCCGCCGCTGCGCCGCCATGCTGGCCGCGTGCGCCCTGTCCGGGCCGTTGCTGGCACAGCCGCTGCCGCCCGAAGCAGCAGCTGCGGCGGCGCGACGTACGGCGGAACAGGTCTGCGCGGCGTGCCACGGAAAGGCGGGCCAGAGCACGCAGGCCCGATATCCCAGCCTGGCCGGCCAGGATGAAACGTATCTCTTCAAGCAGCTGCGCCAGTTCCGCGCGGCCGACGGCAAGCCGGCACTGCGCCAGGACGCCACCATGGCCGCCGTGGTCCACGGCATGGGCGACGAGGAGATGCACGAGCTGGCCCGCCACTTCAGCCGCCAGCCCCATGCGCGCGGACAGGCCGCGCAGCCGCAGCTGGTCGAGGCCGGCCAAGCCATCTATTGGCAAGGCAACCCCGCCAGCCGGCTGCCAGCCTGCGTGACTTGCCATCGGCCCGACGGCGGCGGCATCCCGCCGGACTTCCCGCGCCTGGCCGGCCAGCAGCCGGCCTATGTCGTCAAGCAGCTGCACGCATGGAAGGCCGGCACGCGCGGGGGACCGGGCAAGCTGATGAGCCTGCTGGTCCCGCTGATGAGCGACGAGGAGATCGAGGCGGTCGCGCAGTATGTCGCGCAGCTGCCCTGAGCGGACCGCCCCCCTCGGCAAGAAAGGCTTTCGCCGTCCCGCCGTACGCTTGCCGGCGACGGCTCCACCAGGAAGCAACAGAGGAAGAGAGTACGCAAGATGAAGATCGACAGGAGACAGTGGTTCAAGACCGCCAGCGCCCTCGGCCTGGGGGCCGCATCGTTCAAGGCGCTGGCGCAGGGCAGCCCCGCGGATGCCCGCGCCATGCCCGGCGGCGCGGCGCCGCTGCCGGTATCGCGCCCGGGCAGGATCCATACGATCGAGTCCGGCAGCGAGACGGTGCGTGTCGGCATCCTCGACCCGAAGGCGGCACCGGTCGTGCGGATCGAATCCGGCGATCTCGTCAAGTATCCCGACACCTGGGTCAACTGGGCCAACGGCGCCAAGTACGGCATGCGCTACGAAGACCGTGAGCCGGTGCGCAAGCGCTTCCCCCAGGGGCCCTACTCGAACGTGGGGCCGGTGGAGCTGCTGGGAGCGATGCCGGGCGACGTGGTGGAGTGCCGCATGGTGCGGCTGCGGCCGATCGGCTGGGGCTGGAACTCGGCGCCCAAGGGCGTCGGCGCGCTGCCGAACGATTTCGCCAAGCCCTACCTGCGCTACTTCAAGTTCGACGAGGAACGCCGGTACACCGAGTTCGCGCCCGGCATCCGCATCAAGCTGGCGCCGTTCCAGGGCGTGATGGCGGTGCAGCCGGCCGGCGACGAGCCCGTCAGCGGCATCCTCAGCGGTCCTTACGGCGGCAATCTCGTGCTGCGCGAGCTGGTCGAGGGCACCTCGCTGTTCCTGCCGGTCCAGCGCCCCGGCGCCATGATCTGGACCGGCGACTCCCATGCCGCGCAGGGCGACGGCGTGGTCAACCAGACCGCCATCGAGACCGCCATGGAAGACATGCGCATCCAGTACTTCCTGCACAAGCGGCGCGCGCTGGCCCTGCCGATGGCGGAAACGCCCGGCCACTGGATCGTGCTCGGCTTCGGCAAGAATCTCGACGAGGCGCTGACCGCCTGCCTGCGGCAACTGATCGAATGGGTCAGCGCGGCGGCAGGGATGGATCCGCAGGATGTCTATTCGCTGGCCAGCATCGCCGCCGACTTCCGCATCACCCAGTACTCCAACCAGACCGCCAGCAACTACACCTCGATTCCGGCCAAGACCGTGCACTGCATGCTGCCCAAGGCCGTGTTCGACGCCGCCATGCTCGACCAGCTGTCGCGCTCGCTGCGCGGCTGACGGGCCCGCCCCTCGGCTGCCGCGCGGTGCCTCAGCCGGCCCGCGCGGCGCCGGTCATGCCGACGCGGCGGAACTCCGAGGGGCTGAGCCCGAGGTGCTGGACGAAGAAGCGCGTGAAGTGTCCCTGCGCGCTGAAGCCGAGCTGGTGCGCCACGTCGCTGATGCTCGCCTGCTGCTCGGCCAGCAGGCGCGTGGCGATGCTGACCCGCACCCAGTCCAGGTACTGCTGCGGCGAGATGCCCATGCAGGCCTTGAACTGGTCGAACAAGCGGCTGCGCGACATGCCCACGGCACCGGCGACCGTTTCCACGCTGGGGTTCTCCCACACATGCGCGCGGATATATTCCGCGGCACGCTTGATGCGGTAGTCGAGCGGCCTCGCGCTGGCCAGGACTTCGGTCATGGAGCGGCGCTGCACGTGGCGCGCGGCCACCTGGCCTACCAGCCCGGCGAGCGCGGCTTCGCAATCCGCCGGGCCGTCGCCGGCGTCATGGGCCAGGCAGCCGGCGAGCGCTGCCAGCGCCGCGGCGGTCGGCGCGTCCATGCGCACGAGCGGCTGCGGAAAACGCAGGCCGACGGCGGGATGGTCGGCCGCGAGCGTATCGCCCAGCCATTGCGGTTCCAGCAGCAAGGCCAGCAGCAAGGAAGGCTCGCCCTCCTGCGGCAGCTTGGCGTGCGTCGCCCAAGGATTGATCAGCAGCGCGCAGCCGTCGCCCAGCCGGTGCTGCTCGCCGTCGACCTTGAAGCAGGCGTCCGCGCCGCCGAGCTTGAAGATCAGGTGGAATTCCGCATGCGCATGGGCCACGAGCGGCCCTGCGGTCAGGTGCAGGGTGGCGCGCCCGAAGCTGCCGAGGGCGATGCGTATCTGGCGGTCTCTTGCCATTCAGAATGTCTCCGCGTGAACCGCGCCGGCCGGGCTGTCCTGCGGACGGCCCGGCACCGCCGCGCCGCGGGCCCGCGCACAGGCAGGCGTGCGGGGGCGGGCGCGGACGTTCCGGCTCGGGTGGGATCGAGTCCCTCTCGCTTGAATGCAAACGTTTGCATTCCGCCAGCGCATTATCGATGCCGCGCCAGGAGCGTCAAGAGGCGTATCGCAGACACTGGTCGCACGGACGCCGTGCCCACGCGAGAATCTCCAATGAAGACAAGGAGATAGCGCACGGCATCGGAAATCATCGGAAATACCCTAGGGTTGCCTGGGCACCACGGCAAGTGCTGCCTGCGGCGCACCAGGAACGCTCCCTGGTCCCGCTCGCTCAAGCCCCGCTCCACGGCGGCGGCACCTCCAGCCCGCGTGCCAGCCCTTCCAGCGCTGTCACGGTGGCGCCCGGCAATGCCACGCCATCCGCGCGGCGCGCCCGCGCTTCGGCATAACCGCGCTCGCCAGGCAAGCGTGGCGGGCCTTCGGCCGAAGGAGGCAGGCCGCGGATGGCCGCGGCCAGTTCGCTCACCTGCGCGTGGAAGCGGGCCGGCTCCATCAACTGGGCAATGTCGATGGCGAGGAACCACGCATTCTGCGTGTGGCGCGCTGCCCCCGCGCCCGCCTCCGCGCCGAGCGCCGGGGCAAGGATCGGATGGCCGGCCAGCAGGCTGCAGGCGATCTCGGCCATCAGGGCCAGGCCGGAGCCCTTGGCCCCGCCCAGCGGCAAGGGAGTCGCCGCCCGCCGCGCGTCCGTGGTCGGCCTGCCCTCGGCATCGATGGCCCAGCCAGGCGCCAACGGCATGCCGGTGGCGCGCGCCTGCATCAGCTTGCCCAGCGCGACGGCCCCCGAAGCCATGTCGAACAGGATCGGGTCAGACGGGTCAGACGGCCCCGGGCAGGCCATCGAGAGCGGCGCGGTCGAGACTGCCGCGGCGGCGGCACCGTGGTAAGCCATCAGCGGGCCGGAGGCCGCCATGGCCATGGCGAACAGCCCGGCCCGGGCGGACCGGGCGGTGTGGAAACCGAGCGCGCCGGTATGCGTGGTCTCGCGCAGCAGCACCAGGCTGGCCCCGGCGCGCCTGGCCCCGGCTTCGGCCAGTTCGCGTGCCGCGCGCATGCCGACCGCGCCGGCGCAGCGCCCGCCTTCCACCACGGACAGCGCCGGCAGGCACAGGCCGGGGCGCGGCTGTGCCTGGCCGTCCATCTCGCCGCTGGCCAGCCAGCGCGCATACAGCGGCAGGCGTGCGACACCGTGCCCGTGCGCGCCGCGCAGGTCGGCCCACACCAGGCTCTCGGCGACCAGCGCGGCATCCGGGGCTTGCAGGCCGGCACAGGCCAGCAGCGAGGCGGCGAAGGCCTGCAGCCGCGCGGCATCGATGCGCAGGGGAGCCGCTTCGCTCATGCCGCCTGCTCCCGCTCGCGCCGCACGGGGAAGTACTTGTGCAGCCAGTCCGCGACCAGGTTCAGGACCATGCGGTTGTCATCGGAGAAGATGAAGTGGTCGACATTCGCCACCAGGTGCAGGTCGGCCGGCATGCCGGCGTGGCGGAACAACTCGATCGATTGCTCGGTCGGCGTGACCGAGTCGTCGGCGGGATGCAGCAGCAGCAAGGGCCTGGGCGCGATCTTCGCGACCACCGCATTGGGGCGGAAGCGCAGCATGCTCTCGACCACCTCGAAGGGAAACTCCAGGAAGGAGCCGGCCGGCAGGTTGCCGCGCAGGCTGGGCGGAATGGGCACGATATCGAAGCGCGACACCGGCATCGACACCCCCTGGCTGCGCTGCGCGCGGCCGCGCGCCACCATCTCCTCGAAACGCTGCCAGGCCTGCGCGCCGGCGTGCTGCTGGCGCAGCTTGGCTTCGCCATCGCCCCAGCCGGCCGAGGCGATGCAGGCGGCGATGCGCGCATCCACGCCGGCCGCGTAGACGGCCACCGCCGCGCCGAAGCTGTGGCCCATCACCGCCACCCGCGCGGGATCGACCTGCGGCAGGCCCTGCAGGAAGCTGACCGCATGGCGCGTGTCGGCCACCTGGTCTTCGCACAGTACCTTGGCCCGCTCGCCCTCGCTGTTGCCGCAGCCGCGCATATCGAAGCGCAGCACGACGTAGCCGAGCGACGAGAACAGGCGCGTGGCCAGCTGCACCATGCCGTCGTCCTGGTTGCTGCCGAAGCCGTGCAGGACCGCGATGGCGGGCCGGCGCTCGCCGGGCTCGGCATCGGCGGGCAGATGGAGCGCTCCCGCCAGCAGGAGGCCGTCGGAGTCGAATGTCACAGGGGTATGCACGTTGTGTTTCCAGGGTGGGTTGACAGGAAGTCGTCGGCCCGGGCGAGCGGGCCATGGATACCGCCGGCGCAGCGGCGTTGTGCGAGCGGCTCAGCGGCCGCCGCGCTCCGCCAGCGCGCCGATGGCCCGGATGCCGGCGCGTACCGCATCCTCGTCGGTCTGCGACGAGGCCGCGCTTGCGCCGGCGGCGCCCACCAGCGTGTCGCCGAAGAAGATGGGCAGGGAGCCCTGGGAGGGGAACATCGGCCCGCCATACGACAGCGCGCTGATCTGGCCGAACACGATCGGATTGGCCCGGTAGCGCTCCATCAGTTCGCGCCCGCTGACGCCGCCGGTGGCGACGCTGGCGAGCGCCTTGCCGCGCGCCACGTCGAAGCTGCCGAACGGCACACCGCTCATGCGGGCAGCGGCCACCACATGCCCGGAGGCATCGACCACAACGATGGAGATACCGGTCTGCTGCGACTTCGCATAGGCCACCGCGGCCTGGATCAGCGCTTGCGCCTGGTCGAGGGAAATGTGGGCGGCCGGCACGGTGCCCGCGGGGGCCGCCGGCTGCGCGGACGCGGACGCCGCCGCGCCGAAGCAGGCGGACAGGACAAGGGAAGCCAGGGCTTTGCTCAGGGTCATGGGAGCTCCAGTGGAGTGAAACCTGCGGCCGCGCCGGCAGCGCGGCGGCGCCTCGCATGACATCGCCGTGCCGCCCCAGGGCCATCGACCATGAGGGTAAAGGCCCACCGTGCCAGCGCAGGCACCCAAGACTCCACTGGCTTGCCCAATGGTCCGATTCTGTCCGGCCGGCATCCGTGCACCCTGTCCGGCGCGCCAGGCCGAGGCGGCATGCATCACCGAAGTGCGCAGCAGGGCCGGCTGACGGCTCGCATTAGAGACATTACGGGCCACCCGGCTGCCAGCGGGCGTGGCCGGACTTCCAAGCCACCGGACGGACGGCAAGGCGGACCCGCAATGTCCCAGCACTCACAAGAAGTAGCTCTCAACCCACATTCAGCATGCGCATTGCGCCACGATGACACTCCGCCCGTGCCGAACACGATACAAAGACCGCGCGATGGCGAGCGAAGCGGAACCAGACCGCGCCTCCGGCACGCGGGTGCCGCCGCCACCGCGCCCCAATGCGGCGCGGAGCCTCACCCCCGCTGCCCCGCCCCCCGCATCCGGTAGGTCAGCACCGGCCGCAGGCGCGCCAGGATGGTCAGCAGGCCTTCATCGCGCAGGGCATGCACCACGCTGTCGATCGGCTTGTAGGCGTCGGGGGCTTCCTCGTAACGCAGCGCGTGGTCGCCGCAGATGACCAGGCTGCCGAACCGCGTGCGGGCGAGCTGGTCGGGCGTGTAGCGCCGCGCCAGCCGCTCGCGGCTTTCGCCACGCGACCACTTGCGGCCGGCGCCGTGGGCGAGCGAGAACAGGCTGTGCGCGGCGGGCAGCGGCCGCACCAGGTAGCTGTAGTCGCCGCGCGAGCCGGGGATCACCACCGGGCCCTGGTCGGCCGGCGCCGCGCCCCGGCGGTGCAGCCAGCCGCGCACGCCGTCCACTTCGGCCGCCGCCACGAGGTTGTGATGCCGGTCGAGCAAGGCCTGCCCCGCACCGCCGCCCAGGCGTGCCAGCACACGCCGCGCGAGCAGGGCGCGGTTGGCGCGCGCCAGGCCTAGCGCCTGCGCATGGCTGGCGAGGTAGGCGGCGGCCTCCGTGCTGCCTTCCGCCAGGCCATCGTGGCCGCAGCGCGCCATGTGCTCGTGCAGGACGGTCTCGCCCAGTCCGCGCGCGCCACCGTGCACCAGCAGCAGCAGGCGGGCAGGATCGATGCCGAGCGCCGCCACGGCGGCGGCGTCCTCGATACCGTCGACCTGCTGCAGCTCAGCGAAGGGATTGCCGGCCCCCGGGCCACCCAGGGCGTCGAGCACGGCAGCGTGGCTGCCGTGCGCCGCCGCCAGCCGCGCGGCCTCGTCCTGCCAGGCGGCATCGGGCGGACCGTCGAGGTCGCCCAGGCTCCGGTCGAGGCGCTCGGGGCTGGCTGCCGCGGCGTCGACGCCGGTCTGCCACAGCGCCATGCCGGCGCCGATATCGCCGCCGACCAGCGCCGGATAGAGGCGGCCGACGGCGAAGCTGGCGGCGCCCGCCGGATAGGCACGGCCGGGATGCAGGCCGGGCATGGCGACCAGCCGCCGCATGCCGGGCAGCTCAAAGGTGGAGTGGAGTTGATGGACAGCCTGGCTGTCGATCCAGGTGTCGTCCGAAGCGATCAAGGAGATCCCCTCGGCAAAATGCACGATGCCGTTGCCCATAGGCCTTTCCGGAGAGATTGCGGGAAGCAGGAACCAGAGGTGGCAGGCCGGAGCCGGGCAACGCAAGCCTTCCCGCGCAGGAGCGGGAAACGGGGAACAGGGTCAGCCGAGGCGCGGTCTGCAAAGAATCAGAACAGTCTTCATGTCGATCTCCTTTGCATAGCGGTTGGGTTGAGGCAAGTTGGCGATGCTAAGCCGGCCAGGTGTGCGCGGCAAGCCCCACGGCCGGGTGGAATGCTTCGCTGTCGCGACGGCACGACAGCGGCCGGCCCGGCCGCGCCGGCGCCCGCCGCGCCGCGGCGCCTGCTCGCAAACCCGGAGCCCGGGTGCCGGTGGCGCTGTCCGGCCTCCACCGGCGCCGCCTTTTTTCCTTGTGCATCAAGGCTGTGCAACCCTTGCACGTTTTCGAGAATCGTTTTACGCGAGGACCGGACCCGCCTAGCATGCGCTTACCCCTTCGATCCGGACACGAGACCGGCCACAGGAGACAGCATGCGATCGCACCACCACGGCAAGCCGCCGTCCGGCTGAAGCCCCGCTTCCGCTGCCACCGGACAGACCGGTGCAGCGGCAACAGGTAACAGGCCAGCCGGCCTGGCCGCCCCGCCAGGCCGCCTATTCCGACGCTTGATGCGCACGCGCGCCCGGTCCCCGCGAGGGCACCGGCCGGCCGCGCTTGCGCCCGGCGCCACCGCATTGCCGCATTACCGGATGACTTGACCGCCCGCCGCCAGCCGCGGCGGTTCCCCTCTCCGAACGAGATCAACGAGACCAACGAGACCAACGAGACCAACCATGACCCCCTCCTCGCAAGCGATCACCGAAGCCGCCACCAGCCGCTTCGTCACCATCCAGGAAGCCGGCCAGGACCTGCGCATCCACTACAACGACGTCGGCAGCGGCGCCGAGACCGTCGTCATGCTGCACGGCTCCGGTCCCGGCGCCAGCGGCTGGGCCAACTTCAGCCGCAATATCGAGCCCTTCGTCGCGGCCGGCTACCGCGTGCTGCTGGTCGACTGCCCAGGCTGGAGCCGGAGCGACACCATCGTCTGCACCGGCTCGCGCTCCGAGCTCAATGCGCGCGCGCTGCTGGGCGTGCTCGACGCCATCGACCACCCGGGCCCCGTGCACATCATCGGCAACTCCATGGGCGGCCACAGCGCCGTGGCCTTCGCGCTGGCCAATCCGGCGCGCGTCGGCAAGCTGGTCCTGATGGGCGGCGGCACCGGCGGCCCGAGCCTGTTCCAGCCGATGCCGCTGGAGGGCATCAAGCTGCTGCAGGGCGTCTATCGCGAGCCGACCCTGGAGAACCTCAAGAAGATGCTGAACGTCTTCATGTACGACGCCAGCCGCCTGACCGAGGAACTGATCCAGGCCCGCCTGGACAACACGCTGGCGCGGCGCGACCACCTGGAGAACTTCGTCAAGAGCCTGGCCGCCAACCCGCGCCAGTTCCCCGACGTGGGCCACCGCCTGGGCGAGATCGCCGCGCCGGCGCTGGTCATCTGGGGCCGCGACGACCGCTTCGTGCCGATGGACGTGGGCCTGCGCCTGGTCTGGGGCATGCAGAACGCCGAGATGCACATCTTCAACCGCTGCGGCCACTGGGCGCAGTGGGAGCATGCCGAGAAGTTCAACCGCATGGTGCTCGACTTCCTCGCGCACTGAGCCGTCCGTCCAGCGCCCCCCGCCACCACAGAACCACTACGGAAGAGACAACAGCATGGACGTTCGTGAAGCCATCCGCACGCAGCCGATGCGCCGGCTGCAGTGGCAGACCGTGGCGGTCTGCCTGGTGCTGACCATGATCGACGGGTTCGAGATCCTGGTCATGGCCTTCGTCGCGCCGCACCTGGCCAAGGCCTGGCACCTGAGCCCGGTGGAGGTCGGCTACCTGCTGAGCGCCGGCGTGCTCGGCACGGCCCTGGGGGCGATCTTCCTGTCGCCCCTGGCCGACCGTATCGGCCGGCGCCCGCACGCCATCGCCTGCCTGGTCCTGATCACGCTTGGCATGGGCCTGTCCGCGGCCGCGCAGAACGTGCCGCAGCTGGTGGCGTTCCGCGCCTTCGCGGGGTTGTCGATCGGCGCGCTGGTGGCCACGCTCAACATCACCGCGTCCGAATACAGCTCGCAGCGCCGGCGCGGCGTGGTGATGGGGATCTACGGCATCGGCCTGCCCGCCGGCGCCGCCCTCGGCGGCGCCCTCAGCGGCCTGCTGATCGCCGCCTATGGCTGGCGCGCGCCCTTCATTTTCGGCGCGCTGATCACCGCGCTGATGCTGGTGGTGGTCATCGCCGTCCTGCCCGAGTCGATCGACTACCTGGTGGACAAGCGCCCCCGGCGCGCGCTGGCGCAGTACAACGCGATCGCGCGCCGGCTCGGCTACGCTGCCGTGGAGCAGCTGCCCGAGGCCGCCGCGCAGGCCCGGCGCGGCGGCGTGCGCCAGGCCATCTTCGGCGGCGTGATGGCGCGGCGCACCGCCTTCCTGTGGCTGTCCTACGCGCTGCTGACGGCCGCCTTCTACTTCGCCAACACCTGGACCGCCAAGCTGATGGCCGACGCCACCGGCAGCCCCGAGCTGGGCCTGCGCGCCGGCGTGCTGGTGCCGCTCGGCGGCGTGCTGGGCGCGCTGCTGTTCGCCGCCCTGACCCTGGTGGTGCGTCCGCGCCTGGCGACCCTGTTCATCCTGTGCGGCGGCGCCGCCGCCTTCCTCGCCTACGCCAATGCGCTGGGCCACGGCGCGGTCGGCCTGTCGCTGGCGCTCGCGCTGGCGGTCGGCGTCTTCGCCAATGGGGGCATCGCCGCCTTCTACGCCATCAGCCCCTCGGTCTACCCGGCGGCGGCGCGCGGCGCCGGCGTGGGCTGGATGATCGGCTTCGGCCGCGTGGTGTCGATCCTGTCGCCGCTCGCCACCGGCTACCTGCTGGCATCCGGCTGGGCGCCGCGGCTGACCTACCAGCTGTTCGCGGGGTGCCTGCTGCTGGCGGGACTGGCCTGCTGGCTGCTCGACCGCACCTACCGCGGTACTGACGGCGGCACGGAGAGCGCTTCCGGCGCGGCCGGGGCCTCGCCGGAAGCCGCCGCCTGAGTGGACGCGCCGGCGGCGCCGGAGGCCCCGGCGACGCCCGGCGCCGGCCCGGCCTGGTCCGCCGGCAAGGCATGCCCGCGCGTGGCCAGCCAGCGCACCACGCCGCCCAGCAACGCGGTATCCAGCGGCCGTGCCGGGTCCAGCGCCAGGCTGCGCCGGTAGTAGGGACTCAGGTCGAGCCCCACCCCCAGGCCCAGCACTTCGATCTCGCCGCGCGCCTCCTCGCGCGCGACCACCTGCTGCAAGTGGCGGTCGAGGTAGTGCGCATCGTTGGCGAGCGCGGTGGCACTGTCCATCGGGCTGCCATCCGAGATCACCACCACGATGCGGCGCGCGCCGGGCCCGCCCGCATCGAGCGCGCGCAAGCGCCCGCAGGCCCATTGCAGGGCCTCGCCGTCGATGCCTTCGCGGAACAGGTCGGACTTGAACAGCGCGGCAATGCCGGCCCGCGAGCGGCGCCAGCCGCGCGCCGCCTCCTGGAACACCAGGTGGCAGCGCTCGTTGAGCCGGCCGGGACGGGGCGGGCGCCCGCGTGCCAGCCAGTCCTGGCGGGCGCGGCCGCCATGCCAGCCACCAGTGGTGAAGCCCAGCACCTCGGCCGGCACGCCGGCCAGTTCGAGCGCGCGTGCCAGCGTGTCGACCAGCATCGCCACCAGTTCGACATGCCCCTTCATCGAGCCCGAGCAGTCGACCAGCAGGCTGACCGCGCAAGCGGCCCGCGGACGCAGGCGCTCCTGCCGGAACACGCGCCGCTCGGCCGGCGAAGCGGCCAGCAGCGCCAGCCTGCGCCCGTCGATGCGGCCGCTTTCCTCGCCGAAGGACCAGCCCTGCGGACGCGGCTGCGCCAGGGCGGCGGCCAGTTCGCGCGCCAGCCGCGCCAGGTTCAGCCCGCGCGCGGCGAGCAGGCGGTCGAGCCGCTCGCGGTATTCGCGCAGCAAGGCTGGCCGCACCTGCTGCGCGGCCTGCAGCTCGCGGTCGTAGCGCGTGGTGAAGACGCGATAGGCATCGGCGCCGTGCACCATGCCGGGCGCGGCCGCCAGCCCGCCGGCGACCGCCATCCAGCCGCCGGCCTCCTCGTCGACCTCGAGCCAGAGCGCGAAGGCGGCGCGCACCGCCGCCTGCCTGTCCTCGTCCTTGCCGTCCTCCGCCGCGGCCGGCTGCCCGAAGCCCGCCGCCGCCAGCATGGCGCCGACCTGGCGCGACAAGGCCAGTGCATGCGTGGCATAACCGCGCTGGTCGGCGCGGTGGCGCCTGAGGCCGGCCAGCGCTGCGCCCAGCGCGGGCACGATGGCCGCGCGCGTGGCTTCGATCAGGTCTTCGGTATCTTCCAGCACCGGCCGGCCCTGCACGCGCGACCAGGCGATCTGCGCCACCGTGTACAGCAGGATGCCCGCGTGGCCGTCGGTGAAGCCCGCCTGGTGGAAGCCGCGCGACCAGTCTTCGAAGCGCGCGCGCAGGTTGGCGGCGACGCCGCGCAGCGCCGGCGGCACCAGCGCCTCGCAGCGCATCTGTTCCAGCCATTCGAACAGCAGCCGTTCGAGCGGATCGTGCGGACAGAGCGCGCGGTGCACAGCGGCATCGGAGTACGCCAGGCGCAGCGCCACGCCGTCGGCCGCGCCGCGCTGTCCGGCCAGGCCGTCGGCGGTGTCGGCGCGCAGATGGGGGGCCTGCAGCGGCAGCGGCCGCAGGCCGCGTGACAGGCGGCCTGCGCGGTAGTGCAGGCTGGCGTCGCCGCTGAGCGCGCGCGCCGCCGCCGCGCACAGTTCCTGCCGGCGGCGCAACCGGGTGGCCGCGACGTTTGCCGCCGTGCCGGCGGTGCCGGCGCCACCCCTGCCCTCGTTGCCGTCGTTGCCGTCGTTGCCGTCGTTGCCGTCGCCGCTCATGCGGCCAGCCTCTGCAGCGGTGCGGCGGGTGCCAGCGCCATTTCCAGTTCGCGCCCGAACACGCGCTGGAAGTACTCGGCCACCACCGGCCGCTCGGCTTCGTCGCACTTGTTGAGGAAGGTCAGGCGGAAGGCCTGGCCGGGGTCGCGGAAGATCAGGCTGTTCTCCGCCCAGTCGATCACGGTGCGCGGCGACATCAGGGTGGACAGGTCGCCGCTGGCGAAGCCGGCGCGCGTGAGCGCCGCCACCGCCACCATCGCCTCGGCCAGTTCGCGCCCACCCGCTCCACCCGCTCCACCCGCGCCCGCCAGCCCGGGCACGCACGCCAGCACGATCGCGACCTCCTCCCCGGCCGGCAGGTAGTCCAGCGTGGCCACCACGTTCCAGCGGTCGAGCTGGGCGTGGTTGAGCGCCTGGGTGCCGTGGTACAGGCCGTTGAGGTCGCCGAGGCCGACGGTGTTGCAGGTGGCGAACAGGCGGAAGGCCGGATGCGGCCGGATCACCCGGTTCTGGTCGAGCAGCGTGAAGCGGCCGTCGCGCTCCAGGATGCGCTGGATCACGAACATCACATCGGGGCGGCCGGCATCGTATTCGTCGAACACCAGCGCCACCGGCCGCTGCAGCGCCCACGGCACGATGCCTTCCTGGAACTCGGTGACCTGGCGCCCGTCGCGCAGCACGATGGCGTCCTTGCCGACCAGGTCGAGGCGGCTGATGTGGCCGTCCAGGTTCACCCGCACGCAGGGCCAGTTCAGGCGCGCGGCCACTTGCTCGACATGGGTCGATTTGCCGGTGCCGTGCCGGCCCTGCACCATCACGCGCCGCCCGCGCCCGAAGCCGGCCAGGATGGCCAGCGTCGCCTCCGGCTGGAAACGGTAGGCCGGGTCGACCTCCGGCACATGCTCGTCGCGCTCGCTGAAGGCGGGCACCTGCAGCGGCACATCGATACCGAACACCTCGCGCACCGGAACCATGCGGTCCGGTCCGGCCATCACGCTTTCCGTCACGGCTTCCTCCTCGTCTGCGTCACATTGCGGCCCGCCACGCGGCGGGCCCGCCTCCCTGGATGATAGTACCGTTTCGTTTTTCTGTACAAATCATTCCGTTTAATGGTTTACAGCATTGACCTTCTCGCAACCAGATCCTAGAGTCACGCTCAAACAAAGATGTTTACGGGACTAATCGTTCCGTTTAATTAACAAGAAAAGGAAACACGAAAAGGAGATCGACCGCATCCCGGATGCCGTGCGCGCCGCCCCCGCGGCCGCATGGCGCCGCCCGGGTGCCGGGCATGCGCCACATGCCCGCGCATCCGTTTTCCCCGACGCACGCGCTGCCGCCTTTCTGGCACCATGCCGACAGGCGCGCAAGGTAGTACAACAAAGCAAAGCACATGACAGCGCGGCGTCTTCCAACCCAAAGACGCATTGGAGACAGCAAGCAATGAGCAGTAATCCGCAACAAGGCAACGGGCTGCAGCACGGCCTGAAGCAGAGGCACATGACCATGATCGCGCTGGGCGGCGTGATCGGCGCGGGACTCTTCGTCGGCAGCGGCGTGGTGATCCGCTCGGCCGGCCCCGCCGCCGTGATCTCCTTCCTGCTGACCGGCCTGCTGGTGGTGCTGGTGATGCGCATGCTGGGCGAGATGGCGTGCGCCATGCCCGGCGGAGGCTCCTTCTACGAATACGCGCGCGAGGCCTGGTGCGACAAGCCGGCGGTGGGCGAGCTGGCCGGCTTCCTCAGCGGCTGGATGTACTGGTACTTCTGGGTCATCGTGGTGGCCCTGGAGGCGGTCGCCGGCGCCGACCTGATCCGCTTCTGGCTGCCCGGCGTGCCGGCCTGGAGCATCAGCCTGGTGCTGCTGATGCTGCTCACGCTGACCAACCTGATCTCGGTGAAGTCCTTCGGCGAGTTCGAGTTCTGGTTCGCCTCGATCAAAGTGGCGGCCATCGTCGTCTTCCTGTTCGTGGCCGGCCTCTACGCGCTCGGCATGTGGCCCGGCGCCAGCGCCGCGGCCAGCGTCGCCACCCTCACCGGGCACGGCGGCTTCGCCCCCCACGGCATCATGCCGGTCCTGACCGGCGCGGTGGCCGCCACCGGCTTCTACTTCGGCGCCGAGATCGTCACCATCGCCGCCGCCGAGACCAGCGAGCCGCAGAAGGCGGTGGCGCGCGCCACCAGTTCGGTCATCACGCGCGTGCTGGTCTTCTACGTCGGCTCGGTGCTGCTGGTGGTATGCCTGGTGCCGTGGGACTCGGACGGCATCGCCACGCCCTACGTCAGCGCGCTCAACGCCATGCGCATCCCGGCCGCCGCCCAGATCATGAACGCGGTGGTGCTGACGGCGGTGCTGTCGGCGCTGAACTCCGGCCTGTACGCCTCCTCGCGCATGCTGTTCGCGCTGACCGCGCGCGGCGACGCCCCGCGCGCGCTGGCCAAGGTCAGCCGCAGCGGCGTGCCGGTCAACGCCATCCTGTTCGCCACGCTGTTCGGCTACGGCGCGGTGGTGATGTCCTACGTCTCGCCGGACAAGGTGTTCGCCTTCCTGGTCAACTCCTACGGCACCGTGGCGATCTTCGTCTACATCCTGATCGCGGTCTCCCAGCTGCGCCTGCGCGCGCGCATCGAGCGCGAAGCGCCCGAACGCCTGCGCGTGCGCATGTGGGCCTTCCCGTGGCTGACCTACCTCGCCATCCTCGGCATGGCCAGCATCGTGGTGGCGATGGCCTTCATCCCCGACCAGCGCACGCCGCTGCTGCTGGGCGTGGCCAGCCTGTGCCTGCTGCTGGGCGCCTTCCTGCTGCGCCGCCACCTGCGCCGGCACGCCGAGGCCGCCATGCCGGCCGGCGCCTCGCGCCCGCGCCTGCGCAAGCTCTGACCACGGCGGGCCGCCGCCGCGGCCCGCTCTTCTCCCCCCTACGTCCTTTCCCTCTCCGCGGGCGCGCCGAGCCATGGCGCCCCGCCGTGCCGCCATGCCGCCGGCCCTGGTACCAGCCGTACCAGCGGCCGTACCAGCCGGCGGCGCCGGCCCGCCCCGCTGGCCCAATCGATTCCCGCGCCTGGCCCTACAGCATCGCCGCCGCGCTCTCTATGCTGGTGGCATCACCGACGGGGCGGCAGCGCCGGCTCCCCGCACCACCCGAGAGAACGAGGAGAGACAAGATGAGCGACACGCAGGTCACCGTGGCCACGCTGCAGGCCTTCAACGACGCCTGGAACCGGCACGACATCGACGCGCTGATGGCCTTCATGGCCGACGACTGCGAATTCCACGCGGTGGCCGGCCCCGAACTGACCGGGCGCGCCTTCCGCGGCCGCGCGGCGGTGCGCGAGGGCTTCCTGCTGGCCTGGCAGACCTTCCCCGACGCGGCCTGGGTCGACGGCGAGCACTTCGTCAGCGGCCAGCGCGGCGTCAGCGAATCCACCTTCCGCGGCACGCGCGCCGACGGCACCCGCATCGAGGCGCGCATGGTCGATGTGTTCACCTTCCGCGACGGCCGCATCGCGGTGAAGAACGCCTACCGCAAGGACCGCCCGCCGGTGGCCGCGCCCGCAGCCAACTAAGCCGCCACGCCGGACCAAGGAGACCACCATGGACGCCATCGCCACCCGGCTGATCCTGCCCGAGGGATGCAGCACCGCGCCCCAGCGGCCCTACGATCCCGCCTACGATCCGCTGGTCGCGCCCAACCCGGGCGAAGGCCGCGAGTACGCGCCGACCTACTGGATCGGCACCGCCGGCGAACCGCCGCCGGACGACGGCCCGATCACGCAGGACGTGGACGTCGACGTGGCCATCATCGGCTCGGGCTTCACCGGGCTGACCTGCGCCATCTTCCTGGCCCAGGAGTACGGCATCAAGGCCACGGTGCTGGAAGCCAACCGCGTCAGCTGGGGCTGCAGCACCCGCAACGGCGGCCAGGCCCAGTGCGCCTCGGGACGCCTCAAGCGCTCGCAGTGGATCGAGCGCTACGGCCTGGAGACGGCGCTGCGCCTGCACCGCGAGGTGTGCGACGGCATGCAGACCTTCAAGGACCTGATCCGCGACATCGAGTGCGACCCGCAGCCCGGCGGCCACCTGTACGTCGCGCACCGGCCCCAGGTGATGCCGGGACTGGAGAAGGAGGCCAAGGTGCTGCGCGAGGTCTTCCACTACGACGCGCGCATCCTCGATGCCGACACGGTGCGGCGCGAGTACGTGGACGACAAGGAAACGGCCGGCGCGATGCACGAGCCGGAAGGCATCGGCATACACGCCGGCAAGCTGGCCTTCGGCTACCTGCGCCGCGCGCGCGCGCTGGGCGCCACCGTGCACCCCGCCAGCCCGGTGCAGGGCTGGACCACGCGCGGCGGCGTGCACTACCTGCGCACCCCGGGCGGCACCGTGCGCGCCCGCGCGGTGGCGGTGGCGACCGGCGGCTACACCTCGCCCACGCTGCACCCGCAACTGAAGAACCGGCTCTTCCCCATCCTCTCCAATTCCATCGTCACGCGCCCGCTGACGGCGGCGGAGATCGAGGCCTGCAACTTCCGCACGCGCCAGGTCATCACCGATACCCGCATCCTGCGCCACTACTACCGGCTGATGCCGGACGGACGCCTGCAGATCGGCAGCCGCAGCGCCATCAGCGGCAATGATGCGCCGCAGAAGAAGTACGAGCAGAAGCTGATCCAGGACATGGTGCGCAAGTTTCCCGCGCTGGCGGGCATTGCGCTCGACTACTCCTGGTGGGGCTGGGTCGACGTCAGTCACGACATGATGCCGCGCATCTTCCAGCCGGACCCGGCGCAGAGCATCTACTATGCAATGGGCTATGGCGGCAACGGCGTGATGTATTCCGCCCAGGCGGGCAAGCGCATGGCGGCGCTGGTGGCGGGCAAGGGCAAGGAGCTGGACCTGCCCATCTTCGGCAGCGCGCTGCCTTTCCCCAATGTGCGCGAGATGGTGGAAGCGCAGGCCTTTGCGCCGTTCCGGCGCCTGGGACAGTGGTTCCTGTACCGCTGGTACCACCTGAAGGACGACGTGCTGTAGCCGCCCGCGCCAGGGCGGCGCGGGCCGGAAGCCAGGCCCGCGCCGCCGCATCGAGAACGAGACCAAGAGGAGACCGGTATGGCAGCAAGACCCCGCAGTGCCCCCTTCCCCGCCCAGGCCGAGCCGCCGCTCCATGGCGGCCGCCGCCAGGCCCTGCGCACGCTCGGCGCGCTCGGCACGGCAGCGGGCGCGGCCGCCGCGTTGCAGCCGTTCGGCGCCCTCGCCGCCGGCGTCACCATGCCTTTCGCCAACGGCGAGCGCGAGCTGGTGGCCTTCCCGCAGAAGCGGCCGCTGATCCTGCTGACCAGCCGCCCGCCCCAGCTGGAAACTCCGTTCGAGGTCTTCGACCAAAGCCTGATCACGCCCAACGACGCCTTCTTCGTGCGCTACCACTGGAGCGGCATCCCCACCGAGATCGACCCGCAGAGCTACCGGCTGCGCGTGGGCGGCAAGGTCGAGCGTCCGCTCGAACTGTCGCTGGCGGAGATCCGGCAACTGGCCGATGCGGTCGAGCTGGTGGCGGTCAACCAGTGCTCCGGCAACAGCCGCGGCTTCTCCGAGCCGCGCGTGGGCGGCGGCCAGCTCGGCAACGGCGCGATGGGCAATGCGCGCTGGACCGGCGTGCCGCTCAAGGCCCTGTTGCAGAAGGCCGGCGTGCAGGCCGGCGCGGTACAGGTCAGCTTCAACGGCCTCGACCAGCCGCCGCTGGGCAACGGGCCCGACTTCGTCAAGGCGCTGCCGCTGGACCACGCCATGGACGGCGAGGTGATGCTGGCCTGGGGCATGAACGGGCAGGACCTGCCGATGCTGAACGGCTACCCGCTGCGGCTGGTGGTGCCCGGCCATTACGGCACCTACTGGGTCAAGCACCTGTCCGACATCCAGGTCCTCGACAAGCCCTTCGACGGCTTCTGGGTCAGCAGCGCCTATCGCATCCCCGACAATCCCTGCGCCTGCGTGCCGCCGGGCACGGCCCCCGCGCGCACGGTGCCGATCAACCGCTTCAACGTGCGCTCCTTCATCACCAGCCTGGCCGACGGCGCGCGCGTGGCGGCCGGCCGCGCGGTCACGGTGCGCGGCATCGCCTTCGACGGCGGTTACGGCATCGCCGACGTGGCCTTCTCGGCCGACGGCGGCCGCAGCTGGCAGGCTGCCCGGCTCGGGCGCGACGACGGGCGCTATGCCTTCCGCGAGTGGACCGCCACCTTCACGCCGCCGCGCCGCGGCAGCTACGTGCTCAAGGTCCGCGCCACCAACCGCATCGGCCAGAGCCAGCCGATGGAGGCGCTGTGGAACCCGCCCGGCTATATGCGCAACGTGGTCGAGACCACGCGCGTCAGCGCGGTTTGAAGGAGGATGCCATGACGATGCACCATACCCTGCTCGCCGGCACCTTCTGCCTGGGCGCGCTCGCCGCCGGCCCCGCGCCGCACGCGGAGACCATCACGCTGCCGCAGGAAACCGCCACCTTCCGTGAAAGCACGCTGCCGGGCTACAACCTGGTGCTGCGCAACTGCATGGTCTGCCACTCGGCACAGTACGTGCTGACGCAGCCGCCGACGCTCGGCCGCGCGTACTGGGAAGCCACCGTGAAGAAGATGAAGGCACCGTTCGGCGCGCCGTTTCCGGAGGAGGACATGCCGGCGATGGTGGACTACCTGGTGAAGACCTACGGGGCCGAGCGGCCGGCTGGGGCGAAGGCGCCCGAGCGCTGAATGCGGCGGGACTTGCGGGGGGATGGCGATGGCTGATGGCTGATGGCTGATGGCTGATGGCTGATGGCTGATGGCTGGTGGCTGATGCCGGTGGGCGGCGGGCGTGATCGTGGCTGCATGCGCCGGCCCTCACCCCCGCCCCCTCTCCCACGATGTGGGAGAGGGGAGCAGACCGTCGCCAGCGCGAAGGTACGCAGGCACGCAGGCACACAGGCACGGAGATACGGCGGAGATACGGAGATACGGAGATACGACGGCACGCAGGCGCGAAGGCACAAGCCTCGCCAGCGCCCGGGCTCCCCTCTCCCGCTTGCGGGAGAGGGGCTGGGGGAGAGGGCGAGCGCTGGCTGCGCCGCGGTGGCTTGGCATCGCACCGTGGGCTTCGTCCCACGCCTGCTGACTGGACCACGCCGTTGGCTGCGACCCTGCACTCGCGTGCCGGACCACACCGTTGGCTTCGCTTGAGCGTGGTGCCCTGCTATCCCACCCCTCTCCCTGGCCCTCTCATGAGGGGAGAGGGAGAACACCTGTTGGCTCGCCCGGGCCGCCTGGGTGCATCCGGCAGATCCGCCCGATCGACCCGGGTGCATCCGCAGGCCCGTCCGGCTTCGGCCATAATCCCTCCAACCGCTCCATGGACACCACCACCCTCAGCAGACCCGGCATGGCGACCCCCGCGAAGACCGGCACCAATACCTTCTGGAACCGCCTGTTGCAGCTGTCCCCGGATGCCGGCGTCAGCCTGCAGGCGCAGTTGCGCCAGCAGCTCGTCTCGGCCATCCTCTCGCGCCAGCTTCCCGAGGGCAGCGCGCTGCCCTCGAGCCGCGAGCTGGCGGTGACGCTCGGCATCGCGCGCAATACGGTGATCCTGGCCTTCCAGCAACTGGTCGAGGAGCACTTCCTGGAGACGCGGCCGCGCCGCGGCTATTTCGTCGTCGAGCAGTTGCCGCGTGCCGTGCGTCCCGGCGCCGGGACGCCGGCGGCCACCGGTGCCGCGCCCGCGGCCGGCACAGCCGAGCCGCCGCCGGCCGCGGCCGGCCCCGACTGGGGCGCGCGCCTGCCGGACCTGACCGGCCTGCACGCCATCGCCAAGCCGGCCGAGTGGCAGAACTACCCCTACCCCTTTATCTACGGGCAGTTCGATCCGGCCCTCTTTCCCACCGCCGAATGGCGCGAATGCTCGCGCATGGCGCTCGCCGTGCTGGAGATCCGCGGCTGGGCCTCCGACCTGATCGACCGCGACGATCCGCTGCTGATCGAGCAGCTGCAGAAGCACATCCTGCCGCGCCGCGGCGTGTGGGCCAAGCCGGACGAGATCATGGTCACGCTCGGCGCCCAGCACGCGCTCTACCTGCTGGCCGACCTGCTGACGCGCGGCGCGCGTGTCGGCCTGGAGGAACCGGGTTACAGCGATGCGCGCCATATCTTCGGCATGCGCGCGCGAGGTGGTGCCGCTCGCGGTGGACCAGTCGGGCCTGTGCCCGGACGAGGCCTTCGGCCAGTGTGACTATGCCTTCGTCACGCCCAGTTACCAGTGCCCCACCACCGTGACGATGCCGCTGGAGCGCCGCGAGGCACTGCTGCGCCAGGCGCGCGAGCACGACGTGGTGCTGATCGAGGACGACTACGACACCGAGAACCCGGCGCTGACGCAGCCGATCCCGGCCCTCAAGAGCCTGGACCGCGACGGCCGCGTGCTCTATGTGGGCAGCCTGTCCAAGTCCTTCGTGCCCGGGCTGCGCCTCGGCTATATCGTGGCGCCGGCGGCCGTGATCCGCCAGGCGCGCGCGCTGCGCCGCTACATGCTGCGCCATCCGCCGGCCAACAACCAGCGCGCCACCGCGCTGTTCATCTCGCTGGGCCACCACGACGCGCTGCTGCGGCGCGTGGCGCCCATCTTCCAGCGCCGCGCCGACATGCTGCGCGAGCTGCTGCCGCGCTACCTGCCGCAGTGCCGCATCCAGAACTCGCCGGGCGCTTCCTCGTTCTGGATCGAAGGCCCGCCCGGGCTGGATGCGCGCCAGCTCGCCACCACCGCGCTGGCACACGGCGTGATCATCGAGCCGGGCGATGTCTTCTTCGCCGCCGGCGCGCCATCGCCGCACTTCCGCCTCGGCTTCACCGCCATCGGAGAGGAACGCATCGAGGAAGGCGTGCGCCTGCTGTCCCAGCTGATCGCGCACGCGGCGACGCCGCGGCGCTAGCGCCGCCGCCCTCCGCCGGGCACCGGCCCGGCGCAGCGCTTCAGGCCGCCCAGGCCCGCGCCGCCCCGGCCCGGTATGCTTCCTGCGCCGCGCCAGCCGGCGCCGCCGTGGCCGCGCCGGCCGCAGCGGGCAGGCGGAACACTTCGACCGCGCGCAGCATCTCCTGCGCCTGCGCGCGCAGGTTCTCCGCCGCTGCCGCGCACTGCTCCACCAGCGCGGCGTTCTGCTGGGTGGCCTCGTCCATCTGCGTCACCGCCTGGCCCACCTGGCCGATGCCGGCGCTCTGCTGCGCGCTGGCCGTGCTGATGCCGGCCATCAGCGCGTTGACCTCGCCGATGGCGCCCACGATCTCCTCCATGGTGGCGCCGGCGCGGTCGACCAGCGCGGTGCCCTGGTCGACGCGCGCCACGCTGGCATGGATCAGTTCGGCGATCTCCTTGGCAGCCTGCGCGCTGCGCTGGGCCAATGTACGTACCTCGCCGGCCACCACGGCGAAGCCGCGTCCCTGCTCGCCGGCGCGCGCGGCTTCCACCGCGGCATTGAGCGCCAGGATATTGGTCTGGAAGGCGATGCTGTCGATCATGCCGACGATGTCGGCGATCTGGCGCGAGCCCTGGTTGATCTCGCGCATGGTTTCCACCACCTCGCCCACCACCGCGCCGCCGCGCGCCGCCACCGACGCGGCGTCGTGCGCCAGTTCGCTGGCCTCGCGCGCGTGCTGCGCGTTCTGGCGCACGGTCACGCCCAGTTGCTCCATCGCCGCCGCGGTCTGCTCCAGCGCGCTGGCCTGGGCCTCGGTGCGCTGGCTCAGGTCCAGGTTGCCCTGCGCGATCTGGGCGCTGGCCGTGGCCACGCCCTCGGCATTGCGGCGCACCCCGGCCACCACGTCGCCCAGGCTCGCCTGCATGACCTTGAGCTGGGCCATCAGGCTGTCTTCGTCGCCGTCGCGCAGGGCGATGGCCACGCTCAGGTCGCCGGCGGCCACCCGGCGCGCCAGGCTGGCACCGTCGCGCGGCTCCGCACCCAGTTCCCGCGCGATCGCCTGCACGATGCGCAGGCCGGCCAGCACGGCCGCGGCCACGCCCAGGCCGATCAGCAGCAGGAAGACCATGCGCAGACGCAGGTAGCGCGCGGTGGCCGCCTCGAACTCGCGCCGCGCCTCGCTGGCCTGGAGTTGCTGCAGGGCCTGTCCGCCAGCGCGCACCGGCGCGAACAGCGGCCGCAGCTGCTCGACCACCAGGCGCCGGGCCTCGTCGAGGTCGTTGCCGCGCAGGGCGGCCAGCGCGGGATACAGGCCATCGCGCAGGAAGCGCTGGCGCGCCGTGGCGAAGGCCTCGGCCAGCTTCGTCTCTTCCTCGGTCAGGGCGGTCTCCTGGTAGGCCTTCCAGGTCGCATCGAGCGCGGCCATATTGGCCTCCACCGCCGCCACGCTGGCGGTGACGGTGGCGGCGTCAGGTGTCAGCGCGGCCGAGGCCAGCGCGAGCCGGTCCTGCATCAGGCGGTCGTTGATGTCGGCCAGGTAGCGCGTCGGCTGCAAGCGGTCGACGTAGACCGACTCCAGGCCGGCCTCGGTGGAATGCACGCCCCACAGGCCCAGCGAGCCGATGGCCGCCAGCAGGACGGACAGCGTGGCGATCAGGACGATCAGGCGGGTGGAGATCTTCAGATGATTCATGACAAGTGCCTCGCAATCGATATCGGAAGTGTTGTGGCGATGGGCACGCTCCGGCACGGAACCCGGTGCCGACCCGGCCGTGCCGGGCGCCGGGCAGCCTGCCGGAGACGCAGGACGGCCGGGCCCCGGCAGCGCTGCCTCCCCCGCGAAGGCATTGCCGCCGGCACCTGGCCTGCTGGGCCTTACGTCGCCCGCGGGGGTCGCCGCATACTACTTTCGTGGGGGGTCGGAGTCCCAGGCGTGCAATTGCGTAGAGCCCGATTTCCGCCTGGGATTGGCCTGTCAGAATTGGCTTAGAAAATCACCGGAAAGGCGGCAGTCACACTTCGGCGGTGCATTCGGCGACGAGCCGGGGGCGCACTCGCCTCCACGCGCAAGGCGGGACGAAATGAGCAGCATCCGCGCGGCGCCGGACCGATGGCGGATGGCGGGAAGCGGAGGACGCGAAGGGAAAAACGGGAGTGAAAAGCGGGAGGGGAAAAACGGAGGGAAAGGCGCGCAGCAGACAGCAGACAACGGACAGCGAACGGCTGGGGCCGGCATCCGGCATGGCGGCTCCGGCCCGCAAGCGGGGCCGGTCCGTGGCGGGCAGGCGCGGCGAAAGCGCGCCGCGGCCCGGGGAGGCAAGGCAGCGTGGCCGGAGCGGCAACGCTGCCACCCCGTGTGCGCCGCCGGTGCCGTCAGTCGACGAAGGCGCGCTCGATCACGTAGTGGCCCGGCGTGCTGTTCTTGCCTTCGACCAGGCCGGCCGGCTTGAGCAGCGCCACGGTGTCGCGCAGCATCGCGGTGCTGCCGCACAGCATCACGCGGTCGTGCTCGGGCGAGAAAGGCGCGGTGTCCAGGTCGCTGAACAGCTTGCCCGAGGCGATCAGGTCGGTGATGCGGCCTTCGTTCTCGAACTCCTCGCGCGTGACGGTCGGGTAGTAGGTGAGCTTGTCCTTGATCACGTCGCCGAGGTACTCGTGGCCCGGCAGGTCGTGCTTGATGTAATCCATGTACGCCAGCTCGCCCTTGTGGCGGCAGGTGTGGGTCAGGATCACGCGCTCGAAGCGCTCATAGATGTCCGGATCGCGGATGATGGACATGAACGGCGCCAGGCCGGTGCCGGTCGACAGCAGCCAGAGGGTCTTGCCGGGCAGCAGGTTGTCGACCAGCAGCGTGCCGGTCGGCTTCTTGCCGATCAGCACCTCGTCGCCGACCTTCAGGTGCTGCAGGCGCGAGGTGAGCGGGCCGTCCTGCACCTTGATGCTGAAGAATTCCAGGTGCTCTTCGTAGTTCGGGCTGACGATGCTGTAGGCGCGGGCCAGCGGCCTGCCTTCGACATCCAGGCCGACCATGGTGAATTCGCCATTGTTGAAGCGCAGCCCCGGGTCGCGCGAGCAGGTGAAGCTGAACAGGGTGTCGGTCCAGTGGTGGACAGATTGGACGGTTGCGATATTGAATTTGCTCATAGTCTTGCGAGTTCCAGTATCCGCCGGCACGGCAGCGCCAACGGCGGGAACGGCCCCCCAAGGGCGGCTCCCGCTTCAGCGAATGGGACGCGTCAGCAAGCCAAGCGATCACCGCGTCGACCAGCACGTCCACTTCGTCGGGCGCTATTGTAAAGCCCAATCGCGGGCAGCACCGGCACTCGGGCATGAATCTTGATAGTCATAATTCACATATGCTTATGCCGCCCCAGGCCCGGCGGCACGCCGGCCCGGCCCAGCCACGCCATTCCGGGCCATTCCTGGCCATTCCGGGCGCCCCAGACGCCGCCCGCGCGTGCGCCGGCCTCACCCCGGCACCCGTGCCCCGGTGTCGGCCAGCGCGCCCGCGAAGTGGGAAAACGGGTCGAAAACGTCACCTTTCCGCTCGCCTTGCCGCTCAGCTTGCCCGTCACCTCTCCCCTTGCGCACCGCGATCAGGACCAGGGTGGAGCGCCCCGCCGCCGCGCCAGGCTCGGGCCGGCCCAGGGACCAGCGCTTGCCGCAGAGCTGCAGCAGGCGCGGCGCAGCCTCCCCTTCGAGCCATACCATGCCTTTGGCCCGCAGCACCTGCGGCGGCAGCGTATCCAGGGCCTGCGCCAGCGCCGGACGCGAGAACGGCACATGGCTGTCGAAGCGGCTGGCGGCGAAGCGGGCCGCATGCGGTGCGTCCGCCTCCGCCTCCATATCAAGCCCTGTGGCCCCGGCGTCCCCCTCCACCCCGATGCCGAACACCAGGCGCGGATCGACCCTGCCCTGGTGGCAGGCGAGCAGGCGCGCATCCGGCACTTCGGCGGCCAGCCAGCGGCGCAGGCCGGCAAGCGCGGCCGCGTCGGCCAGGTCGGTCTTGTTGAGCAGCAGCAGGTCGGCGGCGCGCAACTGGGCGCGCACCGTATCGCCCACATAGCGGTCGTCGGCGAGCCGGCGCACCGCCTCGGCGTCCACCACGGTGATCACGCCGTCGCCGCGGAAGCCGCCGCCGGCGCGGCCGATCTGCGCGATGCGGCCCGGGTCGCCCACGCCGCTGGCCTCCACCACCACCCGGTCGGGCGGCTCGGGCAGCGCCAGCACCTTGAGGAAGGCCTGCATCAGGTCGCCGCCGACCGCGCAGCAGGCGCAGCCGTTGGTCAGCTGCAGGATGCCGCTGCTGGCGGAGGCGCCCGCGCCGCGCGCGATCAGCCCGGCATCGACGTTGACGGCGCCGAAGTCATTGACCATCACCAGCACGCGCTCGCCGCTGCCGCGCCGCAACAGGTGGTTCAGCAGCGTGGTCTTGCCGGCGCCGAGGAAGCCGCCCAGCACCGTGAGGGCGATGTCGCGCGCCATCAGGACTGCCCCGGCGCCGGGAAGACGCGCCCGCCCAGCACCGTGCCCCACACCGGCACATAGCGCAGGGCCTCGCGCGGGACTTCGAGCGGGTCCTGCTCCAGCACGGCGAAGTCGGCATACTTGCCCACCTCGATGCTGCCCGCCACGTGGTCCAGCTTGAGCGTGCGCGCCGCGCCCAGCGTCATCGCCTGCAGCGCGTCGTAGACGGGGATGCGCTCCGACGGGCCCAGGATGCGGCCCGCCGCGGTCTGCCGGTTGACCGCGCACCAGGCGGTGAAGAGCGGCCCGATCGGCGTGATCGGCGCATCCGAGTGCATCGAGTAGGTCAAGCCGCAGGTGCGCGCGGTATTGGCCGCGTTCATGCGGTTGGCGCGGTCCGGCCCCACCGTCATCGCATAGTGGGCATCGCCCCAGTAGTAGAGGTGGTTGGCGAACAGGTTGACGCACATGCCGAGCGCGGCCATGCGGCGGAACTGGCTGGCGTCGGCGAGCTGGCAGTGCTGCAGCGTGTGGCGGTGGTCCCAGCGCGGCTGCTCGCGCAGCACCGCCTCCAGCGCGTCCATGGCGACGTCGGTGGCTTCGTCGCCGTTGGTGTGGATATGCACGGTCAGGCCGGCGCCGTGGTAGGTGGCCAGCAGTTCCTTGAGCTGCTGCGGCGGCACCAGCCACAGGCCGTTGGGCGCGCCATTGTAGTAGCCGGGCCAGCGCAGGCGCGCGGTGAAGCCCTGGATGGAACCGTCGATGACCAGCTTGACCAGGCCGAAATGCAGCTTGTCGGTGTTGTGCGCGCGCGCCTGCCCGACGCGCGCCGCGCCCTTGCCTTCCAGGTCGCGCATCGGCGCGTAGGCCGGCACCAGGCGCAGCGGGTAGTCGGGATCGGCGGTGACACGGGCCAGGTTTTCGATCGAGTCGTCGCCGAGGTCGTTGACGAGGTCGGTGGCGATGGTCACGCCAGCCTGCTGGGCCACGCGCCCGAAGTTCCAGATGCCCTCCTCGGTCTGGCCGGCGTCGAAGAAGACGTTGCCGATGGTCTTGAAGACCAGGAACATCGCGGCGAATTCCTGCAGTTCGCCGCTGGGCCGGCCGTCCTCGTCGCGGGCGATGCCGTCGACCGGCGTCTCGGCGTCGATGCCCGCCCGGCGCAGCATGGCGCTGTTGACGTTCATCAGGTGCACGCTGGCGTGCAGCACCACCACCGGCCGCTCGCCCGAGACCTGGTCGAGCTCGCGCACGGTCATGCGCGCGCTGCCGAAGTGGATGGGGTCGAAGCCCCAGGCCAGCAGCGGGCGCGCCGGGTCGTCGAGCGCGGCCTCGGCCTCGCGCAGCCGCGCCACCACGTCCTCCAGCCGGGTCAGGCCGGGCCAGACACGCCCGTCCGGGCCGCGCCGGTCGTAGTAGCCGACGTAGACGAACTTCCACATGCCCCCTTCCAGCAGGTGCGAATGGCCCTCGATCATGCCGGGCATCAGGATCTTGTCGGCGAAGGTCTCGTCGATGCGGGCCGGTCCCCAGCCGCGCACCGAGGCGGCGTCGCCGACGGCGAGCACGCGGCCGTCGCGCACCGCCACGTGGGTGGCGCTCGGCTGCAGCGGATTCATCGTGAGGATCTTGCGGGCGACGAAGACGGTGGTGGATTGCGCCGTGGTCGAGTGGGGCATGGAAGACTCCGTGTCGGGTCGGGAGAAGGGTTGGCCGGCCCGCCGGAGCGAGGCCGGGCGAGCACCGGGCGGCAATCGGACGAGCGCCGGGACGCAGCCGGGACGCAATCAGGCAGCGCACGCCGCCGCGCCGTCCGCCGGCACCCCGGCGGGCGCGGCCCCGGGCGCGAACGGCGGCGGCGGGCAAGCCCGGCCGTCGCGCCACGCCACGCGGTGGCAGGCCACATGGTGCCCGCCGTCCAGCTCGCGCAGGGCCGGTGCCTCGCTGCGGCAGCGCGCCTCGGCGGCCGGGCAGCGCGTGTGGAAATGGCAGCCCGCCGGCGGATCGAGCGGGCTGGGCGGATCGCCCTGCAGCCGGATGCGGCTGTGCCCGTCGCGCCGGGCCGGGTCCTTGACCGGCTCGGCCGACATCAGCGCATGGGTATAGGGATGCAGCGGCGTGCCGAACAGCTGCGCGCGGCTGCCGCGCTCGACGATGCGCCCCAGGTACATCACCGCCACCTCGTCGCACAGGTGCTGCACTACCGCGAGATCGTGCGAGATGAAGACATAGGTCAGGCCGCGCTCGCGCTGGATGCGCGCCAGCAGGTTGATGACCTGCGCCTGGATGGCGACGTCCAGCGCCGACACCGGCTCGTCGCAGACCACCAGCGCCGGATCCACCGCCAGCGCGCGGGCGATGCCGATGCGCTGGCGCTGCCCGCCCGAGAACTGGTGGGGAAACAGCCGCTTCTGGTCCTGGCGCAGGCCCACCAGGGCCATCAGTTCATCGACGCGCGCGGCGATGGCGGCGGGCGCCAGCGCGGTCAGCTGGCGCATCGGCTTGGCGATGATGTCCTGCACGCGCTGGCGCGGATCGAGCGAGGAATACGGATCCTGGAAGATCATCTGCACCTTGGCGCGCAGCGCCGCCAGCGCGGCACCGCGCGCGCCGAGCAGGTCGGCGCCGTCCAGGCTGGCGCTGCCGCCGCTGGCCTCGACCAGGCGCAGCAGCGCCAGCGCGGTGGTGGACTTGCCGCAGCCGGACTCGCCGACGATGCCGAAGGCGCTGCCGCGGCGCACGCGGAAGCTGACGCCGTCGACGGCATGCACCGTCGGCGCCGCCGCGAAGGGATGCGGGCGGCGCAGCGCGTAGTGCACGCGCAGGTCGCGCACGTCGAGCAGGACGTCGTCGCGCGGCACGTCATCGCGCAGCACGTCATCGCGCTGGCCGGAACCATGGGAGGCGGCGGCAGGCTGGCTGGGAAACATGGGCTTGTTCTCCTGCGGGCGGATCGGGATCAGGACAGGATGGACACAGCGGCCGCACCGGCCGCGCCGGACACGGTGGCGCCCTCGTGCGGCGCGGCCGCGCGCTGCCAGCAGGCGGCGGCATGGGCGGCCGGCCCGCCCCCCAGGTCCACCAGCGCGGGCCGCTCCTGCCGGCAGCGCGGCAGGGCTTCGCGGCAGCGCGGGGCGAAGGCGCAGCCGGGGCCGAGCTGGTCGAGCGCCGGCACCATGCCGGGGATCTCCGGCAGCGTGCCGGTGCCGGCGCGGGCGGCGGCCGCGCCGGTCTCCAGGTGCAGCACGCATTCGAGCAGGCCGCGCGTGTACGGATGCGCGGGACGCGCCAGCACATCGGCCACCGCCCCCTCCTCGATCTTGCGCCCGGCGTACATCACCATGACGCGGTCGGCCAGTTCGGCGATGGCGCCCATATTGTGGGTGATCAGGATGATGGCGGTGCCGAACTGGCGCCGCACGTCGCGCAGCAGGTCGAACACCTGCGCCTGCACGGTGACGTCGAGCGCGGTGGTCGGCTCGTCGGCGATCAGCAGGCGCGGCTGGCCGGCCAGCGCCATGGCGATCATGGCGCGCTGGCGCATGCCCCCGGACATCTCGTGCGCATACTGGCCGGCGCGCCGCCGCGGCTCGGGAATCCTGACCGCGTCGAGCAGGGCCACCGCCTCCTCGCGCGCGGCGCGCCCGCGCAGGCCGCGGTGGCGCTCGATCACCTCGACGATCTGGCGGCCCACGGTGAAGACCGGGTTGAGCGCGGTCATCGGCTCCTGGAAGATCATGGCGATCTCGCCACCGCGCACTTCGCGCATGCGCGCCGGCCCCAGCCCGAGCAGCTCGGTGCCGTCGAAGCGGATGCTGCCGGCGGCGATGCGGCCGGGCGCGGGCACCAGCTGCAGCAGCGCCAGGCTGGTCATGCTCTTGCCGCAGCCGGACTCACCGACGATGCCGAGCACTTCGCCGCGCGCCACGCGCAGGTCCATCCGGTCGATCACGCGCAGGGGGCCGCCGGCACCGGCGAACTCCACGCACAGGCCATCGACTTCGAGCAGGGACATGCGGGCCTCCTTCAGCGCTGCCGCAGCTTGGGGTTGAGAGCGTCGTTCAGGCCATCGCCCACCAGGCAGATGGCCAGCACGGTCAGGAAGATGGCGGCGCCTGGGAACACCACCGACCACCAGGCCTCGAAGATCTGGTCGCGCGAGCTGCCGATCATGTAGCCCCAGCTGGTGACGTCCGGGTCCGACAGGCCGATGAAGGCGAGACCCGACTCGAACAGGATGGCCACCCCCACGTTGAGCGCCAGGGCCACGATCAGCGGCGGCGACGCGTTGGGCAGGATCACGCGCAGCATGATGTCGCGCCCGGAGGTGCCGATGGCACGCTCGGCGCGCACGAACTCGCGCTCGCGCAGCTTGAGGAACTCGGCACGCGTGAGCCGCGCCAGCGGCGGCCAGCTGACCAGCCCGATGGCCAGCACCACATTGCCGATCTTGGGCCCGAACACCGCCACCAGCACCATCGCCAGCAGGATCGGCGGCAGCACCTGGAAGAACTCGGTGACGCGCATCAGCACGTTGTCGACGTGGCCGCGGTGGTAGCCCGCCAGCGCGCCGACCAGCACGCCGATCACCAGCGTGGCGGCGGTGGCCGCGAGGCCGATCGCCAGCGTCACGCCGGCGCCGTGCAGCAGCCCGGCCAGCACGTCGCGGCCGAGGTAGTCGGCCCCCAGCGGCGCATCGGCCGAGGGCGGCGACAGCGGCGCCGCCACCACGTCCTGCGGATTGACCGCGTACAGCTGCGGCCCGAGCAGGCCCGCCAGCGCGATCAGCAGCAGCACCAGCGCGCCGAGCACGGCGCCGCGGTTGTGCAGGAACAGCTTCCAGCCCGTGTTCATCGGCGTCTCCTCAGCCCGTGGTGCGGATGCGGGGATCGAGCAGGCTGTAGAGCCAGTCGGTCAGGATATTGGCCGCAACCACCAACAGGCCGGACATCAGCAGGATGCCGAGCATCAGCGGGTAGTCGCGGTTGAGCACCGCGTCCGAGGCCAGGCGCCCCAGGCCCGGCCAGTTGAACACCGTCTCCACCAGCACCGCGCCCGCCATCGCATGCGAGAACTGCAGGCCGGCCAGCGTGACGATGGGCAGCAGCGTGTTCTTCAGCGCGTGGCGGTACACCACCACGCCTTCGCTCATGCCCTTGGCGCGCGCGGTGCGGATGTAGTCGGCGCCCAGCACGTCCAGCATGGTGGCGCGCGCCTGGCGGCTGTACTGCGCCAGGTAGATCATCGACAGCGACAGCACCGGCAGCACCAGGTGGTGCAGCACGTCGAGGACCAGGACCCAGCCCTGGCCGCGCTCGCCCATGGTGTACATGCCCGAGGCCGGGAACAGCGGCAGCCAGTAGGCGAACACGATCAGCAGCATCATGCCGCTCCAGAACACCGGCGCGGCGAAGCCGGCCAGCGAGATGAAGGTGACCACCGCGCTGAGCGCGCCGCGCGGCCGGTGCGCCGACACCGTGCCCAGCAGCGTGCCGGCCACCACCGCCAGCAGCAGCGCCGGCAGCACCAGCATCAGCGTGTTGGGCACGCGTTCCAGGATCAGTTGCAGCGCCGGCTGGTGGAAGAACAGCGAATCTCCCAGCCGGCCGTGCAGCACGTTGCCGACATAGGCCGCCAGGCGGTGGCCGAGCCCGGCATCCAGGCCGAGCTGGCTGCGCAGCGCCGCCACCTGCTCGGCGGTGCCCCCGCCCGACTGCGCGGCGATCACGTCGGCCACGTCGCCCGGCGCGGCCGACAGCAGCAGGAAGTTGAGCACGATCACGGCCAGCACCATCACGGCGCCGGCGCCGAGGCGGCGCCCCAGGTAGAACAGCGTCTGCATCGAAGCCTCTCGCTATGCGCGCGCGGCGGCGCGGCGCCAGGCGCATGGCCCGGCCCCGCCGCCATCGCAGGGGATCCTCGTCGGGCCGCTCACTTGGCCCAGTACACCTCGTCGAACGGCGCGAACACGCCCCAGATGCCGTCCGGCAGGCCGCGCAGCTGCTTGCTGGCCACCGTGCTGTACGGCGTGGTATTGAGCCAGGCTACTGGCAGCTCGGTATTGACGATCTGCTGGAAGCGGTCGTAGATGGCTTTGCGCCGCGCGGGATCGGTCTCGACAGCGCCCTGCGCCAGCAGCTTGTCGACCTCGGCGTTGGCGTAGCCCTGGGTGTTGGACCAGATCACGCCCTTCTTGATATTGCTCGACATATAGGTGCGCGCCACCCCGATCACCGGGTCGCCCCAGTTGAAGACCGCGTCGGTGGTCATGTCGAAGTCCCAGTTGGCGATGCGCTGCGACCAGGTGGGGAAGTCCGGCGAGGGCCGCAGCTGCACCTGCACGCCCACCTTGGCGAGCTGGGGACGCAGGTACTCGGCGACCAGTTGCGAGGTGTCGGGCGCGCCGGGCAGGAAATCGAGCCGCAGCGCGAAGCGCATGCCGTCCGCCTTGCGCGCGAAGCCGGCCTCGTCGAGCAGCTGGTTGGCGCGCGCCAGGTCCAGCTTGTAGGGATTGAGCGTCTTGTCGTAGAGCGGGCTGGACGGGTGGATCGGGCCCAGCGCCGGCTGCGAGCGGCCGCGCTGCAGCTTCTGCGTGATGAAGTCGCGGTCGATGGCGTAGGCGATGGCCTGGCGCACCTTCAGGTTGGCCAGCGGTCCCTGGCGTACGTTGAAGGCCAGCCAGTTGAGCGCGCCCACGCCCTCGTAGCCCGCCTTGCCCACCACCAGCTTGGGGTCGGCGGCGAGGCGGTCGAGGTCGGCGATGCGGAACGGTGCGTAGGCCACATACTGGATATCGCCGCGCTGCATCGCCAGCGCGGCGGCGGCGCGGTCCGGCACGATGTTGTAGGTGATCTTGTCGAGGTAGGGACGGCCCTTGCGGAAGAAGCCGTCGAAGCGCTCCAGCACGAGGTATTCGCCGGGCTTGTACTCGCCGAACCTGAACGGGCCCGAGCCGATCGGCGCGTTGTTGTGCGGGTTCTGCCGGATCGGCCCGTCGCCGTACACATGCTTGGGCAGGATGGGCATCAGCGACGGCGTGGACAGCGCCAGCAGCAGCGCCGGATCGGGCTGCTTGAGGCGGAACACGGCGGTATGCGGGTCGGGCGTCTCGACCTTGTCCAGCGCGGCCAGCATGGCCGGGCCGAAGGGATGGTTGGCGCGCACCGCCTCGGCCGAGAAGGCGACGTCGGCCGAGGTGACCGGCTTGCCGTCATGGAAGCGCGCCTCGGGATTGAGCTTGAAGGTGTAGGACAGGCCGTCCGGCGCCGCGCTCCAGCTATCGGCGAGGTAGGGCTTGAACTGCCACCTGGCGTCGGCCTGCAGCAGGCTGGCGAACAACTGCGCGGCCGGCACGCCGGTCGCCACGCCGGACTGGATGGCCGGGTTCAGCGAGTTGATGGCGGTGATCGACAGCACGTTGAGGTTGCCGCCGCGCGCCGGCTGGGCGGGCTGGGCGGCTTGTGCGGCGGCGCTGCCGGAGACGGCGGCGCACCACATGGCCGCACTGGTGCAAAGCCCCGCCAGCAGGCGGCGCGGGCGCGTAAGACACGTCGACATCGATGCTCCCCTTTTGCCATGCCGGCCTGGCGGCGGCACGGCAGGATCGAAGGCACCCCGCGCCGGCGCGGGCAGGCGGGGGCGGCGTTCTGCATGCTGCGTGTTGCGTGTTGCGTGCTGCGTGCTGCGTGCTGCGTGCTGCGTGGTGGCTGGCATGCGGCGCGGCATGCAGTCCTGCGGGGAAGCGCCGCGGCATCGCCGCCCAGGCGCGATGCCGGCTTCGCATGGAACCGTCGAGCGGCGGAGCGGTGGAAGGTCGGACCGCCCCGGGCCGGCTGGCGCACAGGCAACCCCCGTGGCCCCTTTATATGCGAGCCAGGGAAGCTGCCGTTAGGTCCAGTTGGGACGTATCGCTTGGGCCAGCAGGATCGGCGCGCGGCGCCCCCCAGCCGGCAGGCGGGGGAGCGGCTCGCGCGCGGTCTGTCAATGGCGGATTTCCTGGGCGGGCTGGCGGGCGCCGCCCGGCAGCGCTCAGGCGGCGGTCGCAGCCAGCAGGGCCTCCACCTGCGCCAGCGCCGGCGCGTGGGCGCCGGCATGGGTCGCGGCCACGGCGGCGCTGGCGGCGGCCCAGCGGGCCTGGCGCGCGGGCGCGGCACCGGGCTCGCGCAGCAGGCCGGCCATCCAGCCGCCCATGGCGGCGTCGCCGCAGCCGACGGTGTCGGCCACGGCCACGGCGAAGGCCGGCTGCTCGTAGCGCTGCGCGCCATCCAGCAGCACCATGCCTTGCGCGCCGCGCGTCAGCAGCACGCGCGCGCGCGGCGCCAATGCGCGCAGCGCGGCCAGCGCGCCGGCTTCGTCGTGCCGCGGGTAGAGGCCGCGCAGGTCCTCGTCCGAGACCTTGATGTAGTCGGCCAGACGTGCCAGGTGGGCGAACACCTCGGCGTAGTCCGGCGCGCGCATCGGCTCGCGGAAGTTGGGATCGAAGGCGATGCGCTTGCCGGCGGCGCTGGCCAGCGTGGCCTCCTCGCACAGGCGCGCAGCCAGCGGCTGGCGCGCCAGGCTGAGCGAGCCGAAATGCACCACGCGGGCCGCCTGGCGCCAGCCCTGCGGCAGGCGCGCCGGATCGAAATGGAGGTCGGCGCTGTCGTCGCCGACGAAGAAATAGCGCGGCGGATGCTGGGCACCGACGAAGGCCAGCAAGGGCGAGCGCGGCACCCGCTGCAGGAAGCGCAGGTCGAGGCCGGCGTCCGCGCTGGCCTCGGCGAGCTGGTCGCCCAGCTGGTCCTCGCTGATGGCGCCGGCAAAGGCCGTCGGCACGCCCAGGCGCGCGCCGACGCGCGCCACGTTCCAGCACGAGCCGCCCGGCAGGCCCAGCCATTGCTGGCCGCCCTGGTGGACCATGTCGGTCAGGGCCTCGCCGAACACGACGTAGGCAGGCAGGGTGGCATTCATCCGGCGATCTCCTCGGGCAGCGCGGCTGCGCTGGCGGCACTGGCGGCACTGGTGGCAGCGGCCGCCGTGGCGGCGGCACGCGCGCGGCGGATCAGGGCGGCCGTGGAGGCATCGTGCGCGCACGCCGGCCCGCCCTCCAGCTCGCGCGCGATGGGCGCGGCGAGCTGCTTGCCCAGCTCCACGCCCCACTGGTCGAAGGAATTGATGTTCCACAGGGCGCCCTGCACGAAGGTGCGGTGCTCGCACAGGGCTAGCAGCGCGCCGAGATGGCGCGGGTCGAGCCGCTGCAGCAGCAGGGTATTGCTGGGACGGTTGCCTTCGAACACCAGGTGCGGCACCAGTGCCTCGTCGCGCACGCCCTGCGCACGCACCTCGTCGGCGGTGCGCCCGCGCAGCAGCGCCTCGGACTGGGCGAAGCAGTTGGCCAGCAGCTTGCTGTGATGGCCGGGCACCGCGTGCACCGGCTCCAGCGCGGCAATGAAGTCCACCGGCACCCAGTGCGAGCCCTGGTGCATCATCTGGAAGTAGGCATGCTGCCCGTTGGTGCCGGTGGTGCCCCACACCACCGGCGCGGTCCCGCAGGCGGCCGGCGTGCCGTCGAGCTGCACCGACTTGCCGTTGCTCTCCATCTCCAGTTGCTGCAGGAAGGCCGGCAGCAGTTCCAGCGGCTCGCAGTACGGCGCCACGCAGCGGCTGGCGGCGCCGAGGAAGCTGCGGTTCCACACGTCGAGCAGGCCGAGCACCAGCGGCATATTGGCCGCCGCCGGCGCCTCGGCGAAATGCCGGTCCATCTCGCGCGCGCCGTCCAGCAGCGCGCGGAAGGCGTCGAAGCCGAGCGCCAGCGCGATCGGCAGGCCCACCGCCGACCACAGCGAGAAGCGGCCGCCCACCCAGTCCCAGAAGGGAAACATCTGCTCCGCGCCGATGCCGAAGGCAGCCACCGCCTCGCGGTGGGTGGAGACCGCGGCGAAATGCCGGGCCAGCTGGTCCTCCGGCACGCCCTGGCGCAGGAACCAGGCGCGCGCGGTATGCGCGTTGGCCATGGTCTCCAGGGTGGTGAAGGTCTTGGAGCAGACCACCACCAGCGTGGTGGCCGCCTGCACGCGCGCCAGCGCCGCGGCCAGGTCGCTGCCGTCGACATTGGCGACGAAATGCAGGCGCGGGCCGCCGCCCAGGTGGCCGAGCGCGCGGCACACCATGCGCGGACCGAGGTCGGAGCCGCCGATGCCGAGGTGGATCACATCGGTGATGGCGCGGCCGTCCCAGCCGCGCCAGGCGCCCTCGCGCACCGCGCCGGCAAAGCGCGCCATGCGCGCCAGCACGGCTTCCACCTCTGCCGCCACCGGCACGCCGGCCGCCTGGAAGCCGTCCTCGGGGCGCGCGCGCAAGGCCATGTGCAGGGCCGCGCGCCGCTCGGTGGTGTTGACCGGCTCGCCGCGGAACATGGCGTCGCGCTTGCACAGCACGCCGGCCTGCTGCGCGAGTTCGTGCAGCAGCGCGATGGCGCCGGCGTCGACGCGGTTCTTGGCGTAGTCCAGCGTCAGGCCGGCCGCCTCCAGCGTGAAGGCGGTGCTGCGCGCCTCGCCGGCGGCGCCGGCGAACCAGTCGCGCAGGTGGACGTGGCGGATGCTCTCGGCATGGGCCTGCAGGGCCCGCCAGGCAGGTAGGGAGGACAAGATCATGTCGGCTCGGGTGTAGTCGTGGGCGGACAGGCTGGGGACGATAGCAGAGACGGGCGCCCGGCGTCCCGCATGTCAGCGCGCTTTGTCACGGTCAATTCTTCGCTTGGGCCGGTGCATTCCCGCGGCATGCCGCTCTCACAGCTCCTCGTGCCACACCGCGCCGTCGCGCGACAGCAGCGCCGAGGACGCGGCCGGGCCCCAGGTGCCGGCGGTATAGAGCTTGGGCGCGAGGCCGCTGTCGGTCCAGGCCTGCTGGATGGGCGCCACCCAGCGCCAGGCCTGGGCCTGCTCGTCGCGGCGCACGAACAGCCCCAGGCGGCCGCGGATCACGTCCAGCAGCAGCCGCTCGTAGGCTCCGGTCTTGCGTTCGTGGCGGGCGCCCTGCCCGCGCGGCAGCATGCGCTGCAGGTCGAGCGTGGCCGGCTGCAGCGCCTGGGTGTCGCCGGGCTGCTTGACGAGGAAATGCAGGCGGATGCTCTCCTCCGGCTGCAGCGTGATCACCAGGCGGTTGCCGGGCTCATGGTCGAGCGGGCGCGGGAACACCGAGTAAGGCACGTCGCGGAACTGCACCACGATTTCCGCCACGCGCGCCTGCATGCGCTTGCCGGTGCGCAGGTAGAACGGCACGCCCGCCCAGCGCCAGTTGGCGATCTCGGCCTTGATGGCGACGAAGGTCTCGGTGCTGCTGTCGGCAGCGATGCCGGGCTCGCCGGCATAGCCGGGCACCGGGTTGCCGGCGGCGGCACCGCGGCAATACTGCCCCCGCACCACCCTCTCGGCCACCTCATGCTGGGCGAGCGGGCGCAGCGCCTTGAGGATCTTCAGCTTCTCGTCGCGGATGGCGTCGGCCGACAGGCTCGACGGCGGCTCCATCGCCACCATGCACAGCAGCTGCAGCAGGTGGTTCTGCACCATGTCGCGCAAGGCGCCGATGCCGTCGTAGAAGTTGCCGCGCCGCTCCACGCCCAGTTCCTCGGCGATGGTGATCTGCACGTCGCGCACCCACTCGCGCCGCCACAGCGGCTCGAACAGCGCGTTGCCGAAGCGGATCGCCATCAGGTTCTGCACCGACTCCTTGCCCAGGTAGTGGTCGATGCGGTAGATCTGTTCCTCGCCGAAATGCCGCCCCACGGCGTCGTTGATCGCCTCCGACGAGGCCAGGTCGTGGCCCAGCGGCTTCTCCAGCACCACGCGCACGCCGGCGTGGTTGAGCCCGGTGCGGGCGAGCTGCTCGCAGATGGGCACGAACAGGTGCGGCGCGGTGGCCAGGTAGCACACCACCACCGGGGCGCCGCGCGCCTGCACCAGCTCGGCCAGCGCGTCGAAGCCCTCGGGCGCGCGGGCGTCCACCTGCTGGTAGGCCACGCGCTCGAGGAACTGCCGCCAGGTGTCGACAGCGACGGCGCCCGGCAGCATGGGGCGCACCTCGCTCTCCAGCATATCGAGATAGGCCTCGCGCGACATCGCCTGGCTGCCCAGCGCCAGGATGCGGCCGCGCGGATGCAGCGTGGCGCTGGCATGGGCGTCGAACAGGGCGGGCAGCAGCTTGCGCCGGGCGAGGTCGCCGGTGCCGCCGAACAGGACGAAGTCGAACTCGGGCACGGCGTTGGGGTCAGGGCGGTTCATGGTGCGGTCTGTCGAAAGGAGGGGCGCCGGTCAGCGGGGGGCCGACCAGCCTTGGTATTGGCCGACGTTGGCGCGCGTGACCAGTGTCGGCGGCAGCAGCACGGTGCGGCTGGCCGGCGCCTGGCCGTGCATCAGGCCGATGCCGATCTGCACCGCGGCGCGGGCGATGGCCCACGGATCCTGGCTGGCCGAGGCCTGCACCAGGGTGTCGGACTTGAGCGCGGCCTCGATGTCGGGCGCGCCGTCGACCGAGGCGATCAGGATGCCACGGCGGTTGAGCTGGCGTGCGGCCAGGTCGGCGCCGATGGCCTGCGGGTCATTGATGGTGAAGACAGCGTCGATCTTCGGGAAGCGCGTCAGGTAGAGCTGCATCACGTTGAGGCCGCCCTCGCGCGAGCCCTTGGCATCCTGGTCGTCGGACAGCAGGTGCAGGCCGGGATGCTCGGCCAGCACGCGCTTGCAGCCGCGCACGCGGTCCAGCACCGCCGACACCGGCGGGCCGTTCTGGATGATCACGTTGCCGCGGCCGCCCAGGCGCTCGGCGAGGAAGCCGCAGGCCAGCTCGCCCGCCCGCGTGTTGTCGGTCTGCACCACGGCGTCGGCACCGGCGGCCCCGACGTCCACCGCCACCACCACGATGCCGGCGCGGCGCGCCTTGCGCACCGCCGGTTCGATGGCGCGCGCGTCGGCGGCGTTGATCAGGATCAGGTCCACCTGCGAGACGATGAAGCTGTCGATCTGCGTGAACTGCTTGTTGAGGTCGTAGTCGGCCGACAGCACGGTGACCTTGGCCTGCGGGTTGGCGGCCTTGGCCGCGGCCTCCGCGCCGCGCGCCAGCGCGACGAAGTAGGGGTTGCCCAGCGAGCCCAGCGTGACGCCGACCTTGCGCAAGGGCCGTTCCGCCGCGGCCGCCGGCGGCGCGGCGGCCGGTGCCTGCGCCGCGCTGCGGCCGCTGCCGGCGGCCAGGGCCGCCAGCAGCGCGACGGCAATGGCGGCGATGATGGCGGCGGCACGCGCCAGCGCTGTGGGGAAGTAGCGTGTCAGCACGTCGTATCTCCTGCCCGATGCGTCTCGTTCCCGTTTCCCGTGTCCCATGTCCTGTGTCCCGTCAGGTGCGCGCCGAATCGCGGCGGCGGTAGCGGTCCAGCGCCACGGCGCCGATGATCACCAGGCCCTTGACGATGTACTGCCAGATATCGGAGACGCCCAGCAGCACCAGGCCGTTGGACAGCACCGCGATGATCAGCGCGCCCACCAGGGTGCCGCCGATCGAGCCGGTGCCGCCGACGAAACTGGTGCCGCCCAGGATCACCGCGGCGATGGCGTCGAGTTCGTAGGACTGGCCGAGCTGCAGCCCGTTGGCGGCATACAGCCGCGCCGCCGACATCACGCCGCCCAGGCCCGACAGCAGGCCGGACATCGCGTAGACGAACAGCAGCACCACCCACACCTTGATGCCCGACAGGCGCGCGGCCTCCGCATTGCCGCCGACCGCGTAGATCTGCATGCCCAGTACCGTGCGGCGCAGCACGAACCAGCACAGCGCCACCACCGCGCAGGCGATCACCACCAGCCAGGGCACGCCGAGCAGCTCGCCGTTGCCGAGGAAGGCGAAGCCGATGTCGGGGTTGTAGAGGGTGCTGTCGTGGCCGGCCAGGCGGGCCAGCCCGCGCACGGCGGTCAGCGTGCCGAGCGTGACGATGAAGGGTGGCAGCTTCATGAAGGCGACCAGCGCGCCGTTGACCAGGCCGAACGCCAGGCCGCACAGCAGCGCCGCCGGCACGCTGAGCGCGCCGAGCTGCGGCACCAGCGACACCAGCATGGCGGCCACCGCCGAGATCGACAGGATGGAGCCGACCGAGAGGTCGATGCCGCCGGTCAGGATGACGAAGGTCATGCCGGCCGCCAGCACCAGGTTGATCGAGGCCTGCTGGGCCACGATGGAGAGGTTCTGCCAGCTGGCGAAATGGTCGGTCAGCACGGCGAAGGCCGCGCACAGCAGCAGCAGGATGGGCAGCATGCCCAGGGCGCGCAGGCGTTCCTGCGCGGTGGGTCCGGCGCCGGCCAGGGCCGCGCCGGGGGCGTGGGTCAGCGAATCTTGCATGGTCGTCTCCTGCGGGGGCGGGCGTGGCGCCCTTCTGGTCTGTGGGTTCCGGTCCAGGGTTCCGGTCTGTGGTCCGGGTGTGCGGCCGGCGGCCTCAGTGCCGGAGCGGACCGGCGGCGGCAGCGCCCGCTGCCGCGGACATGGCCGCCACGGTTGCCGGCATGGCGTCGTCCGGCCCGGCCGCGCCGGTTGCCAGCGCGATGATGCGTTCCTGCATGCGTGCCGCGCTGTCGCCGGGATGCACCTCGCCGGCGATCTCCCCCGCGCGCATCACCAGCACGCGGTCGCACAGGCCCACCACCTCGGGCAGCTCGCTGGAGATCAGCAGGATGGCCACGCCTTGCCGGGCCAGGGCATCGATCAGGGCGTAGATCTCCGACTTGGCGCCGATGTCGACGCCGCGCGTGGGCTCGTCCAGGATCAGCACGCGCGGACGGATCTCCAGCAGGCGCGACAGCATCACCTTCTGCTGGTTGCCGCCCGACAGCGCGCCGACGTTGACGCGCGCGTGCGGCACGCGGATGCCCAGCGCGCGGATGGCGCGCTCGGTGCGGCCGCTGCCGGCGGCGCGGTCGAGCCGGCCGAAGCGGCGCGCGTCGCGCCCCGCCACGATCAGGTTGATGTTCTCGTGCACGCTGTGGTCGAGGAACAGCCCCTGCAGCTTGCGGTCCTCGGTCAGGTAGGCGATGCCGGCCTCGATGGCCTGGCGTGGCGTGTCCAGGCGCACCGGCGCGCATGCGCCGCCGCCCTGCCCCGCCAGCCGCACCTCGCCGCGCAGGCGCGCGTCGGCGCCGAACACCAGCCGCGCCAGTTCGGTGCGCCCCGCTCCCACCAGGCCCGCCAGTCCCAAGACCTCGCCGGCGCACAGGTCGAAGCTGCAGCCCTTGACGCGGCGCCCGTCCGCCATGTCGCGCACGGACAGCACGGCCCGGCCGGCGCCGGCCTGCTGGCGCGCGGCGCCGTGGTCCTTGGTATAGAAGCCGGACAGGTCGCGTCCCACCATCATCTTCACCAGTGCCGCCTGCGACAGCTCGGCGCGCGCCAGCGTGCCGACGAAGCCGCCGTCGCGCAGCACCGTGACGCGGTCGGCCAGTTCGTCGATCTCCGCCATGCGATGGCTGATGTAGAGGATGGCCAGGCCCTGCCGGCGCAGTTGCCGGATCAGCGCGAACAGCCGCTCCGTTTCATGCGTGGACAACGGCGTGGTGGGTTCGTCCATGACCAGGATGCGCGCCTCGAAATGCACCGCGCGCGCGATCTCCACCAGCTGGCGCTGGGCGATCGACAGGCCGGCCACGGCATCGAGCGCGCCGAAGTCGGCGCCCAGGCGCGCCAGCGTGGCGGCGCAGGCCTGCGCCATGCCGGCGCGGTCGACCAGGCCGTGGCGGCGCAGCGGACGGCCGAGATAGACGTTCTCGGCCACGCTCAGGTTGGGGGCCAGGCTCAGCTCCTGGTAGATCACCGCCACGCCGAGCGCGCGCGCGGCCTGCGGCCCGTCGATGGCCGCCTCGCGCCCGTCGATGCGGATGCTGGCGCCGGCGTCGGGCAGGTAGGCGCCTGACAGGATCTTCATCAGCGTGGACTTGCCGGCGCCGTTCTCGCCCATCAGCGCATGGACCTCGCCCGCATAGGCGGTGAGCTGCACGTCGCGCAGCGCGCGCACGCCGGGGAAGGTCTTGCTGATATGGCGCAGCGCGAGCAGCGGCGCGGTGCGCGCGGCATCGACGGTATGTTCAGGCGACGACATCGCTGGCCTCCGGGATCCGGGCCGACGCACCCTTGAGCCATTCGGCGCGCGGCGAGAAATTCATGAACAGCGGCAGCGCGGCGGCGCCCACGGCGCCGGCGTTGGCGCCGAAGCCGCCGCGCACCACGCGCGGCGCCCGCCGCGCCTCCGGCGCCCCCTCGTCGAGCGCCGCCTGCAGGCGCGCGATCAGCGTGCCGACCAGGCCGGCATCGACGTCGGCATCGAAGACCAGCAGGGGCACGTCGAGCACCGCCAGCGCCGCCTGCATGGCCGGCGCCAGCGCGTCGATGCAGTCGTCGAGCCACTGCGCCACGGCCGCATGGCCCTGCGCGATGTGCGCCTCCAGGTCGGCGTGGCCGTCCACCTGCGCGCCGTGGTGGCGCAGGTGGCGCGCCAGCGCGTTGAGCGAGGCGCGCGCCAGCAGGATGTCGCGGGCCCGCCCGGTGCGGGGCGCCGAGTCCAGCGTGCTGGGCGCCACCGGCATCATGCCGATGTCGCCGGCATTGCCCGACACGCCGCGCACGCAGTCGCCGTCGAGCACCACGCCGCCGCCGATCGCCGGGCCGAGGAAGACATAGAGGAAATCCTGGGCGTGGTGGCGGCCGTAGAACAGCTCGGCGATGGCGGCCGCGGTGCCATCGTTCTCGCTGAACACCGGCAGCCCGGTGGCGGCGGCCAGCGCCGCGCCGAAATCGGTGTCGTCCCAGGCATGGAAGCTGTCGCGCAGGGCCGCGTCCTGCAGGTCCAGCTCGCGCAGCCAGGCGCCCAGGTTATAGGGCTGGGCCAGGCCGATGCCGAGCAGGCGCTTGCGCTCGGCCGGCGCCAGCGCCTCGCATAGCGCATCCAGGTCTTCGCGCACCATGGCCAGGGCCTGCTGCGGATGGGGCAGGACCTGCTGGCGCGCACGGCTGGCCAGGATGCGGCCGCTGAAGTCGACCAGCACGCACTCGATGCTGGCTCGGTCCAGCCGCACCCCGAGGCCGAAGGCGCCGCGCGGCTGCAGCCGGATCAGGCTGGCCGGCTGGCCGCGCTGCCCGTCCTGGCGTCGTCCCGCTTCGCACACCAGCCCCTCCTCGGTCAGCGTCTGCACGATGCTGCCGACCGCGGTGTTGGTCAGCTCGGCCATGCGTGCCAGGTCGGCCTTGGAAGCCTCGCCGGCACGGCGCAAGGCGAGCAGCAGGGCCCGCTCGTTGTAGAGGCGGAGGCTGGCGGAGTTGACCCCGCGTCCGGCCTTGGAAAGCGACATGCTGTCTCCTGTCCCGGTCGTGCGCGGCACCGGCTGGTCCGGACCGCGTCACGCCTCGATTAATTAATTCACGTTGAATTAAAGATTAGGACGGAGACCGGCTCAAGTGGGGACAAACCCGGAGACGACGGTTGGAGAGGGTGCGGCTACCCGCTGCGGGAAGCTGAAAATGCAGATTGCGACACTTACGACCGGTCAGCCGCTCGGCCGCCCAGTGGCGCAGGCTGCGCCCGGACCGCGCTCAGTCGGCCTTGGCGGCAGGCGCGCTGGCCGCCACGCCGGCGAGCGGGAGCGGCTCGAAGAGATGGTGGTGGAGATGGCCGCCGGCATAGACCGGCCGCTGCGTGCGCACGCGCTCGATCACGGCCCGGTCGGAGCCGCTGGCGGCCGAGCGGTACAGCAGCGGCACCGCGGCCAGCGCCAGGGTCACCACACAGGGCAAGGCAAGGTGCAGCAGTTTCATGGCCGGCCGCCGGCGCACGGGAAGTGCGCCCGCAGGCGCTGCAGCGACAGGGGAATCGACGGGGACGGCGGGGGGCATGCAATCGAACGGCGGTAGAACGCAACGCTACGGCGCAACACTGCAGCGCAGCGCAAAGACCGCGATCCTCGCACAGCGGCGGCCGCATGACCAGAGGCAGACCGGCCGCGCGGCGTGGCCGCCGCCCGCCAACGGCAGCGCAGGCTCAGCCGGCGCGGGCCGGCGTGGGCGCCGTGGCGGCCTGGCCGCAGGAAGCCTGCTGCAGCGCGGCGCGTTGCGCGGCACGCTTCTCGGCGCGGGCGCGTTCGATCACGGTCCAGTCGGGACCGGCGAGGGCAGGCAGGGCGGCGGCCAGGGTAGCGGCGCCGGCCAGGGCGAGGATCAGGGTCTTCATGGCGAGGAGGAGAGGGAGTCGGGGGGGCAAGGCGGGGGAGCGGAGCGGCCGGCAGGCCCGGACAGGCACCGGACCTGCCCTGCTGCGCCTGCCGGCGGCGCCCGCCTTCCCCGAACTGGGGGAGGAGGAAGGCGGTCCGCCGCCGGCCCGTGCAGAAAGGCCCGCCGCCCTGCCCCGCCATGCCGGCGCGCTCTCCTGGAGGACGAGGCGCGGCGGTCATGGCGGCACGCATGCCGGACGGCGGACAAGGCGAAGCCTGGTGTGATGCCTGTGCTGCGATGCCTGCGGGCAGCGCTTGCTGCCCGAGCCGGCCGTGCCGGCCGGAAACGTCAGACGGGTTGAGCGGAAACGCCGGTCAGGTCGCGGCCGGCCAGGTCCATGCCGCCGGCGCGGTTGCCTTCGCTATAGGGATCGCGCGGCGCGTTGCCGCGTGCGCCTTCGCTGTAGGGATCGCGCTTGCCGAGGTTGGCACCTTCGGAGTAGGGGTCGCGCTTGCCGAGGTTGGCGCCTTCGGAGTAGGGGTCACGCTTGCCGTTATGCATGGTGTAGCCGTAACGGTCGCCGGCAATGCCGCTATCCCGCGGACCCGATGCATTGGCCTGAGCGCTGGCCAGGACGCAGGCGCTGAGGGCGGCTGCGGTTGCAAGGGTCTTGAGGAGCTTCGTGTTCATGATGGTTAAGCAGGTTTGGGGGAGGACGGCACTTCCATTTTCACGGTGCGGGATGGGCGGATCTGCGTCCCGCGCGCCGTCCTGTTCGCCTTTTGAGCTGTGCATTCGGCAATCGCGTCGTGCACAGGAACCCAGTGTAGCCATGGGTCACTCATTCTAGAAGTGATTTATTTTTCTTTTGTCCAGTCGGTTTTTTCATAGAGAGAACCGGACAAGCGGGCGGGCAGGCAATCTGCGCTTCAGTCAGATCGGCGGGGACATGCTGGGACTAACGCCGACGGCTTGGCAGGCAAGGCATGGCAAGGCGCGTTCGCTGCCGGACGCAGCTTGGCGCTTCGCGCTTGCCTCAGGCGCACCTCACGCGAAGGGAAGAAGCCGGGCAGCTCAGGTTGCAGGTGGTCCGGGATAGCGTTGACGCGCGTGGAGCACGGCCAGCGCCGTCACGATCATCTCGTTCTCTTCCAGGATAACGAGATAGTTCTCGTGCGCGACCAGTTCGCGCGTGCCGGCAACGCGGCCCGGCCTGCGGGGAAACAAGGGGTCGGCCCGTCTAGCCACCTGGTCATCGATGTGGGGCCACAGCGTGGCGCCTGCGCGCGGATTGCCCTGCGCAATATAGGCCTCGATTTCATCCAGGTCGTCCCGGTAGCTCTGCGTGCGCAGCACGACCTTCATGGGCTATCGAGCTGACGCCGCTTGGCCGCCCGGATCGCTTCCCATTGGTCCGGCTCGATGCGCTGGTTGCTGCCGTCGTCGAGGCCGGCACGCGCTGCCTCGACCTTCTGCTGCAGCCATTCGGCATGGGACAGTGCCTCATGCGCCGCCTTCATCCGCGCCGCAGCATCCTCGCGCGTCCGCTGGCCCGCGGACACGCTGTAATTGCTGGCGTCGATCCCGTCGATCCTGACGATATGCAACTCCCTCCGCAGGTATTCGACACAACTGTCCAGGCTGCGCCAGGTGCGCGGCCTGTCGTCACGTTGGGTCCCCAACGGGGTGTCCTGCGCGCCGATCCGCAAGGTCACGGACCAGCCACCGGGCTGGCCGACAATGGCGGCACCGGTGATGACCGACGCCTCGACGAGACGACGGGCGTTGGGCGTGTCTATGGTTCGGGTCCTCACTCGCACCTCCTTCACACAACAGGAAGCAGTCTGACAAATACTAGATAAAAACTCAATTACCTCACAAAAAATGCAGCATCAAATACTTTCAGGAATGGGAAATCCGTCTCGCCGACGACGAATTGCCATCAATCGCGCGCCGTAGCCGGCACTTCCCGCACCGCCGGCGCCTGCTGCCAGCCCCCGCCCAGCGCCACGAACAGGCCGATCTGGTTGAAGGCGAGCTGGCTGTCCGAGGCGGCCAGGTCCATTTCCGCCGATGCCAGGCTGCGTTCCGCGTCCAGGCTCGACAGGTAGGGCGTGCGCCCCGCCTGGTAGAGGCGCCGCTGCTGCGCGGCGGCACCGGCGGCCTGGTCGCGCGCGGCGCGCAGCGCGGCATTGCGTTCCTGCTCGCGCCCGTAGCGGCTCAGCGCCGTGCGGGTCTCCAGCAGGGCCTTGAGCACCACGCCGTCGAAGCGCGCCAGCGCCGCGTCGGCGCCGGCTTCCATGCCGTGGATGCGCGGGCGTACACCGTTGGTGGGCAGGTTCCAGGTGATGCCGGGGCCGATGCCCCAATGCGCGGTCGGCCCGGTGCCGAAGTCCGACAGCATGCCGGTGAGGCCGGCCGAGGCGCCGATGCGGATGGACGGATACAGATCGGCCGTGGCCACGCCGATGCGCGCGGTGGCGGCAGCCAGCTCGCGCTCGGCCTGGCGCACGTCCGGGCGGCGCTTGAGCAGCGCGGCGCCGTCGCCCACCGGCAGCGGACGGCTCAGGCGCGGCTCCTCCTCGCAGGCGAAGGCCTCCGGCGCCAGCGAGCCGGGCGGCTGGCCCAGCAGCGCGGCAAGCCGGAAGCCCGCGCCTTCGCGCTCGGCCTCGAAGCGCGGCAGCGCCGCGCGCAGGGTGTCGGCCTGGGCCTGCGCGCGCATGGCGTCGGCAGGCTGGCCGCGGCCGGCGGCCACCAGCTTGCGTACCAGTTCGGCCTGGTGTTCGGCCAGCCTGGCCTGCTGCGTGGCCACCTCGTGCTCGTGCGTGGCGGCGCAACCCTGCACATAGGCACGCACCGTCTCGGCGACCACGCCGACGCGCGCCGCGTCGAGCGCGGCGGCACCGGCTTCGGCGCCGGCCAGCGCGGCTTCGTCGGCGCGCGCGAGCTTGCCGAAGAAGTCGATCAGGTAGGACACCGAGAAGCCCGCATCGCCGATGCTCAGGGCCGGGATCTTCTCCGTCTTGAGCAGGCTCTCGCCGGACAGCTGGGTGCGCTGCGCGCTGCCCCAGAGCGCGCCCTGCGGCAGGTTCTCGGCCTCCACCTCGTGGTAGATGGCGATGGCGCGGCGCAGGTTGGCGGCGGCCGCGCGCAGGTCGGTATTGGCGGTCAGCGCCTGCCGCACCAGCTGGTCGAGCCTGGCATCGTCGTACAGGCGCCACCAGTCGTCGGGCGGCGCGTCGGCCGAGACCCCGGCCGCGGCCCGGGCCCCGTCCGCGCCGTCGCCGGTAAGCGGGCCATTGGCGGCGGGCGCCTGCACCAGCGCCTGCGCCGGCACGTGGTAATCGGGGCCGACGGTGGTGCAGCCGGCCAGCAGCGTGGCGACCAGCAACGGCAGCGCAGCCAGGCGCGGGGTCCTCATGAGCGGCTCCCCTGCGGCGCCGCGGCCGCGCCGTCTTCCCGCACCGACACCGTGGCGGTGCGGCCGGACACCAGCCGCACGCCGGCCGGCACCGCGTCGAAGACGATGCGCACCGGCACACGCTGCGCCAGCCGCACCCAGTTGAAGGTCGGGTTCACGTTGGGCAGCAGGGTCGCGCCGTTGCTGCGGTCGCGGTCTTCGATGCCGGCGGCGATGCTCTGCACGTGGCCCCGCAGCGGCTGCGCTTCGCCCATGATGCGGATGTCGACCGGCGCGCCGACACGGATGCCGTGCAGCTTGGTTTCCTCGAAGTAGCCTTCGACATGGAAGGACTCCACGTCCACCATCGAGAACACCGGCTTGCCGGTGCTGACATAGTCGCCCAGGCGTGGCAGGCGGTCGTTGACATAGCCCTCCACCGGGCTCAGCACGGTGGTGCGCGCCAGGTTGAGCTGCGCCACCGCCACCGCGGCCTCGGCCTGGGCCAGCGCCGCCGCGCCCTCCTCCACGCGCGCCCGCCCCTCTTCCACCACCTCGGCCGACACCACGCCGCTCAACGCCACGCTGCGCGCCGCCTCGCGCCGCGCCTGCGCCAGCACCGCGCGGCGGGCCGCGGCGTTGGCCTGCGCCTGGCGCAGCGCCAGCGCGAAGCGGTCGCGGTCGATCACGAACAGCGGCTGGCCGCGGTGCACGCGCTGGTTGTCCTTGACCAGCACCTGCGTGACCAGTCCGGAGACATCGGGCGCCACCTGCACCACCTCGGCACGCACATGGCCGTCGCGCGTCCAGGGCGCCACGGTGTAGTACTGCCACAAGTGGAAGGCGACGCAGGCGGCGAGCGCCGCCGCGGCCAGGGTCAGCACGACGGAAAGAAGGGAACGCGGACGGAAACTCATGGGTGCAACCAGCGCGCGGCGGCCACGACGCCACCGAGCAGCAGGGTGTAGAGAGCAAGGTTGAACAGGGAACGGTGCCAGACCACGCGATAGAAGCCGGCGCGGGCCAGGCCGGCGCGCAGCAGCACCATCAGGACCAGGGCCAGCAGCATCAGCAGCAGCAGCGTCGGCACGAACACGCCATAGACGTTGATCTCGCCGCTCATCGCATCTCCCGGCGGGCAGTACGGCGGCGCCTCATGACGCACGTCCCGGCATGTCGTGGCAGGTCGGATAGAGCGTGACCTGCAACACCACCAGCGCCGCGCGGGCCTCGCGCGCGGCCCGGTTGGGCGGCGCGGCGAGCTGGACCAGGGCGGCATCGATGCCGAGCGACAGCGTGCTCGGCGCGGGAATGTGCGCGGCATGCAGCCGCCCGCGGAAATGCGCGGCCATGCCGTCCAGCACGCCGGCCACCGCCGCGCGCGCCGCCGGCGGCAGGGCCGGCAGGCTGCGGTGCAGCGCCAGCGCGCTGAAGCCGGCCTGCAATTCGGCAAAGCCATCGCTGGACAGCGAAGCGTCGCTGGCGGCCAGGCGCGGCACCAGCTGGCTGAGCCGGTCCAGCATGCGGCCGCCCAGCGCGCCAGGGCCGGCACCCGCGCCGGCGACGCGCGTCACGGCGGCGTCGGCCAGGTCCTTCCAGCCGGCGCGGATCAGGCGGTGCGCCGCCACGCGGGCGCCGAAAGGCCGCGTCACCATCGACCAGAACGGCGCGAACAGCATGGCGCCGACGCTGGCCAGCATGGTGTTGAAGATGCCGAGGAAATTGACATCGTAGACGCTGTGGAAATTGGCCAGCGAGGCGGTGTTGACCGACAGCAGCATGGCGATCAGGTTGAAGCCGGGACGCTGGATCAGCACGCCGATGCCCAGGTAAGGCAGGGCCAGCAGCGCGGCCAGGGTCTCGAAATCGTGAGTGGTGGGCACCACCAGGAACAGGTAGAAGCAGGACACCGCCAGGCACATCGCCGACCAGCGCACGAAGGTGCGTGCCACCGGGCGCGGCTCCTCGATGGTGGCGAAGAAGCAGCAGGCGATCGCGGCCACCGCCACCGCGCCACCGCCGTCCTCCCAGCCCGAGGCGATCCACAGCAGGCCGGCGCAGAACACCGCCAGGCCGGTCGAGCCGGCGTACCACAGCAGCATGCCGTGATCGTGGTGGTGGGCGCGCACCACCGGCTCGCCGCGGTGGCGCAGGCGCGGCCCGCGCAGGCCGCGCAGCCCGGTGCGCCGGCCCGCCAGGCGCCGCTGCAGCGTGCGGCAGTCCTCGCACAGCGCGGCCAGCGTGCGCAGGTGGTCGGCGGCGGCGGCAACCAGGCTGGCATGCCAGCGGCGATGGCCGGCCAGCGTATCGGTGGCGTCACCCGCGGTGGCGTCACCCGCGGTGGCGTCACCCGCGGTGGCGTCACCCGCGGTGCCGTCACCCGCGCCGGCCTCATCCGCGCCGGCGGCCGCAGGGGCCTGGCCGCTGCCTTCGAGGTCGCCGTCCAGCCGCGGCGCGGGCCCGGCAAAGCCGGCGCGGCACCAGGCGCGCAGCCGCGCCATGGCGTCCGCCAGCGGCGCCGGGATGCCCTCGGGATGGCGGCGCAGGTCCTGCATCACGCCGGCCAGCGAGGACAGCACCGGCAGCAGCAGGGTCATGCGCTCGCGCAGCGCCGCCGCCATGCGCAGCACCTGCGCATTCTCGGCATCGTAGGACAGCTGGGCGATCAGCTGGTCCAGCGCCAGGATGTCCGCCGCCAGCCGGTGGCGGCTGCCGTGGCGCAGTACGCTGGCCTCGGCGTCGGCCGACAGCATGTCGCCGGCCCACAACGCCGCGTCGGCCAGCCAGGCGGCGGCACGCGCGCCCAGCGCGCTCGCCACGTTGGCCGGAAAGACCACCGAGCCCACCACGCCGGCGCAGACGATGCCGATCACGATCTCCTCGATGCGCGCCACCGCGATGTCGAAGATCTGCTCGGGCTGGCCCACCGCGGGCAGCGCCACGATCGGCAGGGTGTAGGCGGCCAGCAGGAAGACGTAGCTGCGCGGGGTGCGCTGCAGCAGCGACAGGTACAGCAGCAGCGCGGTCCACAGGCTGACCGCCGCCATCAGCAGCACCGGGCCGTTGACCAGCAGCGGCACCGTCACCACCGCCGCGCTGGCGCCCAGCAGCGTGCCGAGCACGCGGTAGGCCGCCTTCGAGCGGGTCGCGCCGGTCAGCGGATGGGAGACGAAATAGACGGTCGCCATGGCCCAGTAGGGGCGCGGCAGGTCCATCCACAGCGCGATGTAGAGCGCCAGCATCGCCGCAAGGAAGGCCTTCAGCGAGAACAGCCACTGCCGGGCACTGGGCCAGCCGGACATGGTGACGAACCTGTTGGAATGGAATGGGAATGGATGGGGCGCCGGCACGGCCGCTGCGCTGGCGGCCGCGCCGTGCGGAAGGGGCGGCGCGCGCCGGGGCGGGCGCCGCGCGATCGTCGTCAAGCGATGCCGGCGACCTCGGCCAAGGGCAGGCTGCGGCATGCCGACCGGCCCGCGCGCCGCGTGCCGGGCCTGCGCGGCGTGTGCGCGCTGGCGCCGTCGAGACGGGCCAGGCCGCCGGACAGCTCACGGGCGCGCGCATTGCCCGCGGGGAAAATGCAACAGCCCGCCGCGGCCACGATGGCGACGGCCGTCGCGACGGTGGCGGGACGCGCATGCGCACGGATCATCATCTTGCTTCCTTCATTCTGCGAAAACCGGCGGATGGCCCGGCCCGCGCCCGCCGAGGCAAGGCGCGCGGTGTGGCGCGGGGGCCACGGGGGCATCCGGGGGCACCGGTGGAAACAAAGTGTAGTCAAATCCCCGGCATTCTCAGAATGATTTAATATTACACATCGCATTCGCTTTTTTCATACAAGGAGGCCACCGTGGCCATGGACATCCGCGCCCTGCGCTATTTCGTCGAAACCGCGCGGCTGAGGAGCTTCACGCAGGCCGCCGCCTCCCTCTTCGTGACCCAGTCCACCATCAGCAAGATGGTGCGCCAGCTGGAAGAGGAGGTCGGCCAGCCGCTGCTGATCCGCGAGGGCAAGCAGGTGCGCCTGACCGACGTGGGCCGGGTGGTCTACGAACGCGGCCAGGAAGCGCTCGGCGTGGTCCACCGGCTCCAGCTCGAGGTGGCCGACCTGTCCTCGCTCGGGCGCGGCCAGCTCACCGTGGGCATCCCGCCGATGGCCAACCTGTTCTTCTCTCCGGCGGTCAGTGCCTTCCGCCAGCGCTACCCCAACCTGGAACTGCGCCTGGCCGAGCACGGCGGGCACCTGGTCGAGCAGCAGGTGGCCAGCGGCGAACTGGAGGTCGGCGCCACCGTGCTGCCGGGCGACAGCGGGCTGGCGCTCGCCTCGCGCCAGTTCGCCAGCCATCCGATCTGGGTGGCCGGGCCGCGCAAGGCCAAGTGGGCCAAGGGCAAGACCGTCACGCTGGCCGCCCTGCGCGACGAACCGCTGGTACTGCTCAACGACGACTTCTCGCTGACGCGCAAGCTGCGCCTGGCCTTCCTCGACGCCCGCATCGAACCGCGCATCGTGGCGCAGAGCGGGCACTGGGACTTCCTAGCCTCGATGGCGGCGGCCGGCCTGGGCACGACCTTCCTGCCGCGTCCGCTGCTGGCCAAGCTGCACATCGAGGACGACCTGGCCGTGGCGCGGCTGGTCGAGCCCGATATGGACTGGGCGCTGGCGCATATCTGGCAGCCCGGCCGCTATCTGTCGCATGCGGCGCGCGCCTGGCTGGACGTGTGCAGCGAGGTGCTGGGGGCCTGAGCGGCACCGGACCGGGCTGGCCGCCTTCAGGACCGGCGCCCGGCTGCCGTTATCCGTCGCAGGGCAGTCACGACAAGCCGGAGCCTGGAACAGGCACGGCGGCGTGCGCCGGCTCGCCGCTGCCCGCCGAACCACGCTCCGACGCATGAACACCACAGACTACCGCAGCGACTCGAGGAGCGACGCTTCCCAGCTATACGGCACCGCCTGCGCCGCCCCGCTGCGGGACCTGGGCACAGACCTGCGCCTCGCCGCGCCCGCCATCGTCGACGAGTTCTACGACCGTCTGGCACGGCTTTCCGGCCGGCAGCCGCTGCTCGAGGCGCTGTCGGCCGCCGAACTGGCCCGGCTCAAGCAGCTCCAGCAAGGCAACCTGCTCGCGCTCGCCGCAACCGACCTGAACGAGACGGACCACGGCACCATGGCGATGCGGGTCGGCAAGGTGCATGCCATGGTCGGCCTGGCCAGCGAGGCCCTGGTCCACAGCGAGGACATCCTGCACACCGCCGTCCACCGGCACCTCGACGCCAGCCGGCACGGCGAAGCCCTGTCGATCTTGTCGCGCCGGCTGATCCGCGACGTGGCCTGGCAGATCCGCGCCTACGAGGAGATGGAAAGCTCGCGCCACCAGGTACTGCTGGACATCACCCGCCTGGCCTGGGCGGCCGGCAGCTATACGGACCTGATCGGCCAGGCCGTCGGGATCCTCGGCCGGCATGGCGAGATCGCCGGCTGCTCGATCGGGCGGCCGGACCAGCACGGGCGCTTCCGCTTCGAGGCGGCCAGCGGGACGAACATCGAACCCTACCTGACCTATCTGGAGCATTCGCCGGCCAGCGCCATCGAGGCCGACAGCGGCAGCCGGGGCCGTGGGCCCACCGGCCGCGCCTGGCTGGGCCGGACCATCGAGCGCTGCCTGAACTTCGCCACCGACGCCCGCATGGCACCGTGGCGCGACGCCGCGGCGCAGGCCGGCTACCGCTCCAGCGCGGCGATCCCGCTGCACCAGCCCGGCTGCGCGCCGACCGCGGTCCTGACACTGTACTGCGCCTATCCGGGCGGCTTCGCCGGGCCGCACCACGAGGCCTTCCTGACACAGCTGCAGGCCTTGCTGACCTTCGCGCTGGCAAGGTTCGACCTGCGCACGGGACTCTCGGTGGCGATCCCCTACGTCACGCGCCAGCACTGGGCCGCGCTGCTGAGGTCGGACGCTCTCGAGATGCACTACCAGCCCTTGCTGGACCTGCGCTCGGGCACCGTCAGCAAGGCCGAGGCGCTGGCCCGGCTGCGCGACGGCGAGCGGCTGCTCGCTCCCGGCACCTTCCTGCCCGCGCTGTCGCCGGAGGACTTCCTTGAACTGTATGCCCGCGGCCTGCGCCAGGCGCTGGCGCAGCGACGGCACTGGCTGCGCCACGGCTTCGACCTGGACCTGTCGCTCAACCTGCCGTTCAGCGGACTCGGCGACCGCCGCTACTTCGAGGCCACCCGGCAATTGCTGAGCGAGCAGGACTGCCCCGGCCACAAGCTGACCCTGGAGATCCTGGAGACAGACGACCTTCCGCGCGGCATCGACATCGGCGCAGAGCTGGCCCGCTTCAAGACGCTCGGCGTGCGGCTGGCCGAGGACGACCTCGGCTCCGGGCACAGCAGCCTGACGCGCCTGCGCAACCTGCCTTTCGATACGATCAAGATCGACCGCAGCCTGGTCGCCGCGCGCGCGGACCAGCCCCCGGGCGACAGCGCCCTGCACTTCATCTACCAGCTGACCCGTCTCGGCCATGCCCTGGGCAAGTCGGTCATCGTCGAAGGTGTCGAGGACGAAGACCTGCTGGAAGCCATCGCGATTCTCGGCGCGGACGCGGTGCAAGGCTATGTGGTGGCCCGCCCGATGTCCTCCGGGCAGCTGCTGGAATGGCTGGCCGGCAGGCAGGCGCGGCTTCCGGCAAGTCCGCCGGCACCGGGCAGCACGCTGGCCAGGCTGGCCCGGCTGCTGGTGTGGGAGGAGACCCTCCACCTGCTGCTGCGCGAAGCGCCGGAGCGCACCGCCGACGGCGGCGCGGACGCACCGCCGCCGGGCGCGGCCGGGGCCGGCCCCCGGCACGCTTCCCTGGCGGGCATGGCCGAACTGCTGCTGGCACCGGCGCCCCCGCGCGCCAGGAGCCGGCACCTGCATCAACGCATGCATGACCTGCTCCATGCGGCCTGGTCGCACGGGCCGCGCAGCCCGGCCTACGCCGCCGCGCGCGAACGCCTGGTCTCGACCCTGTGCGCGGCCTAGACCGCTGAATCATGGAAATAGACCAGCAGTGGACTAGTGGACTCGTGCCCCGCTACTGCAGGTTGCCCCAGCGCGGCACCGCCGGCTCGGCGGCAGCCCACTTCCAGCGCCCGCCCTGCTCGCAGGCCGTGGTGAGGAACCAGGCGCGCCGCCGCGCGGCGTCGTCGTCGACCGAAAACAGGGCTTCCTTGCAACGCGCCAGCGGCGTGTCGATGACACGGGTGACGCGCAGCCAGCCATGCGCGTTGCCATAGGGCAAGGGGTGGCGGATCTCCCAGCGCTCCAGGCGATCGGGCTCGAGGGTGCCGATGACGGCGGCGATGCTGTCCTGCTCGGCTTCGTGCCAATGGCGGAAGAAGGCCTTGCCGGCGGCGTCGGCCGCCGCACTGACGCCGATCGCCACCCCCGCGCCCAGCGCCGGATTGGCGGTCAGCGCACCGGTGGCGACACCGGCCACCGCACCGGAGATATCGCCGAACGAGGAACAGCCGCCCAGCGATGACAGCAGCGCGCCGGCCGCCAGGATGCGCAGCAGGACGCGGCGCGGCGCCTGCGCCCCCGGCACCGCATTCATTGCAGGTTGCCCCAGCGCGCCGTGGCCGGCTCCGCCGAGGCCCATTTCCACTGGTCGCCGTCGCGGCAGATGGCGGCGACATAGAAGGCGCTGCCGCCCCCCGGCGCCGCCGCCGCGGGCGACGACGCCGGCAACGATGCGGCACCGGCGGGCGCCGGCGGATCGACCGAGAACACGATTTCCTTGCAGCTCAGTTGCTTGTCGCCGATCAGGCGGCTGACCGTCACGCGGCCGCGCTCTTCCGTCTCCAGCGGCGCCGCGTGGTCGGTGGCCCAGGAGGCCACCGCGCCCACCGCCAGCGCTCCGGCGGCCTGCGCGATGCGGTCTTGCGCGGCGGCGTGCACCTGGCGCTGGCTGTACTGCAGCGCCGCCTTGGCGCCGGCCTGCACGCCGAGGCCGATGCCGGTCGCCACCGCGGCATTGTCGGTTACCGCGCCCGCGATCGCGGCACCGGCCACGCCGGCCCCGGCCGCCGTGCCCTCGTTGAGCAGCGAGCTGCAACCCGTGCCGGCCAGGGCGGCGGCGGCCAGCAGCAACGGCAGCGCGCTGCGCGCGGCCGCGCCGCGCAGGATGGCGACAGGGGAAACGAGGCGGAGCAGGCAGAGGGAACGGGGAAGGCGGCGGAGGCTGTGCATGCGGGACGGTAGGATCGGCAATGGCCGCGCCGCTGCCTCCCGCCGCTGCCCCGCGCACTCGCGCGAGGCCGGACAGCGCCGGCGCAAGGCGTGCACGGCTGGAATCGGCGCCAGCATACGCGAGGCCACCAAGTGACGAAAGCGCCTTAATGTAAGAAAATGCAATACGCCCGGACGCCGGCCCGGCGGCGGGAAAGGATTGCGGCGCCCCATGCCGATGCCGCGCCGGCCCCTGGCTTGCCCCTATACTGCGTCCCCATGGCCTACGATCTCACCGACAAGCTCGTCATCGGCATCTCCTCGCGCGCCCTGTTCGACCTCGAACAGGCCAATGCCATCTACCAGAGCGAGGGCGTGGCGGCCTACGCCGAGTTCCAGCGCCGGCACGAAGACGAGGCGCTCTCGCCCGGCACCGCCTTCCCGCTGGTGCGGGCGCTGCTGCAGCTCAACGCCCTGATCCCCGGCCGCCGCCTGGTGGAAGTGGTGGTGATCTCGCGCAATTCGCCGGACACCGGCCTGCGCGCCTTCAACGCCATCGCCGCGCACAAGCTGGATATCACGCGCGCGGCCTTCACCGGCGGCGCCCCGATCGCGCCCTACCTGCAGGCCTTCAAGGTCGATCTGTTCCTCTCGCGCGATGCCGAGGACGTGCAGGCCGCCATCGACGGCGGCGTCGCCGCGGCGCAGCTCTACGCCGCGCCCGACGGCTTCCGTGCGCGCGACGAGCAGATCCGCATCGCCTTCGACGGCGATGCCGTGCTGTTCTCGCCCGAGTCCGAGCGCATCTACAAGGAGAAGGGACTGGACGCCTTCGTGCGGCACGAACAGCGCCACCGCCACAAGGCCATGGCCGAGGGCCCCTTCGCCAAGCTGCTGCTGCGCCTGGCCGAGATCCAGCAGCAGTTCCCGCCCGGGCACGGCCCGGTGCGCATCGCCATCGTCACGGCGCGCAACAGCCCGGCGCACACGCGCGTGGTACACACGCTGCGCGCCTGGAACGTCAGCATCGACGAAGCTTACTTCCTCGGCGGGCTGCCCAAGGACCGCGTGCTGGCCGCCTTCGGCGCACACATGTTCTTCGACGACCAGGACGGCCACGTGAGCGCCGCCGCCGCGGTGGTGCCGGCCGGGCGCGTGCCCTACAAGGGGGGCGAGCTGCTGCCGCCGCGCAAGCGCGCGCGGCGCGCGGCGGCGCCGGACAACGTCCACGGCGATGCGGCAACGGAAACGACAGCGGCAGCGGCGGGCGATGCCTCCCGGTGCACCGACGGCGCAGAGCCGGCCGCATGAAGACGGTCCTGCTCTACCTGCTGACCGCCTGCGCCGAGATCGTGGGCTGCTACCTGCCCTGGCTGTGGCTGCGCCAGGGCGCCAGCGCCTGGCTGCTGCTGCCCGGCGCGCTGGCGCTGGCCGCCTTCGCCTGGCTGCTGACGCTGCACCCGGCCGCCTCGGGCCGGGTCTACGCGGCCTACGGCGGCATCTATATCGCCACCGCCATCCTCTGGCTGTGGCTGGTGGACGGGGTGCGGCCGAGCCCCTGGGACCTGGCCGGCGCGGCGGTGGCGGTCGGCGGCATGGCCATCATCGCCTTCCAGCCGCGCTGAGCCGGCACCGCGCCCGGCCCCCGGCCACCCCCGGGGGCCGGCATTCCAGCCGCCTGTCCCGCCTCTTTGATCCAGCGCAAGTCCACCCGCACGTGGCATGACATCATCGGCAGGTCCCCGGTGGCGCCGGCGGCCCGCGCCGCCGCGCCCCGGCCTGTTCCCGTTCATGCTACGAGGAGTCGACATGCCAGCGACAATGAAAGCCGCCGTGGTGCGCAAGTTCGGTGCGCCGCTCGAGATTGACGAGGTGCCCGTACCGGAGCCGGCGCGCGGCCAGGTCCAGGTGAAGATCGAAGCGTCCGGCGTCTGCCACACCGACCTGCACGCCGCCGAAGGCGACTGGCCGGTCAAGCCCACGCTACCGTTCATACCGGGCCACGAAGGCGTCGGCTACGTCTCCGCGGTAGGCGCCGGCGTCACACGCGTCAAGGAAGGCGACCGCGTCGGCGTGCCATGGCTGTACAGCGCCTGCGGCTACTGCGAGCACTGCCTGCAAGGCTGGGAGACGCTGTGCGAGAAGCAGCTCAATACCGGTTATTCGGTCAACGGCGGCTACGGCGAATACGTGGTGGCCGACCCTGACTACGTGGGCCTGCTGCCCGACAGCGTGGACTTCGTCGAGATCGCCCCCATCCTGTGCGCGGGCGTGACGGTCTACAAGGGACTCAAGGTCACCGACACGCGCCCGGGCCAGTGGGTGGCCATCTCCGGCATCGGCGGCCTCGGCCACGTGGCGGTGCAGTATGCTCGCGCCATGGGCCTGCGCGTGGCGGCCGTCGACATCGACGACGACAAGCTCCGGCTGGCCGAGAAACTGGGCGCCGAGGTCACGGTCAATGCGCGCCACGCGGATCCCGCAGCCTTCCTGCAGACGGCCATCGGCGGCGCGCACGGCGCGCTGGTGACCGCGGTGTCGCCGCAGGCCTTCTCGCAGGCCATCGGCATGGTCCGGCGCGGCGGCACCATCGCGCTCAACGGCCTGCCGCCGGGCGACTTTGCCACGCCGATCTTCGATGTGGTGCTCAAGGGCATCACCATCCGCGGCTCCATCGTGGGCACGCGCAGCGACCTGCAGGAAGCACTGGATTTCGCCGCGCACGGCGCCGTCAAGGCCACCGTGTCCACGGCGCCGCTGGAGCAGATCAACGACATCTTCCAGCGCATGCGCGCCGGGCAGATCGAAGGACGGGTGGTGATGAAGATGTAGGCCCGTTCAGGGCGGGGGGCGGGGGGCGGGGGGCGGGGGGCGGGGGGCGGGGGGCGGCGGACGGCCGCGCTGACGCCGCCGCCGTCACAATCGTTTACCGCGGCCCGCCCTGGCCCTGCCACAGAATTCCACCATGCACCCGGCGCCGGACGGAACTGCCCGGCGGCCGGTGCGCTGCCGAGCCATGCTTGTGGAGAAGCCGCCATGTCAGACATCCAGGATCCCGATACCCGCCACGCGCGCAACAACCGCACGCTGCTGTTCGCGACCGTGACGCTGGTGGCGACGCTGGCCGCCGCCAACCTGGCGCGCTATCTGCTGGGCTGAAGCGCCGGCCGCAAACGCGGCGCCGGACGCCGGCTCAGCGGTTGCCGTCGAGCAGGTCGTTCAGGATCTCGTCGAACGCCTGCTGCGCGTCCTCCAGTGCCTGCAGGGCCGCGTCGAAGGTCTGCAGGGCCAGCTTGGACGGCTTGCCGCTGCCGTCCGGCGGGAACTGCGACTGCAGCGCGTTGAATGCCACCTGCACCTGGCGCGTCGCGCTGACCACGCGCTCCATCGCCTGTGCTTCTTCTGCCCGTGCCTGGGCTGCGTTCTGCTCTTCCATCCCGATCACTCCCTTGCGCGGCCGCTCGCCGCCTTGCTGCGGCGGCGTGCCGGCGCGCATGCGCTTTCCCTGGCGGAGCCCGGAGGCCTGGAAGCGCCCCCTGTCCGCACCGGGCGCCCTCCGGCGCCGTTGCCCCACATTCTACCGATCCCCTTGATGGGCAGCACGCCCGCCGCCGCGGAACGGGCGCAGCGTCTCGTCCGCCCTGCCGCAGGACGAGGCGCACGACGACAAGCGGGCCGGGCACCACGGCGTGGCAGCGCCTGCTGGTCTGGCGGCTCTCGCTGCTGCCGTTGGAACCCCTGCTGTAGCGGTAGCCGTAGCGACAGCTGCAGCGCAACGGCACGGCATGAACCTGTGGCCGGACGCACGGTCCAACCCGCGCTGCCGCCCGACCTGACCTAAGCTCCAACAGGGAGCCGCTGCCGCAAGGGCGGCACGAGCGCGCACGCAGCGCCTACACTAGTCCACTGCCCCTGCCCCCGCTCCCACCTGCCAGCATCACCATCCGCCATGACGGCCCCTCTCCGCCCCTTGCCCGTGCTCGCGCGCACCGCCCTCAAGGCGACGCTGCTCGCTGCCGGCGGCTTCGCCTGCTATTGGACCTACCTGACCGTGAACCAGGGCCGCCTGCTGTTCGATGCGCGCCGGCGCCCGGCCCAGGAGGTGCTGCCGGATGGCATCTCGCTGTACGCGCACGAGGTGCCCGGCGGCATGCTGAGCGGCTACGTCTACCAGGATGCCGGCGCCGGCGGCGTGCGCGACCTGCTGTTCTACCTGCCCGGACGGGGCGAAGACGTGCTGCAGACCATGCAGCACCTGAAATGGCTGCCACGCCACATCGGCTTCGCCAGCTTCGACTACCGCGGCCTCGGCCATTCCGACGGGCGCCCGGGCGAGGCAGCGGCGGTGGCCGACGCCAGCCAGTTCCTGCTGCACCTGCGGCGCGCCCTCCCGGGCACGCGGGTCCATGTGGTCGGGCGCAGCCTGGGTACCGGCGTGGCGATCCAGCTCGCCGACCTGCAGGATTTCGAGAGCCTGCAGCTGATCACCCCCTACGATTCCCTGCTCGAACTGGCCAGCAAGCGCTTCCCGCTGGTGCCGATGCGCCAGCTGATGCGCCACCACTTCGACTCCATCTCGCATTGCGAAAAGGTCATGCAGCGCACCAAGGTGCTGCTGGCGGAACACGACAACGTGGTGCCGCATGCGTGCTCCGAGCGGCTCATGGCGGCGTGGCCCGGCCAGGTGGCGCGCCAGACCATGGCCGGCACCGACCACTACACCATCATCGAACAACCGGAGACCTGGCTGGCCCTGAGCGAATTCGCCCTGCAGTCCGACATGGGGTGCCAGGCGTCCCAGGCGCCCGCCGCGCCATTGCGGGAGGTCCAGCCGCCCGGCGAGGCGGCCCGGCAAGATGCCTCCGTGTTCGGTGCCGACGCCGCATGATGCGGGCCGGCAGCGGAACCAGGGCCGGGAAAAGTGCCGCCGACACCATACGGCCGCCCGTCGGCCGGCACTGTAGAATGCGCGCATGAACAGAATTGCAGCAAAAGCCGCCGGCGCCTTCCTGGCGCTGGCCGCAGCCGGTGCCCTGCTGGGCGGATTCGCCACCGTGCTCAGCCTGGAGCAGCTTCCCTCGGTGGAATCCCTGCGCGACTACCACCCCGACCTGCCGCTGCGCGTCTTCACCAGCGACAACGTGCAGATCGGCGAATTCGGCAACGAACACCGCGAATTCATCCCCTTCGAGCGCATGCCCAAGCGCATGACCCAGGCCCTGCTGGCCGCCGAGGACGACCAGTTCTACGAGCATGCCGGCGTCGACTTCTCCGGGCTGGCGCGGGCGGCGCTGGCCGACATCAGCGAGGGCTATGCCCAGGGCGCTTCCACCATCACCATGCAGGTGGCGCGCAACTTCTACCTGTCGCGCGCAAAGACGCTGTCGCGCAAGTGGTACGAGATCCTGCTGGCCTGGAAGATCGATCGCACGCTGCCCAAGGACCGCATCCTCGAGCTGTACATGAACCAGGTCTACCTGGGCGAGCATGCCTACGGCTTCGGCAGCGCGGCGCAGGCCTACTACGGCAAGCCGCTGGCCTCGCTGTCGCTGGCCGAGACGGCCATGCTGGCCGGCCTGCCCAAGGCGCCCTCGACCATGAACCCGGTGGTCAACTACCCGCGCGCGAAACGCCGCCAGGAGTATGTGCTGGGCCGCATGCTGGCGCTGGGCATGATTTCACCCGACGAGTTCAACCAGGCCAAGGCCGAGCGGGTCGCCGTGACCGATGGCGCCGGCGGCCGCTTCGGCTCCCATGCCGAGTACGTGGCGGAACTGGCACGCCAGCTGGCCTATGAGCGCTTCGGCGACGCGGCCTATACGCGCGGCATCAATGTGTACACAACGGTGTCGTCGGTGCGCCAGACGCTGGCCTACGATGCGGTGCAGGCCGGGCTGCAGGGCTATGCCCGCCGCCATGGCGGCAAGGGTCCCGCGCCGCAGGCGGCGCTGGTGTCGCTCGATGCGCGCACCGGTGCCATCGAAGCCATGGTGGGCGGCTCGGACTTCACCGTCAGCCGCTTCAACCACGCCACCCAGGCCCAGCGCCAGCCGGGCTCGACCTTCAAGCCCTTCATCTATTCGGCGGCGCTGGAACGCGGCGTGTCGCCGGCCACGCTGATCAACGACGCGCCGCTGGATACCGCATCCGGCTGGCAGCCGGGCAATGACGACGGCCGCTTCCTCGGCCCCATCACGGTGCGCCAGGCGCTGGCGGAATCACGCAACCTGCCGGCGATCCGCACGCTGCAGACCATCGGCATCCCCTACGCGGTCGACTACGCCGGCAAGTTCGGCTTTTCGCCCACGCGCCTGCCGCGCTACCTGCCGCTCGCGCTCGGCACCGGCGAGACCACGCCGCTGCGGCTGGCCGCCGCCTATGCGGTGTTCGCCAATACCGGTTTCCGTGTCGAACCTTACCTGATCGCGCGCATCACCGACGGCGACGGCAAGGTCCTGTTCGCCGCCGACCAGGACCAGCCGGCGCCGCAGCGGGTCATCCCGGCGCGCAACGCCTTCGTGATGGACAGCCTGCTGCACAGCGTGGTCGACAGCGGCACCGGCAACGCGGTGCGCCGCTACCTGCGGCGCGGCGACGTGGCCGGCAAGACCGGCACCACCAACGACGCCATGGACGGCTGGTTCGCCGGCTATGCGGCCGACATCGCCACGGTGGCATGGATGGGGTTCGACGATAACCGCAGCCTGGGCAACCACGAGTTCGGCGCCACCACGGCGCTGCCGATCTGGGCCGCCTACATGGAGGGCCGCCTGGCCGGCCTGCCGGAATCCGCGCCGCCGGCACCGTCCGACGTGGTGCGCAACGGCGGCGACTGGATCTATGCCGAGAATGCCGACGGCAGCCATGGCGTCGCCGCCATCGGCCTGCCGCCGCCGCAGCCCGACGCATCCGGCGACGCCGCCGGCGCGGCGGCGGCCGACGCCGAGGCCCAGTCCGCCGGCACGGCCGGGCAGCAGATGATGCCGGCGGCCGTGCCCACCGGCGGCGGCCCGCGCGGCGGCAACAGCGCCCCGCTCTAGTCCCAGGCAGAAAGCGGACACCGGTCGGCGGCACGCAGCCGCCGCCTCACGAACGAGAACAAGAAGCGCGCCGCGCGGCGCGGGCACGACATGGCCGATTCCTCTTCAAGCATCGCGATGATCTGGGGCGTGGCCGCGCTGGCCACCGTGGGGGTGCTGCTGCGCCCGTTCCGCCTGCCCGAGGCGTTCTGGGCCACGGCCGGTGCCGCCGTGCTGTGCCTCACCGGCCTGCTGGCGCTGCCGGCCGCGGCCGCCGCCGTGGCCAGCGGCTGGGATGTCTACCTGTTCCTGGCCGGCATGATGCTGATCGCCGAACTGGCGCGCAAGACCGGCCTGTTCGACCACGTCGCGGCACGCGCCGTGTGCCAGGCGCGCGGCTCGGCGCGCCGCCTGTTCCTGCTGGTCTATGGCTTCGGCGCCCTGGTCACCGCCTTCATGTCGAACGACGCCACCGCCGTCGTGCTGACGCCCGCCGTGCTGGCGGCGGCGCGCGCCGCGCGCCTGCGCCGGCCGCTGCCCCACCTCTACGCCTGCGCCTTCATCGCCAACGCGGCCAGCTTCGTGCTGCCCATTTCCAATCCGGCCAACCTGGTCGTGTTCGGCGAGCGCCTGCCGCCGCTGGCCGGCTGGCTGGCGCGCTTCGCGCTGCCGTCCGCCGCCGCCATCGCAGCGACGCTGGCGGTGCTGTACTGGACGCAGCGCGAGGCCCTGCGCGAGCCGATCGCCGCCGCGGTGCCGGTGCCGCCGCTGTCGCGCCAGGCCTGGCTGACCGCGCTGGGCATCGTGCTGACCGGCGTGGCGCTGCTGGCGGCTTCGCGCTTCGGCCTGCCGCTGGGCTGGCCCACCTTCGCCGCCGGTGCGGCCACGCTGCTGCTGGTGTGCGCCTCGCGCCCGGCGCTGCTGGTGCCCTCGCTGCGCGGGATTTCCTGGAGCGTGCTGCCCCTGGTGGCGGGCTTGTTCGTGCTGGTGGCCGGACTGCAGCAGACCGGCGCCATCGATGCGCTCGGGCGTGCCGTGTCGGCCGTTGCCGAAGCCGACGGGGTGGCCAGCCTGTGGGGCATCGGCACGGTGGTGGCGCTGGCCTGCAACCTGGCCAACAACCTGCCTGCCGGCCTGGTCGCGTCATCGGCGCTGGCGGCGGGACACGCCTCGCAGACCGTCACCAGCGCCGTGCTGGTCGGCATCGACCTGGGCCCCAACCTGTCGGTGACGGGCTCGCTGGCCACGCTGCTGTGGCTCACCGCACTGCGGCGCGAAGGCCATGCCGTGGGCACGCTGCAGTTCCTGCGCGTCGGCATGCTGGTGACGCCGCCCGCGCTGCTGGCGGCGCTGGCCGTGCTGGCTTGAACCTGCGGGCGGCTGGCGGCAGCTAGCGCGGCCGCGCCGGCCCCGGCGCCGAGGGGGAGGCCGATCCGATCGTCACGCGCAGCAGGCGCGCGCCGCCGGCGCCCTGGGTCGCGTCGGGTCGCTCCAGCACACCGTGCTCGACCATCGCCTGCGGCGGCGGCACGGTTGCAACGGGCAGGAGAAGAAGGCTGCTGCAGGGAAACGCGATCAATGGATTCACTTGCCCGTCCTCACAGGTTCGCCGCCTCGGGGCGCAAGCTTGTCGTTGGCGAGATAGGCGTCGTCGGGGCCAGGAACGCCCCGGTTGAGCATTATGTCTGCATAACGGTGCCCTTTTGTGGCGGCTTGAGTACTGTCACAAAGAATTCACAAGAGCCTGTGCCAAGACGTGCTTTCCTCTAGGCTTTCGGCGCCAGGCCTGGCGCCGGCTCCATCGCATGCACCGCTCCGCCTTCATGTTCCCGCCCCGCCTTCGCGCCCTCCTTACCACCTTTGTGCTGCTGGCCTGCTGCGGCGCCGCAGCCCAGGCCCAGATCCGCGGCGCCGGTTCGACCGCCGCCGCCCCCGTCTACCGCGTCTGGGCCGACAGTTTCCGCGCCGCCTCCGGCAGCGCCGTCGCCTATGACGCCGTGGGGTCGGGCGAAGGCATGCGGCGTATCCGCGCCGGCGAAGTGGATTTCGGCGCCTCGGACGTGCCGCTGGCCCCGGACGAGGCCCGGCGCCAAGGACTGGTGCTGGTGCCCACGGTGGTGACGGCCGCGGTGCCGGTGGTCAACCTGCCCGGCGTACCCGCCGGCCAGTTACACCTGAGCGGCGAGGCGCTGGCCGCGATCTACCTCGGGCAGATCGAGTCCTGGGACGCGGCGGAGATCCGCGCGCTCAATCCCGGCCTGGCGCTGCCGCGCCTGAAGATCCGCCCGGTGGCCCGCACCGACGCTTCGGGCACGACATTCCACTTCACCAGCTACCTGAGCGAGGTCAGCCCCGACTGGAAAGCGCGTTTCGGCGCGCGCTCGACGGTGGCCTGGCCGGCCGGCTTCCTGCCGGCCAAGGGCAGCGGCGAAGTGGTGCACGCGGTACAGGGCACCAGCGGGGCCATCGGCTACGTCGACTACAACTATGTGCTGGAGGCCGGCCTGAACGCCGTGCTGCTGCGCAATGCCTCCGGCCAGTTCGTCGCCGCCGGCGTCAACGCCTTCCGCCAGGCCGTGCTCAACAGCGACTGGAACCGCAAGGGCGATTTCGCCAGTCCCCTGGTCAACCGCGGGGGGCACGATACCTGGCCGATCACCATGGGCACCTTCATCGCCGTGCCGGCGGTCAGCCGTGACGGCCCGCGCACGCTGGCGGCGCTGCGCTTCCTCGCCTGGGGCTACCTGCACGGCGACGAGCTGGCGCGCCAGGCCCGCTTCGTGCCGCTGCCCGAGCGGGTGCAGGCGAGCGCCTACCGCGAACTGGCCGGCGTCACCGACCGCGCCGGCAACGCCATCGGCCTGCAAAGCATGGGCGGGCCGGCGGCCGGCGCGCGCTGAAAGCGCCGCCGCGGCGCGCGGACACCGCTTGTCCTCCCTTGCCGCCGCTTGCTTGTCGCCCCCCGGTGCGTGCCATATAGTGGCGTAAGGCATGGCATCCGGCTTCGCCGCCACTTTCCAGGACGCGAACGACATGAGCAAGCAGCACCCGGTCCCGCCCCGTCCGGACCAGGCCGACGGCCCGCCGGTGTCGGAGCAGATCCGCGCCCGGCTGCAAGCGGCGCGCCAGCGCTTCCACGCCAACGACAATATCGCCGCCTACCTGGAGCCCGGCGAATTCGAGGCGCTGCAGGAGGAAGTGCAGGCGCGCATGGAGGACGTGCTGCGCAGCCTGGTGATCGACGTCGAGCGCGACCACAACACGCGCGAGACGGCGCGGCGGGTGGCCAAGATGTACCTGCGCGAGGTCTTCGGCGGCCGCTACGTCGGCGCGCCCAATGTCACCGAATTTCCCAACGTCGAACAGCTCAACGAACTGATGATCGTGGGCCCGATGCGTGTGCGCAGCGCCTGCTCGCACCACCTGTGCCCCATCATCGGCAAGCTGTGGATCGGCGTGATGCCGAACCAGCACTCCAACCTGATCGGCCTGTCCAAGTACGCGCGCCTGGCCGAATGGGTCATGCTGCGGCCGCAGATCCAGGAGGAAGCCGTGGCCCAGCTCGCCGACCTGCTGCAGGAAAAGATGAATCCGGACGGCCTCGCCATCGTGATGGAGGCCGAGCATTTCTGCATGCACTGGCGCGGCGTGCGCGACACCGACGCCAAGATGACCAACAGCGTGATGCGCGGCTGCTTCCTCAAGGACGACAGCCTGCGCCGCGAATTCCTGACCCTGCTGAGCCTGAACCGTAGCTGACGGAGGCCGCCATGCTCGTCCGCCTGCTGTACGCAAGCCGCGCCCGCCAGCCGCTGGCGCCCGCCGCGATCGACGACATCCTCGCCACCAGCGTGGAATACAACCCGCGCCACGGCATCACCGGCGTGCTGTGCCACGGCAACGGCGTCTTCCTGCAGGCGCTGGAAGGCGACCGCGAGGAAGTCAATGCGCTATACCAGGCAATCTCGCGCGATGCGCGCCACCATGAGCTGGTGCTGCTGCAGTTCGAGGAAATCGTCCAGCGCGACTTCCCCGGCTGGTCCATGGTCCGTGTCAATGCGGCCAAGGTCAATCCGGCCACCATGCTGAAATACTCCACGCACGGCGAGCTCGACCCCTACCGCACCAGCGGCGCGGCCTCGCTGGCCCTGCTCAAGGAACTGATCGCCGGGGCCTCGCTGGTGGCGCGCAATCCGGAGCGCGGGCGCAGCTAGCCGCCCCGCCGGTCCCGGGCCAGGCCCCTGCCACGCGGCTTCCCTCGCCCTGTGCCGGCGGCACGCCGGCCGCGCGGCGGCCGAAACAGGCAGGCAATGGAAAAGCGCCCTGCCCTGGCATCGGCAGCCGCTCGCCCGCTCGCAAACCCGGCGTCGAGCGCGGCGCAATGGGAACGGCGGAAACCACGGCTTTGCCGGATGCGGTCAAATACGCTTGCCTACCGTCCCGGATTATTCCCAATCGGATTGCCAGCCTCCCTTTTTGCTGCAGCCGCGCTTGCGGTATTCGCAGCGTTTAAATCGCCTTGCCGGCAGCGCCATGCATGTGCGGGAATTGGGCGAAGGCGCTTCGCCCGGCCTCACTGCGGCGCAAGCCAGGCGCTATCCGCAGGCCGCCACGCGCGCCCGCCACATGTGCACCACATGTGTGCCACAGGTGCGCTGCATATGCGCCGTATATGCGCCGCCTATGCAGCGCAGGGACGGCGAACGATCGCGGCCATTAAAGGAAAAAAGAAAAGGGAAATCACCCGGGCACTGGAAATCACTGCAAGAGAATACATCCTGAGCGCCGCAATGGCTGGCGGATACCTCGCGCAGGCCGGCCGATTTGGTGTAATTCAACAATTCGATTTGCCCTTCCCAATGAGAATGCCATATGATGGAAAGTGTTTGATTATTTCTATGCGCCCCCCTTCAAGGATAACGACAATGGCCACTTACAAGCAGTTGCTGGCGGAAAAGAAAGCATTGGAAGAAAAACTCGCGGAAGTCCGGGCCAACGAGATTGCCGGCGTCATCGAGCAGATCCGCGCGCTGATGGCGGAATATGACTTGTCGGTGGACGACCTGGCTCCCCGCAAACGGGGCCGGCCGGCGGGCAGCAAGACCCGGCACAGCGAACCGCTGCCGCCGAAGTACCGCGACCCCAAGACCGGTGCCACCTGGTCGGGCCGCGGCCGCGCGCCGGCCTGGCTCGGCAAGAACCGCGCCCGCTTCCTGATCCAGGACGCCGAGTAATCGCCCGCGGCATCCCGGGCATCCCGGGCGACCTGCCCCGGCCAGGCCGGGGCAGGTCAACGCATTCTGCTTAAACATCTCCCCCCAGTGCCTGGAATAGCGTCACCGCCGCGGTGAGCTGGTTGTAGCGGTTCTCGGCCAGCGTCCGTTCCGCCGCGCGCGCGCTTTCCTGCGCCTCCAGCCAGGCCCGCAGCGACACCTGGCCGGCGCGGTAGCGCACCGCGTAGACCCGTTCTGCCGCGCGCGCGGCGGCCAGCGCCCGTTGCTGCTGCTCGCCCTGCTGCAGGTAGTGGGTGCGGGCCGACAAGGCGGTTTCGACATCCGTGAGCGCCACATACAGCGTCTGCCGGAACGACACGGCCGCCTTGTCGTAGCTGGCCTGGCTGGACTGGATGCTGAGGTCGCGCTGGCGCCAGTTGAGCAGCGGCAGGGCCAGGCTCACGCCGAGCGTGCCGATCGGATTCTTGAGCAGGTCCACCAATGCCGTGCTGGAGGTGCCCAGCGTGCCGGTCAGCGCCAGCGTCGGATAGTAGCTGGCGCGGGTGGCGTTGACATTGGCGAACTGCTCGCGCAGGCGCAGCTCCGCCGCGCGCAGGTCCGGCCGCCGCGCCAGCACCCCGGCCGGCACGCCCGCGTCGATGGCCGGCGCCCGCAGCGAGAACAGGGGCGGCGGCGCCGACACCAGGTCCGCCGCGGGATCGGCCAGCAGCGCGGCCAGCGACAGCCGCGCGGCGGCCTGCTGCGCCTGCAGCTGCGACAAGGTGGCACGTTCCGATTCCAGGCTCTGCTCGGCTTCCAGCATCTCCAGTGGCGAGGCGGCGCCGGCCGCACGCTGCACCCGCACCAGTTCCAGCACCCGCTCCAGGTAGGCCACGCTGTCCTGCTCGCTGGCGATGCGCTGCGCCAGGTAGGCCAGCTTCCAGTACAGGTTGGCGGTGGTGCCGATCAGCGACAGGCGCGTGCTGGCCAGGTCCTGCTGCGTGGCGAGCGCCTCCCAGCGCGCGGCGTCGGTCAGCTGGGCCAGCTTGCCCCACAGGTCGGCTTCGTAGCTGACGGTGCCGGTCAGCGCGTGCGACGTGGCACTGCCGCCGCGGGCGAGCCCGCGCGCGTGCGCGCCATCGTATTCGGCGGCCAGTGTCGGCAGCTCGCCGGTGTGGGTCAGCCGGGCCTGCAGCTGGGCGGCGTGCACGCTGATGGCGGCGGCGGCGAGATCGCCGTTGCGCGCCAGCACTTGTTCGATCAGCCGGTCCAGGCCGGCATCGCCGAAGCGCCGCCACCAGCCGTCGCCGTCGGCGGCCGGCGCGACCCTGGCGGCGCCCCCGCCGCCCCCCTCGCCACCGTTCTCGGCGGCCCCGCGCGCGGCGCCCGCCGCCTCCTGCCGCCAGCTCCCCGGAACCGCCAGCGCCGGCTCCTGGTAGGGTGGATTGACCAGCCCGCCGCAACCGCCCAGCGCGGCGGCCAGGGTCGCCAGCATCCATGCCGCGCCGGCCCGGCGGCGAAGTACGGCAGACAGACGATGCGTCATGGCCTTACTCCCGCGCCAGCGCATCGATCGGCTTCATGCGCGCCGCATTGCGCGCGGGCAGGAAGCCGAACAGCACGCCGATGGCGGTCGAGCACAGCAAGGCGCCGCTGACCGCCGCCGCCGAGAACACCATGGGAAAGCCATCGGCGAAGACCGTGAAGGCCAGCCGGCCCAGCCCTGCCAGCAGCACCCCGCCGATGCCGCCGGTCAGGCACACCAGCGCGGCCTCCAGCAGGAACTGCACGCGGATGTCGCCCGGGCGCGCGCCCACCGCCATGCGCACGCCGATCTCGCGCGTGCGCTCGGTGACCGACACCAGCATGATGTTCATCACGCCGATGCCGCCGACCAGCAGCGAGATCACCGCGATCAGGGAGATCAGCAGCGTCATGGTGGCGGAAGTGGATTCGATGGTCTGGCGGATGGTGTCCATATTGTTGACGTAGAAATCGCTGCGTCCGTGGCGGCGCTGCAGCAGGCTCTCGATGGCGGCCTGTGCCGCCGCGGTGGGCACGTCGTCGGCCACGCGCACCGTGATCGATTTCAGGTAGTTCTGTCCCAGCAGGCGCGTCATCGCCGTGGTGTAGGGAATCCACACCGTCAGGCTGTCGTTGCCGCCGAAGGTGCTCTGCTTGGGGGCGGTCACGCCCACCACCCGGCAGGGCACGTTGCCCAGCACCAGGATCTTGCCGACGGCCTGCTGCGCACTGGCGAAAAAGGCCTTGCGCGTGTTGTCGTCGATCACCGCCTGCTGCGCCCGCAGCCCCACCGCGTCCTCGCCGAACCAGCGCCCGGCCGCCAGCGTCAGTCCGCGCACGTCCGCATAGCCGGCGCCGACGCCCGCGATGCTGGCGGTGGCCGACACGTTGCGGTAGCGCACCGAGCGCGAGGCGCTGACGCCCGGCGACACGCTGGCGACGAAGGGCTGGCCGGCCAGCGCGTCGGCATCGCGCGTATTGAGCGTCTGCACGCGCGCGGCACGCTCGTCGCCGAAGCCGGCGCCCGGATAGACCTCGATGGTATTGGTGCCGATGGCGCTGATGTCCTGCAGGATGCGCTGGCGCGAGCCTTCGCCCAGCGCCACCACCGACACCACCGAGGCGATGCCGATGATGATGCCCAGCATGGTCAGCAGGGTGCGCAGCTTGTGCGCGCGCATGGCGATGGCGGCCATGCGCCCGGCCTCCGCCAGGCGCGGCCATGCCGCGGCGCCGTGCCGGCCCGCGCCGGCCGCAGGCAGGGCCGCGGCGCCGGCCTCGATCCGCGCCGGCGCCGCCGCGGCCGATGGCGCAGCGCGCCGGTCGGCCACGATGCGCCCGTCGCTGATCTCCACCACGCGCCGCGCGTGTGCCGCCACCTGCATGTCGTGGGTGACCAGGATCACGGTGTGGCCGGCGGCGTTGAGCGCTTCCAGGATGCCCAGCACCTCCTCGCCGCTGGCCGAGTCCAGCGCGCCGGTCGGCTCGTCCGCCAGGATGACCTGGCCGCCGTTCATCAGCGCACGCGCGATCGACACGCGCTGCTGCTGGCCGCCGGACAGCTGCGCCGGCCGGTAGCCGATGCGGTGCGGCAAGCCCAGCCGCTCCAGCAAGGCGCGTGCGCGCGCGGCGCGCGCGGCCGGCGGCGTGCCGGCATAGACCGCCGGCATGGCGACGTTGTCCTGTGCGTCGAGGTCGCCCAGCAGGTGGTAGCGCTGGAACACGAAGCCGAAATGCTCGCGCCGCAGCCGCGCCAGCTGGTCGTCGTCCAAGGTACGCGTGTCCTGCCCGGCGATGCGGTAGCTGCCCGTGCTGGGCTGGTCCAGGCAGCCCAGCAGGTTCATCAGGGTCGACTTGCCCGAGCCGGACGGGCCGACGATGGCCACCATCTCGCCCGCGCCGATGTCCAGGTCGACGTCGCGCAGCACCGTGACGCTGTCCTCGCCCGCGGGAAAGCTGCGCGAGACGCCGCGCAGGGCCAGCAATGGTTCTGCCGTGTGCATGCCGTCCCCGCCCTCACATGCCCATCGGCGGCGGGCCCATCGGCCCCCCGCGGGAGGACGACTGCGCCGCGGCCGGGTCGCCCACCACCACCCGCTCGCCATCCGCCAGGCCGCCGAGGATCTCGGCGCTGACATGGTTGTTGATGCCGACCCGCACCCAGCGCGGCCGTGGCCGGCCGTCGGCGCCGAGCACGCGCAGCCGGTAGCGGCCGTCGTCGCCGCGCGCGCCCAGGGCGGCCGCCGGCACGGTCAGCGCGCCGCGGTGCGCCGCCACCGTGACCGCCACCTGCGCGGTCATCGAGATGCGCAGCTTGCCCTGCGGGTTGGGCACGTCGAACTGGCCGTAGTAGTAGATCGCCGAGCTGGAAGTACTGCTGCTCGACGAACTCGAACCGGTCGACGTCGACGCGCTGCTGCTACTGGTGGCGGTACTGGTGCTCGACATCGATTCCGGGCCCGGCTCGATCGAGGCCAGCCGCGTGCGGTAGGGCTGGTCGGGCTCGCCCAGCACGGTGAACGAAACCGGCATGCCGGGCTTGACCCGCAGCACGTCCGCCTCGGAGATCTCGGCCATCACGGTCATGGTGCCGAGGTCGGCCAGCGTGACCAGGGTCGGCGCCGACTGCGCCGCGTTGACGGTCTGGCCGGCCTGCACCGGCACTGCCACCACGGTGCCGTCCATCGGCGCCACGATGCGCGTGTAGCCGAGGTTCACCGTGGCCGTGTCGACGGCGATGCGGGCCTGCTCGATCTGCGCGTCGAGCGAGGCGATGCCCGCGCGCGTGCTGTCCAGCAGGGCCCTGGCGCTGTCGTAGTCGGCCCGGCTGCCCGCATCCTGCGACAGCATGACTTCCTGCCGCGCGAAGGCCAGCTCGTACTGCTGGAGCAGCGCTGCCTTGGCGGCGCGCTGCGCCTGCACGTCGCGCAGCGCCGCGCGGGCGTTCTTCAGGGTGTTCTGCTGCGTCAGCGAATCGATCTCCGCCAGCAGTTCGCCGCGCTTGACCTGCTGGCCCACCGACACCGCGAGCGTCTTGATCTGGCCAGACACCTGCGCGCCCACGTAGACCTGCCGCGCCGCCTTGATGATGCCGCTGGCGAGCACGGTGTCCTCGATGTCGGCGCGTACCGCGGCGGCGCTCAGGTAGGCCGGCGGCTGCGGGCGGCCGCGCCAGGCGAACGCCGCGCCGGCGAGCAGCAGCACCGCGCCGGCCGCCGCCGGCCAGCGCCAGCGCGGCTGCGCCAGGATCTTCGGCATCCGTCTCATGCGCCACCACCCAGGACCTGGTAAAGCGTGACCAGGTTGTCCTGCCACGCCAGTTGCAGCGAGATGTCGTCCTGCTGCGCGCTGTACCAGCTGCGCTGCGACGTCAGCACCGTGGTGTAGGACTCGACGCCGGCGCGGTAGCGCGCCAGCGACAGCTCATAGGCCGCCTGCGCCGACGCCACCAGGCGCTGCTGCGCCGTGCGCCGGTCGGCCATGGTGGCGCGCACGGCGAGCGCGTCGGCCACCTCCTTGAAGGCGTTCTGCACCGCTTTCTGGTACTGCGCCACGGCGATGCGCTGCGCCACCTTGGCCGATTCCAGCGAGGCGCGCAGCGCGCCGCCGTCGAAGATGGGCAGGTTGACGCTGGGCGCGAAGCTCCAGTAGCCGGTGCCCGCCTTGAACAGGCTCGACAGGCCGGCGCTGGCGGTGCCGCCGGCCGCGGTCAGCGTGATGGTGGGAAACAGCGCGGCGCGCGCGGCACCGATGTCGGCATCGGCCCCGCGCAGGGTCTGCTCCGCCTCCACCACGTCGGGACGCGCCAGCAGGACCGTGGAAGGCAGCCCGGCATCGATCTCCTTGCCCGCCGCGACCGCCGTCACCGCTTCCACGCCGGCCGGCGGCGCCAGTTCCACCGGCACCGGCGCGCCCAGCAGCAGCGCCAGCGCGTTCTCGTCCTGCGCCACCTGGGCGGCATACCTGGCGACATCGCCCTGGGCCGCAGCGACCGACTGCTCGGCCTGCTTCACATCCACGGCCGAAGCCGTGCCCAGCGCGGCGCTGCCGCGCGTGATCTCGTAGGAAGCCTGCTGGCTGGCCAGCGTGCCCTGTGCCAGCCGCTCCAGCGCGCGGTCGGAGGCCCAGGCCAGGTAGGCGCTGGCGACATTGGCCACCAGCGTGATCTGGGCCGCGCGGCGCGCCGCTTCCGTGTTCAGGTAGCTGGCCAGCGCCGCGTCCTTCAGGCTGCGCACGCGGCCGAACAGGTCCAGCTCGTAGCTGGAGGTGCCCAGCGTGGCGGTGTACTCGTGCGAAACCGTGGCGGCACCGCTCGACGACAGGCCGGCCGGCGTGCGCGTGGCGGTGCCGCTGCCGCCCGCCGACAGGGTCGGCAGCAGCGCGGCGCGCTGGATGCGGTAGGCGGCGCGGGCCTTCTCGATTTGGAGCACCGCGACACGCAGGTCGCGGTTGTTCTCCAGCGCGATGGCGATCAGCTTGCGCAGCCTGGCGTCGGTGAAGTAGTCCTGCCAGGGCGTCTCGGCCGGCATCAGGCGCTGCTGCGCGGCGGTGGCGGTGGCCGCGGCGGCTGGGAACGTCGACGGCACGGCGCTCTCGGGCTGCTGGTACGCCGGCGCCAGCGTGGTGCAGCCGGCCAGCGCCAGGAGCGCGGCGGCCAGCGCGGCCGCGGCGTGGCGGCGGTACCCCGGCGCCACGGGCACGACGGCCGCGGCGGGCACGATTCGCTCGATGGTCTTGGTGGGCATGGGCATGGTCATGATCCGATCCGCGCTGCCGCCTGGGCCGTGGCGGCGCGCTCGCGCCGCCGCCCCAGCCAGCCGGCGACGAGGGTGTAGAACAGCGGGGCGTAGACGATCCCCAGCACGGTGGCGGCCGCCATGCCGCCGATGACGCCGGTGCCGATGGCGTGCTGGCTGGCCGAGCCGGCACCATGGCTGACAGCCAGCGGCACCACGCCCAGGATGAAGGCCAGCGAGGTCATCAGGATGGGGCGCAGGCGCATGCGCGCCGCCGCCAGCGTGGCGGGCAGCAGCGCCTCGCCGGCTTCGTGGCGGGCCTTGGCGAACTCGACGATGAGGATCGCGTTCTTCGCCGTCAGGCCGATGGTGGTGAGCAGGCCGACCTGGAAATAGACATCGTTGGAGAGTCCGCGCAGGGTGGCCGCCAGCAGCGCGCCGAGCACGCCCAGCGGCACCACCAGCATCACCGAGAACGGGATCGACCAGCTCTCGTACAGCGCGGCCAGGCACAGGAAGACCACCAGCACGGATACCGCGTACAGGGCCGGCGCCTGCGAGCCGGACAGCCGCTCCTCGTAGGACAGGCCGGTCCATTCGGCACCGATGCCGGCGGGCAGCTGCTGGACCAGGCGCTCCAGTGCCGCCATGGCATCGCCGCTGGCGTACCCGGGCGCGGCGCTGCCGACGATCTCGATCGACGACAGGCCGTTGTAGCGCTCCAGCCTGGGCGCGCCATAGGTCCAGGCGGCCGTGGCGAAGGCCGAGAACGGCACCATCCCGCCACTGCTGTTGCGCACATACCATTGGGCGATGTCCGCGGGCTGCATGCGGCTGGACGGCTCGCCCTGCAGGTAGACCTTCTTGACGCGGCCCTCGTGCAGGAAATCGTTGACGTAGGCGCCGCCCCAGGCCGTCGACAGCACATCGTTGACGTCGGCCACCGCAACGCCCAGCGCGCCCGCCTTGGCGAAGTCGACCGACAGCTGCACCTGCGGCGTATCGTCGAGGCCGTTGGCCCGCACGCCGGCCAGCGCCGGCTCCTTGGCCGCGGCGGCCAGCAGCGCGTCGCGCGCGGCCACCAGCTTGTCGTGGCCGAGGCCGCCGCTGTCCTGCAGTTCCAGGTCGAAGCCGCTGGCATTGCCCAGGCCCTGCACCGCCGGCGGCATCATGGCGAACACGCGCGCGTCGCGCAGGCCGGCAAAGGCGCGGTTGGCGCGCGCCGCCACCTCCGCCGCGCCCTGCCCGGCGCCGCGCGCGCTCCAGTCCTTGAGCTTGACGAAGGCCATGGCGACGTTCTCGCCGCTGCCGGCGAAGCTGAAGCCGGCCACGCCGAACACCGACTCGACCGCGCCCGCCTCGTGCTGCAGGTAGTAGCGCTCCACCTGCTCGAGCGCCGCCACGCTGCGCGCCTGGGTGGCGCCGGCCGGGAGCTGCACCGAGGTCATGATGATGCCCTGGTCCTCGTCGGGCAGGAAGGAAGTCGGCAGGTGCAGCAGCGCCGCCACCATCACCGCGCCCAGCACGGCGAACACGGCCAGCCAGCGGCGCGGGCGCGTCAGCACGCGGCGCACGCCGCCCTGGTAGCCGGCGGCACCGCGCGCGAAGGCGCGGTTGAACCAGCCGAAGAAGCCGCCGCCCGCGCCGTCACCGCCACCGTGCCCGCCCGCGTGCGGCGCCGGCGCGCGCAGCAGCGTGGCGCACAGCGCCGGCGTCAGCACCAGCGCCACCAGCACCGACAGCGCCATGGCGGAGACCATGGTCACGGAGAACTGGCGGTAGATCACCCCGGTCGAGCCGCCGAAGAAGGCCATCGGCACGAATACCGCGGCCAGCACCAGGGCGATGCCGACCAGCGCGCCGGTGATCTGCGGCATCGAGCGGCGTGTGGCCTCGCGCGGCGACAGGCCTTCCTCGGTCATCACCCGCTCGACGTTCTCCACCACCACGATGGCATCGTCCACCAGCAGGCCGATCGCCAGCACCATGCCGAACATGGTCAGCGTGTTGATCGAGAAGCCCAGCGCCGCCAGCACGCCGAAGGTACCCAGCAGCACCACCGGCACGGCGATGGTCGGGATCAGGGTGGCGCGCAGGTTCTGCAGGAACAGGTACATCACCAGGAACACCAGCACGATGGCCTCGGCCAGGGTCTTGATCACCTCCTCGATCGAGATCTTGACGAAGGGCGTGGTGTCGTAGGGATAGACCACCTCGACGTCGGCGGGCAGCTCGAGCTGCGCCAGCCGCGCCTTGACCGCGTTGGCGGTCTTCAGCGCGTTGGCGCCGGTGGCCTGCTTGACGGCCAGCCCGGTGGCCGGCTTGCCGTTGAAGCGCGACACCGAGTCATAGCTCTCGCTGCCGATCTCCACGCGCGCCACATCGGCCAGCCGCACCTCCGAGCCGTCGCTATTGGTCTTCAGCAGGATGCGGCGGAACTGCCCGGGGGTCTGCAGCCGGCTCTGCGCCGTCACCGTGGCCTGCACCTGCTGGCCGGCCAGCGCCGGCGCGGCGCCCACCGAGCCGGCCGAGACCTGGGTGTTCTGCGCCTGCAGCGCACTGGTCACGTCGGCGGGCTCCAGCGCGTACTGCTGCAGCCTGGCCGGGTCGAGCCAGATGCGCATGGCGTACTGCGCGCCGAACAGCTGCACGTCGCCCACGCCGTCGACGCGCGCGATCGGGTCCTGCACGTGGGCGGCGACAAAGTCGGAGAGGTCGGCCTGGCCGAGCTTGCCGGTACGGGAGACAAAGCCGGCGATCAGCAGGAAGCTCGACGAAGCCTTGGTCACCGTCACGCCCTGCTGGCGCACCGCGGTGGGCAGCAGCGGCTCGGCCAGCTGCAGCTTGTTCTGCACCTGCACCTGGGCGATGTCGGGGTTGGTGCCGGCATTGAAGGTCAGCGTGATCCTGGCATTGCCCGCCGAGTCGCTGGTCGAGGCCATGTAGCGCAGGTTGTCGATGCCCTTCATCTTCTGCTCGATCACCTGGGTGACGCTGTCCTCGATGGTCTTGGCGGAGGCGCCGGCATAGGTGGCGGAGATCGAGACGGAGGGAGGCGCGATGTCGGGATACTGCGCCACCGGCAGGGTGGTGATCGAAAGCGCGCCGGCGAGCGCGATCACCAGGGCGATGACCCAGGCGAAGACCGGACGGTCGATGAAGAAGCTGGCCATCGCTTACCTCGCCGCGGTGACGGTGGCGGCCGCGCCGGCGGCCGGGCTGGCGGCGGGCACGGACGCGGCGTCCTGGCGGACGGGGGCAGCGGCGGTAGCGGCGGTAGCGGCGGCGGCTTCCACCGCCTTCACCTGCATGCCGTCGCGCACCGTCTGCAGGCTGTCGACCAGCACCTTGTCGCCGCTGGCGAGGCCGCCGGCGACCAGCGCGTCGTTGCCGGCGTTACCGGCGGCCCCGGCGTTACCGCGCACCGTGACGGCGCGGGTCGCGACGCGCCCGCCGGCGTCGACCACCTTGACCGAGGCATTGCCCTTGGCATCGCGCGCCAGCGCGAGCTGCGGCACCTTGATGGCCTGCTCGTCCACCCCCTCCTGCAGCAGCGCGCGCACGTACATGTTCGGCAGCAGCAGGCCGTCAGGATTGGGAAAGGTGGCGCGCAGCGTCACGGTGCCGGTGGTCTCGGAGACCGTGACGTCGGTGAAGGCCAGCCGGCCCGCGTGCGGGTAGAGGCTGCCATCTTCCAGGCGCAGCCGGACCTCGGCGCCATCGCCGGCCTGGCGCAGCCTGCCGGCGGCCAGTTCCTTCTTGAGGCGCAGCAGCTCGGCGCTCGACTGCGTCACGTCGACGTAGACGGCCGAGAGGTCGTTGATGGTGGCCAGCGCGCTGTCCTGGCTGGCGGTCACCAGTGCGCCGGCGGTCACGCTCGACTTGCCGATGCGCCCCGAGATCGGCGCCTGGATGCGGGTGCGCTCCAGGTCGATGCGGGCGCTGCGCAGCGCGGCGCGGTCCGACACCACGGCGCCGGCGGCCGACTTGGCGCTGGCCACCGCGTCGTCGTAGTCCTGGCGGCTCACGCCCTGGATCTTGAGCAGGCCGGCATAGCGCTCGGCCTTGGCCTGGGCGGTGGCCAGCGTGGCCTCGGCCTGGGTCAGCGTGCCGCTGGCGTTGTCGACAGCGGTACGGTAGGTCGCATCGTCGATCTCGTACAGCACGTCGCCCGCCTTGACCATGGCGCCCTCGGTGAAGCGGCGCTGGCGCACGATGCCGCTGATCTGCGGCCGCACCTCGGCGCTCTGCACGGCGGACACGCGGCCCGGCAGCTCGCTGGTCACGGCGGCCGGCGCCGCGCGCACGGTCACCACGCTGACCTCGGGCACGGCGGCGGCCTGTGGCGGTGGCGCCTGGCGGCCGCAGGCGGCCAGCGCGGCGGCCAGGCACAGGGCCACGGCCAGCCCCCCGGTACGGCGCGGGTGCCCGCGCTGCGGCAGGGATTGGGGAAGCACTTCGGGGCGGTGCCCGACGAGGAATGCTGGGCCGCGATGCGAGGGCTCGCGGGTGCCGCGCCGGCCACCCGGCCCGGACGGGAATATCATGCCTTGACTCCGGTCTGCGCGCGATCGTGCGCCATGGCCAGATTGTCCCGAGAGCGCGCCGTCGCAGGGGTAAGCAGCCGGCAAGCAAGGTGTAAAGAAGGTGTAAAGGCGGGTGACGGCAGGTCACGGCGCATTGCCGGCGCCCGGGCCGCCACCCATAATGGCGCCGCATGGGGGCCATATGAACGGCCCCCTGACGAGACCCGAATGTGAAGATCCTGCTCATCGACGACGACGCCGAACTGTGTGCCATGCTGGCCGAATACCTGGGAGCCGAAGGCTTCGAGGTCACGGTATGCGGCAACGGCGAAGCCGGCACCGAGGCCGCCGTGAGCGGCGCCTACGACGCCGTGGTGCTCGACATCATGCTGCCGCGCATGAGCGGCATCGACGTGCTGCGCGCGATCCGCCAGCGCGCCGCCGTGCCCGTGCTCATGCTCACCGCCAAGGGCAGCGACGTGGACCGCGTGGTGGGCCTGGAACTGGGCGCGGACGACTACCTGCCCAAACCCTGCTATCCGCGCGAGCTGGTGGCGCGGCTGCGTGCCGTGCTGCGCCGCACGCAGCACGGCGGCGGCATGCCGGGAACGGGACAGGGGCAGGGACAGGGCCAGGGCACGGGGCCGGCGGACCAGCTGGCGGCGGCCGGCGTGGTCCTGCAGCCGGCGCAGCGCATCGCCCGCTTCGCCGACACCTTGCTGGAACTGACCGTGACCGAGTTCAACCTGCTCGAATACCTGCTGCGCAACGTCGACCGCGCCATCTCCAAGGACGAGCTCTCCGAGCGCATCCTGGGCCGCGCGCGCGAAGCCTACGACCGCAGCGTCGACGTGCACATCGGCAAGCTGCGGCAGAAGCTGGCGGCGGCCGGCGGCCCCGATCATCTGATCGCCACGGTGTGGGGTTTCGGCTACCGGCTCGAATCCCGGCCGGTGGCCTGAGCGGCCGCCCGTCCACGACCCGCGCGGAGCGCACATGCCCATGGGACGCTTGTTCTGGAAGATCCTGCTCGGCTTCTGGCTGACGCTGGTCGCCGTCGCCGGCGGCACCGGCCTGTGGTTCACGCTGCAGCGCGCGCACCCGCCGCAGGATGCCGCGCTCGGTGCGCTGGCCGCGCGCACCAGCGAAGCCGTGGTGCGCAGCGCGGCCACCACGCTGTCCCTGGGCGGCACGGATGCGCTATCGCGCTGGCTGGCCACGCTCGGCCCTGACCAGCGCCGCCATTTCTCGGTGCAGGAAGACGAGACGCCAGCCCCGTCGGAGACTCCGGCGCAGGCCCCGTCGCCGCCCGCGCCCGGCGCGGTCACGGTGGAACGCGGCGAACTGCTGGCCCCGCAAGCCACCATCCGCGCCGCCGCGCCCGACGGACGGCGCTACCGGCTGCAGTACCGCGAGACCGTCGAGGGCCTGCCCTACGAGGGCGACCCCGGCCCGCCGCCCGAGCTGCTGATCTCCTGCCTGCTCGGCAGCCTGGCCTTCAGCGCCCTGCTGGCGTGGTACCTGACCTCGCCGATCCGGCGCCTGAGCCGCGCCTTCGACCGTTTCGCCGCCGGCGACCTGGGTGAGCGCGCGGCGCCCGCCGTGGGCAGCCGCCGCGACGAGGTGGCCGATCTCGCGCGCGACTTCGACCAGATGGCCGAGCGCATCCAGGGCCTGATCGCCGAACGCGAGCGCCTGCTGCACAACGTTTCGCACGAACTGCGCTCGCCGCTGGCGCGCCTGCACGTGGCGGTCGACCTGGCGCGGCAGGATCCCGCCAGGACCGCCGGCGCGCTGGCACGCATCGAGCGCGAGGCCGAACGCCTGAACACCCTGGTCGGCGAGCTGCTGACCCTGTCGCGCATCGAGCACGGCAGCCTGGAGCTGGACGCCTATTTCGATCCGCGCGCGCTGTGCGCCGCCGTGGTCGAGGATGCCGGCTTCGAGGGCTCCGCGAGCGGCAAGGCGATCCTGCTGGAAAGCGGCGCCGCGCTGGGCGGCACCGGCGAGGCGCCCGCCGCGCTGATGCGCGGCAACCCGGAACTGCTGCGCCGGGCCATCGAGAACGTGGTACGCAATGCGCTGCATGTGAGCGCCGAAGGCGTGCCGGTGGAGGTCCGCTTCACACGCGATGCCGCCACGCAGACCTACGCCATCACGGTCAGCGACCGCGGGCCTGGCGTGCCGCCGGAGGCGCTGAAGACGATGTTCGAGCCCTTCGTGCAGGCGCACGACGGGCAGCGCGAAGGCTTCGGCCTGGGCCTGGCCATCGCCAGCCGCGCGGTGGCGGCCCATGGCGGCACCATGCAAGCCGCCAACCGCAGCGGCGGCGGCCTGGCCGTGACCATCCGCGTGCCGATGTGCGACGAGGCCGCTTAGCAGGCATGCGCGGCGCGCTCAGCCCGCTGCCGGCAGGGACAGGTCACCGGGCGGCTGCGCCGCCGGGCCCGCTTCGACCGCGTCGGGCCACGGTGTCAGGATCTCGTAGCCGTCCCGCGTCACCACCACCATATGCTCCCACTGGGCGGACAGGGAACGGTCCCGCGTCACCACCGTCCAGCCGTCGGACAACTGCTGCGTCTCCGCCCGGCCGGCGTTGAGCATCGGCTCGATGGTGAAGATCATGCCGGGAGAAAGCCGCAGGCCGGTGCCGGGACGGCCGTAGTGCAGCACCTGGGGCTCGTCGTGGTAGATCCGCCCGATGCCGTGGCCGCAGTATTCGCGCACCACGCCGAAACCCTCGCGCCGCGCCACCGACTGGATCGCATGGCCGATGTCGCCCAGGGTCGCGCCCGGGCGCACCGCCTCGATGCCGGCCATCATCGCCTCCAGCGTGGTGCGGACCAGGCGCTGCGCCAGCGCGCTTGGCTGGCCCACGATGAACATGCGGCTGGTGTCGCCGTACCAGCCGTCCTTCTCGATGGCGATGTCGAGGTTGACGATATCGCCGTCCTTCAGCACCTGCCCGGAGGGAATGCCGTGGCAGACCACGTGGTTGACCGAGGCGCACAAGGTCTTCGGATAGCCGTGGTAGCCGACATTGGCGGGCCGGGCCTGCAGGACCTCGACGATGTAGTCGTGGCAGAAACGGTCCAGGTCGTCGGTCGTCGCGCCCGCCTTGACCCGCGGCGCGACGGCTGCCAGCACCTGGGCCGCGAGCCCGCCGGCCCGGCGTGCCATGGCAACGGCGGAGGGGGGATGGAGAGGAACCCGCGCGGAACGCACCATCACGCCGCCCTCGCTTCGCCGGCGCCGTCCGCCGCGGTGCCGCCCTCGGCTTCCGCCTCGACCAGCATGCGGCAGATCTCGGCATAGCTCAGGGTCGGATTGAGTTCGGCCAGCATGCCGATGCGGAGCCAGTGCTCCGCCTGGGCGTTGACGGAACGGCTCAGTGCGCCGCTGGCCTGGCGCAGGGACGCGTGCATGGCGTCCGAGATCTTGACGATGCCCATGGCAGGTTGGGTATATACGATTTATAACGTTTCGTATATTAGCAGCACAGCGCCTCCGGCGCCACAGCATCCGCGCGCCCCGCCCTTCCTCATCACCGGTGGCGCTTGCGTCGCGGCACCGTTCCGCGCTAAAGTCGCGGCCGATTGCATGCAATTTTGTATGCAAAATATGAACACAAAATAATCGAGGAGACAGTCACCATGGAGCTTGCCCAGCAAGTCTTTCCCAATCTGCTCAACGGGCTCGAGTGGTCCGGCTGCGCGCTGGCCATGAGCGGTTCGCTGCTGGTCGCGCTGCACAACAAGGCCTCGCGCTGGGGCTGGATCTCCTATCTGTGTTCCAACCTGGTCTGGAGCGCCTTCGCACTGGTCACCGGCACCTACGGGCTGTTCGTCCAGCAGCTCGGCTTCACCGCCACCAGCCTGTACGGCTTGTACCGTCACACGCAGTACCACCGCGACCTGGACGCCGGCAAGCAGCCGGCATGATCCGGCGCGGGCCGGCGCAGGCCACCTTGGCCGGCCAGCCGGTCAGCAGCCGGTCAGCCGGCCAGGCCGCGCGCCAGCACCACCAGCTGGAGCGCCGCGAAGCCGCCCAGCACCAGCGCCGAACCGCGCCGGATCCAGCGCATCCGGGCCGGGCTGACCGCGTGGCGCAGCCGCGCCACGCACGCCACCAGCACCAGCCACCAGGCCGCCGAGCCGGCGAACACCCCGGCCACCATCCACGCGGGCGAGGCCGCACCGACGGCGGCGGCCAGCGTCGAGAAGATGGCCACGAAGGAAAGGATGGTGGCCGGATTGGCCAGCGTCAGCGCGAAGGTGGCCGCAAAAATCCCCAGGGGCCGCCCACGCCCCGGCCGCGCCACCGCACCGCCCGCGCCGGCGCCTCCTCGCCAGGTTCCCCACGCCAGCCATAGCAGGAACAGGGCGCCGCCCAGGCCCAGCGCCACGCGCGCGCCGGACAGCAGCGCGATCAGCGCGCTCACGCCCCAGGCCCCCAGCGCGCCATAGAGCGCATCCGCACTGGCCGCGCCAAGGCCGGCCGCCAGGCCGGCCCGCGGCCCCTGCTCCAAGGTCCGCTGGATGCAGAGCAGGCCGATCGGGCCGACCGGCGCGGCGATCGACAGGCCGATCAGCGCGGCCTTGGCAAACAATATCGGGTTCGTCATGTCCATGCGGCCAGTCTAGCGAACGCCACTTTCAACATGAATCGCCATTTTTAGGCAAAACTACGGTTTGGCCTGAATTTTTTCCGGCGATCCGCCATGAAGCCGAAACAGCCCGAAATCGATGACAAGTCCTGGCGCCTGCTGGGCGTCCTGCAGGCCGACGCGCGCTGCCCGTTGAAAACCGCCGCGGCGGCCGCCGGCCTGTCGATCCCGGCGGCGGCCGAGCGCGTGCGCAAGCTCGAGGAGGCCGGCATCATCCGCGGCTACCACGCCGACATCTCGCCTGCCGCTGCCGGCTACGGCATCCAGGCGGTGATCGGCATCACAGCTCCGCAACCCCAAAAGCGCAAGCTGCTCGACCTGCTCGGCCGCTCGCCGCAAGTGCTCGAATGCCTGCACGTCACGGGGGCCGACTCCTACCTGCTGCGCGTGGTGGCGGCCGACATCGCCGAATTGGAACAATTCATCGGCACTATCAACGGCTATGGCGAGACACGCACTTCGATCGTCATGTCGGAGCCGCTGCCCCGGCGCGGCCTGCAAAGGCCCTGACCGTGCCATGGCGGCGACCCTGCCCGGGAGCGGGCGGGCACGCGGCCCGACCGCACGCGCCCCGCACTCCCGGACCTCCGCGCTGAGCGGGACCAGGATTGCGGCACTGCCGCCTTGCGCGCCGCCGCCACGCCCACCGCCGGCCGGCGCGGCGAAGGAACGGCCCTGCCGCCTCCCGCGCGGAAGCGGTGCATCACCACGTCCCCGGACGCATCCGTGGCGGCGGCAGCCGCGCGGCCCGGCGCCCGGCCGGTAGTTTCCGCAGTCCACTCCGAACCGAGGAACGGTCCATGAACGCCCAAGCCGCGAACATCATCTCCCTGCGCAAGCCCGCCCCGGCGCGCGACACCCCCCCTCTGCCGGAGTGGATCCAGGCACGCATGCGACGGCATTTCGACGACCGGCTGGGCCGGCTCTGGGGTGGCGACCACCTGCTGCACGGCCGCGTGCCCGGCGCCGACGCCCTCTACCTGAACAGCAACGACTATCTCTGCCTGCTCGGCGAGCGGACGCTGGTGCGGGCCCAGGCGCGCACGCTGCTGCGCGGCGAGCGCGAACTGCTGATGTCGACCGTGTTCCAGCACGGCGACACGCCGCAACGCCGCGCCGAACGTCGCCTGGCAGCGCTGATGCAGGCCGAGGACGGACTGATCGCCCAGTCCGGCTGGGCCGCCAACGTCGGCCTGGTGCAGTGCATCGCCGGCCCGGGCATCCCGGTCTACATCGATATGAATGGCCATGCCTCGCTATGGGAAGGCATCACCGCGGCCGGTGCCCAGGCGGTGCCGATCCGCCACAATGACGTCGACCACCTGCGGCGCCAGGTGGAACGCCTGGGACCGGGCGTGATCCTGGCCGACTCCGTGTACAGCACCACCGGCGCCGTCGCGCCGCTGGCCGGGCTGGCCGATGTCGCCCAGGCCAGCGGATCGGTGCTGGTGGTGGACGAATCACACTCGCTCGGCACGCACGGACCGGGCGGCGCGGGCCTGGTGGCCGCGCTCGGACTGGGCGCGCGGGTGCATTTCCGTACCGCCTCGCTGGCCAAGGCCTTCGGCGGACGGGCCGGCTTCATCGCCTGCTCGCCGCAGTTCAAGGACTTCTTCGCGGTCGAGGCGCGGCCGGCCATCTTCAGCTCCGGCCTGCTGCGGCACGAGATCGCCTGGTTCGAAGCCGCCGCCGACTTCATCGCCGCCGCCGACGAGCGGCGCGCCCGCCTGCACGCGATCACGCGCAGCACGCGCGACGCCATCGCCGCGCTCGGCTACAACATCAGCGACGGCAGCGAACAGATCATCGGGCTCGAGGCCGGCTCGGAACCCCAGGTCATGCTGCTGCGCGACGCGCTGCAGGCCCGCGGTATTTTCGGCTCGGTCTTCTGCGCTCCCGCAACCCCCAGGAATCGGGCATTGATGCGCCTTACCCTGCATGCCAAACTGACGGCCGCGGAAATCGAGCGCCTGCTCGGTGTGCTGGCCGAGATCCGCGACGAGGTGCGGCTCGACCAATGGTCGTCGACGCGGCGCGCCCGCCGCGCCGTGCCGGGCATGCCTGGCACGCAGCCGCCGGCGCAATCGCTCGCTGCCTGACGGCGCGGGCGGCCGTGCCGGCCGGCGCGCGGTCATGCGGTCATGCGGCACAACCAAGATCGTCATAGAACGGTCACTGTACGGTCACAATGTGACAAGGCAGCAAGACGGAACGATGCGCTGCCATACGGGAAAATCGGCACACAGGATGAACAAGACGCATCAGCGCAAGCACAGCGGCGGGGCCTGGACCGGGCGCTTCGCGCGAGCCTGGCAGGCCGTGTTCGATACGGCCGCGCGCGCGGCGCTGCTCGACGAGGAGAGCGTGGCGCGGCTGCGCCGCATCCAGCTGGTGGGGATGCTGGGTGTCGTCGGCCATCCGCTCTACTACTGGATCTGGAGCCATGTCTTCCCGCAGCGCTACGAAAACCTCGGGCTGCGGCTGCTGTGCACCGCCCTGTTCATTCCGCTGCTGTTCGCTTCGCGCCTGTCGCGGCACGGCTGGCTCTCGCCCTACGCCCTGTTCGCCATCACGGTCGGCCTGCCCTTCGCCTTCGTCTTCTTCTACCTGGAGAACGCCGGCGCGCTGGCCTGGGCGGAATCGGTGCTGATCGCGGTGGTGATCCTGTACCACTTCAGTACCGCCTTCGCCACCATCTCCCTGCTGAGCGGCACCGCCGCCGCGGTGGCGGTGTTCCTGCTGGGGGGCAACTCCATGGCCAGCATCCCATGGGACGCGGTGCTGCTGCAGCTGCCCATCCTGGCCTTCGTGATCGCCGTGCTGTTCGTCATCAAGATCGACCGCCAGGTGCTGGTCGAGCAGAAGCAGCGCGGCATGGCGGCGGCACTGGCCACGGTGGCGCACGAGCTGCGCACGCCGCTGACCAGCCTGGCCATGACGGTCGACGGCATCCGCGCGCGGCTGCCGCGCGTCCTGCCCGCCACCGACCCGCAGCTGCCGGTCCTGCTGGAGGCGGCCGAGCGCATGCGCGCCGACCTCGCCCACGTGCACAACAGCATCGAGCTGCTGGTGGCCAATTCCAAGGACCCGCTCGCCGCCACCAAGGCCCTGTTCGACCCGGGCACGGCGATCCACGAGGCCATCGCGCGCTTTCCCTTCGAGCCGGGCCACGCCCGCCTGGTCCGCATCGAGGGCTGCGAGCCCATGCAGGTACTGGGCAATGCGCAGCTGTTCGAACTGGTCATCACCAACCTGACCAAGAACGCGCTCGAAGCCATCCGGCGCGCCGGCAAGGGCGAGATCCACGTGCGCTGCGCCATCACCGGCGACAGCATCGAAGTGGTGTTCCGCGACACCGCCACGGGCGTGCCGCCGCACGTGCTCAAGCAGATGTTCCAGCCCTTCTTCTCCTACCCGGCCCACCGCGGCACCGGCATCGGCCTGGCCTTCTGCCGCAACGTGCTGCGCAGCTGGGGCGCGTCCATCTCCTGCGACTCGGTGGAGCACGAGTACACCGAGTTCCGCATCCGCTTTCCGCGCCCGGAGCTGCGCGCCGAACTGCTGGTCGGCCTGCACCATTGAGGCGCCGGCACCTTGGCATGGCGGGTGCCGCCGCGCCAGCGCGCGCGGCGGCACCGGGCACGCCTCAGGCCGTGCCGCGCCGGTGCGTGCCGCCGCCGACGCTCTGCCCGGCATCGGGCGCCATGCGCCAGTAGCCCCACATCGACACCAGTGTCAGCACGCCGGCGAAGAGGAAGGCCAGGCGGAAGTCGGCCAGCGTGAAGGCGCGCCCCGCCTCCTCGCCGTGGATCAGCGCCGCCGCGCGCAGCGACACCGCGCCATAGGCGATGCCCAGCCCGATCGTCATCTGCGCCGCCGCGCTCCACAAGGTGCTGGCGGCGCTGGTCTGCGCCGGCGGCACGTCGGCATAGGCCAGCGTGGCCAGCGTCGAGAACTGCATCGAGCGCGCCACGCCGTAGACGAAGACCACGATCAGCACCCAGGCCAGCGGCGTCTGCGGCGTCAGCATGCCGCAGGCGATGGTGAAGACACCGGCCACCGCCACGTCGACGATCGAGACCAGGCGGAAGCCCCAGCGCCGCAGGATGCGCGTGGTCAGTGCCTTCATGCCCAGGTTGCCGAGCGCGCTGGCCAGCAGCAGCAGGCCCGACTGGAAGGCCGACAGGCCGAAGCCGATCTGGAACAGCAGCGGCATCAGGTAGGGCACCGCGCCGATGCCGATGCGCGTCAGCGAGCCGGTCACCACCGTCACCGAGAAGGTGGGGATCTTCAAGGTGGAGACGTCGATGAGCGGATGCGGATGGCGCGCCGCGTGGCGATAGGCGACCCAGCCCAGCAGCAGGCCGCCCAGCACGCAGCCGGCCGCCACCCACACGCCGGCACCCGGCTGGCTGGCCAGCTCGGCACCGTACAGCACCGCGGTCAGCGCTGCGCCGCTGAGCACCAGCCCGGCCACGTCGAGCGGGCGGCGCTCGCTGCCGCGCAGGTTGGGCACCAGCATGGCCACCGCCACCAGCACCGCCAGGCCGAACGGCACGTTGAGCAGGAAGATCCAGCGCCACGACGCGTAGGTGGTGATGAAACCGCCCACCGGCGGCCCCACCACCGGCGCCACGATAGCCGGCCAGGTGATGGTGGAGATGGCGCGCATCAGGCCGCTCTTGTCGGTGCTGCGCACCACGATCATCCGCCCCACCGGCACCATCATCGCCCCGCCCAGGCCCTGCAGCACGCGCGCCGCGGTGAACTGCACCACGTCCTGCGACAGCCCGCACAGCACCGAGGCCACGGTGAAGATCACCACGGCGCTGAAGAACACGGTGCGCGAACCGCAGCGGTCGGCCACCCAGCCGCTGGCCGGGATGAAGGTGGCCAGCGCCAGCATGTAGGCGGTCATGCCCAGGCTGAGGCTGTTGGGGCCGACGCCGAAGGAGTGCGCCATCTGCGGCAGCGCGGTGGCGATCACCGTGGTGTCGAGGTACTCCATGAAGAAGGTGGCCGCCACGATATAGGGCAGCCAGCCGCTGACGGCGCCGCCGCGCCCTGCGCTCCTCTCAGCCATGCCCGCTCTCCCGCGCCGGGTGCCGCGCCGGTTGCCGCGCCTGATGCCGGGCGCCGCGCGCCGTCATGCGCCGCCCTCTGCGTAGAGGCGGTCGAGGCGGTCGTACAGCGGCTTGTCGACCAGGCGCTGGCGCTCGCCGAAGGGGATCACCAGCGCAGGATCCTCGTCCAGGCGGCCCTGCGCGGCGAGCTGGCCGAGCGCGCGCTGCATGCCCAGCACCGCGCCCTGCAGCGCCGCGTTGGCGTACAGCACGATGCCGTAGCCCAGCTTGGCCAGCGCCTCGCGCGACTGCACCGGTGTCTTGCCGCCGATGACGATATTGATCAGCTGCGGCGCGGTGAACAGCCCCGGCAGGCGTTCGATGTCGGCCAGCGACTCGGTGGCCTCGATGAACAGGATGTCCGCGCCCGCCTCCAGGAAGCGGTGGCCGCGCTCGATGGCGTCCTCGATGCCGTGCACCGCGGCGGCGTCGGTGCGCGCGATGATCTGCAGGTTGGCATCCTCGCGCGCGTCGACCGCGGCGCGGATCTTGCCGACCATCTCGCCGGCGCCGATCACCTCCTTGCCGGCGAAGTGGCCGCACTTCTTCGGCATCACCTGGTCCTCGAACTGGATCGCGTCGGCGCCGCTGCGCTCCAGCGTGCGCACCGTGTGGCGCACGTTGAGCGCGTTGCCGAAACCGGTGTCGGCATCGACGATCAGCGGCAGCGCGACCGCGTCGCGCACGCGCGCGGTGTGCTCGGCGATCTCCGCCAGGCCGATGAAGCCGAGGTCGGGCAGGCCGAGCGACATATTGGTGACACCGGCGCCGGTCAGGTAGAGCGCCTCGAAGCCGGCGTCGGCGATCACGCGCGCACTGAGCGCATTGAAGGCGCCGGGCACCAGCAGGCCACGGCGCTCGGCGACCTTGGCGCGGAAAGCGGCACGGCGTTGGGCGGAAGACGAAGACATGATGGAAATTCCTGTGGAGGGAAGAAGCCCGCGTTTTGCGAGAATCGTGCCAGTCGGCCCGGCCACGCGCCGCGGCCCCCGGCGGGCCAGTCAAATCAAGGACTTGCGCGCCGTGCGGGCGGCGTACGCGCAACGGCGCCTCATGGCAGAATGTTCCACCGTTTCAAGAAACGCAAGCTGGAACGTTCCAGCCTGGAACGCTCCGGCTCCCACCCTTTCCAGCGACCGCCCGCATGGACTCCGACCTGCCCCGCCACGCCGCCTCCCCGTCCACCGCCACGCCCCCGGGCGACCGCCCCGGCGTCGCGCTGGTCAGCATCAGCCGCCTGCAGACCCTGTGCGAAAGCGTGGCGCCGCGCTACGCGGACCGCGCCCGCTTCCTCTCCGTGCGCGCCGGCTACGGCGCCGCGGTGGCGGCATTGCAGGCGCACGTGGAAGCCGGCAGCGTCGACGTGGTGCTGGCCGCCGGCTCCAACGGCGCCTACCTGCGCGACAACCTCAACGTGCCGGTGGTGATGGTCAAGGTCAACGGCTTCGACGTGCTGCGCGCCATCACCCAGGCGGTGGCCGCCTGGCCCGGCGCCGACATCGGCCTGGTGCTGCACGAATCCATCTCCAAGGAGCTGGCCGCGCTCGGCGCCTGGCTCAACGTCGGCCTCCGGCAGCGCGCCTACCGCTCCATCGACGAGGTGCGCACCGCGGTGGACGCACTGGCCGCCGAGGGCTGCAGCGTCATCATCGGCCCCGGCATGGCCTGCGACTTCGCCCAGCAGGCCGGCCTGGAAAGCGTCTTCCTCTATTCGCTGGGGGCGGTGGAAGAGGCGTTCGAGCGCTCGGTGGAGCTGGCCCGCGTAAGCCGGCAGAAGGAGTCCAAGCGGGTGCGCCTGAACACCATCGTGGCCCACTTGCGCGATGGCGTGGCCGCCTTCGACGGCAACGGCCAGCTCGAGGCCGTCAACCCCGCCATGCTGGAACTGCTGGGCCTGGCGCGCGAAGCCGAGGTACCGGCACGGCTCGCACAGGTGGCCGGCTCGCTGCTGCGCGAGGCCGGCGAACAGGGCACGGCCATCGTCGAGCGCATCGAACAGATCGACGGGCGCGCGCTGATCGTCAATTGCATGCCCATCGTGGAGCACGGACAGCGCGCCGGCTCGGTGGTGACCGCGCAGGATGCGCTGGTGGCGCAGCGTGTCGACCGTTCCTTGCGCACCAGCCAGCGCCCCAAGCACCTGGTGGCGCGCCACGGGCTCGACGACCTGGCGGGCGCGTCGCCGGCGCTGGAGCGGGTGCGGCGGCTGGCGCGCGCTGCCGCCGCGCACGACGCCACCGTGCTGCTCAGCGGCGAGAGCGGCACCGGCAAGGAACTGGTGGCCCAGGGCATCCACAACGCCAGCCGCCGGCGCGGCAACCCCTTCGTCGCCTTCAACTGCGCGGCGCTGCCCGAAGGACTGATCGAAAGCGAACTGTTCGGCCACGAGGAAGGCGCCTTCACCGGCGCGCGGCGCGGCGGCAAGCCGGGGCTGTTCGAGATCGCCCACACCGGCACCATCTTCCTCGACGAGATCGGCGAAATGCCCGCCGCGCTGCAGAGCCGCCTGCTGCGCGTGCTGCAGGAGCGCGAGGTGATGAAACTGGGCTCGGGCCGCGCCACCCCCATCGACGTGCGCGTGATCGCCGCCACCCACCGCGACCTGCACGCGCTGGTGGCCCAGGGCAGCTTCCGCGCCGACCTGTATTTCCGTCTCAACCTGCTGCCGATCCGGCTGCCGGCACTGCGCGAGCGCCGCGAGGACCTGCCGCTGCTGGCGCACCACCTGCTGGCGCGCGCCGCCTCGCAGTACGGCCTGGCACGCGAAGGCAGGCAGCGCGTGCTGGACTTCCTCGCCCCGCTGTTCGACGGCTACGACTGGCCCGGCAACGTGCGCGAACTGGAGAACCTGCTGGCGCGCGCGGCCATCTACCTGCACGCCCCCGGCGCCGCGCTGGACGAGGAGGCACGCGAGGCCTTCCCGGAATTCGGGCGCATGACCGGGCAGGCGGCGAGCGAAAGCGGCGCGGCAAGCCCGCCCGCCCCCGAGGCACGCGCGCCCGTCACGCGCGAGGCGGTGCTGCAGGCGCTGGCGCGCCACGGCGGCAACCGCGCCGCCGCCAGCCGCGAGCTGGGCATCGGGCGCACCACGCTGTGGCGGCTGATGAAGGGATAGCCGCGCCGCCGGGCCGGGATGGACCGGGCGCGCGCGCCGAACAGCGCGTTCAGAAGATGGTTGAACATGGTGATTACCTGTGCTGAGCCGGCGTACTCCGGACCGGGGCCGGGGCCTGGACCTGCGCCGCCTTCGCCACGAAGATCCGCTCGGGAACCCGCGGGTTGCGCAGCTCCAGCGCCTCCAGTGGCCCGCGCCCGACCGCTGCGCGCACCTCGAAGCGGATCGGATAGACCATGTGGGCCGGCGCCGCGAGCCCCCGGCGCGTGGCAGCAGGCTCTCGGGACTCTCAGGGTTGTCCGCCCCGGCCGCCGCGGCGCTGTCACCCGGGCCCGCTGCCTCCGTGTCAGGGACGGCCTGGAAGGTGAGCTGGACGGTCGCGCTGTCGATGGGCGTCACCTGCGCATGCTCCAGCATGCGCACCCAGGCCCAGACGCCTTCGGTCTCGTAGTGCTTGTTGGTGCCGGCGCGCTCCGTCTATGGGGTCGAGCTGGGTGGGCTCAGCCATGGGTTCCTCCCGTCGTGGATGCCTTGGGTTGGTTGCGCCTCAATTCCTCGACAAGCGGCGTGGCCAGGTTCTCCATGGCCGCACCGAAGGCGCCGGGCCTGTCCTTAGTCTCGGCGAGGATCTTCTGGATCGCGGGGTGTTGATCGAACTTCGGATTCATCAAGAGGGTGTAGTCGACATATTGCTCAAGATCCTGCGTATCGGCAAACCGGTACTTAGTCCAGCCCTCTGCAGCAATCTTTGTCGTTCTGCGGAATGCGACCCAGTCCTCAAGCGTGTCGTGGAAAACCTTACCCTGCTTCGTCAGCAGCCACGTATCAATGTCTGAGTAAAAGATCCTCGTACCTCGCAGATCCGTACGGAATTCGAATTCAATATGATCGCGGGGTAGAAGTGCAAGCCAAGCACGCGCTCGCCGAGCCCTCCTTTCACCTTGGTTGGCGGAAAGTGGGCCTGGCTAGTCTTTTGAATCTTCTTGATTGGCTCGTGCGCGTCAACTGACCGAATGGCCTCGACAGCAGCCGATCGACCGTAAGCAGAAGAGAGAGAGATAAATATGCGCCGGAGATCGAGCGCCGTCCTGAAGCCGAGGCCCGCCAGCCCTGCGAGTTTGAGTCTGGCGCCGGGCGGATGGGGCTCGAAGTACGTCCCCAGGCAACCCATCCAGCACGCCTACACGCCTACACGCCTACACGCCGCCGAAGGATCGCGTGCCGCTCGACAGCGACGATCCGCTGACCACGCCGGAGCGCCGGCCGCGGGACGTCGAAGCGACCGGCCGGAGGGCTCGCAGCGTAGAATACTCGCCGCCTGTTCAACCTGAATCCCGCCAATGCCTGTCTCCTACAATTCCGCGCAGATTAAGGAGTGGCTAGGCCCCTACACCGTATCCAAGGCCCGCTCCTACGCGCGCGCGGTCTCCAAGCTTCACTGGACGGACGACGATACCTTGGCGGGCCTGGTGCAAGGCACGCGCAGCCTCCCCTACGCTGTGCATGTCTATTTCCATCACACGAAGGAAGACGTGTCGATGAAAGGCGAATGCACGTGCCCGGTCGGCGTTGACTGCAAGCACGTGGCAGCGCTCCTGATCGCCGCTCTCGCACACGGCGCCGATCCCGCGCACCACGCCGGCCTCGCACAGCGGCCCAGGCCGGCAGCCGTCGGCGTGCGCGCGGAATTGATGTCGTGGCTGGACGGTTTCCGTGCCAGACGCGCGGCGCCCGCTTCCTCGGCCAGGCAGAAGGCCGCCAAGGCCACCCATGCGCTGGCCTATGTGGTCGGGCAGACCTATCGCGGCGTCGAGGTCTTCCTGTACAAGGCCCGTGTGGGCGTGGACGGGTCGATCCGCTCGCTCGACGCCCCCTGGCAGAACCTGGAGAGGGCGCTGATCGAGCCGCCGAAGTTCGTCAGCGAGGAGGACCTGCCGATCCTGCGCGGCTTGTGGCTGGACCGCTCGCGTGGTACCTACACCGGCAGCTTCAGCCTGCAAGGTGCTAATGGTGCCGGCACGTTCGAGAAGCTGGTCGCTACCGGCCGGCTGTTCGCGTCTTCCGCCACGGGCCCGACGCATTCCGGCACGCGCTGCCTGGTACGCGGCGGGCCTGCGCGCAGTACACAGATCGTGTGGCAAGCACAGGCCGACGCGCGCCTGCGGCCAGTCTTGCAGGCCGAGCCGCCGGCCGCCCTGCTGCTGACCGCCATCCGGCCATGCTGGTATGTGGATACGCACTCCGGCGAGGCCGGCCTCCTCGCTTTGCCATGGCCCGCGGAGCAGGTCGAGGATTTCCTGTCGATGCCGGCCATCACGCCGGAGGAATCCGCGCTGGTCGGCAAGGTGCTGCGTGACATTGCGCCCGACCTGCCCGCCCCTCCGTCGCATGAGGCCGCGCCGGTGCGGATCGTCGACACCGCGCCCGTCCCCGTGCTGGCACTGGACACCTTGCCGACCTGGGCATCACCGCAGGATTTTGCTACGGTCAGCTTCGATTACGCAGAGCACAGCCTTCCGGCACACAGCAACACGACGCTGGTGCGCAACGCCGGCGAAGAGGTCGTCCAGATCAGACGAGATGCCGACGCCGAACGCCAACGCCTGACCGAGCTGCACAAGGCCGGATTGCGGAAACTCCGGGCTGATCGCATCTTCGGGCCAAAGCCGTTCCCGGATGGCATGCTCGGTCCCGACAACAGCGGAGACTGGCCGGAGATCGTGAAACGGGGCCTGCCCGCGCTCAGGGCGAGCGGCTGGCGCGTCGTGATGAGCGACGCGTTCCGGCACAACGTGATCGAGATCGAAGCGATAGACGGCACGCTGCGCCCGACTGGCGACGGCTGGTTCGACGTGGAGATGGGCATCAGCGTCAATGGCCGTACGGTGCGCCTGGAACCGCTGCTGGCAGACCTCTTCCGTCGCGATGCGCGCTGGTTGTCCGGCAAGCTGGATGCGATCGCCGACGATGAGGCGATCGACCTGAAGACCGATCGCAACGAGCGGCTTCGCCTGCGTGCCGATCGGCTCAAGCCGGTCGTACGCGTGCTGATCGACTTGTTCGACGCGCTCGGCACCGGCCTGCGCATTGCCCGGTGGGATGCGGCCAGGCTGCATGCCCTGGATCAGTCGGGGCGCTGGCAGTTTCACGGTGATGCATCGGTCCGGCAACTCGCGCAGCGCCTGATGGCCGGGCCCGGCATCGCCGACGTGCCGGTGCCGCGCGGGCTGCACGCCGAACTGCGCGCCTACCAGCGCCAGGGACTCGCCTGGATGCAGTTCCTGCGCGAGCATGGGCTGTCAGGTGTGCTCGCCGACGATATGGGCCTGGGCAAAACCGTCCAGGCGCTTGCCCACATCCTCACCGAGAAGGAAGGTGGCAGGCTGGACCGGCCGGCACTGGTCGTGGTGCCGACGACCTTGATGCACAACTGGTGCGAGGAAGCGCAGCGCTTCACGCCGACGCTACGCGTGCTGGATCTGCATGGCCCTCAACGCCGCGATCGGTTCGACCGGATCGGCGCGCACGATGTGGTCCTGACCACCTACGCATTGCTGTGGCGCGACCGCGAGATCCTTGCCGGGCACGACTATCACCTGCTGATCCTGGACGAGGCGCAGTATGTCAAGAACGCCGCCACCAAGTCGGCGGCGACCATCCGCGAACTGCAGGCGCGACACCGCCTGTGCCTGACCGGGACCCCGCTCGAGAACCATCTTGGCGAACTGTGGGCCCAGTTCGACTTCCTGCTGCCGGGGTTCCTCGGCACCCGCCAGGACTTCACCCGGCGCTGGCGCACCCCCATCGAAAAGGGCGGCGATGCGGTACGGCGTGAACTGCTCGCGCGGCGCATCCGCCCGTTCATGCTGCGCCGGCGCAAGGATGAGGTCGCCACCGAATTGCCGCCGAAGACAATGATCGTGCGAACGGTCGAGCTCGAAGGCGCGCAGCGTGACCTGTACGAGACGGTACGTGCCGCCATGCAGGAAAAGGTCCGGGCGGCCGTTGCTGCCAAAGGCCTCGCGCGCAGCCATATCATCGTGCTGGAGGCCTTGCTCAAGCTGCGCCAGGTCTGCTGCGATCCGCGTCTGGCCAAGGTCGGGCAATCGGCCCGGGTCAAGGAATCGGCCAAGCTCGGACTGCTGCTCGACATGCTGCCCGAACTGATCGAGGAAGGTCGCCGCATCCTCTTGTTCTCGCAGTTCACCAGCATGCTCGACCTCATTGCGGCGGAAGTGGAAAAGGCCGGCATTCCCTATGTCCTGCTGACCGGGGATACCGCAGATCGCGCCACGCCGGTCAAGCGCTTCAAGCAGGGCGAGGTGCCGCTTTTCCTGATCAGCCTGAAGGCCGGCGGTGTCGGCCTGAACCTGACGGCGGCGGACACCGTCATTCACTACGATCCCTGGTGGAACCCCGCCGTGGAAAACCAGGCCACCGACCGCGCGCACCGGCTCGGGCAGGACAAGCCCGTGTTCGTCTACAAGCTGATCACCGCCGGCAGCGTGGAGGAGAAGATCGTCGCGATGCAGGAACAGAAGGCGGCGCTCGCCGAGGCGATCCTGTCGGAGGATGCCGCCGGCGCCGTCAAGTTCTCCGCCGAAGACATCGAGGCACTCTTTGAACCGATCCCGACGGCGCAGGCTGTCATGCCCGCGACGAAGGCGCGGTCTCGTACCAGGGCGGGAACATAACGGGAAGCGCGCCCATACGCGGCGGCGATGCGGCGGCTCACGCCATCGTTCAGATCGGCACAGGGCAGACTCCCCGTCCTGCGACAACGCACTCGCCGCCGCAGTGCGGCTGGCTGACGGCCGCCATCGAGAGCCATCGGCAGCCATCGACAGCCGTCGGCGCGGCGTAGAATGACCGCGCCTGCGCCGGCCCGGCGCGGCCTTGCTCACCGGATGCCATGCACGCGCCGCGCCCCTTCACCATCGACACGCCCGACGAAACCCTCGCCGCCGACCGCCTCGACGCCGCCAGCGGCATCCGCTGCCTGCTGCTGCACGGTGCCGGCACCAGCCACCGCGGCCGCTGGCTGGCGGTGCGCCAGGCCCTGGCCGCGCGCGGCATCGGCAGCCTCGCCATCGACTTCTCCGGCCACGGCGAGAGCAGCGCGCGCACGCCGAACTCGCTGGCCAAGCGCCACGCCGAAGCGGCCGCGGCCTTGTCCTGCCTGGATACCGACGGCCCGCGCAGCGTGATCGGCATCAGCATGAGCGGCGAGATCGCCGTGCGCCTGGCCTGCGACCCGCGCCACCGCATCGGGCACCTGGTCACCGTGGTCGGCGCCGCCTACGACGAAGCGGCCTTTGCCACGCCCTTCGGGCCGGCCTTCAGCGCGCAGATCCGGCGCGAGCAGAGCTGGCGCCGCTCGCGCGTGTTCCGCGACATCGCCGCCTTCCGCGGCCGCATGACCCTGGTGCGCGCCGGCCACGACCAGGTCATCCCGCCCGAAATCGCCGCCACGCTGCAGGCCAACGCCGCGCAGGCGCAGGACGCGCGCATCGTCGACCTGCCCGGCGCCGGCCACATGCTGTCGGTGCAGGCCGCGCAGGATGCCGCACTGATGGCGCGGCTGTGCGCGGTGCTGGCCGAGGCGGTGGGAGCGCCAGGTACGGCCGCCGCCTAGCTGCCGGTCAGCCGCCGGACCGTCGCGCAGGCCGCGGGAGCGGGTTGGCGCCACTGCGCGAAGCTGGCCGGCTCCCACTCGCGCACGGCCAGCAGCATGCCGACACCATGCCGCTGCGCGGGAGGGGCAGCGCGCGACTCTTCATGCCACTGGGCCAGCCGGGCGCGCAGGCGGCGCAGCTCCTGCTGCAGTTGCGCCAATGCGAGGTCGGTCAGCATGGCGTGGGCGAATTCCAGCGCCTGCCCCTGTGCGTCGAAACGGCTGTCAAGGAAATCGGCCAAGCCTTCCTGCAGGAAGAAGGCGCGGATCGGCCCATCCGGCAGCCATTGGAAATCGCGCATCACGCGCAGGCGGATGCGATCGCCGGGCAGCAATGCCAGCAGCCCCATCCGCTCCAGCACCAGCAGCCGCTTCAGGCATTCCGCGCGGGTCATGCGGTAGCTTGCGACCACCTCCTCCACCGACCAGTGATTCAATGCGCAGATGGCCACCAGCAGCAGCTTGCGGTCGGCCACCAGTTGCGCCTCCTGCGCGCGGCTGAGGCCGCTCAGCGCCGGCACGGTGTTGGCTGCCTCCTGTGCGAGTTCCGCCAGCGTCATGCCGAGCAGCGCGCTGACCTGCGCCAGGCGGTCCACGGTCATGCGCCCGCTGGCAAAGCAGCGCTTGATGCTCGCTTCCGACAATCCCAGCGCGCGTGCGACGTCGCCATACGTCAGGCCCTGCGCCTTCAGCATGCGTTTGATGACGGCAATCAGCATCGTGGCTTCGTTCATGGTCGCTCCTCTTCCGGCGGGTTCTGCTCAAGAGTAGCGGAATACGCTACCAGAGGCGGCAGTCTTCGCCACGATAGCAGCGAATCGTTTATCTATTCGATACCCATTGGCATGCTGCGGCGGACCCTATCCCTTACGGAGACCGCACATGCCAACCGAAGCCAGCCTGCACCACCTCGCCACCACGCTGCAGATCGGCGACATCGTCTTCATCCGCGTGCGCGCCCTGCCGTTCCGCGCGGTGGCGGCGGCGACCGCCTCGTGGACCAACCACGTCGGCATCGTCGTTGCCACGCACTGCGGCGGCGCACACGCCGAGGCGAGCATCGCGGAAAGTACCTTTCCCTTCAGCCGTACCACGTCTCTCGTACGCTTCGCGGACCGCTCCGAACATGGCCGCGTCGCGGTGGCGAGACCGCGGCAGGCGCTGACGCCGCCGCAGCAGCGGCACCTTCAGGCTGCCGCCGGCAAGCGCCTCGGCATCCGCTACGACACCGGCTTCAACCTGCGCTCGCGCGGGCAGTTCTGCTCCCGCTTCGTGCACGAGGTCCTGGAGGAAGCCGCCGGCATCCACGTCGGTGAGGTCGAGCACTTCGCCGCCCTGCTGGCGCGCCAGCCGGCGGCATCGCTCGGCTTCTGGCGGCTGTGGTACTTCGGCCGCATCCCCTGGCAGCGCGAAACCATCACGCCGGCCAGCCTGCTGCGCAGCGCGGCACTGGAACTGGTGTTCGACGGGCATGTGAGTCCCCGCACGCACGGCGCCAGGGCCAGGCCCTGAGCACCGCCGTGCGGCCGTGCCCGCGCGGCGGTCCTCACGCTGCGCCGGGGTTGCCGCCGGGCCGCGCCGGCGTGACTACACCACGATCTCCTGCGCCCCCTGCGGTCGCCGCGCCAGCAGCGCCGACAGCTTCTTCAGCGCCGCGCCCAGCGCCGCGCGGTCGCGCACGCCGCCGAGCGAGATGCGGATGGCGCTGGCGGCCGCGCCGCCGGCCTGGAAGGCGCCGGCGGGCGTGACCGCCAGGCCCTCGGCGCGGGCCGCGTGGGCCAGGTCGGCCGGCGTCCAGTAGCTCGGCAAGGGATACCAGACGTGGATGCCCGAGGCGCCGCCATCGAGCCCGCCCGGCGCGCCGCCCAGCACCTGCCCGGCCAGGCCGAGGCGCAGGCGCGCTTCCTCGCGCACGCCCTGGTGCAAGGCGTCGGCGCTGCCGTCGTGGATCCACTGCGTGACCAGCGCCGTGGTCAGCGGTGTCGACATCAGCGCGAACGAGCGCAGCGCCGCCAGGAAGCCGTCCTCGCCGACACCGTCGGGCAGCAGCACGAAGGCGGTGCGCAGTCCCGGCGACAGGCACTTGGACAGGGTCGAGATGTAGTAGACGCGCTGCGGCGCGAACTGCGCCAGCGGCGGCGGCGCGGCGGCGGCGGCGAAGCGCCAGTAGGGATCGTCCTCGATGATGCGCAGGTCCAGCCGCGCCGCGGTCTCGGCCAGCGCGCGCCGGCGCGCCGCGGACAGGGTCGCGGTGGTCGGGTTCTGCTGGGTCGGGTTGAGATACAGCAGGCGGGCGCCGTGCGTGCGGCAGGCGCGCTCCAGCGCGTCGGGCAGCATGCCTTCGGCATCGCACTCCACCGCCACCAGGCGCCGGCCGAACTGCTCGGCGGCGGCGCGCACGCCGGGATAGATCAGCGGCTCGGCCAGGATGACGTCGCCGGGCGCGCTGAGCGCGAGCACCAGCGCCGCCAGCGCGGCCTGGGCGCCCGGGCAGACCACCACGCGCCGCGCGTCCACGCTGCCGAACATCGGCGCCAGCCACAGCGCGCCGGCCTGGCGGTCGGCCTGGCCGCCGCCGCCGAGATGGTAGGTCATCAGCAGGTCGGCATCGGCGCGCAGCAGCACCTGCGCCAGTCCGCGCTTGAGCATGTCCTCGAGATCGAGGCCGGCCGGCGGCGGCGGGATGTTCATGCCGAGATCGACCAGGCCCTCCAGTTCCACCTTGGGCGCGGTCACGTAGCTGCCCATGGCGCCGCGCGCCTCCAGCAGGTGGCGCCGCTTGGCCTCGGCGTAGGCGCGCGTGACCGTGGTCAGGTCCACCTGCAGCCAGTCGGCCAGGCGGCGCTGGGCCGGCAGCCGGTCGCCGACGCGCAGGCCGCCGTCGGCGACCGCGCGCTCGATGGCATCGACGATCTGCTGGTAGCGCGGACCGGCGCCGCGCACGAAGCCGCCGATCCAGGCCGGCGGCGGCGCGCCGGGTGCCGCGGCGTCCTGGCTGCCGCCCGTCCCTTCCGTCTCTTGCATGGTTCCGCGCTGCGTCATTTTGTCGCTGATGTATGGATTATGTCTTACTTTAGCATCGCGCCAACCAAACCAAAACACATACATCCAACGTCTTGTATGCGCCCCCTCTTCCGGCCGCCGCGTCCCGCGCGGGTCGGCACGGGCCGTGACGGGCCACGCAGCCGGGTCGGCGGATGGACCGTGTGCTCCGTAACCAAGATGCGTGATATGTGCGATGCAGCAGCAAGAGCCGACGGATCGCGGGCCAGCCCGTCCCGTGCCGGCTTCCAGGCATTCCTTCCCCCAGGCGCCCGGGCGGCCGCCGGCAGGCTGGCCGGCGCCGGCCTGCTGGTGCTGCCGGTGCTGCTGTCCGGCTGCAGCCAGCTGGAACTGATGAACCCCAAGGGCGCCGTCGGCGAGCAGGAGAAAGGGCTGATCCTGGTCGCCCTGTTCCTGATGCTGCTGGTGGTGGTGCCGGTGATCGTGCTGACGCTGTACTTCGGCTGGCGTTACCGCGAAACCAACACCCAGGCGACCTACGCGCCGAAATGGTCACATTCGACCCCGATCGAGATCGTGGTCTGGAGCATCCCCTGCGTGATCGTCGCGGTGCTTGCCGTGCTGATCTGGAAGACCACCCACGAGCTTGATCCATACAAGCCGATTGCCTCCCAGACAAAGCCGGTGCGGGTCGACGTGATCGCCCTGAACTGGAAGTGGCTGTTCATCTACCCCGACTACGGCGTGGCCTCGGTCAACCGGCTGCAGATCCCGGTCGACACCCCGGTCGAATTCCGCCTGACCGCCGAGTCGCTGATGAACTCCTTCTTCATTCCCCAGCTCGGCAGCATGGTGTACGCGATGGCCGGCATGCAGACCCGCCTGCACCTGGTCGCCAACCACACCGGCACCTACCACGGCCTGTCGGCCGCCTACAGCGGCGAAGGCTTCTCCGACATGCGCTTCGACGCCATCGCCAGTTCCCGCGCCGAGTTCGACGCCTGGGTGGCGCAGGCGCGCCGCTCGCCGCTCAAGCTGGACCCAGCCAGCTACCGCGAACTCGAGCAGCCCAGCACCAGACACCCGGTCACCGTCTACGCCAACGCCACCCCCGCCCTGTTCGAAGGTGTGGTCAACCGCTTCATGCGCGGACCGTCGGGTGAGGACATCTGCCGCAACGATGTCCGTGACACCCCCTTCGCGCGCGTGATCGCGCAACGCAACGGGAACCAGGCCGCAGAAGAACAGTAATCATGCTCGGAAAACTCAATCTCGACGCCATCCCCACCCACGAGCCCATCATCATGGGCACGCTGGCGGCCGTGGCCATCCTCGGCGCCGCGATGCTGGCCGCCATCACCCGCTACGGCAAGTGGACCTACCTGTGGAAGGAGTGGATCACCTCGGTCGACCACAAGAAGATCGGCGTGATGTACATCCTGCTGGCGCTGGTGATGCTGCTGCGCGGCTTCGCCGACGCCATCATGATGCGCACCCAGCAGGCCATCGCCGCCGGCGGCGAAGCCGGCTACCTGCCGCCGCACCACTACGACCAGATCTTCACCGCGCACGGCGTGATCATGATCTTCTTCGTGGCGACGCCGCTGATCGTCGGCCTGATGAACGTGATCGTGCCGCTGCAGATCGGCGCGCGCGACGTGGCCTACCCCTTCGTCAACTCGCTGAGCTTCTGGCTGTCGGCGGTGGGCGCGGTGCTGGTCATGCTGTCGATGTTCGTCGGCGACTTCGCCGCCACCGGCTGGGTCGCCTATCCGCCGCTGTCCGGCCTGGGCTACAGCCCGACGGTGGGGGTGGACTACTACATCTGGTCCTTGCAGATATCGGGGCTGGGCACCACGCTGACCGGCATCAACTTCATCGTCACCATCCTGCGCATGCGCGCGCCGGGCATGAACCTGATGAAGATGCCGGTGTTCACCTGGACCGCGCTGATCACCAACATCCTGATCGTCGCCGTGTTTCCGGTGCTGACCGCCACGCTGGCGCTGCTGTCTGCCGACCGCTACCTCGGCATGCACTTCTTCACCAACGAGCTGGGCGGCAACGCCATGATGTACATCAACCTGATCTGGGTGTGGGGCCACCCCGAGGTGTACATCCTGATCCTGCCCGCCTTCGGCGCCTTCTCCGAGATCATCGCCACCTTCTCGCGCAAGCCGCTGTTCGGCTACAAGTCGATGGTCTACGCCACCTCGTCGATCGGCATCCTGTCGTTCTTCGTCTGGCTGCACCACTTCTTCACCATGGGTTCGGGCGCCAACGTCAATGCCTTCTTCGGCATCATGACCTCGATCATCTCGATCCCGACCGGCGTCAAGCTGTTCAACTGGCTGTTCACCATGTACCGCGGCCGCATCCGCTACCACTCGGCCACGCTGTGGACGATCGGCTTCATGGTCACCTTCGCCATCGGCGGCATGACCGGCGTGCTGCTGGCGGTGCCGGGCGCCGACTTCGTGCTGCACAACAGCCTGTTCCTGGTGGCCCACTTCCACAACGTGATCATCGGCGGCGTGCTGTTCGGCTGCCTGGCGGGCATCAGCTTCTGGTTCCCCAAGGTGTTCGGCTTCACGCTGGACGAGTTCTGGGGCAAGGTGGCCTTCTGGTGCTGGCTGGTCGGCTTCTACCTGGCCTTCATGCCGCTCTATGTGCTCGGCTTCAAGGGCATGACCCGGCGCATGAACCACTATGACGTGCCGGGCTGGCAGCCGTGGCTGATCGTCGCGCTGGTCGGCGCGGTCATCATCGCCCTGGGCATCCTCGCCATCGCCGTGCAGTTCTACGTCAGCATCCGCCGCCGCGACGCCAACCGCGACCTGACCGGCGATCCCTGGGACGGCCGCAGCCTGGAATGGTCCACGTCCTCGCCCGCGCCCTTCTACAACTTCGCCCACGTGCCGCAGATCACCTCGCTGGAGCAGCACTGGGACGACAAGGAAGCCGGCCGCGCCTACCAGCAGCCGGCCCGCTACGAGGACATCCACATGCCGCGCAACACCGGCGCGGGCGTGATCATCTCGGGCTTCGGCCTGGTGCTGTGCTTCGCCCTGGTCTGGCATATGTGGGTGGTGGCAGCGATCGGCCTGGTCGGCGTGATCGCCACCTTCATCGCCCGCACCTATGACCGGGATGTCGACTACTACGTGCCGGCGTCGGAAGTCGCCCGCATCGAGAACGCGCGCTTCGCGCAACTGCGCGAGGCCGCCTGAGCCATGACCACCGTACTCGTTCACCAACAACCCGGCCACGCCCACGGCCACCAAGCTCACCAGGCTCACCACGCTCACCACGGGCATGACGACGGCTCCCGCACCACGCTGGGGTTCTGGATCTACCTGATGAGCGACTGCCTGATCTTCGCCTGCCTGTTCGCCACCTTCGCGGTGCTGGCCAACAGCACCGCCGGCGGCCCGACCGGGCGCAACCTGTTCGAGCTGCCCTTCGTGCTCGGCGAGACCATGCTGCTGCTCGCCAGCAGTTTCACCTTCGGCATGGCCATGCTGGGCATGCAGGGCGCCCGCCCCGGCCGCGTCAACGCCTGGCTGGGCCTTACCTTCGTGCTCGGCGCGGCCTTCATCGCCATGGAGGTCTACGAGTTCGCCGAGCTGATCCACCAGGGCGCCGGCCCGCAGACCAGCGCCTTCCTGTCGGCCTACTTCGGCCTGGTCGGCACCCACGGCCTGCACGTCAGCGTCGGCCTGCTGTGGCTGCTGGTGATGATGCACCACGTGCGCCGCTTCGGCCTGGACGCGCCGACGCGCCGCCGCCTGGCCTGCCTCAGCCTGTTCTGGCACTTCCTGGACCTGATCTGGATCTGCGTGTTCACCTTCGTCTACCTGCGCGAGTTCGTATGAAGCCCACCTCCCTGCATGCCCACCACGGCGCCCACCATGACGGCCATGCCGGCGGCGACCATGGCAGCCTGAAAAGTTATGTGATCGGACTGGCGCTGTCGCTGCTGCTGACGCTGGCCTCGTTCGGCGCGGTGATGACCGGCCTGGTGCCGCGCGGCATGGCGCTGCCCGCCATCGTGCTGCTGTGCGTGGCGCAGCTGGTGGTGCAACTGGTGTACTTCCTGCACATCGGCACGGCGCCCTCGCAGCGCGAGAACGCCGGCATCTTCCTCTGCTCGGCCGGGCTGATCGCCATCATCGTGGCCGGCTCGCTGTGGGTGATGCACAACGCCAACACCAATATGATGCCGACCACCATGTCGGTGGAAAGCGCCAAGGCACGAGAGTAGTCCGCCATGCGGGCGGCATCGGCCGCCCCGGCAGAAGGGGGCCCCATGAACCAGGACGAAGGCGAACACACCATGGCCGGCGGCGCGGACGGCGCCCGCCTCGGCATCGAGAGCGTCGACCGCAACGGCCAGCAGTGGTACCGGCTCACGCTGGACGGCAGCGGCGCCGCGGCGGGCACGCCGGCCGGTGTCGCGGTCGGCCCGGCCTTCCGCGCCGAAGAGCTCGGCGACGCCATCGCCGCCGTGCTGTCCGCCTACCTGGCCATGCGCGACCGCCGCGCGCCGGGCCACGAGCGCCTGGCCGACACCCTGCGCCGGGTCGGGCCCGAACCCTTCCGCGCCGCCGCCGCAGCGGCCGCCACCGCCGCCGCCGCCGCGGCCGATGCGGTGCGCGCGCGCCGGGCCCCTTCCCGTCCGGCCGAGGCCGCCGCGGCCGCCGGCGTGCCGGCGCAAGCCATGAGCGCGCTGCCGGCCTGCTGCGCCTAGCCGCCGGGGCCGGCGGCCACGCCCGGCTTCAGCGCGCCACCCACTCGGGCGCCGACGACCCCAGCGTTCCCGCCGGCAACTCCCAGCGCATCGGCGTGCCGGCCACCGTCACCGGCATGCGCAGGCGCTGTGCCGGCCCCCAGCTGGTGTGCTCGATGGCCGCATCGAGATCGTCCACGCCTTCCGCCGCCAGCGTGCCGGGGCGTCCCGGCAACGGCGCGCCCGGCGCCGCCGGATGGGCCAGCAGCAGGCCGGCCGTGCGCGCCAGCGAAGCGCGCGCGCTGCCGCCCTCCCCCGTCGCCAGCCGCCGCGTCAGGCCACGCAGCGCCGCCGCCGCCAGCAGATAGCCGGTGGCATGGTCCAGGGCCTGCCCGGGCAAGGGCACCGGGCGCGCGCTGCCGGTCACGCGCATGCCCGCCTCTGCGATCCCGCTGCTCATCTGCACCAGGCTGTCGAAGCCGCGCCGGCCCTGCCAGGGGCCGCTCCAGCCATAGGCATCGAGCGAAACGTCGACCAGCGCCGGATTGAGCTCGCGCCGGCGCGCCGCATCCAGTCCGAGGCGCGCCAGCGCATCCGGGCGATAGCCATGCACCAGCACATCGGCCCCGCGCAGCAACTGCTCCAGGCACGCGCGATCGCCGGCCTGCTTGAGGTCCAGGCGCGCGCGGCGCTTGCCCACCACCACTTCCGGCACCGTGCCCGGTTCCTCCCAGCCCGGCGGATCGATGCGCAGCACCTCGGCGCCGAAACCGGCCAGCCAGCGCGTGGCCACCGGACCGGCCAGGATGCGGGTCAGGTCCAGCACGCGGATGCCGCGCAGCGGACGCTCGGGCGCCAGCGCCCAGCCCGGCCGGGCCACCGCGCCGGCGGCCTCGCGGTGCAGCAGCGGCTCGGCCGCCACCGCCCTGCCCTGCGGGTGCGCCGTCCAGGCGGCGGCCGAACGCATCGCCGCCGCGCAACCGCCGCGCCCGACCACCGCCGCCTCCAGCTCGTCGACACGCCAGCGCGCCACCGCGCGCGCCACCGCCTCGCGCTCGACCGGCGCCTCCAGCACCGCCAGCGCGGCGTCGCGGTGATGCGGCGCGTTGGTGTGCAGGCGGATCCAGCCATCGGCGGCCTGGTAGTCGCCGGCCACCGGGTCCCACTGCGGCGGCAGCGCCCAGCCCTGCGACCGCAGCGAGGTCAGGAACCAGAAGGAAGCCAGGCGCCGGTCGACAGCCACGTCGGGCCAGCGGCCCGAGGTCGAAGCGACCAGCTCGGCCAACGCCAGGCTGGCCGCGCCGACAGCGCCGGCGGCGAAATCGGTGAAGGCGAAGGCCGAAGGCGCGGCACCGGTGCCGGTGAACCGCAGCCTGGCCAGGTCGGCTTCGCTGCCGCCCGTGGCCAGCCAGAAGTCGCGCAGTACGCGCTCGGCGACGGACGCGCCGGTGGCGGCAGGCGTGGCGGTGGTGGTGGAAGGAGAGGAGGAAGGAGAGGAGCCGGCAAGGCTCGCGGAGGCTTCGTCGCGCATGATCGACCTCGGGTGTGGGAGAGACTGGATGGTTCGGACGGCTTGCGTTCGATGCGAAGCTTAGTCCCGCCAGCCGGCCAGTCAATCTTGATCCTTGCGATCAATGTATCGGCCGCCGCGCCTCCGGATACTCGAGCTGGAGCGCGACGAAGCCCGCCGTGGCATCGTCGTAGCGGGCGGCGATGCCGCGCAGCGCCGCAGCGAGCGCGGGCACGGCGGGCAGCCCCGCGCCGGCATCGGGCAGCGGCGCCGGCAGTGCGGCGCCGTGGCGCTCGGGCAGGAACACCAGTCCGCTGCGCAGGCGCACGCCGGCCGGCGATGGCGCGGTCGCCACGACCTGCGTGCGGTAGGTGCGCGCATAGGCATCGGCCACCAGGGCGAGCGCAACATCGTCGGCGCCCGGGCGCAGGGCCGCGCCCAATGTCTCATGCCGCCAGAACGCCAGCCAGTTGCGTGCCGCCGTGTACAGGTCCCGCACGCCGAGCTGGAACGGCGCGGCGTCATAGGCATCATCCCAGCCGCCGGCACCGAGACGGCGTGCCACCTCGATGGCGCGCGCGCGGCCGCCGATGGCTTCGACCAGTGCCAGCGAGACCGGCACCGAGGCGCTGACGCCGGTGGTGGTGACGACCGGGCCGTCGACCACATAGCGCCGGTCCTGCACCCACCGCGTGCGGGGAAACTGCCGCGCCAGCGCGCTGCGCGAATACCAGTGGCCGGTGGCGCGGCGGCCGTCCAGCACGCCGGCGCGGGCCAGCACCCAGGCGCCGTCGCAGATGCCGATCACGGTCGCGCCCTTGGCGCGCTGCTGCCGCACCCAGTCCAGCAGCGCGGGATCGTCGTCCTCGTGCACGGCCGGCACGACCACGTAGTCGGCGCCCTCCGGGAAGCGCGCGTCGAATGCCGCCAGCGACGCATCGGGCACCACCGAGAACGCCGGGAAGAGCCGCACCGGTCCCGGCCCGGTGCCCAGCGCGAGGACCTCGGCCACGTCGGCCAGCTTGAGCACACCGTAGGGCACGACGTAGTCGGTCAGTTCGGTGAAGGTATTGTGGCCGACCACGGCGACGACCGGCCGTTCCCGTCCCGGACGCGCCGGCGCGGGGGCGATGCGTGCGCTGGCCGGGCCGGGCGCGGCGGCTGGCGCTTGGACGGGCGCTTGGACGGGCGCTTGGACGGGCGCTTGGACGGGCGCCATGTCCCGGGCGGACGCCGCGTCCTGCGCCGCGCCGCCAGCGGCGCAGGCCAGCAGCGCGGCGCCGCAGGCCAGTCCTCGCAGCCGCCGCCGCGCGATCCTGACGCAGGCGCTCGCGACAAGCGCGCTCATGACAAACCCGGTCATGGCGAGCGTGCTCACGACAAACGCGCCACGGCCGCGTCGAGCGCCGCCACCGCGCGCGCGATGGTGGCGGCATCGGCCTGCTCCGGCCGGCCGCAGTCGAACGGCGGCGCCGGCGCGTACTCGAGCATCAGGGTGATCGCTCGGGCCTGGTCGCGCCCATGCGTCAGCGCAGCGAGTTCCAGCGCGAAGTCGATGCCGGCCGTCACGCCGCCGCCGCTCACGCGGTTGCGGTCGCGCACGATGCGCGCCGCGTCGGGGACGGCGCCGAAGCGCGCCAGGTGCTCGCGGTAGTTCCAGTGGCAGGCGGCGCGATAGCCTTGCAGCAAACCCGCCGCGCCGAGCAGCAGCGAGCCGGAGCAGACGCTGGTGACCCAGGCGGCCCGCTCGCCCTGGCGGCGCAGCCAGGCCAGCGTCGGCGCGTCGCGCATGGCCGCCAGGGTGCCGGGGCCACCGGGCACGCACAGGATGTCGAGCGGCGGGCAGGTGTCGAAGTCGGTGGTGGGCGTCAGCGCGATGCCACCGTCGCAGGGCACGCTGGCGCGCGCCTTGGCGACCAGGTGGAGGGTGGCGCCGGGCAGGTGGGAGAAGACCTGCGCGGGACCGGTCAGGTCGAGTTGCGTCAGGTGGGGGTAGAGAAGGAAGCCGATCG